>CAXTHM010000045.1:0-32724 GCA_964244115.1 uncultured Thermomicrobiales bacterium
GCCGCCGCAGCGGCCATCGCCCCGCAGGGCGATGATGCTCGCCGCCACGGGCGTCCCGGCTAGACCGACCAACGACGTGATGTCATGTCGTGCATTCGATCCACACCGTTCGATTCATGGTGCATCAACCGCCGGCGTCATCTCGGCATCGACGGCGCCCTCGACCGGCACCTCCGGCTGGTCCTGCGGGGCGAAGCCGAGGGAGAGGGACTGCTCGACGATGCCGCGGCGCATCAGGCGCTCGGCCTGGCGGAGCAGCGGCATCAGCGGGCTGTCGTCGACGACATCGCGGAGCATGTCCCGGACCTGCCGCATCAGGTCGATCGTCTTGTTGAACGTCAGGACGAGGTCGCCCTCGCTCAGCTCGATCGTCTCGCCGATCTCGACCATCGTCGCGCCGAGGCACCAGGCCCGGACGGCGCCGTAGAAGGCGGTGTTGTGGCCGCCGGAGATGAACAGGTCGTGGGCGTGCTCCTCCTCGAGCACGTCCGCTTCCAGCGCGTCGATCCGGAGCCGCAGCCGGTCGATCGCCGGAGAGAGCGTGTAGCCGTTCGTGAAGCGGGAGTCGCGGTCGAAGCAGTACCACGAGAACAGCTCGGCCAGGTCCTCCGGCAACAGATCGTCCAGCCAGCCCCGAACGATCATCTCGCAGAGGATGACGCCGTCGTTGTCGAAGATGCCGGCCAGCATATCGGCCTTGCCGGTCGGGTAGCCCTGGTCGAGGTAGCCGAAACGGTGCAGGACGTCCCGGATGCCCCGGATCACGCCGCGGACCCGGGCCTCCTCGGCCCGCTGCTCGGTGCGGAGCAATTCGCTAAACGACGCCTGTTCCTGGAACAGCCGGTCGACCTGGGCGAGGTTGGCCTGAAGCCCCTTGCGGGTCCGGCGGTCGTGGACCGGGTGGTCGTCGCGCAGTTCGGTCAGGTCGCGGACCTCGTCGTCGAGCGCCGCGACCTGCGCCGCCAGGTCCGCCCGCCGCCGCTCCAGCCGGGCGCCTTCGTCCCGCTGGTACTCGGCGAGCCGGGCGTCGAGGTCCGGCAGGTCGAGCGCGACGATCTGGGCAGCGATCGCGTCGAGCGTCTCGCGGCGGACGAGGTCGGTGGCGTCGCGAATATCCTCGGGCGGCTCGATCAACTCGTCGGGCAGGTCGACCCGGGCATCGTTCGGCAGGAAATCGATATCGCGGTACTCCGGGACGACCTCGATCCGGTCGCCGAACAGGAACAGCCCGGCGCCACCGGCCGTCCCCCGGCCGAGCGAGACGCCCCAGCCTCGCGTCCGCTCATGCATGACCAGCCCCGGCTCCTCCTGCCGAAGCAGGCGCCGGAGGACATGGCGACCCGGTTCCGACCAGGGCCGGCGGTCCTGCTGAGTGCTTGTGGCGACATCAAGGTCGAGCTGCACCGTCCGGAGCCGGCCCTGCGCCTCGGTCAGCCCGGCGACCAGGTCACGGTAGCCACCCAGCAGCCGCTCGGTCTCGTCGTACGGTGGATCCATCGCCTGCTGCGCCGCGACGATGTCGCCGCCGATCTCGAGCAGGTCCCGCTCGACCTGCCGGACGCGCTGGCTGCTCTGGTACTCGGCCAGACTCTCCTGCAGGAGCTGCCGGACCCGCTCGCCCTCGGGCGGGTCCCAGAGGTTGAGGACGGTGTTGTAGCGGATCGCGAAGGCGGACCGGACCGGCAGCAGCGGGCCGGTCGCGATCTCCAGCATCTCGCGGAACGGGACGAACGGCGAGAACGGCACGACGACGTGCCCGAACCGGTCCATCCCCCTTCGCCCGGCCCGACCGGCCATCTGCTGGAACTCGTTCGGGATCAGCAGCCGGCGCTGACGGCCGTCCCACTTCGAGAGGCGGCCGATCACGACCGACCGAGCGGGCATGTTGACGCCCAGCGCGAGGGTATCCGTCGCGAAGACGACCTGCATCAGGCCGCGCCCGAACAGGACCTCGACCAGTTGCTTGAGGATCGGGAGCAGCCCGGCGTGGTGGAATCCGATCCCCTTGCGGACGAGGTAGGTGATCGTCCTGACCTGCTCCAGCGCGAAGTCCTCGGGCCGGAGTTCGCGCAGGTGGTTGGCGACGATCTCGTCGATCCGGAGGACCTGCTCGGGCGTCGCCAGCGACGGCCGGGCGGCGGCCAGCCCCTCGGCGTACTTCTGGCAATCATTCCGGCTGAACAGGAAGTAGATCGCCGGCAGGCGCTTCTGCTCGGCGAGGGTGTCGATCACCTCACGCGGCTGGGGCTCATCCCGCTCGCGGTTGAAGCGTGGCGTCCGGCTCGGGCCGGCGTCGCCGCCCCGGCGCTGGACCCGGCGCTCCTGCTTGGTCCGTCCCGTCGGCTTCGAGAAGTCGTTGATCTGCTTGCCGTGGTGATCGACGACGACCTCGAGTTCGCCGTCGACGAAGTACTCCAGCGCCAGCGGAACCGCCCGGCGGAGGTGGGTGACGAGGCGGATCGGGCGGTGCGTGTGCGAGATCCAGTCAGCGATCTCGCCGGCGTTGCTCACCGTCGCCGACAGGCAGATGAACTGGATGTGCGCCGGGCAGAGGATGATCGCCTCCTCCCAGGTCGTGCCTCGATCGCGGTCGGCGAGGTAGTGGATCTCGTCGAAGATCACGCAGCGGACGTCGTCGACTTCCCACGGGGTCTGGAGCAGCATGTTGCGCAGGATCTCGGTCGTCATGACGAGGACGCGGGCATCGCGGTTCTCGGAGACGTCGCCGGTCAGGAGGCCGACGTCGTTGCCGTAGATCTCGCGAAGGTCACGGAACTTCTGGTTGCTGAGCGCCTTGATCGGCGTCGTGTAGAAGACGCGTCCCGTGCCCTTGATCGCGTGATAGATCCCGAACTCGCCGACGACGGTCTTGCCGCTGCCGGTTGGCGCCGCGACCAGGACGGATTCGTCGCGCAGGAAGTGCTCGATCGCGTCGATCTGGAAGGCGTCGAGGGCGAACGGGTACTGGGCGCCGAACGCGTCGATCTCGGCCGTCGCCGCGGCGCTGAGCGGGCCGGGGGGCGAACTCGGACGGCCAACGGGCCGCACCATCTCCGGCGATCCGACAGGAATCTCGAGGGCGACCGACGCGGCTCCCGGCGTTTCCAGTTCGTCGTCGGCTTGATCGGCGTGGTTCGCGCTGGACGGGGCGATCGGCATTGGTGCCTTTTCCGATGGGGGTCGTCGAGGAGGGGACAGGATTCCGTGCGACCGCGATCTGACAATGGATGGAAGCCTACCATGCAGCTTTTGGGCCCAAACGCGACACGCCCCACTCCGGAGAGAGCAGGGCGGATTACGTTTGCGGTTCAGGTGCGGGACGACGCTACCAGTGCACCTCGACCCGGGTACCGATCGAAACGAAGTTGAACAGGTAGTCTGCGGCCCAGAGGTCGAGGGCGACGCAGCCGCCGGTCGGAGCGTTGTAGCCGTGGGCGTAGGCCCCCCAGCTCTCGAGCGAGTACGAGTGGAAGCCATTATCCCGGGCCGGGTCGAAGGCGACGTAGTCCCGGATCCAGGCCCGGCCGTAGGAGGTGTAGTGCAGGTCGCCCTCCTTGGCGAAGACATGGTACGTCCCGTTCGCCGTCGCCCAGAAACCGCTGTCGGACTGATCGGCGCTCATCGCCGCCCAGACGGACAGCATCACGGCGTTGCCCTCATAGAGCGTCACGACGCCGGAGCTCCGGTCGACGTCCACCCAGCGTCCAGCGCTGTCTGGAGCGGTCGCCGCCGTCCAGGCCGTTGCCGTCGAACCGTCGTCGGTTCCCGTCCCGCCGGCACCGATGTAGTCGCCGAAGACAAACCCGTGAACTCCGTAGTAATCGATCTTGTACCAGTTGTCCGGCGTCGGTCCCCCGACCACCTCGAATGACTGGCCATTCGAGGCCTGCCCGATGATGACGCCGTTCGGCGTCTCCCGGACATTGACGACGTCGGTGGTAACCTGGATCCAGATCCCCTCGGCCGACGCCCGGCCGGGGAGCGACAGGGCGCTCCCCGAAACCACCCCGAGGACCATGACGAGCGCCATCGCGAGCCGGACGACACAACGCGACAGCGGGAGCCGATTCGCGATCATCCCAGCCAGAGATAATCGCGCCCACCCTACCGTCTCGACCAGACCGTTCCCCCCGGAACGGTCGCGGATCTCTCTCACCATCTGCCGGTGACCTCCAGGGTCTGTAGCGATCAGGCCGACCTGTCAGGACAACCTCCGGAACGCCGGTCCCGGAGGGTTCCGCCAGCCACGGCTGTCCCTCCGGTCGATGAATCATAACGATTATCTCGATCGTCTACGTTTTCCTATCAGTCACCGCGGATAATGAGAAATCGGATCAGGCTCGTCAGACGTTTTGCGCATCGCTGGGTTCGGCCTCGGAGACGATCATCGTCCCGACCGATACCAGTTCCGATAGGACCGGTCCCCACCACACGAAATCGTCTATTTACCGGTCGAATCGTCTACCCACGCCACCCCGACGTGGGCATCGCCCAGGCGATGAGCCTCATCCCAGACGTCGGCGATCGGTGCCTGAGCCGTGCGGGAAACTCGCAGCACATCGTCGTACTCCGGAACCGCGTTCAGGACCCGACCGCCGCCGCCGCGTAGCTTGAGCCGGACATCTCCCCACCGGGTGGTCACCGTCACGAAGCGGCGCGGCGCCTTGGACCGGGTGATCTCGGTCCGCCGGACGCCCAGCGTGGGAGTATTCGCAAAGATGACGGCTTCCAGCGCCTCCGCCTGGGCGGCCGGGGCGATCACGCTGACCACCGTTCCCGGCCGCCCCTTCTTCATCTGGACCGGTGTCAACCAGACATCGTAGGCGCCGGCCTGCTGTAGCCTCTCCGACAACAATTCGTAGAATTGAGGGTTCATATCGTCGATATTCGTCTCGATCAGGAGTTCGGCATCGGAGCCGTTCAGGGCTTCAGGATCGGCTATCTCCCCGATGACGACCCGCAGGGCGTTGGGCCAGGGTAGTTCTTTGGTCCCGTACCCGTAACCTATTGCGGAGGGGACCATCGCTGGCTGGCGAAATGTGGCCAGCGTGGCCAGGATCGCCGCTCCGGTCGGCGTGAGGAGCTCGGCCTCGGTGGTCTCCATCTCGGGACGAGGAGCAGCGATCGGGGCGCTCGCCCGGGCCAGCAGCAGGGCCGTCGCCGGAGCCGGGATCGGCAGCAGCCCGTGCTGCGTCCGGACCATCCCGCGTCCGAGCTGCGGTGCGCCGGAGTAGACGGCGGCGATCCCGAGCGCGTCCAGTCCGATGCAGGCGCCGCAGATGTCGACGATGGCGTCGACACCACCGACCTCATGGAAATGCACCTGGTCGACCGGCTCGCCATGGATCTCGGCCTCGGCCTCGGCAAGGCGGCCGAAGACGGCCAGCGCCGCCGCCCTGACGTGATCGGCCAGCCGGCTGTCCTCGATCATCGTCCGGATATCGCTCCACCGCCGCTGGGCGCGGGCATCGGCATCGACCGCCACCCGGAAGCGCGTCCCGGCGATGACGCGGTCAGTCGTCCGCCCAGCCGTGATCCGGTAGCCCCCGAGATCGACCTTGCCCAGTTCGTCCCGGAGCAGATCGACCGACAGACCGGCATCGATCAGGGCTCCGAGCACCATATCGCCGCTGGCCCCAGAGAAGGGATCGAACCATGCCACGCGCATCGGGAACGGACCTCGCTGATGGATCGCACGGAACGGGATGGGACGGCGAATGATCGGCCGGCTGCTAGAATCGCGGCCACTCGGCGTACTGGCGTCACCGGACGACCGTGCGCTGACGCCCGATTCAGCCGGAGGCGACCAGACTCATGGCAACGACCGCGACCCGCTACGGCGGCCAGACGATGACGGCCCAGCTTCGCACGGTGGTCATGCGGACGCCACCGCCGGTCGAGCATCCGGACGACTGGCGAGCCTTCGACTACCTGCACCCAATGGACGAGGCGCTGGCCGCGACAGAGCACCGTGCGCTGGGCGATCTGCTAACGGCCCAGGGGGTCGACGTCATCCTCCCGGAATCGGCGACGCCGGGGCTGCATGACGCCATCTTCCCGTACGACCCCTCGATCATCACCGACGCCGGCGCGGTGATCCTGCGGATGGGCAAGCACGCCCGGCGCGAGGAGCCGGCCCTCGCCGAGCAGCTCTACGGCGAGCTTGGCATCCCGGTGATCGGCCGGATCGAGGACCCCGGCACGGTCGAGGGCGGCGACACGATGTGGGTCGACGACACGACCCTGGCCGTCGGCGTCGGGTACCGAACCAACATGGACGGCATCCGGCAGCTCGAACGGATCTTCGCCGCCGCCGACCTGGACATCGAGATCATCCCGGTGCCTCTCCCCCACTGGAACGGCCCGGACGAGTGCCTCCACCTGCTCTCCCTGCTCAGCCCGGTCGCCGGGGACCTGGCGATCGGCTACCCGAAGCTGATGCCGGTCCCGTTCGTCCAGCTCCTCGGCGACCGCGGCTGGCGGCTGGTCGAGATCCCGGACGACGAGTTCGCCTCGCAGGGCTGCAACGTCCTGACGATCCGGCCCGGCCTCGTCGTGATGCTGGAGCCGAACGACGTCGCGCGTGAACGCCTCGCGGCCGAGGGCGTCGAGGTCCTGACCTACGCCGGCGACGAGATCAGCCACAACCGCGCCGGCGGCCCGACCTGCCTGACCCGCCCGATCTGGCGATCGGAGCAACCGTAAGCCAGGCGTCGTCGGTTCTCCGGGACCGAGGCGCAAGTCGGTTCTCGTAGGGGCGACGCTTGCGAGCCCGGCCGCCGCAGCGGCCATTGCCCCCCAGGGCGATAGCGGTGCGAACAAGACGTGTGTCCACATTGAGCAACGATGGTCGCCAGCAGGCCCCTCCGCCAGCGACCCGTGGAGCGCGACCGCCTCGCTGATCGTCACGTCGTTGAGCCAGACTACTTTGAGAACCAGCGGCTCGCTGGCCCGGCGAACCGGCAGGACGAGCCAGATGGCGCCGTGCCGGGGCGGCGCATCCGCGACCAGCCCCAAGCGGTCGATCAGGGCCACGAACCGAGCGGGAAGATCAGCCAGCCAGGCCGGTCCGGCAGGTCCCTCGGCCTGCTCGATCCTGAACGCGAAGGCTGGAGACATCCGGGACATGACCGCCCTCCGATGGGCGGCGTCCCCGGTCCGATCAGGCGACGTTACTGAGGAGCAGGGCGCCGGCGAAGACCGGGGTGGCCACGAGCGCTACCCGCAGGACGATCAGCGGGGCGCGGCGGGTGTAGCGGGCGCCGATGAACGAGCCTGAGGACAGGCCGACGACGGTCCCGACCAGATGCGGCCCGGACACGTTCCCGGCCGCGAGGAACGTCAGGGCGGCACTGGAGCTGACGAACATCAGGACGAGCATCGTCGTCCCGACCGCCTGCCGGAGCTGGAGCTTGGCGACGACGAGCAGCCCGAGCTGGATGAACGGCGACATCCCGACCCCGAGCAGGGCCGAGAGCCCACCGCCGACGATCCCGAGGCCGACCGACGGCAGCAGCCGGTCCGGCGGCAGGTCGGGCGTTCGCTCGCCGGGCGGCGGCATGATCGAGGCGGCGTACCGCGTCCGGAACCAGACCATCGCCGCCAGCACCCAGAGCCCGAGCCCGGCCGTGATCGTCAGCGGCTGCTCGGGGATGCCCTGGCTGAGCGACGCTCCGGTCACGGCGCCGACGATCCCCGCCAGCCCGATGACGATTCCCGCCCGAGGGGCGACGTTGCCCTCCCGGTAGTGCGACCAGGCGCCCGCGACCGCCGTGAAGAACATCGCGGCCAGCCCGGTCCCGATCGCGTCGTGGATCGGCAGACCGAACCCGGTCGAGAGCAGGGCCACGACGAGCCCGGCCCCACCGGCCCCGACGAACCCGAGCAGCACACCGAGCGCGAACGTGACGACCGTGAGCGTGAGGATGAGCTGCAGGGTGTCCAGGAACACGGCCTCCGGTGCCGGCGAGGATCGGGCTGAACCCCACGGTGGCAGAGCTACGCGACCGATGCCCTGCGTGTCAGGGTGCGACCGTGCTACCGATCGTGAAAGTCCGCGTCCCGCACGTCGGTCGGCGGCGTCCGATCGGTCCGAGGTCCGGCCGCCGGGCGGCTGGCGCGGCCCGGTGGGCGGACGCCCTCCAGATCGATCTGGCGGTCGATGTTGGCCAGGATCGCGTCGATCTCGGCATCATACTCCGGACCCCGCCGCAGATCCTGGACAGCCGGAGCCGGGGCGGCGGGCGCGATGTCCTCCTCGAACGCATCGACCGGGCTGGTCCGGCCCGGCCGGCTGGTCGGCCCCGGCTCGGAGTAACGACCGGTGATCACCATGCCCCGGACCGCCGGGCCATCGTCGCCACCCTGGCCGCGGCGCTGGATCCCCCGGACGAACCGGAAGACGAGCACCGCCAGCAGGATCACGATGATCGCGATGATCAGGGGGCGGAAGAGGATCGCGACGGTCGCGCCGACGGCGATCCCGACGACCAACCCGATGAGCAGGGCCCAGCGCTGCGTCCTCGTCTGCTCCCAGAGCGACATCGCGCCCCTGGTCCGGTCATCCGTGTTCACTCGCATCGTCCTTTCGGGTCGTGGCGGTCCCGCGTCCGCCCCTCGGACCGTCCGATCCGAAGGTGATGTCCGATTATCCGATACCGTCGCCCATGCGGCGTGGGCGACGGCCGGGATCGCATGGACCCAGTAGACCGGACGCATATCGCCAAAGCATGACGGCATCTCGTCGATTCGGCGGCGCGCCCCTCCCGACCACGGATCGTCGATCCGTTTCGGGTGGAACTTCCGACTCCCCGAGGAGTCCTCACACGCAAATCACCGGCTATACTCGGAAAACACACGTTCTGTACGGACATCCAGAGGAGCCTCGCGTGGTCGCCGCCACTTCCCGAACAGCCTACGCCCCCGGTTCCCCCACGGACGCTCCGGCGATGGCCATCGAGCTGTCCGACATCCGGAACCTGACCTCCGACCAGCGCTGGGCCTGGGTCGGCTATCTGCGGGCTCGTGGCGCGTTGGCCGAGGCTGCCCGCTGGCTGGACCAGATCGAGGGGAGCGGGACCCCGACTGTCAAGGGCCAGGAGGAGCGGGCAGCCCTCCTGATGGCGGCGGGTCGGGACGCCGAGGCCGTCGCGATCCTGCGGCAGCGGGCCGAGAGCCGCCCCTCGGCGACGGCCTCGGTCCGGCTGGCGCTCGCGCTGCTGGGTGCCGGCGAGATCGCGGAGGCCAGCCGGATCACGGATGAGGTCGTGGCGAGCTCACCGGACCTGAAGTCGGTCCAGGCGCTCCAGACCGAGGTCGCCCGCGCGTCCGGCGACCACGAGACCCTGGTTCGGCACTACGAGGCCGAACTCGGGTCCAACCCGACCAGCACCGCCGCCCGGCTCAACCTCGCCCAGGTCGCGCTCGACCGCGGCCAGCCCGCCGAGGCGGCCCGGCTGTTCGATGAGGCGCTCGACCTCCGGGCATCCGGCGAGGGGTTGTCGCTCAAGCAGGCGTCCACGGTTGCCGCCGCGCTGGGGAGAGACGAGCTGGCGGCCAGTCTCGCCGAGGAGTTCGAGACCCGGAGCCGCCAGTCCCGGCACCAGCGCGACCGGATGGTCGTGACGCCGCTGCTCGAACGGCTCCGACGCCCCGTCCCGGACGTCATCGTCCCACCGACACCGAGCGATCTGCCGGCCGAGTGGCCCGGCGAGCGGATCGGCCTGTCGCCGCAGATGACGCCCGCGGCGGCGATGGGGATGGCACCCCCGGTCGATGAATCCGACCTCGAGGTCGCCCCGGTCGAGGCCCCGGTCGACCTGACCGAGCAGCACCCCGAGGTGCTGGCGCTGCTCCGCCGCGCCTTCGGCTACCAGGACCTGCGACCCGGGCAGGCGGCGGTGATCGCCAGCGTCCTCGCCGGCAAGGACACGATCGCGATCATGCCGACCGGCGCCGGCAAGTCGCTCACCTTCCAGATCCCGGCCATGATCCTGCCGGGCGTCACGCTCATCCTCTCGCCGCTGATCGCGTTGATGAAGGACCAGGTCGAGACGTTGCCGGACGAGATCCGCGAGCGGACGGCGCTGGTCAACAGCACCCTCACCCCGGCCGAGCAGCGCCAGACGATGGAGGGGATCGCCAGCGGCCAGTACAAACTCGTCTACGCCGCCCCGGAGCGCCTCCGCCAGTGGGCCTTCGTCCACGCGATGCGCCAGGCCGGGACGAGCCTGGTCGTGATCGACGAGGCCCACTGCATCAGCATGTGGGGCCACGACTTCCGGCCGGACTACCTCCAGATCCCGCAGGTCCTGCCCGCCCTCGGCAACCCGGCCGTGCTCGCGATCACCGCGACCGCGACCCGGAAGATGAGCGGCGAGATCGGGCAGGCCCTCGGCCGCTCGCTGGACCTGATGACCGTCAACCTGTTCCGGCCCAACCTGTTCTTCTCGGCCTTCGAGTGCGCCAACCGGGAAGAGAAGATCCGTCGGACCCTGGAGATCTGCCAGAAGGAGAAGGGGGCCGGGATCATCTACGTCGGCTCCCGGGCCGACGCCGACAAGCTCGCCAACTCCCTGCGCCAGCGCGGCGTCAGCGCCGTCCCCTACCACGCCGGGCTCGACCCCGGGACCCGGGCCCGGCATCAGGACATGTTCATGTCCGGGCAGGCCCGCGTCGTCGCGGCCACCGTCGCCTTCGGGATGGGCGTCAACAAGAGCAACGTCCGCTTCATCGTCCACCTGGCGCCGCCCCGGTCGCTGGAGTCGTACGCCCAGGAGAGCGGCCGCGCGGGCCGTGACGGCGACCCCGCCCGCTGCGTGCTCCTCTACAGTTCCTACGACTCGACCAACCTCAGCCGGCAGTCGGTCCGCGATCAGATCCCGATCCCGGTCCTGCGGCGGATCTACCTCAACCTCCGAGCGTCCGCGACCGGCCGCTGGGCGATCGTCGACCCACGCGACCTCCTGCCGTCGGGCAGCGTCGACACCGACAACAACGAGGTCGACAGCGACATCGACCCGCGTGTCGGGTTGGGCGTCCTGGCCCAGGCCGGGCTGATCCGCCGCCACCCGGACGCGCCGGCCGCGTTCACCCTCCAGCCGCACCCCGGCTTCAGTGCCGAGTCCGACAGCACCACGGGAATCCCCTGGCGGGAACATGTCCGCTGGTCCTGGGATGGCCACCGGCTGGCCGGTGGCTCGCTGGACACGCTGCTCGCCTGCAACGCGCTCGGCATCACCCCGACGACCCTGACCGAGACGCTGGAGAGCGAGCCCGACCTGTCCGTCCGCGAGGGCAACCGGATCGTCTGCCTCGAGATGCTGCCAGCCGACGCCACGGTCAAGGAGCGCATGGCGGACGTCCTCCAGCGCGGCCAGACCGAGGCCGTCCGCCGGGTCGGACAGATGATGGAGTACGCCGCCGGCCACCGCTGCCGCCACCAGGCAATCGCCGCCCACCTCGGCCAGCGCCTGCCGGCCTGCGAGACGGCCTGCGATGTCTGCACCGGCGCGTCCGCCGGCCAGCGGGCCGAGCGCGGCGGCGGCAAGCGCGTGTGGACGACCGCCAGCGACGCCCTCGATGTCCTCGAAGCGGTCCGGACCCTGCCGTTCTCGATGGGCAAGCCGGGCCTGACCAAGCTGCTGCTCGGGTCCGTGGAGAGCAGCGTCCGCGACGACCGCTCGGCATCCTATGGCGTGATGAAGGACGTCTCGCCGGGCAAGGTCGGCAACCTGATCGACCAGCTCGTCACCGACGGGTTCCTCTTCCGCGACCTGAACCACGAGTACAAGATCATCTCGATCACGGGCCGCGGCGCCGCGGCCGACCTCGACGCCCTCCGCGCCGCCGGCCACCCGGATTCCGGGACCGCCGCCGCGGGACGATCCCACCGGCGGTGATCGTCCCCGGCGAGGATGGTCGCCATCTCGCCGTCCCGTGCCCGCTTGCGAATGCGCTCGACGAGACGACGCCGGCGCCGGGAATCCCATCCCGGCGCCGGCGTCGTCTCGTTGGCGTTCGATGTCCCGGGAGCGCTAATCCGCCGGACCGACCACCGGTTTCTCGCTCTCCGCGTTGACCTTGGCGGCCTCCGCCTCGTTCAGGAAATCCCGGACACCGGTGAAGAGGGGGATGACGAACCGGCGGGACCAGATGATCCCGACGACGGCGAGGACGAGATAGGTGACACCAACCGCCATGCCGAGGTCGGGTACGGACAGCTGGAGGAAGAACAGGATCAGGAGCATCCCGGCTCCCGGCAGGCCGAGCCGGAGATCCAGCAGCAGGACGACCGCGAACAGCGACTGGGCCGCCGTGATGAAGATCTCCTGCCCGGCGAAGGTGAACAGCCCGTCATCGGCGGCCGTGGGGAAGGTCATCGGCTCCAGGCCGCCGGCCGAGATGGCGTAGATCAGCGGCAGCATCGCGATCAGCAGCGTCCACTGGTTGATCTTCGAGGAGACCAGCGCCCCGAAGGCCGCCGTGGTCGCGCCGCGCCAGGCGAACAGCGTCACGATGACCAGCTCCGGCGCCTCCGACGCGATCGGCGCGACCCACTGGACCAGCAGGAACTCGCTGATGCCGAACTCCTGCCCGGTGGCCACCAGCGACTGACCGAACGGGTGCGCGACCAGCAGGATGAACCCGGCCGACAGGGCCCCGAGAACGGCGACGATCGCCCGGCGCTGCGCCTTGGGGTAGGCACCGATGATCTTCGACGGGCCGACCAGGTGCGGCTCGCCGGATGGCAGCCTGGACAGCTGGGAGAGGTAGACGCCGAAGATCGCGATCAGGATGACCAGGTCGATCCAGGTCAGCGAACCCTTGATCGGGATGACGAAGGCGTAGAGGGTGGCTGCCAGCAGCGCGATGATCTCCAGCCCGTTCTCGCGGTTGAGCGCCGTGACCCGCTTGCGCGTCCGGTACCAGACGATGCCGACGATCAGTGGCCAGAACAGCCCGATCAGCAGCCGGTTGGCGCCGGTCATGTTGGCGATCGCGAGTTCGGCGTTGTCCGGGTTTCCGGGAGCGTCCCAGGCGAAGGTCGCACCGACGACGTACTCCGGCAGGATCGCGATCAGCGCCAGCAGGGCCAGCGCCAGCCCGGCGCTGACGTCGAGCTGCAGGACCTCCGCCGCCCACGACAGGAGGAAGGCGCCGCCGATGATCGTGCCGCCGAACAGGAGGGCGGCCACCCAGTCCTCGATGTGGACGCTACCGAACAGGGCGAACAGTTCGAGGACGACACCGGGCAGCGACAGCAGGACGGCCAGGAGAACGGGGAGCAGACCACGCGACAATTCGGGACCTTGCCTTTCTTCGTGTCGGGCGCACGATGACGGGATGACGGGGGTCGCCCGCTGGGCAGCGGGGAGCCTCACGGACGGGTCCGGGCGGGACTCGCTGACGCGGCTCCCCCAATATAGGGTATGACCGGATCGGGGTGGCGCTCGGATCCGCCGATCCGGCCGCCGCTCGACTGGGCGATGTGCCGGCCCGAGGGGCTATCATCCGGGTCTGCCTGGGGGTGAATGGGGTCCGGTGGCCCTCCCGGTCTTCAAAACCGTGTGGGTGCCGGTCACGCCGGCACCGGTGGGTTCGACTCCCATGCGCCCTCGCCACGACCCGTCCCGCGTCAACCGGGGTCGGTCACGCCCGACCCACAGTACACTTGGCGGCAGGATCGGCCCCGGCCCAGTGGGCTCACTCGCCAGTTCAACCCCCCTGCCACTCGACGCGGTCACCAGCCCGTGCCCGCCTCACCGGAGAAACGCCTCATGTCCGCCCTCTTCTCGAAGGACGATGTCCGCGAAGGCCTCAAGACCGTCTACGACCCGGAGATCGGCGTCAACATCGTCGATCTCGGCCTGGTCTACGACGTCGACGTCTCGGAGGCCAGCGACGTGCTGGTCACGATGACGCTGACCTCGCTCGGCTGCCCGCTCGGGCCGGTGATCGTCCAGGAAGTGACGAACGCCCTCAACGACTTCCCGAGCATCGGCGCGGTCGACGTCAAGCTGGTCTGGAGCCCGCCCTGGTCGCCGGACCTGATGAGCGAAGACGCCAAGGACGAACTCGGCATGTGGTAGGTCGCTCCGGCGAATGGGACGACCCGAACCGAGACGACTCGCGCGAACGCTCGCCGGCTCTTCCCCGCTGCAGGGAGCGCCGGAGAGCGTTCGTCGTGAATCTCCGGAACTCACGCCGTCGGCGCGTGCTCCCGCAGGAACGGGACGACCAGCCGGAGGAAGTCGTCTGGCCGGTCCCGGTGCAACCAGTGCGTTCCTCCCGGGATCCGCGCGACGCGGCCATCGGGGACCGTCGCCGTGAAACGGTGCAGATCCTGGGGGGGAACCAGCCCACCGGTCTCGACATCGCCATGGAGCAGGAGGACGGGGGACGACACGACGGCGAGCCGGGCGATCCCGTCATTGCCTTGCGTGACGCGGGCCGCGGCGAGTTCCTCCCGGAATACGGCTGACGCGGTCCCGGCCATGCCCTCGGCCCGGCTGCGTACCTGGTCCTCCGGGAGGTGCGGTAGCTGGGTCCGGTAACGGGCGAGCAGGGCATCGAGCGGCAGCTGGGTCATCGAGATCCAGGTCACGAACGTCGCTTCGACGCCGGGACCGTTCGAGAGCGGCGGGTCCTCGGCGACGATGGCGGCCGCGACACCGGGATGGCCGACGGCCCACTCCAGCGCGATGATCCCACCGAGCGAGTGCCCGATGATCAGCGGAGCGGCCACGCCAAGGTCTTCGATCACCAGCTGGAGGTCGGCAGCGTGGTCGGCATGGCGATAACCCGTCGTCGGGTGGCCCGATCGGCCATGCCCCCGCAGATCCATCGCGATCACTCGAAACGATGCGGCCAACTCCGGGATGACCGGGAGCCAGCTATCCGAACGGTCGGCGATCCCGTGCAGCAGGATGACCGTCGGCTTCCCTGGTTCACCATATTCCGATAGTGAGATCCGTACGTCACCCTTGATCGAATCCCATCGTCGAGCGGGCGCTATCAACTCAACCACTTAGACGTTCTCCGGTTTTGACCTGTCTTCTCCCTAACGATGTACCTGAACACTATACGCGAACACGGTGCTACCTCGACGGGACGGCGGCTGGACCGAAGGTCGCGAAGTTGCGACTCCCGGCTAATTGTCTGACTTTTCCCGACAGCGGACATCGCCCCGCGGGGGTATCCTTAACCGTGCAAGTCGTCGCCATTCCGGTCCTCCGCATCACCGGACCCGAGCCGGATGCGGGACGACCCGTACGGGGACGGTCCCGCGACGAACCGAGTCGACACGATCTCGACGTCCCGATCGTTTCCCATCTCCACTCACGACGCACACCGGAGCGCTCTCGGCGAAATCGTCGCCGGCGCGACCCCATCACGGAGGCCTCACCCATGTCCCGTTTGTCCCAGAAGATGACTCGCCGCTCCTTTGCCACGATCGCCGTCGGCGTCCCGGGCGTCGCGCTACTCGCCGCCTGCACCCCCGGCGAGCCCGCCCCGCCGTCCCCGACCGCCAATGTCGCCTTCACCCAGCGCCAGAACTCCGGCGGGGCCGCCGCGGAGAGCGCTGCCCCCGCGGCCGAGGCCACGTCAAGCCTGCCGCCGATCGCGGTCGAGGGCGGTGACCTGTACTTCGAGCCCACCGAGTTCACGGCCGAACAAGGTCAGACCATCGCGTTGACCAACGTCGGCGCACTTCCGCACAACTTCGCCGTCGAGGGCTACAACGACGCCGCACCGGTCGATATGCCCAACGGCGAGACCGCCAACTGGACGGTCCCGGCCGATCTCGCTCCGGGGGCGTATGTCTTCTACTGCGAAATCCCAGGGCACCGTGAGGCAGGCATGGTCGGCAACGTCACGATCACGGCCGCCGGAACGACCCCAGCCGCCGGCGCGGCGCCCGCCCTGCCACCGGTCGCGCTCGAAGGGGGCGATCTCTACTTCGAGCCGTCCGAGTTGAGCATCGAGCAGGGCCAGACGCTCCAGTTGACGAACGTCGGTGCCCTACCGCACAACTTCGCCATCACCGGCTACAACGATGCGGCTCCGGTCGACATGCCGAACGGCGAGACCGTCGACTGGGTCGTCCCGAGCGACCTCGCGCCCAACACCTATGAGTTCTACTGTGAGATTCCGGGCCATAAGGAAGCCGGCATGGTCGGCAACATCACGATCCTGGCGGCTGGGTCGACCGCTCCGGCGGCCGCTGCCGGAACCCCGGAGGCCGGGGCAACGCCGGCTGGCGGCACCCCGGAGAGCGGCACCCCGGTCGCGACCACCGGACAGGCCCCGGCTGCGGCGGCCCCGACCGCGGTCTCCATCTCGATGGTCGACCTGAAGTTCGTGCCGGCCGACGTGACCATCCCGGCCAACACGGACGTCACGGTGACCGTGACCAACGACGGCGTGCTGGAGCACAACTGGGACGTCCTCGGGACCGCGTTCAAGACCGAGGTCGCGGGTGGTGGTGATGTCCAGACCATCACCGTCAACCTCGCCGCCGGCTCCTACGACGTCCAGTGCGACGTCCCCGGGCACGCGGCGGCGGGCATGGTCGGCAAGCTGACCGTCCAGTAGCCGGCACGCGCGCGATCCATAACCGGCCGGACCGGAGGGAACTGCCTCACGCAGCCCCTCCGGTCTGGCCGTTTTCGACGGTGTTAACGGGCGCTGCCCGGAACGATCGTCCCGGCACCCGTTCTGCGCAGATACTGATCAGGAATCGGCGCCGAACCGGCGCAGCCCGGCGACCGCGGCGGCGACACTGGTCGCCTCCCGGCCCCAACCCGGACCCCGAAAGGACACCGCCAGCATGAGCACCAGCACGAGCCTTCAGCACTTCGAGACCATCGACGAGCTCCGCGCGGCCACCGAGGGTCTGCTGACGGTCCAGGAGGATCGGGTGGCGATCCTCGACCACGACGGCATCCGGGGCGACTTCATCGAGCGGCTCGTCCGGACCGGCATCTTCCCCGAGGGCGAGGTCCGCGAGGCCGCCCGCTGGCTGATCCGCGCGATGGCCGAGGCGCTCGACATCTTCCCGGCCTCGATCAACGACGTCTACCTGTCGGCCGGGCAGGGCGCCTATCACAACATCACCACCCCGGCGATGAACATTCGGACGCTGACCTTCGACATGGCCCGGGCGATCTTCCGGGCCGCCCAGCGGACCGGCACCGCCGCGTTCATCTTCGAGATCGCCCGCTCCGAGATGAGCTACACCTGGCAGCGCCCGGCCGACTACACGGCGGCCGTCCTCGGCGCCGCGATCCGGGAGGGCTGGCGCGGCCCAGTCTTCATCCAGGGCGACCACTTCCAGTTCGCCCGCTCGAAGTTCCAGGCCGACCCCGAGGCCGAGCTCAACACCGTCCGCAAGCTCGCCGGCGAGGCGATCCGGGCCGGCTTCTACAACATCGACATCGACGCCTCGACGCTGGTCGACATCGAGCAGGACGACCTGATCGAGCAGCAGCGTAACAACTACGAGCAGTCCGCCGAGATCCTGGAGTACATCCGGGCCCACCAGCCCGACGGGATCACCATCTCTGTCGGGGCCGAGATCGGCGAGGTCGGCAAGACCAACAGCACCGTCGCCGACATGGACGCCTTCATGACCGGCTTCCAGCGCGAACTGGAGCGCCGCTCGGCCACCGGGGCTGACCTGGTCGGGATCAGCAAGATCAGCGTCCAGACCGGGACCAGCCACGGCGGCACGGTCCTGCCGGACGGCTCGATCAAGGACGTCAGCGTCGACTTCCAGGTCCTCGCCGACATCACGAAGGCCGGCCGGGCGAACTACGGCATCGGGGGGGCGGTCCAGCACGGCGCCAGCACCCTGCCGGAGTCGGCCTTCAGCCGGTTCGCCGAGCACGACGCGATCGAGGTCCACCTCGCGACGGCGTTCCAGAACGCGGTCATCGACAGCGAGCACTTCCCGAGCGAGCTCCGCGACGAGATTTACGCATGGCTGGCCGAGTCCCGGGCCGACGAGCGCAAGGCCGGCCAGACCGACGCCCAGTTCTACTACTCGACGCGGAAGCGCGCCTTCGGCCCGTTCAAGGAGCAGATCTGGGGCCTGCCGCAGGAGACCCGGGACGCGATCATGGCCGAACTGGAGCCGCGCTTCGAGCGGATCATGCGCGAACTCGGCGTCGCCGGGCAGCCGCAGATCGTGAGTGAGCGGGTCCGGGCGATCGGGGTCCCGACGACCGCCCCGGCCGCCCTCCGCGGCGTCCCGGCCTGACCCGCCTGCGTCACCGATCCGAATGACGGCGCTCGGATGGCATCGCTCGGGAACGAGCGGTGCCGCCCGTGTGTGGTCGTAGGGGCGCAGCGAGCCCGTCCGCCACAGCGGCTATCTCCCCTGCGGGCGATAGCGCCTGCGAGCACCGGTCAGGGCCAGCGAAGCGAGAGCCAGTGACCCTACCTCGATTGGCACCGGCAGAGCTTCTCGAGTCGTTCTCGCTAACTGCTACGCAGCACGCTTGCAGCCTCGTCCCGTACCATCTCGTCCGGATCACCTCGCCGAATCGCGTCGACCCGATCCCGAACACCCCTCGCCGTCGAGCCGTCCGCGACCCCACGCTCGATCAGACGGCCCAGCGCCCAGGTGGCATGCCCACGGACGAGCGGTTCGTCGTGGGACCGGGCGGCGGCGATCAGGACATCGACGTCCGTCTCCGTCCCGACGTTGCCCAGCGCGACGGCGGCGTTGCGGGCCAGTCCGACGCGACGCGTCCGGAGCGTCGCCTTGCCGGCGTAGCGATCCCGGAAGGCCACCTCGGTCATCTCCAGCAGCCAGCGCAGCGAGGGGTAGGCGTGGTCGACGTGTTGCGGCAGGAACTCCGGGTCCGGTTCGGGCCGCGCGGCCCTGGTGTACGGGCAGACCTCCTGGCAGATGTCGCAGCCGAACACCCAGTCCCCCATCTTCGCCCGCAGTGCCAGCGGGATCGCGCCGCGCTGCTCGATCGTCTGGTACGACAGGCAGAGCGGCGCCGAGACGGTGTACGGGGCGACGATCGCGCCGGTCGGGCAGGCCGTCAGGCAGATCGCGCACCGGCCGCAGTCCCGATCGAGGGGCGGGTCCGGCTCCAGGTCGAGGTCCAGCAGCAACTCCCCGAGCATCACCCATGAGCCGTGGCCGGGAACGATGATGCAGCTGTGCTTGCCGTACCACCCGAGCCCGGACCGAGCCGCGACCGCCCGATCGACGATCCGGGCGTGGTCGACCAGGTGGCGGGCGTCGACGGGGTAGCCCAGCTCCGCCTCGATCGCCCGGTGGAGCGCCTTCATCCGGCGCTTGAGCAGCTTGTGGTAGTCGATGCCCCAGGCGTAGCGGGAAATCCGGCCCCGCGGCTCGTCGTCGGGCATTCCCGGGTCGATCGACCAGTACGCGACCCCGACGCTGAGGATCGAGCGGGCGCCGGGCAGCAACTGACGCGGGTCGGCACTGACGGCGGCGCGCTCGGGCGTGAACCATCCCATCCCGTCGACCCGACCGGCGGCGATATGCTCGACGAGGTGCTCCTCCAGTCCAGGGAACGCGTCGGCCGAGGTCACGGCCGCGACCGTCAGGCCATGCGCCCGGGCCAGGCCCTTCACCTGTCGTGTCAACGTCTGTCTGGACAGGAGTGCCGGCATCACGCAGTTTTCCGTCGGTGTCGCCCGGTGAGCGGAACGAGCGACCGGATCTGGACGACACCCTCAAGGTTCAGGGCGTAGACTATTGCGGAGAACAGTAGCAGGAGTGCGGCTCATTCGACGTCCCAGGCGGGATAGGCATAATCGACGTCATGAAGGCAAGGCGGGACGTGCAGGGTCATCTTTCGTCGCGACGGGCAGCCCACCACGGGTTCATCCGCATCCTGATCGCCCCAGCCGGTCTGGTCGTGGCCGGGGCGATCGTCCTGCTGACGGTGCTGGCGCTGATCGCCGGAGGGACCAGCGCCCAGGCACCAGAACCGCCTCAGGCGACGCCGGTCCTGATGGCGGCCAGGCAGCTGAACGGCGTGCCCTCTCCGTCGGACGCGCCCTCCGCGGCACCGTCCGAGACGCCGGTCTCCCCGAGTGAACCGCCGACCGAGACACCGACGCTCGTCCCGCCGCCCGAAACGCCGACCACCGCCCCGCCGCCCGCGACCGTCACGCCGACGGTCCCCGTGACCCCGCTGCCCACCGGTACCGCAGGACCGAGCGTCCCGCCGACCGTGGCGCCGACGGTCCCGCTGGCGACGCTCTCGCCGACTCCGCCGGCCGCGATCGCGGCGACCGACGAGCCCGCCAACCGGCCCGACGCCGACCGGAACGCTCCCGGCGCTGGCTCGCCGATCACCCTGAGCGACCGGTTCGACGACCCGGCCATGCGCCTGCTCGGCGAGACGGAGGCCAACGAGACGCAGATCTCCGGCCGGTACGAGGACGGGCGCTACCGCCTCGAGATCAACGGCCCCGAAGTCGCGCCCGATCTCATCGCGCTGGTCCGCTCCCCGATCCTCGTCGACGCCTCGATCCACGTCAGCGCCCAGCTCGAAGGGACGATCCAGGACCGTTACGTGATGGCGACCTGTCGCGAGGTCGAGGGCTACGGCGGCTACCGTGTCTACCTGAGTCCGGACGACGGCTACTTCGCCATCACCCGGTTCGAGCCGGGCGCCCTCCCCACGATCCTGCAGGAGGGACCGGCCGACGAACTGATCCAGGGAAGCGACCGGTTCGAATTCGACTTCTCCTGCACCGGCTACGTGCTGGAACTCAAGGTCAACGGCGAGACGATCGGCATCGCGGCCGACAACTCGTTCGCCGCCGGCACGATCAGCATCGGCACCGGCTATTTCGCCAACGCCACCCCAGGCCCCGTGACGGCCCTCTTCCAGGACCTCGAAGTGACGGGCAGCCTCGGCACGGCCGGCAGCATCGGCCCCGCCCGGCAGGGCCGGTCGCCCTGGGGGCCGGCCCGGTCAGTCGCGACCGTTCCGGCCGCGATACGCCCTGAGTAGGCGACCGAAAGGGAGCCGATGTCTCGTCCGGAGGGGCGAAGCTCTCGCTACGCTGGCGAGTCCGGCCGCCGCAGTGGCGTTCGCCCCGCAGGGCGATAGCGGTGTTCGCGAGACGGGTTTCCGAAGGCGAATGCCCGGTGGCGGAGCAGACCTCTCCCCCGACCCCTCTCCGGCTCGTTTGGCGCTGCGGCGCTCACGCCCGGAGAGGGGCTTCACCCTGGTCGGCTTCGCCTTCCAGTCATGGTCGAAGATCCGAGCTCGATCTGAGCTATTCGCCAAACAGGTTCACCTCATCCATCCCCACCAACTGCGCCAGTCCGGCCCGGTCGGTCAGGCCGCCCTGCCCGCCAACGGCCGTGATCGCCGACGCGCCCAGGGCGTTGGCGAGCAGGCCGGTTCGGGGCCAGGGCCAGCGTAGCGCCATCCCCCAAGCGATCCCGGCGGTGAAGGCGTCGCCGGCCCCGGTCGGGTCGACGACGGCGACCGGCCAGGCGGGGACGTCCCAGATCTCGTTCCGGGTGCAGACCCGGCAGCCGCCGGCTCCGAGCGAGATCGCGCAGCTCCGCAGGTTCGCACCCGACATCCGCGACCGGATCACGGCGGTCGCCGCATCGAGGTCGCCCGTCCCGGTCAGCGCCATCAGTTCGCTGACGCTCCCGACGATCGTGTCGAACCGGAGGGCCACCTCCAGCGCGTCATCCGCGATCGGAACGCCGTCCTCGACCAGATAGGTCAGCGTCCCGAGCAGGCGCGTCCGGGGCGAACTGTGGGCCGGAAGGTCGGTCAGCCAGCGGCGGAGGGTGTGGTCGGCGAAGTCCAGCAGGACGATGTCGTGGGCGAACAGCCCGGCGATGTCCAGCCGGTCGTGCCGGACGATCGCGGCGCCGGGCTGCCAGAAGATCGTCCGGTCGGGCGGGTCACCGGAGACGATTAGGGTGCACCGGTCCGTGACCGTTCCCGGCTTGACGATGAACGCGGAGACGTCGATGTTCGGCTCGGCGACCATCGCGGCGATCAGCCGTCGCCCGTCCTCGTCGTCCCCGACCCGGCCGACCAGCGTCACGTCCGCGCCGATCCGGGCCAGGGCGACGGCGGTGTTGGTTGTCGTCCCACCGGGCAGCGACCACTCGTCCGTCACGACCCGGTAGTCCCCGGCGTTGGGATACGTCGGCACGGCCAGCAGACGGTCCCACGACGCCGTCCCGATCGCCGCGACCCGTGGCCGCCGATCCGTCCCATCAGTCATCCCTGCGCTCCGGCCTCTGATCACGCGATAGTCGTGGATCGCCCGGCGATCGGACCCGTCGGGTATCGTACCCGCTGCCATCGTCCCGGCGGACGCCGCCACGACCCGATCGCTCCCGGAGGAGATCGACATCGACGCCATCACACCCCCCCGGCGGACCCGTAGTGTCCTCTCGGTACCAGCGATCCGGCCCGAGCTGATCCCGAAGGGGCTGGCCTCGGCCGCCGACATGATCCTCCTGGACCTGGAAGCCTCGGTCGCGGCGGCCGACAAGGCGACCGCGCGCGATAACGTCGTCCGGACCCTGAACGATGCCGAACTGGGATTCGGCCGGATGCCGCGCGCGATCCGGATCAACGCCGTCGCCTCCGGGTTGGCCTACCGGGACCTGATCGCGCTCTTCGAGCGGACCGAGGTGCCGATCGACCTGATCATCCTGCCGCAGGTCCGCGACGTCGCCGACATCGCCCATGTCGACCGGCTCCTCGACCAGTTGGAGGCGACGACTGGCCGGACCCAGCGGACCGGGCTGGAGATCATCATCGAGGAGGCCACCGCCCTCCGCGACGTCGGCCGGATCGCCGGCTTCAGCGACCGGATCGAGGCGCTCGTCTACGGTCCGGGCGACCTCGCCGCCGCGCTCGGGATGCCGATGCGCTCGCTCGGCGTACCGGATGAGTGGGACGCCGCCTACCCCGGCCACCGCATCCACCACATCCTCGGCGAGCTCCTCGTCGCCGCCCGGGCCGCCGGGCTCCGCGTGATCGACGGCCCGTTCGCGGCCATCGGCGACCGGGAGGGCTTCCGCCGGGCCTGCGCCGTCTCGCGGTCGATGGGCTACGACGGCAAGTGGTGCATCCACCCGTCGCAGATCGCCGACTGCAACGCGGCGTTCTCACCGTCCGACGACGAGATCGCCTGGGCCCGGCGGGTGGTCGCGGCGCTGGACGACGCGGCGGCGGCGGGACGAGGCGCCGTCACCGTTGACGGCCAGATGATCGACGCGGCCAACGTCCGGCTCGCTCGGCGGACCCTGGCCGCGCACTGAGACGTGAGATCAAGCAGCGGATCCCAAATGTCCTCGACTCGTTCGATGGGCGGCGCTACTCCCCTCTCCGGGCACCTGCGGAGCCGCCAGCGCAGCGAGAGCCACGTCAGCGGTGAGCGAGCAGGTGAGCCGGAGAGGGGTCTCGCTGCGCTGGGGGGAGAGGTCTGCTCCGCAACCACCCAACGCTGATGTACCGCTCAAACCGCCCGATCAGCCGAAGCCGCGGGAGCCGCCGCCCCCGCCGCCACCGCCGCCGCCCCCACCACCGAAGCCACCACCCCCGCCGCCCCAGCCGCCACCACCACCGGAACCGCCGAAGGTCCGGGCGGCGGAGCCGAGCATGTCGAGCAGACCGCCGGCGCCCTGGTTGAGGCCGCCGAAGGCGCCGCGGCTGGCGTCGTTGAGGTCCGGCATCCCGCCTCCACCGCCGCCGTCTCCGCCGCCACCTGAGGCATTGCCACCGCCGCCCTGCTGGCCACCGCCCCCGAAGCCACCCCCGAACGGGCTCCCGACGATGATCACCGGACCGCCACCGATGCCCCGCCGCCGGCGACCGTAGCCGCGATAGGGGTCGAAGACGTCGCCGCCACCACCGAAGTCGCCACCGGCCAGCGCCAGCGGCCGGACCCCGCTGCGCTGGAAGCGGTCGATGAACTGGGTCTCCAGACCGAAGGCGACCGCGTAGGGCAGGTACTTGTCGAAGATCGTTGCGGCGGTGTCGACGTCGAGCTTCTCGTAGCG
This sequence comes from uncultured Thermomicrobiales bacterium, assembly GCA_964244115.1. GTDB lineage: Bacteria > Chloroflexota > Chloroflexia > Thermomicrobiales > UBA6265 > CADCWK01. The sequence goes on from CAXTHM010000045.1 coordinate 24,050, forward strand.
GTCCAGCGACGCCAGGTAGCGCTTGAAGGCGCTCCACTTCGCCGCCGCCTCGGCCCCCGCCATCGTCTTGCGCGGCATCGCGTTCCCAAGCCGCCGGGCGATGAGCGTCAGGCCGACCAGCACCGCGATCGGAAGAAGGATCCAGCCCGTGATCGCATCCAGCGCGAAGAACAGGACGACCGCCGCGACGATCGCCGCGATCATGGCGATCCGGGTACCGCGGTTCCAGGCCGCCCGGGTCTCCTCCGGCGAGCGGTCGAAGTACTCGTGCTCGACCAGCTCGGCGTAGATGTCGTCGCTGAGCCGCGGGATGTTGACGTCGAAGCGCGGCTTGACCTGGCTGAGCATGATCTGGGCGCCGATATCCGGTCCCGCGCCGAACAGCACCGTCAGCAGGCCGGTCTCGACCCGGCGCAGCCCGGCCGCCGCCTGCCTGAGCGTGATCCGGTAGTCGACCATCCCGCCATCCTCGGTCGGCGTCAGTTCGACCACGCCGCGGGCCTGGAGATCGACCAGCGTCGCGACGATGTCCCGGTAGTTGGCCCGCTCGTCGATCAACGCGCCGGCGACACCGGGCGCGAGGTCGTCCGGCGGGTTCGGGTAGATGTCGGCGATCAGACCGACGTGCGGGTCCCGGCCCCGGGTGTACCAGAGGCCGAAGACGACGATGCCGCCACCGACCGCGAGCAGGATCGCGGCGGCGAGGAAGACCAGCCGGAGCGTCCCGACCCGGTCGGCCGCCTCGGCGTCGGCCCGGCGCTGGGTATCGTCCGCCTGCTGCCAGGACGGGACGGGGCTGTCAAGGATCGGCGGGAACTGGAGCCGGACGAACAGCCCCTCCCCGTTCTCGAGATCGCTGGCCCGGTAGGTCCAGGTCCGGCCGTCGGTGCTGTACTGGCCGTTGTCGGCGACGTCCCGTGCCTGTCCGGGGTTGGCGGGGACGTCGGTGTCGTCGCTGTACTGGTCGACGAGCGCCTGGTCGAGCGGGACGGCCTCGGGCAGGATGATCGTCGCAGTCGCGTTCTCGACCGGGGCGACCTCGGAGACGTCCGACGGGATCGCGTTCCACCAGAGCTGCTGGTTGGCCGGGACGTTGTCCGGGTAGCTGCGGATGGCACCGATCACGGTGTACGTCAGGATGAAGGTGCGGGACTCGCCGGTCGTCGCGGGGAACGCCCAGTCGATCTGGATCTCGGACGAGGTCTCCCGGGCGCGGAACGTCCCGGCTCGCTCGCGGTAGTTCGAGGAACCCGTGCCCTGGTACGACTGGAGCGTCCCATCGACCTCCTCGGCGACGGCGATGTCCGTGATGCCGTCGATCCGGTTGGTCGGGATGTTGGCGTAGGCCGTCCGGAACGGACCGCCGTTGAAGTCGACGACCTGCCGCTCGGTGACCAGCACCCGGCCGTCCGTCTGGACATCAAGGGTGACGTCGTAGTTCCGCCAGACCACCGCCTGGCTCTGGGCCGAGACCGCTGCCGGCGACTGAATCAGTCCGGCGAGCAGCGGGACGAGCAGCACGGACAGCAACAGAGCCATCGCCGCGAACCGGATCGCACAGCGGACCGGCACTGAACTCCGACCAGACGGGTGTCGCATCACGTCATCTCTCCTCATGGTGCTGAACGCGATCCGATGGCCGAACCTGTCCGCGTTTGGGCCACACAAGGGGTGAAAGGCGTCGGCCGATCCTGGATGCTAACCTGATTGTGCTCCGTCCGATGATTCCCTGTGTCACCAGACCGAGACGGCAAGATCACGGCCAGCCAGCCGATGCCTACCGCGCCGATTCTCGCCGGCCATTGGTCGGTTCGGAGACGAGATCGTGGAGTGAGTTAAAGAATGCCACGGCCGAGATCCGGCCTCCATCCCCGCTCTGGTTGACCGAGATCTCGATCTCGCTGCCGTCCGGCACCTGGCTGGTCACGATCGTCGTCACCAGCGTCCGTTTGACGGCGAACCAGTAGACGACACCCGGCACGATCAGGGCGAGCAGGAGCAGGACGGCGATGCCGGCGTTCGGCCGAGCCTTCCGCGTGAAGGTCATCGCCTGGTCGCCAGTGTCGCGGACCTCCCAGCCCGCCTCGCGGTAGCGCCGGGTCGCCTGGCGCAGGATCGTCTCGGGCCGCAGCGGCGCCCACTCGAACAGCCGGTACGGCTCGCGGTCGAGCCGGACGAGGATCAGACTGCCGCCGATCACCGCCCCGATCACCGCCGCCAGCGCGACGACGTACAACCAGGAGACGTCGAGATCGGTCAGCGTCCGCAGCAGCACGGCGACGATCGCCCCGACGAGGGCTCCGCCCGCTGCGCCCGCCCCAAGTCCGGTCCACACGCGTTCCATCAGTCGATCCTCGTCATGTCCGCTCACAACCTTCTTGTGCTCTGTCCGATGTCAGTCTGCCATCTCCGGCGCATGGCTCGCGCCGCTGCCATCCGGAATGGGCAGGTTTGGAGCGATCCTCGGTCAGTGCGGCCGGTCTGGTCAGTCGGATAGTGGAAGTTCGTAGGGGTCGCGCTTGCCACGGATCGGCAATTGCCCGGATCGCGCCACCCGCATCAGGCGCTCGCCCTCGGACGCCTCCCGCGACAGCGTCATCCGGACCTGCGCCCCGCCGGGGACCGGGTCGATCGCGAGCGACGCGACCGCCGGCCGGCCACCACGGGGCCGCACGAACAGCTTGAATCCCTCGTCGTCCCGCTGCGCCTCCCATCCCGCTTCGAGGAAGTGGCGGGCCGCGAGGCGCTCGAACGCCGTCGCCGACATCGGGACGACCTCGTCCCACTCGCCCGTCCGAGCCGAGATCCGGGAACTATCCAGCAGCAGCCCGACGAGGATCACGATGACGAACAGGAAGGCGATCGGCACGATAGCCGACAGCTCGATGAAGGTCAGCGCGTTGGCCCAGTCCAACGGACCGGGTCGGTCCCGCTCGGTCTCGAACGAGATCATGACCAAGAGGATCAGCGTCGCCAGGACCGCCCAGCAGGTCACCGGGAAAACGCGGACGAACCGCCGGAGGGGATGGTTAGCGCTCATCGGAACCATACGTCTTCGGCGACCTGCCCCCGGACGCGACCCGATCGAAGTGCGGCCGGGGCAGTTCCAGGTCGAGCGCCCGATAGAAGCCGTCGATCGCCGCGCTCGGACCGATCAGCTCGATGCTGGCTCCCGACGAGACGGGCGTGACGGAGATGGTCATCGCCTCCGGCCGGCTCAGGGACCAGAAGGCTAGATAGAGGACGGCCGGGAAGACGCCGAGGAACGCCAGCACGACCAGGAGGGGGATGTTCAGCCGGGTCCGACGGACGAAGACCTTGAAGTCCGAGTCGTCGCGCTGGGCGTCCCAGCCGCGATCGGCGAAATAGCACGAGGCGAGCCGCTCGACATCGGTCGCTGAAGCGGGTAGGACGTCGTCCCAGTGGGTCTTCGCGCGGGCATTGGCGCTGCCGTCCATGACGAGCCCGAGGACGACGAACAGGCCGAAGATGAACAGCACTGGCAGGACGACGTCGCCAGCATCCGCGTTGACGCCGCCCGTTGCGTAACCGTAGACGAGCCCGAGCAGCAACAGGATGGTGCAGATCACTGCGGCCGTCGTCGCTGGCAGCGCTCGGGCCAGTCGTACGAATGCATACCGGTCGAGCATGGCCTCCCTCCAGCCGTCAGTTCCGCCGGTCCCCGCCGCTACCTTCTCACGTCTCATTCCGGCTGCCAACACGACCCGACGCCTTGATCGCCGTCAGGCCGTCTGGTCGGGAACCGGCTCGTTGCGGCGACCCGGGCGACGCTTGCCGGCCTCGGCGTGGAGGCCGCGGAAGAAGGCGAGCGCCTCGCTGCTCAGGCCCGTTCCGGTCATCTCCACCGTGCCGCCGCCGTCGGCGAGGGTCGCCCGGACGGTCATCGTCACGACTTTCGCCCGGCGGGAGACGACCAGGTAGACGAGACCGGGGACGATCCCGGCGATCAGCAGCACGAGCAGGGTCGCCGCGTTCAGGGCCGGCTGGCGCTCGGCCACGACACGGTCCTCCGGCCCCTCCTGGATCTCCCAGCCGGCTCCCTCGAACCAGGTGTCGGCCCGGTCGAGGATCACCTCCGGCGCGTACGGGGCGAAGGCGCGGAACTCGAACGGGCGCTGCCGGAGCCGGGCGGCGTCGAGAACGAGGCCGAGCACCAGCGCCGCCAGGTCGATGACGAGCAGCAGCGGCAGCCGGTCGGACGCGCCGAGGACCTGGACGACGAACAGGTCGACGACGATCGAGCCCAGGATCGCCGACAGGGTGAAGGGGATGAACCGGAACAGACGCAACGACGATCCTCCTGCTGACGGGCTGGCCGAAGCGTGGGGACGGGCCCTGGCGGGGACCAGTCCCGGACGGCGCGGTGGTACCATTACAGCATGACGCAGCAGGGATCGATGACCACGGCCACGACACCGGACCTCACCACCGAGGAGATCGTCGCCGTCCTCTCGCAGCACGGCTACCGCACGACCGCTCCCCGGCAGTCGGTGATCGCGGCGGTCCTCCGCTACCACAAGCCGTTCACCGCCGAGCAGGTCGTCGCCGACCTCCGGGTGGCGGAGCCAACGCTGGGCCGGGCGACGGTCTACCGGACGCTCGAGATCCTCGCCTCGGTCGATGTCCTGACCCGGCTGCTCCAGCAGGACGGCCACTCTGCCTACGTCGTCGGGGCGCCTGGCCACCGCCATCACCTGATCTGCTCGCAGTGCGGGGTCGCGGTCGCCTTCACGCAGTGCCCGATGGACGAGCTCGTCACCAGCCTGACGCGCGACACCGCCTACGAGATCCAGGGCCACATGATCGAGGTCTTCGGCGTCTGCCCCCGGTGCCGCGCCGCCTGACCGGGTCGATCATGGGCCCCGAAACCCGGTCATCCCGTCCCGGACATTTGAAACACTGTCTCATCTCGCCTAGACTGGGGGGCCGGTCCGGCGATCCACAGGTCGTGGTCGCCCCATGCCTCGCACCGACGATGAGACCCAATGGCTGCATCCCAACCTACCATCCTGGCTCCTCACCCGAGACCGGTCGCCCCCGTGCCTGAGGCCAGGACAGCGCCCCGTCTGGTCGCGGAGGGTGTCTCGGTCCACTTCGGTACCCGGCTGGCGCTGCACGACGTCTCGGTCAGCTTCCGGGGCGGCGAGACCGTCAGCCTCGTCGGGCCGAATGGCGCCGGCAAGAGCACCCTCCTCAAGGTGCTCGCCGGGATGCTGCGCCCGTCCCACGGCGCCGTCCGGCGCCACGCCCTCGCCGACGGCCGGACCCCACGCGTGAGTTATGTCCCGCAGCGGACCGGGGTGGACTGGACCTTCCCGGTCGACGTGCTCGACGTCGTGCTGATGGGTGCCCCGGTCGGCGGACCGCTCGCTCGACTGCTGCCGTTCCGGGGTGATCTCCGACGTCGGGCGCTGGTCGCGCTGGGCCAGGTCGGAATGACGGACTATGCCCGGACGCAGATCGGCGAGCTCTCCGGAGGTCAGCAGCAGCGCGTCTTCCTCGCCCGGGCGCTGATGCAGGATGGCGACATCCTCCTGCTCGACGAGCCCTTCACCGGCGTCGACATCCCGACCCAGCGGCTGCTGCTGACCCTGCTCCGCGGCCAGTGCGAACTCGGCAAGACCGTCATCTACGCCACCCACGACCTCGAGCAGGCCCGCGACGCCGCCGACCGCGTCCTGCTGGTCAACGGCACCATCATCGCCGATGGCGCCCCACAGTCGGTCCTGACGCCGGCCGCGCTCCGGGCGACCTTCGGTGGCCAGGTCATCATCCTGACCGACCACGCCGCCGGCACCGTGACGGAGACGGTCGGATGATCGATCTCTCCGACCTGTCGCGCTGGCTGTTCGACCCGCTCCAGCGGACGTTCATGCAGCACGCCTTCCTCGCGATCATCATGGTCGGCGTGATCTGCGGCGCGACCGGCGCCTTCGTGACGCTCCGGGGCCTCGCCTTCATGGGCGACGCGCTGTCCCATGCCATCTTCCCCGGCGTGGCGATCGCCTTCGTCACCGGGGGCAACTTCCTGATCGGCGCCCTGGTCGCGGCGGTGATCGTCTCGCTGGGGGTCGGCACGATTAGCCAGAGCGGACGCCTCTCCCACGACACCTCGATCGGCGTCCTGTTCGCCGGCATGTTCGCCCTCGGGATCGCGATCATCTCCGGCCAGCAGAGCTACGCCCGCGACCTGAACAGCTTCCTGTTCGGCACGATCCTCGGCGTCACCCGGCAGGACCTCGCCCTGACGTCGGCGGTCGGCGCCCTCGTACTGCTGACACTGCTCGCCTTCCGCCGCGAACTGACGACCGTCGCCTTCGACCGGACCTTCGCCGCCTCGCGCGGCTTCCGGCTCTGGCGCTTCGACCAGCTCTTCCTGCTGCTGCTCGCCCTGTCGATCGTGATCTCCATCCAGACCGTCGGCAACATCCTCGTCCTGGCGATGCTCGTGACCCCGCCGGCGACCGCCCGGCTGCTGACCGACCGCCTGCCGACCATGGTCGCGCTGTCGTCCCTGATCGGCGCGGCCTGCGGGATCACCGGCCTCTACATCTCGTACTGGCGGAACATCCCCTCCGGCGCCTGCGTCGTCCTCGTCGCGACCGGGCTGTTCCTCGTGACGTTCGTCCTCGCCCCGAAGACGGGCTGGTTGACCGTCTGGCTGCGCCACCGGCTCCACCACGGCCACCCGGAGCGCGACGCCAGGCTCGGTCGGACCGGTCCCGCCGGAGAGGTCGCCGGACCGGCCGACCGTTGACCGCTCGGGATCTGCTGCTACCCTAGCCGCCGGTCTGTCGCGACCCGACGCCGCCCGGTGGCTGGCCGAGGGGGTAGGGTCGCGGATCACGAGGGTCGCACACGACATGGCAGCAGCACATGACACGGCACCGGGCTGGGACGTCCTGATCCGCGGGGGTCGGATCGTCGACGGGACCGGCAACCCGTGGTTCCACGGCGACCTCGCCCTGCGCGGCGACCGGATCGCCGCCATCGCCCCGGCCGGAACCCTGGACGAGCGCCGCGCCGGCGAGGTCGTCGATGCGACCGGCCACGTCGTCAGCCCCGGCTTCGTCGACATCCAGTCCCACTCGCTCGTCCCGCTCCTGACCGACCCGCGCTCGCTGAGCAAGGTCACCCAGGGCGTCACGACCGAGATCATGGGCGAGGGCTCGACGCCGAGCCCCTTCGGCGGCCGGGTCGATGAACCGTTCGACAGCGGGCTGGAGCGCCGGATGGGCGCCGAGGCCTACGCCGAGTGGGACGCGCTCGGCCGGACCTGGTCCCGCTTCGGGGACTGGCTGCGTGAGCTCGAGCGCCGCCAGCTCTCGGTCAATTTCGGCTCGTTCATCGGCGGCGGTACCGTCCGGGAGTACGGCAAGGGCATGGACATGGGTCCGGCCAGTGCCGACGAGCTCCAGGTCATGCGCGATGTCCTCGACCAGGCGATGCGGGACGGCGCCTTCGGGATCGCGACGGCGCTGATCTACCCGCCCGGCGCCTACGCCGGATTCGATGAGTTGGCCGCCTTGCTGGAGGCCGTCGCCGCCCACGACGGCATCCACATCACCCACATCCGCTCCGAGGAGGCCCGGCTGCTGGAGGGGATCGACGAGGCGATCGCCCTGGCTCGCCAGACCGGCGTCCTGACCGAGATCTATCACCTCAAGGCGGCCGGCCGGAAGAACTGGCACAAGATGCCGCAGGCGATCGCGATGATCGACCGGGCCCGGGCCGACGGGATCGACATCACCGTCGACATGTACCCCTACGAGGCAGCCGGGACGGGGCTGGCCTCCTGCCTGCCCTACTGGGCCAGCGAGGGCGGCCAGTTCTACGAGAATCTCGCCGACCCGGAGACCCGGGCCCGGCTGCGGGAGGAGATGGCCGACGAGGACAGCGACTGGGAGAACCTCGGGCTCGCCGCCGGCCCCGAAGGCATCCTCGTCGCAGGGATCACCAAGCCCGAGATCATCAGGTACCGGGGTTGGCGCGTCTCGGAGATCGCGGCCGACCGCGGGCAGGACTGGCGCGACACCGTCCTCGATCTGCTCGCGATCGAGGGTGCCAACATCTTCACGATGTACTTCGTCATGAGCGAGGACAACCTGCGGCTGCAACTCAGGCAGCCGTGGATCAAGGTCTCGACCGACGCCGGCGGGGTCGACCCGGCGGTCGCCGAGCCGCTCGGCCCGACCCATCCCCGCGCCTATGGGACCTACCCCCGGGTGCTGGCGAAGTACGTCCGCGAGGAGGGCGTCATCACGATCGAGGACGCCGTCCGCAAGATGAGCTCGTCGGTCTGCGATCGGCTCGGTCTGCGCGACCGCGGCCTGCTGCGCGAGGGGCTGAAGGCCGACGTGATCGTCTTCGACCCGGCCACGATCCAGGACCACGCGACCTGGACGGAGCCCCACCGGCTCTCGACCGGCGTCCGCGACATGTGGGTCAGCGGCGGCCGCGTCCTCCGGGACGGCGCCCATACCGGCGCGACGCCCGGCGAGTGGGTCAAGGGGCCGGGGTACAAGGGTTGACCTGAGGTCCCGGGAGTGGCGGCGATCCGTGTAGGGGCCGTCAAACGGCAAACGTCGCGGTGGCGAAGAGACCCCTCCCCAAACCCCTCCCCGGCTCGTTTCGCGCTGCGGCGCTCACGCCCG
>CAXTHM010000046.1:0-13921 GCA_964244115.1 uncultured Thermomicrobiales bacterium
AGCCCCACCAGCAGCGCCCGCGTCACCGCCGCGCCGACCATCCCGGCGATCAGCGGTGGACGGACGCCGAGTGTGGTCACGACGCGGCCGACGAGGGGAGACATGCCCGCGTACGGCACCGCCAACCCGAGGAAGACGACTCCGGCGCCGAGCGCCGAGTACCCGCGGGCATGCTGCAGGTACAGGGTCAGGATGACGATCAGCGCGCCGAACCCGTAATTCGCCAGCACCGAGATGCCGGACGCGAGCAGGAACCCGCGCCCGCCGAACAGGCTCAGGTCCAGCAGCGGACTGGTGGTGTGCCGCTCGACCCCGACGAACAGCGCCAGCAGCACCACGCCGCCGACTGCCGCACCGAGGATCAGCGGTGACGTCCAGCCAGCCGTCTCGCCCTGCTGCATCGCCAGCACGATCAGCACGAGTCCACCGGTCAGGGTCACGAACCCGGGAACGTCCAGACGGGGGTTCGCGCTCGCTGCCTTCGACTCCTGGACGACCAGCAGGGTCAGGCCGATGGCCGCCAGCGACAGGGGGATGTTCAGCCAGAAGAACCAGCGCCACGACCAACTGTCCGTCAGGGCGCCGGCCACGAGGGGGCCGAGGGACATCCCGACCGCACCGGCGCCACTCCAGACGGCAAGACCGAGGTACCGCTGGGCCGGGGGGAACGCGCTGCTGACGATCGAGAGGGCGTTCACGAAGAACAGGGCGGCGCCCAACCCCTGGGCGCCGCGGGCCGCGATCATCACGACGTCATTCGGGGCCGCGCCGCAGCAGGCCGATGCCACCGCGTGGAGCGCCAGCCCGACGAGCAGGACCAGGCGCCGGCCACGCAGGTCGCCGAGGCGGCCCGCGACGACCAGTGGAGCGGCGAAGGCCAGCCCGAAGGCATTGACTACCCACTGGAGCGTCGCGGTACTGCCATGCAGATCGCGGCCGAGGGCCGGGAGCGCGACGCCAACGCCGAAGAAATCGACGTTGGAGATGAACAGCGGCATCGCCATCGCCGCGACGACCCACCAGCGCCGATTAGCGTCCGTCATCGGGAGGCGAAGACGCCAGCCGGCCGGCATGTCTGCGTGATCCTTCACCGGCTGTCACCCCTCGCTACCATCATCGGTCGCGGCCACGGAGCCGACTCGGTCCGCTCATCGGCCGGTCCCCTGCTCCACACCCGTTGGCTCGGCCATTCTCTCGCGTCGGACGCGTCGCTGCCGCGCGGTTGCCGCCCATCGCCCGGCATCGTCGACACCTACACGTATCGCTCCCCGCGCACGGCGCGGCTCCTCCTCTCGCATCGCCTGTTCGCTCCGGTTGCCGGGGCGGCGATGCTCGCCCTGATCGCGATGCCGGGGGCCGGGGGCGCCGCGGCGGGCGCCGAGCCCATCCGGGCGATGCCCGCTGCGGGCGTCGCACCGGTCGACACCCACGGCGACCGACTGACCGATGGCGAGGAGATCGCGATCCGGACCGGGACGGGCACGGACCCGCTCACGGCGGACACCGACGGCGACGGGTTCGGCGACGGGACCGAGGTCGAGGCCGGCACTGACCCGCTCGCCGCCAGCGACGTCCCGGCCGACGACCAGTCGCCCGCCGCTTCCGCCAGCGCGAGGCCGACCGCGAGGCCGAGCACGGGCGGCGCGGTCTCCGGTCTGCCGAGCACTGGCACCGGCACCGACGTGACGTCATCCGACAGCGGCCTGTTCGCGCTGCTCGCCAGCGGCGTCCTCGGCACGGTCGCCGCCGCCTTCGGGCTGCGCCGCCACCAGGCGTAACGCCTCGTCTCCGACGAATCCACCTTGATCGTCAGTGCCGGCAGAGGCTCCGTGCCGGCGCCGACCGTTCTCGCCACGCCGACGTCCCGTGAGCCCGACCAGCCGCACGCCGAGTCAGGAGCCCAGCACGCGTGGCCGCGGTTGACAGCCAATCCGGCGCCGTGGCTGAATGCCGGGACGGGCGCTGAGCGGCGGCTGGGCGTCATCGGACGGACAGAAGGGATCGGCGGCATGGCGATGATCGTCTGGAACGCGTCGACCCGGGACGACCTCAACGCCGCCCTCCCCGGCGGCGTCGTCCTGCTGCCGACCGGCGCGACCGAGCAGCACGGCCACCACCTCGTCACCGGACACGACACCTTCGCCGTGACGGCGATCGCCTACCGGGCCGCCCGAGCCGTCCCCGAGGGGACCAGCATCGTCGTCGCCCCGGCCCTGCCCTTCGGCTCCTCCGCCCACCACCTGCCCTTCGGCGGGACATTGTCCCTCGCGACCGAGACGTACCGGGCGGTCGTCACCGACCTCGTCACCTCGATGATCGCCGGCGGCGCCCGGCGGGTCTTCCTCCTCAACGGCCACGGCGGCAACCGCGAGCTCAACCAGCTCGTCGCCCGCGACGTCGCGATGGCCCAGCCGTCGGATCGCCCGGTCGTGATCGCCGCCGCGTCGTACTGGGAGATCGCCGCCGCCTCCCTGGCGACCGACCCGGAGTTCGGCGCCGTCCGCCAGCCCGGCCACGCCGGCCAGTTCGAGACGGCGACGATGCTGGCGATGACGCCCGAGCACGTCCGCGAGCCCCGCCCCGTCCGAGAGCAGGACCCATCGCTCGTCCCCGCCATCCCCGGCGTCCGGATCGAGACGACCGACCTCTGGGGCAGCTACGACGGCTTCACCGACTTCCCCCACCGCGCCACCGCCGCCCAGGGCCAGCGCGCCCTCGACCTCATCGTCCGCGATGTCGCCGCCGCCCTCGTCGCCTTCGGCCAATATCCCGTCGGGCTACCGCCATCGGGCACCTGACCGATCGCATCGGCACGATCACGAACCGCCAGGATCTCGGCGGACGGACATGACGCAATCAGCACCGGAGCGCGACGACCCTTGAGCAGTGACGCGAGGGACGACGCGCTCCGGCGGCTGGAGACGGCGCTCGACGAGTGCCGGGACGAGCTGATCGAACTGATCGCCGATCTCCTCCGCCAATCCAGCGAGCTCGGCCACGAGGCGGCGGCGCAGGCGTTCGTCCATGACCACCTGCGGGGCAGCGACCTCGTCGTCGAGTCGTGGGAACCGGACGACGCGATCCACGACCTGCCCAACTCCGGCGACAGCGGCGTCCCGTTCGCCGCCCGCCCGAACGTCAGCGCCCGGCGGTCAGGGCATGGTGGCGGCCGATCGCTGATCCTGAACGGGCACATCGACGTCGTCAGCCCGGAGCCGGTCGCCGCCTGGACGCACGACCCGTGGGGCGCGACGGTGATCGGCGACCTGATGTACGGCCGCGGCGCCCTCGACATGAAGAGCGGCGTGGCCCTGAACCTGTTCCTGCCCCGCCTGTCCCGCCTGCCCCGCGACCTCGACCTGCCGCTGGCCGGCGACCTGATCATCCACAGCGTGATTGAGGAGGAGTGCACCGGCAACGGCGCCCTCGCCGCCAGCCGGCGCGACCGAGCCGACGCCGCGATCGTGACGGAGCCCGAGGGCGGCGGCTTCACCCACACCCAGGATAGTGCACCGTTACCTGTATGGCGGAACGATGTGGGCGCCTTGGACTGAGTTACCAACGACTTTATAAGGAGGGATAGCCATGGGCGGTGAGCGCGTCTCCTCGGGCATCCGGCCAACCAGCATCTGCTCAGACTACATGCTGCAAACCATGGCTCGAAATGTGTCTCATAGACAGGCAGAGCCGGCCCCAACGGAATGGGTAAGCTTCATCAAGCAAGAGCAGGATCCCACGTGATCACTAGTCCCACCGCTACGCACCTCACACGGGCAGGCTTTCGCACTGCTGCAGTTGCTCTCAATGCGTCGCAATCAGGATTACTGGCTGACGTCCTGCCAAGTGCGAACCGGACCGGTAGCAGCCTTACGGTGTTCCGGCGACTGAATGGCAAAGCGGCCAGAGGAAAACAGGCTCGCAACGTCGAGCCCATCGCCCAATAAGGGTGCGATGTCGATTGGCTTCCACAAACCTCGAGCAGAGCAGTGAGGAAGGGCCGGTACCAATTGGTACCGGCCCTTCCATGTTGTTTGAATGAGATCGGGCGACGCGTCTACCGCCGGGGCGGTCGCGTTGCCCCCGGAGTGGCGATTGGAGCAACGGGTGTCACCGTCGGCCGAACGGGACGTGTCGGCGTCGCGGTCGCCGGACGCGGCGTCGCGGTTGCGGGTCGCGGCGTCGCAGTGGCGGGTGAACCAGCAACGACGGTGTAGGTCAGGGTCGAGATAGACGCATTCCCATCCGCATCTCGTGCGCGAATGGTCAGCGTGTTTCGTCCCGGCTCCGTGCTGTAGCCGTAGACCTGGCATTGGATGACCACGCTGCCGGCGTCGCTTGTCGTACAGGTCGGCGGCGACGGCACATTGCCTGTCGAATAGGTCGCACCCGATTGCGGCCCACCGACGAGGGTGATCGTCGGTCCGGTCGTATCCGTGACCCGGACGCTGAAGGTCTCGGTCGCGGTGTTACCCGCAGCATCGGTGACAGTACAGGTGACCGTGGTCGTGCCCTTCTTGAACGTGGATCCGCTCGCCGGCGTGCAACTTGGTGTCAGTGGCCCGTCGACCAGATCACTGGCGGAGACGGTATACGTGACGACCGCACCGTTCTGGCTCGTCGCCTCGACCGTCTGGGTTCCGGGAACCGTGATGACCGGAGCGGTCGTATCCTGAACGCGAACAATGAACGACACCGGTTCGCTGGTGTTGTCGGCGACGTCGGTCGCGTCGCAGGTGACCGTCGTATCACCGAGCGCGAACGATGTCCCGGAGGCGGAGACGCCCCCGGACCTCGTGCAGTCCGCGTCAATGGTGCCGTCGACGATGTCCGACGCCGTAACAGCGTCCCAGGTCACCGTCGTCATGGGACCAGTGGCCTCGACCACCAGGACGTTGATCGTCGCGGAGCCAACGGTCGTCGGAACCCCGGGGATCGTGTCCTCATCGATGATCGGGGCCGTCGTGTCCTCGACGGTGACCGCAAAGGAGACGGTGTCGGTTGCTCCAGCCGGATCCGTCGCGTTGCAGGTCACGGTCGTCGTCTTGATCGGGAAGGTCGAGCCGGACGCCCGGTCGCAGACGACCGAGACGACATCGCCCGTGTCGACATCCGTCGCGGTTGGCGGGGTGAAGGTCGCAATGGCTCCGTCGGGCCCGGTCGCCTCGAGCGTCTGGTTGACCGGCACGCTCGCATCATCGATCACGGGCGCATCGTTGACCGAGCTGATGGTGAATGAGACCGTGGCCTGCGCGGTCGCGTTGCCGTCGTCCGCGATGGTGTAACGGAAGGTGGCCGGTCCGTTGAAGTTGGGCGTTGGCGTGAAGGTGATCGTCGTTCCGGACAGGGAGACCATGCCACCGACGGCCTGGTCGACCGACGTCACGGTCAGGGTCTGGGCCTCGTTCGCGGGACCGGCTACATCGTTGCCGGTCAGCTCGCTGGTCGCGATTGTCCGGGCAACGTCCTCATCGCTGGCCGCGAGGGTATCGCCGGTCGCCGTCGGCGGATCGTTGACCGACGTCACGGTGATCGAGACCGTTGCGGTATTGCTCGTCGCGCTCCCATCGGACGCAGTGAACGTGAAGCTGTCCGGCCCAAAGTAGTTGACGTTGGGGGTGTAGGTGCGGCCAGCTCCGGTTCCGCTGGAAAGGGTCCCGTGGGCTGGACCGACCGTGATTGTGTAGGTCAGGGTCGAACTATCGACATCGGTCGCTCCGAGGATGATGGAATGTTGACCATCCTCGACCACGGAAAAGGACTGGGAGGTCGCGACCGGCGCATCGTTGACCGCGGCAACCGAGACGGTCACGGTGATCGTGTCCTGCGCACCCTTGCTGTCCGTGGCTGTCACGATGAAGCTGTCGGGCCCGTTGTAGTTACTGTCCCCCTTGTAGGTGACCGCGCCACCGCTCGAGGAGATGCTCGCCGTGCCATGTGCCGGGTCCGAGACCGAGAACGTCACCGTGTTGTTGTCCGCGTCGGTGGCGGAGAAGCTGGACGTCGTCGTCTGGACGTCCTCGGTCGCGTTGAGACTGGATGGTCCGGCCAGGACTGGAGCGCGGTTGGGCACCGGCGTTGGTGTTGGCGGCGGACCGTCCCCCTGTGAGACGATCAGGAAGTAGATGCCTCCTGGATCGTAGCTGTTGTTGGTCGCAGAGAGGCCCAATGTATTGCCAGGGTTGATGCTGCTGGCGAGCTGGTGACTTCCAGCATTCACCTGGATCTGGATCTGATAGTTGATGTCGGTGCTTGGTGAGACGCTCGCAACGGAGTTCCCGTCGAGCAGGATCTGGAACGACTGATTGGTGCCGTAGTTGAACGTCCCGGAGTTGCAGTTGGCATTCGCCACATCGGTGAGGGTATTCCCCTGACCTCCGTTGGTGGAAACGCCGAACCGGGTCGCGGCCATTGGCCCGGAGCAGTAAGCGAACCCGATGTTGACACCGACCGCGGCTGCGGCCGGTGTCGCCATCGACAGGAGAGTCCCCGCGGCCAGGAGCAGACTCAGGGTCAGGAGGACGGGGACACGGCCCAACGTCGACCAACGCGTGCGTGACATGACGATCAGCTCCTGGCGAGACACGGCGACCACGAGTGAGAGAGGAGCACCACTGGCCCGTCACGATCCTTGGCGTTCGGCGCCCAGGTCGTTCCGATCTGTCCGTTCGGGGAGGCACACGGCGGGACAGCTCCGAATCATCGGCGTCCCAGCGAGCTCTACCGCATGCAGTGCCTCGACCCTTCACTGTTTGGTCAGCGGCATTCTAGACCGTTGGTCAACAGGACACAATGTTGACCTGCATCCAATGAGCGTGTTACCGATGATTTTGTTGAAAGAGCAGATCCCTGATCAGCTTGGCCGATTCATCGGTCAACGCGACGACGGTGAGTGGTGGTACACCTGTGTTGACTGCACAGCGGAAAGCCAGTGCCGGGCTGCCGCCGCCCACAGCCCGAACGCCCCGTCGACATGGACCCAGGCGCCGTTACCCCGCGCCCAGGCGCAGATCTCGCCGACCGGGTCCATCGCCCCCGTGTTGACGTTGCCGGCCTGAGCGCAGACGATCGTCGGCCCCGCCAGCGTCGGCAGCGCCTCCGCCCGGAGCCGCCCCTGGGCATCGACCGGCACGCGGATCACTCGCTCCCGGCCGAACCCGAGCAGCGACAGCGCCTTGGCGACCGAGACGTGGGATTCGTCCCCGACCACCACGTTGACCGGCGGAGCGCCGAACAGGCCGTCGGCCTCGACGTCCCAGCCGCCGTCGGCCAGGACGCGGTGGCGGGCGGCGGCGAGGGCGGTCACGTTCGCCATCGTCGCCCCGGTCACGAACGCCGCCCCGGTCCCGGCCGGGAAGCCGAAGATGTCGATCAGCCAGCCCAGCGAGATCTCCTCCAGCTTCGCGGCGACCGGGCTCATCACGGTCAGGGCGGCGTTCTGGTCCCAGGCGCCGGCCAGCCAGTTGGCGGCCAGCGCGACCGGCAGGCTCCCACCGATCACGAAGCCGAAGAACCGGCCGCCCGCCGTGGCCGTCGTCGCCGGCGAGCCGATCTCATCGAGCAGCGCCAGCACGGCAGCGGCGTCGGTCGGGCCCTCCGGGAACGGCTCGTCGAGGCGATCCAGATCCCGGATCGCGTGGTCGGTGACTCGCACCGGACGAGCGTCGAGTCCCGCCAGATAGCGGCTGGCCCGATCGGCCGTCTCGGCGAGCAGACCACGGACGGTGGAATCGATGGAACGCGAAACGGGCATCTCGATCTGACCGGTCATCATCTTCCCCTTGGCGTCCATCACGAGCACACGTCCTTTGTCTCCCTAGAGTATCGGGCCACCGCAAGCGGGCTGAACTGATCGGATCTCGGGAGATTCGATGGGGTCGATCCCCATCGCGCCCGTTGCCTCAGACGCGTCGACGGGTTTTGCGTTCGCCAGGTGCTCGGCCGACGATGCTCCCGTCGAGAGAGACCGTGCGGACACCGGCAGCGCCGGCTACCACGGGCCCATGGGGACCGCCAGGACTGGCACTCCGGCCCGACGTCTCACATGGTCATCGCATCGACCTCTCCAGGATCACCCGACGCTCGACCGGATCGCCTTCGCGGCGGGAGACCACTGCCTTCCGGGCGGCGCTCGACATCGATCGAGGCGCCGATTGGGTAGTCCTACTCACGCCGCCGCGCTGGGTCGACCGTAGGCTGGCGGGGACGACGGTCGCTTCGACGAGTCGTCATCCGACGAAACGCGGTTCTGGCGCGTGGCTGCGCCAGAACCCTCAGGCATGGAGCATAGCGGTGACGACAGACGATCTCTCGGCCAGTGGCGATCGGCACATCAGCATGGAGGAGCCTGTCCTCGGCAGCCGGATCGATCGGCGCCGCTTCGCCCTGGCGCTGCCGGCCGTCGCGACGATCCCCGCCGGATTCGTCACCATTGGCCCGGTCCGGTCGGCCCCGGAGAACAGGCACCTCGTTCTCGGGGCAGCCGACGAGTCGCCCGCGACACCATCGGCAGATGGCCCGCTGACCGGCGACGATGTCGAGGCCGCGATCGAGCTCGCCCTGGCCGACCTCGCTGATGCCGGGGTCGCCGTGTTCGTTGGCCCCACCGACGAGGAGCCGGTGGTCCCGGTCCCGGATCCCGGCCCGCTCCGGCTGCTCCTGTCCCAGGTCCGGACGATGGCCGTCGAAGCGGCGGGAGCCGGAGGTCTCATCGGGTCGGAACTGGACGCACTGGCTGGCTATCCCCTGCCACCGACCACCGATGATCCCGCCGAGGTCCCCGTCGCGGATTGGCGATCCGTCACCGAACGTGGCCTCGGCAGCGAGATCTCGGCCCGCTCCGGCACGCAGACCGCCTCGGCCCGGCCGTCGGAGCTGGTGATCGCGTACGTCGCCGTCGGCGATTCGCCGGGAGCCGTGGCCGCGCGCCGCTATCTGCCGGACATCTCGGACGACCGGGACGCGATGGTGGCCGCGGCGCTACGGGTGGTCTTCCCATCACTCGTGCTCACGCTGATGGTCAGCGAGATCGCCCGGGCGGACGCGGCCCTCGACGAGGCGTCACTCACCGGCCCGGCCCTCCAGATGGCGAGCATCGGCGGGGTTGCTCCGGGCACGGCACGCTGCGGGACCAACACCCGACGCACGCTGACCGAGGCGGTCCGGAAGGCCGCCGAAGAAGACGGCGTTCTCGCCCAGGGGGGCCTCGATGCGCCTTGCTCGGCCGTCTCGAACTTCATCGACAGCGTCCTGGGAACCGTCGTCGACGCCCTGACGAAGGGGTTCCGCTCCCTCGGTCTGCCGTCGCTCCTCGAGATCCCATTGTCGTGGTTGCTGGGGCTGGCCACCGACGCCATCCGGGCAGCGATCCAAACCCTGCTGGCCCCCATCGTTGCCGAGATCCGCGGCTTCGCGGCGATCATCGGGACCGCCGTCATGGTCGTGTCGGCCATCCGGCCCTGGACGGCCCGGATGCGATCGACACCCATCACTAACCGGCTCGCCGTGGGCACCGAAGCCGGCCGGCCAGGCTCGGTGCGCTGCCTGATCGATCTCGGTGGGCTGGACGAATGGCCGCCGGTGGTAGCCGACTGCGCCGCCGCCGCCGGGCTCAAACTGCCGCCGCTCAAACCCGTGGGCTCCCGGATCGACTGGTCCTATCGGTCATCCCGCGACGGGCTGATCGCCGTCGTGGACCAGCCCAAGGAACTCGATGCGGCCGGGGCGGCTGAGTTGCAGTACATCACCGGAAGCGAGAGTGAGCGGACCGCTCGGGGTCCGGCCCGGGTCGGCACCGTGCTGGTCACGGCGCAGGTCGCCCGCAAGCAGTTCGATGAGCTCCGGGACACGATCCTCAACCTCGCCTTCGGGGCGCTGCCCGCGATCGTCCAGCCGTTCGTCCGGAGCATCCTCGGTGGCCCCGCCGACGCCCTGCTCCGCAACATCACCGCGATCACCGACACGCGCGGCTTCGAGACGTTCTATGTCACCTACCACGACGAGCCCGAGCCGTCCGAGGAACCTGAGCCGGACTCAGGGCAGGCCGGCGCGCTCAACGTGACCTTCCCCCTGGCCTTCGACGCCCTCGTCACCGCCGAACTGACGCTGGCCGCAACCAGCTGTGACCGCGTCGCATGGGACGGGACCCTGCACTTCGCGAATGTGCTCGACCCGGCCGACGCCGAGAACGTCCTCGGCATCTCGATCGACGATACGCTGCCGATCAGTTGGTCGTTCGGTGGGCGTGCGTCAGCCACGGCGAGCGTCGGCCCGTTCATCGGCAGTGCCAGCACGATCTACGGCCCCGACACGGTCTATGAGGTCACGTTCGATCTCGCCCTGACCGAGGAGGGGGTTGCCGGCAACGACTCGGGCGGCACGATCACCGTCGACGGCACCTTCTTCGCCCTCGTCGACGGCACTCCGCAATCGACCTCGCTCGACGCGCTGTTCTCGGGGATCGGCGAGCCCGTACCGGTCACCGACGGCGATGCCTGCTGATTCCCATCATCGTGAGAACCCGTCGCCCCGGCCCACGCAGATCGGCGCCAACGGCCACCGGCACTACGGTACCGCCGAACTCGTCCGGCTCCAGCAGATCCTGTTCTTCCGCGAACCCGCGTTCCCGCTCGACCGCATCCGGGAGCTGCTCGACCGGCCGGGATTCGACGCTACCTCCGCCTACCGCGACCACCGGCGCCAGCTGGTGACCCGGCGGGACCAGCTGGACGACGTGATCGCCACCGTCGATGTGCAACTGATTCCGGAAGGAATCGATGACATGACGACCAACGACAGCCCGGTGTACGGCCGCTTCACCGAGACCGAGATGGACGGCCTCCGGGCCGAGGCGAAGCAGCGCTGGGGTGACACCGACGCCTGGCGCCAGTCCCAGGGACGGACGAGGGACATGGGGCCGCCGACTTCCAGCGGATCAACCAGGAGCTGGCGACGATCATGGGGAACTCGTCGCCGCGATGCCGGATGGCGTCGGCTCACTGGCCGCCCAGCAGCAGATCGGTGACCACCGGGTGTGGCTGGGGCGATTCGCCCCGGTCGACGACGAAGTCTTCCGCTACTGGGCCGGCATGTATACCGACGACGCGCGCTTCGCTGAGACCTTCCGGCAGGACCACCCGGACCTGCCGCAGCACCTTCGCGACGCGCTGCTGTCCTCGCTCGGCGAACGTCCGGGCGACCGCCCGTGGGGCGACCACCGTGGTCGTTGGCACCGCAGGCGCCATCCCACCCGACGTCCCGGTTGTCCGGATCGCATTGGTCCCCCAGGCGACAGGTGGTTGCAGGACAGGGTCATCGCCCTGCGCGGCGATGACCCTGTCGCTGACCGGACGACCACCACAAGGATCGCGTCTCTGACACCGCGCACAGTCGCCGCTCTCCTGGTACGTTGACACCACAACCCCCATCGCATCCCGATTACCGGCTCCGTTCCTGGCAATCGGGATGCATGGGAACCCGCGTGAGCGACGGACCCCAAGCGGGGATGCCGGATCGCGCCAGCGGATGGAGAGGCAGCTCGATGTCAACAGGTGACGGACCGGAGCGGAAGGTCGCGCTGGTGACCGGGGCGGGCAGCGGGCTCGGGGCGGCGACGGCCGAGGCGCTGATCGAGGCGGGCTACGACGTGGCAGCGCTGGACATCGAGACATCCCGCCTCGCGGCGTTCGCGGACCGGCCCGATGTCCTGTCGCTGGCCTGCGACATCTCGGACGCCGATGCGGTCGATGCCGCTGTGGCGGACGTCATCGCCCAGTTCGGCCGGATCGATGTCGCCGTCAACTGCGCCGGAGTGGACCATACCTACTGGCTGGAACAGTTGACCCTGGCTCAGTTCGACCAGATCATCGCGATCAACCTGCGCGGCCCGTTCGTGGTCGCCAAGGCGGTCTGGCCGGTGATGAAGCGGCAGGGCGGGGGCCAGATCGTCAACATCGCCTCGACGGCGGCGGTGCGGGTCTGGCCTGGCGCGTCGGCCTACATTGCCTCCAAGTTCGGGCTGCTCGGCATGAGCCGGGCGATGAACCTGGAGGGTCGCGGCGACGGCATTCGGGTGATGACGGTGATCCCCGGCGGCATGAACACGAATTTCTTCGAGCGCTTCAGGGAGCAGAACATCCCGCAGCCCGATCCGGGCTCGCTGCAGAGCCCGGTCAACGTCGCCCGCACCATCGTCTATGGGCTCGGTCTGCCGGCCGATTCGGCCCTGCAGGAACTCGTGATCACCCATCCCGACGAGCCGGGCTGGCCTTAGACGGATGCTCCGCGAGCCGGTCGGTCGTCGTGAGGCCGAACACGGGCCGACCTCGACCACCTGTACCTCCGGCTAGACGGGACGGGCTGGCTAGGTCAGATGAACGGTGCAGACTGGGACTACGTCACCGAATCGGGCCAACTCCGGGAGCTGGTTGTTGCTCGCCGGGACGGCTTCGACTGCCCGACGAGGCGGCCAGCGCTGGCCACACCACCTTCCGTTCGTCGCGCCGTAAGCCGATGCTACGCTGGGTCGCCACGGCGAAGCAGCCCGCCACCCGCTCCCGCCGGATCGCCGCCATCGTCGAGGGCGCCCGGGTGGGCCGCAGCCCGCTGGGATGGCCCGGCCCCCGGGAACGACAGCCAGCGTCAGGCAAATGACCTTGGCTCAGCCTGGTCCGCCGTGGCGCTGCGAGCCGAAGTAGAAGCCAATGACGGCTCCGGCCAGGCCGACGAGTGGCGTCAGCGTCGCCGCGATGACGTCCTTCAGGTCATCCACCGAGACGCCGTCCACGATGGCGATGATGCCGAGGATGACGAAGGCCAGCACGATCGTCGCCGGGATGCTCAGGACGATGACAACGGCGAGCCGGCTCCGAATTCCTTCCTGATTCCTGCGCAGGAAGTCCTCCAGGTTGGCGTCGCGCTCCCGCACACCTCGTGATCGCTCTGCACGGGGTGAACGGATGGTCGGGTCGTGCGCCCGGCGGACCGCATCGGCTTCCTCCAGGTCGATGAATCCTGCTTGCCTCACCCGCATACGCAGGACGGAAAGCTCGTCGTCGAACTCGGGGCTAGCGGGCTCCAATGACCACCTCGTCCTCTTGTCTTGCCGACCATCTGCCACGGGCTGACTCGGGTCGATCAGAACCTGGCGAAGACGATCTCCTTCGCTTCGCCATCGGGATCGACGAGGAGGACGCGAGCCTTGTCATCGCGGATCCTGGATCGGAGGAAGTCCTCCGTCTCGATCGATGACCTGATCACCTCCGTCATCGTCACATGGCGTTCGTCGGCCATGCGCTGAACGGCGAGCAGGAGTTCACGCGGCAGATTGAGGCTGATCTTGACCACCTTGCTAGGTGCCGGGGACCGCTCGTCGGATCGAGGGTCGTCCTCCTGATCTCGGTTTCTGGCAACGGCCATGGGCCTACCCTTTCATGCGTCGAGCGACCGAACCGGCACTCGGCCGGACTGTCGGGATGCGACATTCACGCTCGATACCAAGAGCATGATACCAACGGCATATGCATCTGGCATATACCAGATGCATATGCCGTTGGGGTGGGAGTGGCATGAACGCTGTGCGAGGGTTGATGCTCTCCGACCCCAGAATCAGCCCGGGAACATCCCGACCGTCTCGGCCGAGTGCATCCGGTCGTACAGGTAGGTGAAGTACGCCGGCCAGACCTCCGGCCGGTCCGCCACCTTCGACCAGGCAGCATCGACCGCCGGCTCGCCCCGCCAGTACGACCAGATCAGCGCCGCCCGGTCGTGCCGGGAGATGAACCGCATCCGGCCGTCGACCCAGCCCTCACCGCCGACGAGCTGGTCCCGGGTCAGTTCGTCCCGGACCTGCGCGTCCGACCAGCCCTCGGCGTGGAGTCGCCAGGCCGCCCGCGTCCCGAGCCCCGAGCCATAGCGGGACAGCAGC
>CAXTHM010000046.1:13931-28207 GCA_964244115.1 uncultured Thermomicrobiales bacterium
CACGCCGAGCCGATCGTCCAGGCTCTGGTCCCAGCCGATCACTCGCAGCCCGACGTCGGCGATGCCCTCGAACGGCGTCGAGGAGGCGGTGTTCACGACTGAGAACAGGTTGTCGGCCGGCCCGCGCCCCTCGGCATACGAGACCTGACGCCGGATGAACTGGACGTAGTGCCCCGGATACCCCTCGTGGACGGCGAGGTGCCGCAGCGACGGCATCGTCAGGATGGGGTCGATATTCAGATCGACCGTCCGGTGGGAGAAGTCGCACCGCGCGTTGAACGGGGCCGCGCGCACCGTCCGGATCTTCATCCCGTCCGACTTCTCGGCCGGGATGTCCATCACCGCGACCGTTCGGTCCCAGGCGTCGGACATCAACGCCTCCAGCACGCCCTGGACCTCGTCGGCTGGGACGCGCTGGCGCTCCTGCCAGTCGGACGCCTGCCGGGAAAGGTCGCCGCTGTAGCCCATCTCGGTCAGGAGCGACCGCATCCGCGCACGGATGGCATCCATCTGCCCGTCCGACGCCGGCTCGGCCGGGATGTGGAGGAAGCGTCCGATCTGATCCGGAAAGGACAACCCGGCGGTCCGCCATGTCGCGAATGCTACCGCGCTCTCAGCCGCCTGCCGGTAGTAGCGCCGCCGATCGGCCTCGGGCAGGCTATCGGCTTCGGTGGCCAGCTCGCTGAACCGCGCGATCGCCGCGTCGTATCCCGCGAAGGCGTCGGGCGTGTGGGTCGTCGACATGTTGAGCACGACGTAGCGCTCGATGTCGTCGCCGATCTCCCCGCCCTCGGCCGTCTGCTCGGCGGCGTAGAGCGCATCGAGCCCGAGCAGCGCCGTCGCGAACCCTTCGCCGTAATCCATCGTCCTGTCGGAGAGCATCGGCATTGATTCCTGTCTGTCGTTCGGACAAGCGATTCGTCGAACGGTTCCCCCTCTCCATCCGCAAGTGCGAAGCACGCCAGCGAGATGGGGAGGGGGCTAAGGGGTGGGGTAACGCCGCCCCTACCGGTTCCGCAGCCGCGGGTCCAGGGCATCACGCAGGCCGTCGCCGAGCAGGTTGATCGCCAGCACCGTCAGCATGATCGCCAGACCGGGGAAGAACGACACCCACCACGAGTTCCGCAGGATCGTCCGGCCGTCGGACAGCATGCTGCCCCACTCCGGCGTCGGTGGCTGGACCCCCAGGCCGAGGAATGACAGCGTCGAACCGAGGATGATCGCGCCGGCGATGCCCAGCGTCGCCAGGACGATGATCGGCGGCAGGATGTTCGGCAGGATGTGCTTGAGCATGATCGAGCGGTTGCTCGTCCCCAGCACCCGCGCCGCGGTGATGTACTCACTCTCCCGGACGGACAGGACCGAACCCCGCACGACCCGGGTGTAGTCCGGGATCGAGGACAGGCCGACCGCGATCATCAGGTTGAGCAGACTCCCGCCGAGGATGGCGACGATCGCCATGACGAGCAGGATGCCGGGGAAGGCCAGCATCATGTCCACGATCCGCATGATGACCGAATCCACCCAGCGCCCGTAGAAGCCGGCAGCCAACCCGGCCAGGACGCCGAAGAAGCTCGCGATCGCCACCGCGACCAGCCCGACCGGCAGCGAGTACCGGCCGCCGTACATCACCCGTGACAGCACGTCGCGGCCGAAGCTGTCCGTCCCGAACAGGTGATCCAGGCTCGGCCCAGTCCGGATCACCTGCGTGTTCTGCCGGATCGGATCGTACGGTGCGATCAGCGGGGCGAAGATCGCGATCAGGATGATCAGGATCATGACGATCAGCCCGGCCATGGCGCCGGGGTTCTTCCGGACACGGCCAAACGTGTCGCTGAGCAGGCCGCGCGGCTTGCGCACCAGCATCCCGACCGGCGGGTTGACCGCCTGAGCCGGGACGAGGGCGATCTGGGGATTATCCATACCGGATCCTCGGGTCGAAGACGGCGTAGGAGAGATCGACCAGCAGGTTCACGACGACGTACGTCGCGGCCGCGACGAGGACGACCCCCTGGATGACGGGGAAGTCGCGGTTGTTGATCGCCGTGATCGCGACCCGGCCCAGCCCCGGCCGGGAGAAGACCTGCTCGGTCACGATCGCGCCGCCCAGCAGGCCGGCGAACTGGAGACCCATGAACGTGATCGTCGGGATCAGGGCGTTCCGGAGGGCGTGGCCGGTGATCACGACCCGCTCGCTCAGGCCCTTGGCGCGGGCCGTCACCACGTAGTCCTGCCGCAGCGTCTCCAGCATCGACGAGCGGACCAGCCGGGCGATGTAGGCGGCCGAGGAGAACCCGACCACGAACCCCGGCAGGATCAGGTTCTTGATCCCCTCGGACCCGGTCGCCGGGAAGATGTGGATCTTGAACGACAGGAACAGCAGCAAGAGCAGCCCGAGGTAGAACACCGGCACCGACACGCCCAGCAGCGCGATCACCATCGCCAGCGAATCCAGCCAGGTGTTGTGGAACAGCGCGGCGAGGATGCCGAGGAACAGGCCGAAGACGACCGCCACGACCACGCCAGCCAGCGCGAGTTGCAGGGTCGGCCCGAGGGCCTCACGGAGCGAGTCGATCACCGGGCGCTTGGAGTGCAGCCCGGCCCCGAAGTCGCCACGCAGCACACCGCCGATGTAGGAGGTGTACTGCTCGTAGAGCGGACGGTCCAGCCCGTACTGATGCCGGATCTGGGTCTCCTGCTGCGCGCTGAGCGGCTTGTCTCCGGCGAACAGCTGGACGGGGTCACCGGGGACCAGGTGGATGATCAGGAAGGTGAAGATCGAGATCCCGAACAGGACCGGGATCGCCTGCAGGACTCGGCGGAAGATGAAGATACCCACGGTGCGCTCTCACTGCCGGCCCGCCGGCGCCGGGACCAGCCCCCGCAAGGGGACCGATCCCGGCGCCAAACCGCGACCGGACCGTTATTCGAAGTAGGCGCTGTTCAGGAAGACGTAGGAGGCGAGGAAGTCGAGGACGTCCCCCTGCATCCGGGAGACCTTGGCGTTGTAACCGAAGGTGTCGACCAACGGGATGCAGGCGACGAGATCGAGGACCTTGTTCTGGACCTGCCCGTAGAGCTGGGCCCGGATGGCGTCATCGTTGGTCTGGTAGGCCTGCTCGAGCCAGCCGTCGACCTCGGCATCCTGGAGCTTGGCGCGGTTGAAGCCGGCCAGGTTCTGGGACCAGAAGATCGTCCGGAGGACGTCCGGGTCGGCGTAGGAGAACCACATGCCGGTGACGTCGTAGTTCCCCTCCTCGCGGATGACCTCGGTCAGGCGACCACGCTCCATGATCTCGAGGTTGAGCTTGATGCCGACGGCCTGCCAGGCGCCCTGGAGGAAGGTCGCGGTCGCCTTGTCCGGCTCGCGCTCCTGGAGCGGGTAGTACAGCTCAAGGGGCACACCATCCTTGGCGCGGTAGTCGCCGTCCAGCACCCAGCCGGCCTCGTCGAGGATCTGGCCGGCCTTGGCGACGTCGTAGGTGAACTTGGCCTCGGTCGCGGGATCGTAGCCGAGGGTCGGCTTCATCAGCGGGCTGGCGGCCGGGATGTTGAGCCCACCGAAGGCGGCCTGGTTGAGGGCCTCCTTGTCGATGGCGTAGTGCATCGCCTGGCGGACGGCCAGATCGGCGATCGGCGTCTCGCGGGTCAGGTTGAGCAGGATCGTCCGGCCGGAGCCCGGCTGCCCCTGCTGGACCACCGTGACGTCGCTGTTGGCCTCGAGGTCCGGCAACTGGAGCCCGTCGATCGAGTCGATGTACTGGGTCTCGTCGGTCGTGATCGTGCCGGTCCGGATCGAGATGTCGTCGATGATGCGGAACTCGATCTCGTCGAAGTAGGCGGCGCCGGTGTTGGCGAAGCCCGACGAGCCCCAGTTGTAGTCCGGGTTCTTCGTGACGGTGATGTGATCGGCCTCGACCCACTCGCCGAAGACGAAGGGGCCGGTCCCGACCGGGGCGCGGGCGAAGGCCTCGAGACCCATCGTCCGGACGGCCGTCGGCGAGACGATGCCGAGGTAGCCGTTCAGGCCGGAGAGCAGCGGGGCGAAGGCAGACTTCAGCACGACCTTGATCGTGTGGTCGTCGATGATCTCGGAGTGGTCGTACGGGCCGAGCTGGTCGTGGCACTGGCCGGGCGTGATGACCATGCTGGCGTCGGGCGTCCCACCCACGGTCGGCGTGCCGCCGGCCGCGACGATGTCCCCGGCGACGACACGGTCGAACGTGAACTGGACGGCCTCGGCGTTGAACGGCGTCCCGTCATGGAACGTCACGCCCTGCTTGAGGACGAAGGTGTACTCGGTGCCATCCTCGGAGATCGTCCAGCTCTCGGCCAGACCCGGGATGAACTCGGTCGCGGTCGGCATCCAGACCAGCGGCTCGCAGATGTTGAGCGTGACGCGGATCGTGGAGTCGTAGTTCGTAACCTGCGGGTCGAGCGTGCCGTCGACGTCGAAGCCGAGCCCGTAGATCAGCGTCCCGCCGGGCTGGCCCTGGCGCTGGACGACGCGGGCGGAGGTGAAGTCGAGACCATGAGCCCCGGCCTTGGCCTGCCACTGGGCCAGCGACAGCGCCGCGGCGCCACCGACGGCGCCACCGAGCAGGGAACGGCGGTTGACGCGAGTGCCGTTGAGACGAGTATCCATCGATGATCCCCCAGCGCGACGATTGCGAGGTCGACCGCGAGACACCTCGCGGTGGCAGTCCGCCGGAGACCGGCGGGTTTCACCCAGAAGTCAGTGGGCCACCAGCGTGGTGGCCCGGCCCGTGACCCAGTCGTACCGGGGGTCGTCGTCAGGCACGCTCGTGCCCTCGAACCGGACCCCGACACCAGCCCCGCCATCGACGTCGATGACGGCGCCGGTCAGGAACGACGCGGCATCCGACGCCAGGAACAGGACCACCGAGGCGACTTCGTTCGGCTCACCGGCCCGGGCCATGGGCATGGTCGGGATCCGGCGACCGAGGGAATCGGCCATCCGTGGCGGGAGTGGTTTGGGTTGGGTGTCGATCAGGCCGGGACTGATGCAGTTGACCAGGATGCCGTACTGCGCCAGCTCGACCGCGGCGACCCGCGTGAAGCTCTCGACCGCGGCCCGGCTCGATGCGTAGCAGGCGGCACCGGCCGAACCCCGCTTGCTCACGCCGGACGAGAACGTCACGATCCGGCCGGGATTGCCGCCGGCGATCATCGCCTTCGCCGCCGCCTGCGTCATCAGGAACGTCCCCCGGCAGTTGACGCCGTAGACCGTGTCCCAGACCTCGACCCGCTCCTCCAGCAGTGTGGCGTGCGGGGCGACGGCGGCGTTGTTGACGCAGAGGTCCAGCCGACCGTAGCGATTGACCGCCGCGTCGACGATCGCCTGCGCCCCTTCGGGCGTGGCGATGTCTCCGACGATCGTGCTGACCTGGCCGTCCGGCAGACCGGCGACCGTCTCGGCCAGCCCGTCGGCGTCACGGTCGGTCGCCAGGACGGTTGCCTGGGCCGCGACCAGCCGCTCGACGATCGACCGGCCGACGCCGCGGGCGGCGCCGGTGACGATCGCGACCTGTCCGGAAAAGACGAACTCGACGTTCATTCCACCCCCTCGAAACCGATGGGTTCACCGTGCCGGCACCACTTGTAGCGGTTTGCACCATTTCCTTGCGGGACACCGACTATTCAGTTTGACATCGACCCGTGGGGTGATAATATGCGGATTGTCGACAATCGTCAATCCGTCAGTCAGCATCACTCTTGGCTACATGGCACAAGGCCGCGGGCCGGGCTTCTGGCCTCACCATCCATGCCGACACGGGAGTCGTCAGGTCGTCGTCATGGCGACGAATCATCGCGACGAATCATGAGGAGGGGAACCGGAAGATCACGCTGGGGGCCCACCCGACCACCCCGTGATCCGGTCGATCCGGGGCCAGTCGCATCGGGGCAGGAAGCAGGAGTGCATGGCGTCTACCGCTCAGGACCATCTCGACCCCACCGCGTCGGACGGGCCGATCCGCCAGCCCAGCCGGCTCCGCCTCGTCGATGACATCGCGCAGGCCCTCGAGGACGGCATCCTGTCCGGTGCGCTCCGGCCAGGTGAGCGCCTGATCGAGACCCGCCTCTGCGACGAGCTCGGGGTGAGCCGGACGACGCTGCGCGAGGCGCTGCTGACCCTGAACCACCGGGGGCTCGTCCGGAGCGAACCACGCCGCGGCACCTTCGTCCACCGGCTGGCGCCGGAGGAGTCGCGCGACCTGCGCCGGGCCCGCTCGGTCCTGGAGGGCTACGTCATCTCGGCCGGCCACACCAGCCTGACCCAGGCGGACTTCAACGGGATGCAGGCGATCGTCGACGAGATGGCCGTCTGCCAGTTTCCCGGTGAAGTCGCCCGGATCATCCGGCTGGACCTGGAGTTCCACGAGGCGATCATGCGGGCCGTCCCGTCGACGGTGATGCGTGAGCTCTGGCAGAGCCTGAACGGGCGGATGAGCGCCCTGATCCTGAGCAGCATCGAGCGCCACCACGCCGGGACGCCCGACTTCGCCGAGTTCCATCAGGTCCTGCTCGACGCCCTGCGGACCGGTCGGAGGACCATCGCGACCGACGCGGTGGTCGCCCATTACATCGGCGTCACCGACGAGGACACGGAATCGCTCGAGGAGATCACGCGGGCGATCGACACGATGATCCGTGTTCCCGTTCCGGTCGCGGATGCGACCGGACGGGCCCGGGCAATGTCCGCTCCGGAGTGAGCGGGAGAGGAACACCACCGATGTCTGTCGCATTCCAGCCCATCACGGGCCGCAAGGTCCGGGTCGGCGTCATCGGCGCCGGCGTCTGGGCCAACAACGCCCACCTGCCGGGCTGGCACCGGGACTCGCGCTGCGACATCGTCGCGGTCTGCGATGTCGACGAGGCGCTCGCCGACCAGGCGAAGGCGACCTTCGGGGCCGATGCCGCCTACACCGACTATCGCGACCTGATCGCCCGTGACGACATCGACGTGGTCGACGTCTGCACCTCCAGCGCGATGCACCTGGAGCTCTCGCTGGCGGCCCTCAACGCCGGCAAGCACGTCCTCTGCGAGAAGCCGGTCGCCTTCGACTTCCGCCAGACGGCCGACGCCGCCGACCTCGCCGACAGCAAGGGGCTCAAGACCAAGCTCGGCTTCACCTTCCGCTACAGCCCCGGCGTCCGCTACGCCCGCCAGCTGATCGACGAGGGCTTCGTCGGCGAGCCGTACATCTACAACGCCTACGAGCAGAACTCGCAGTGGATCGACCCGCAGACGCCGCTCCGCCAGGTCAAGCTCGACGTCGACCCCACCAAGATCCAGACGCAGTCGCTCGAAGGCTACGGCGCCCCGGTGATCGACATCGGTCACTCCTGGGTCGGCGCCGACTACGCCCGCGTCGTCGGGACGATGCGCAACTTCGTCCCCGAGCGGATCGTCCGGGCGACCGGCCAGATGACGAAAATCAATATCGACGACGGCGACATCTACATCGGCGAGTACACCAACGGCGTGATCAGCTCGGTCCAGACGAGCTTCGTCACCGTCGGCAACTACCCCGGTATCGAGGTCCGCCTCTACGGCTCCAAGGGCGCGATCATCTGCCGGCTGATCGAGGAGTTCGGCATCGCCGAGACGATCAAGGTCGCGACGCCGGACGACGTCGAGTTCCGGCAACTGGAGATCCCGGCCGAGTTCTACCCGGAGGGCGGCCACGCCGGCGAGTCCTGGCGGACGCTGTTCTACGCCAACCTGATCAAGGACTTCCTCGACGAGCTCACGACCGACACCGGCGCCAACCAGGGCAACTTCCGGGACGGCGCCTGGGTCCAGGAGGCGATCAACGCCGTCGAGCTGTCGTTCCACGAGCGCCGCTGGGTGGACCTGCCGCTGCCACGATAGATCACGACTTCTCGGTGTGGCGGGACTCGAAGCGTCTTGGTGGCGAAGAGACCTCTCCCTCCCGGCCTCCTCTCCGGGACCGGTTCGCTGCGACGCCTGCGGTCGTCTGCGCGTCACCGGTCCCGGAGAGGGGGAGACGGGCTACTGGCGAATATCGATGACTTCGGCGGACGGGAAAGAACCGGTAGCTCGTCGAGAGGCACGATGACGTGGACAACCCCGTTTCTCGTCGGGTTGCGGCCGCCCGTCACCTTCGGCGCCGGCAAACCTCGGCGGAGGTGGCGCTGTGGGCCAGGCTGCGTCGTCAGCAACTGGGCGTCACCTTCCGGCGCCAGCATATCGTCGGGCCGTTCGTGGTCGACTTCTGTTGCCAAACGGCCCGGCTGATCGTCGAGCTCGACGGGTCGATCCATGACCTCGATGACGTGCGGGAGCAGGATGCGTGGCGAACGGAATATCTGGAAGCGCGCGGCTTCACCGTCGTCCGGTTCGTCAACGAACAGGTCCTCTCTCAACCCGAGACCGTCATCACTGCCATCCGCGACCTGCTCATCTAACGACACGTTCTCCCCCTCTCTGGGACCGGGGGGGGAGGTCTGCTCGCTACCAAACCCTTTCGAGTCCGCCCCTCCCCGCCCCTACACTTGGAGCCACACCCCATGACCGAAACCCTGCCAGTGACCGCCGCACCCACCGCCCCGGCCTTCGACCGCTGGCTGGACGCCTTCTTCACCTCCCACTTCCGCCGCAACCCCGTCAACGCGACCTTCACCGGGGCCCACGATTATGACGACCTGCTTCCGGACACCTCCCCGGAGGCGATCGCCGTCAACCACGCCGAGATGACGCGGCTGCGCGGGGAGCTCGCCGCCCTGCCGGACGAGCCGCTGAGCGAGGCGCAGCGGCACGACCGGGCGCTGGCCGACGGCGCCCTGCAACTCGCCCTCTGGGAGGACCAGTCCGGCCACTTCCAGCGTGGCAACCCGAGTTACTACACCGGCGAGGCCGTCTTCTCGGTCATGGCCCTGTTTCACCGCGACGCCGAACCGGTCGCCGAGCGGGCCGACGCGGCCGAGGCCCGGATGCGGGCGATCCCGGCCTTCCTCGCCCAGGGCCGGGCTAACGTCGCCTCGGCGCCGGCCGCCTGGACCGAGCGCGCCATCCGCGAGGCGCGGTCGGGGATCGCCTACTTCGGCGATGGCTTCGGGTTGCTGATGGATGAGCGCGGCATCCGGTCCGACGGGCTGGTCGAGGCGACGGCGATCGCGACCGCCGCCTTCCGAGAGCACCTGGTCTGGCTGGAAGGCACCCTGCTCCACCAGACCAACGACGGCTACAGCGCCGGCACGGAGGCATTCGAGCGCCACCTGCGCCTCGGCCACCAGCTCGCGCCCGAGCAGGACGCCACCTGGGTCGATCGCTACGCCCGGGAGGCGATCGCGTCCGCCCAGCGGACGCTGGAGGAGCGCGCCCGCGAACTCGACCCGGCGGCCGACTGGCCCACCCAACTCGCCGGTCTGGCCGACCACCACCAAACGACCGAGAGCTACTACGGCGCCTACACCGCGACCTGGCGGGCCGCGAAGGAGGCCGCTCTGGCGGCCGACCTCGTCACCTGGCCGGACTACCCGATCGACTACGGGCCGTTCCCGGAATCGGACCGGGCGGCGGCCGGCGGGCTCTACTACCTGTTCTACCGCTGTCCGGCCCCGCTCGGCCGCCCGGAGACGCACTACTACCGGGTCACCCCGATCGAGCCCGACATGCCGGCCGACGAGC
The DNA here is from genome assembly GCA_964244115.1 of uncultured Thermomicrobiales bacterium. Classification (GTDB taxonomy): domain Bacteria; phylum Chloroflexota; class Chloroflexia; order Thermomicrobiales; family UBA6265; genus CADCWK01. Next base: position 23,608 of record CAXTHM010000046.1, read on the forward strand.
AGGAGGCGAAGCTCCGGGCGACCAACGACGCCGTCATCAAGCTCAACCACGTCATCCACCACGGCGGCATCGGCCACCACGTCCAGAACTGGAACGCCTTCCGGGCCGAGTCGCGCGTCGGGCGGATCTCGGGGGTCGATTCCGCCGCGCGGCTGTCGCTGTTCTGCTCCGGCTCGCTGGTCGAGGGCTGGGCCGTCTATTCAGTCGAACTGATGGCGGAGCAGACCGACTTCCTCACGCCGCTGGAGAAACTGTCTGAGGCGCAGGGTCGGGTCCGGATGGCCGCCCGGGCCATCGCCGACGTCGGCATCCACACCGGCGCGATGACGCTTGCGGATGCCGCCGCCTTCTACGAGGCCGAGGCCGGGATGACCGCAGCCGCGTCGATGGGCGAAGCGGTCAAGAACAGCATGTTCCCCGGCGCGGCGATGATGTACCTGATCGGGACCGACGCGATCCATGACCTCCGCCGGACGATGGCCGAGCGCGAGGGCGACGCCTTCTCCCTGCGCCGTTTCCACGACCGCTTCCTCAGCTACGGCGCCATCCCCGTCGCCCTGATCGCGGCATCGATGACCACGGATGCCGGATCGCCCGCAATCTGAAAATCAGGCCAGTCGCACCGCCTCGCCCCAGACACCCGGAAGCCCGGCCACCAGGTGCGGTGGCCGGGCTTCCGGGCTTCCATCGGGACGACGGGCGTGATCAGCCGCCGGGTGTCGAATCGCCGTCCAGCGGGTCCGATCCGGCATTGACCTCGTCGCCGTCGAGGAATCCGTCGTCGTCCGTGTCCGCCGTCCGTGGGTCGGTACCGATCTCGTACTCCTCCTGGCCATCGCTCAAGCCGTCGCCGTCCGTATCGGGGTCGTTCGGGTTGTACCCGAAGAGGACCTCGTCGCCGTCCCCGACGCCGTCATCGTCGGTGTCCTCATCGTTCGGGTCGGTGACGTACGTGTCGGTCTCGTCGGTGTCGAGCAGGCCGTCGTCGTCGAGGTCGTTGGTTGGGGAGAAGACGTTGCCGTTGTCCGGGTTGATCGAGGCGTTCGGGTCGACCGACGCCGCCGGCAGCGCGGTCGGGAGGTACCAGTTGCAGGTGACCTCGGCGCCGGAGCCGACCTCGATCCGGACCTCGCCGTCCGGCGCCCCGAGCAGGCCGCGCTCGCTGCAATCCGAGATCGGGTCCGCCGCACCCTCGGTCTCACTATCGGCCTCGACGGTGATGTCGTAGGTGCCGGGGTCGATGCCGCCGAAGAAGACGGCGCCGGGCCGGGGGTCCCCGGTGTCGGTCTGAGAGGTGTAGCCGTTCGGCCCCTCGGCGGAGAACGTCAGCCCGTCGATCGGCTCCGTGCAGAGCCCACCCGCGATCTGCTCGGCCGGCTGCTCGGCGACCGGGCAGCGCCAGGCCGAGATCAGGATCGACCCCGGTTCGGGCGAGGCGGACGGCGAGGCGCTGGCGGAGGCAAACGGGGATGACGACGGGATCAGGGTGGACGGGCGGATGTTGAACCAGTCGCAGGTGACGACCTCGTCGTTCTCGATCACGAGCGAGAACGCGTCCGGGGCCGAGCCGGGCACACGCCACGGCCCGTCGCCGCGCTGGCAGTAGGGCCGTGGCCGCCCGTACCCGGCCGGGACGTTCTCCTCGACGAAGAGGTATTGACTGACGATCCCGGTCGGGCCGCCGATGTCCGTCAACGCGAGCCGATCGTCGATCCCGGTCTGCTCCCCGATGATCCGGTACGTGATCGGCGTCTCCGGCGCGTGGCAGGTCGAGGCGAGGAGGTCGTGGTCCCTGGTCGGATCGTTGGAGATCCCGAACGGGTAGACGAGCCCTGGCCAGCCCCCTCGTGTCCCGGCGGTCCGGGTCGCCTGGACATCGGCCGCCGAGAGGTTCGGGTCCACGTACGCCTCGCAGACCAGCGGCCGGATCAGGAACGCGGCCCCGGACGGCCGCACCGACGGGCTGGGCGAAACGGACGGTTCGACCGACGGCGCGACCGACGGTTCGGGCGCGCCGCTCTCGCCGCCACCGGCGTCCGGCCCGGGGAAGCGGTACCAGTCGCAGCGCAGCGCGTCGCCGTCGGCGAGCGTGATCGCCAGCACCCCGGACGAGACGGGCACCTCGGCACCGTCCAGCGTCGGCGGGACATTGCCCCTGGGCTGGAGGCTGCAGAAGACGACCGGGCCGCGCCGCAGGGTGATGACCTCGGTGATCGTGACCGCGCCGGGCTGGGCCTGCCAGGTCAGGGCGGCGTTGGTCTCCGGGCGGGAGTACTGGAAGACGGCCGGGCGGTTGCCGGTCGACAGCCCGAGCGGGACGCCGTAGCGCCCCGTCTCCTCGTCGCAGCGGGTCGCGTACTGGTAGAAGCCGGTCGTGGCCGGGTCCAGGTCGTCCGGGCAGGAGTGAATCACGACGGTGACCGCGGCCTGGGGCGCCGGCTGCATCGCGTTCGGGGCCGAGATCACCGGCCGCTGGGCTCCGGCCGTGAATTCGCCGCCGAGCAGCATCGTCGCGAGGAGCAGCGCTGTGGCGAGCAGCCGCACCGGGACGGACCGCCGACTGGAGGCAAGGGATTGATGTCCGCGCGAAGGGGCACTCGATGGCATGGGACAACCTCTCGGTTCAGCGACGATCCAGGGTGCTCGGTCCGGCGCGTGCCAGTACCATCAGGGTAACGGGGACTGACAACAGCGAAATGAGGAGTCCTGCTCCATTCGGTAGCTACGCCAGCGCCAGATCGACCCGGAGCGGACGGAGGATTCGACCGATGACCCTGCCGATCCTGGAATCGACGATCACCTGCCCGGACTGCCGGACGAGCCGGACCGAGGCGATGCCGGTCAACGCCTGCCAGGTCCGCTACACCTGCCCCGGCTGCGGCACCGAACTGCGGCCGCTGAGTAGCGACTGCTGCGTGTTCTGCAGCTACGGCACCGTCCCCTGCCCGCCGATCCAGCTCGACCTCACGGGCGGCGCCTGTCATTGATCCGGCCGGTCACCGTCGAGGGGGACTGGTGGAGACGGGCGATGATCAGGGCCGGGAGTTCCCGTCGAGCGGATCGGTGTCGTAGTCGTTGACCTCATCGCCGTCGTCGAACCCGTCGCCGTCGGTGTCGGCGGTCAGCGGGTCCGTGCCGACCTCGTCGATCTCTTCGCCGTCGCTCAGGAGGTCGAGGTCGGTGTCGGAGTCGAGCGGGTCGAGCCCGAGCCCGATCTCGTCGCCGTCATTGACGCCGTCACCGTCGGTATCCGCGTTGTCGGGCTCGGTACCGTAGACGTCTGGCACCTCGTCCGCGTCGGTGAGGCCGTCGGTGTCACGATCGGCGGTAGGATCGACCGGGCCGGCGCTCGGGCTCGGGCTCGGGCTGGCCGACGGATCGTTGACCTCGGCCGGGATGAACCACTGGCACCGGACGTCGTTCTCCGCGGGGACGACGATCCGGGCCTCGGCGAACTCGAAGCGCGTGTCGACCCCGTCGCAGATGATCACCGCCTCGTCGGAGTCGCTGCCCGGTGTCTGGATGAAGTAGGCGCCGCCGTCGAGATCGTCGAAGACGACGGCCCCCGGCTGCGACTCGCCGGTCCCCGACTCCTCCTCGTAGTCGTCCGGACCCTGAACCCGGAAGGCGAGCCCATCGACCAGCGCCAGGCATTCGTCACTGCGGGCGGCGGTCTCGAAGTCCCTGTCGGCCGGACAACCGAAGACCGAGATGGTGAGCGAACTGGACCCTGGGGCGGGCTGGTTCGACGGGACGTAAGGGCCGCTGGTGCCGTTCGGCAGTTCGATTTGGAACCAGTCGCAGATCACCGTCGACTGCGGATCGATCGCCACCTCGAGGACATCGGTCCCTTCGAAGTCCCCGGTGGGGTACGTGGCGTACTCGAAGAGGCCTTCGAGACTGCCCTCCCCATTCGGGGTCTGCATCTCGCAGAAGACTCTCGGTGCGTCCCACTCGGGTTCGCGCACCGCGCTGACGTCATAGGTGTCTACGTAGAGGCGGTCCCATGTGAACGACACCTCGTCCCCGCCGATGGCTATCGGCCCGGTCGTGGATTCATCGACCTCGAAGGTGACCGGTCGATCGGACGGCGAGCATCGGTCGATGAGCGTCTGGCTGTCGACCAGCGGATCGCCGCTGAACGGTGGGTTGAAGTCCTCGGTGAAGTTCGAAGATGGCTCGGGGCTGGGCGCGGCGTCGTCCTCGGAGCAGATCCAGGTGCGGATCGTCAGCGAGCCGTATTCATCCGGCGTATCGAACGCGTATCCGTCCGTGACCCCACCGGGGAACCGGAACCACCCGCAGGAGATGTCTTCGCCGTCGCCAAGCGTGAGCTGGACCGTCCCATCGACGACTGGCGTCATGGTGTAGTCCAACTGCTGACCCTGATTCGAGCTGGTCCGGACCCCGCAGAACACCTCTGACTCCCGGATGCGTGGGACGACCTCCGAGATAGTGACCGTCCCCGGAGCGACGTTCTCCCAGGTCAGGACGCCGTTGTTCTCCGGGTTCGTGTACTGAAAGCTCGGGGATCGACCATCGCCGGTCGCCATCCCGAGCGGGACGCCGAAGAGCCCCGTCTCGCTCTCACAGCCATAAG
>CAXTHM010000046.1:28217-31845 GCA_964244115.1 uncultured Thermomicrobiales bacterium
TCACCGGCGGACAGGGTATCGATGCACGACTGGACCGAGATCTTCACCGTGCCGTCCGTCTCGGGCGTGGTGCCGCTGATTGCGGGTTCGGCCGAACGGGCGTCCAGGGCGGAGGCGCCGGTCACCAGCACCATCGCCAGGACGAGCACGACCGCGAGGACATCGACGAGCACCCTCGCGATCGGGGGCGACCGGTATGGCGCTGGGTGGCGGGTCTGGCCGAAGGCGGGGCGCGTCTGCGACATGAGCGGAGCCTTTCGTCGCCGCGACGGAGCGCGTTCCTGTGCGGCTGCAAGCTATCGGTATCACCACGATAGCTACCCGACGTCGCCGGGGAATGAGTAGGACTACTCATTGCGTGGAGCTGGCACCACGACCGCGCTGGGCCGGGGCAGACACCGCCCCAGCGCGACGCCACGCTCCCTTGCGGGAACGCCACGTCACGAACACGTTTGATTCGTCCGCGTTCCGGTCGACGCTCAGGGGGTGCTCCGGGGATCGAACGGGTCCGAACCGGCGTTGATCTCATCCCCGTCCGGAACGTCATCGTCGTCGGAGTCGGGGTCTCGGGGATCGGTACCGTAGATGTACTCCTCATCACCATCGAGGAGGTAATCGCCATCGGTGTCGGATTCGTTCGGGTTGGTGCCCAGGAGGATCTCATCGCCGTCGACGATGCCGTCGCCGTCCGTATCCGGATTATTCGGGTCCGTGACGTATTGATCGGTTTCCTCGGTGTCGAGCAGGCCGTCGTCGTCGAGGTCGTTGGTCGGGTCCTGAAGGTCGTCTCGCCGCTGTTCGTCAGGCTGCGCGGCACGCCGAAGCGCCTGGTCTCGCTGTCGCACTGGACGGCGAACGGGGAGAAGCCGCTGGCGGTGGCATCGTCCGGGCAGGAATGGACGACGGCCGTGACCACGGCCGGAATGTCGGGCAGGGGCGTGGGCCCGCACCTGGGAGCGATCGACGGCTGGCCGGTGGCGGCGAGCGCACTGGTGGACACCAGCCCGGCGAGCATGAAGACGGCGGCGATCATCAGGAGGGCGAAGCCCCCGTCGATCCAACTGCGGCGGCGGGTCGGCTTCGGAGAAAGCGGGGACATCTCGATCGGCTACGACATGGCGTGATTCTTCCGTGACCGGCGTGGTCATCGATGACCCCGGCCGGTTTCAAGATTCAGGTATCATCACCATAGCGAGGCGAACGGACATGATCGTGAGGAGGACTACTCATTCGGCCCCTCGACGGCGGGGATGTGGGTGTATTCCGATACAGGAAAGAGGCGGCGGCCGATCGTTCGTAGGGGCGACGCTCTCGCTTCGCTGGCGAGCCCGGCCGCTGCGGCGACTATCCGTCCCGCCGAGCGATAACGGTGCTCGCTGAATGTGTGGTCAGATCGAACCCACGCGGTGGCGGAGCAGTCCCACCCCCGACCCCTCTGCGGCTCACCTGCTCGCTCACCCGCTGAAGCGGCTCTCGCTGTGCTGCGGCTCACAGGTGCCCGGAGAGGGGAGACGATCGCTCGTTCCGCATCGGACACGTCGTACGAGGACCGGGCGCTAAAGTCGCCCGGCAACTCGAAAAGTCGGCAAAGGACAGGGCCAGTCAGTAGATCAGACGTTCAGAGATCTGCTTCTGGGTAGCTCTCGACGTCTCTGCCTATCCCGGTATTGCCGGGCGGCTTCAGCGCCCGGTCCGGGTCATGTCTATCCGATCCGGACCAACGCGTCGAAACGTGCTCCGGATGTCCGGACATCCGGACGTTCCGAAATATCGGAACGCAGTCAGGCGTCCTCGCGCTCACCCTCGGCGGCGATGACGTCGGCCGGGCCCCAGCGCTCGATCCGGACGGGTTTGGCTTCCATGTGGCTGAGGAACCCGTAGTTCGAGAGGGCGTCGAGGATCGTGGCCGGGTCGTCGGTCTCCCAGACGGTGAAGATCCGCTCGTCGCTCATGTCGGTGTCGTACGTCTCCAGCCAGCGCGGGTCAGCCCCCTCGGCGCCGGCCTGCCGGGCGAGGTCGAGCATCCGGGTCGGGGCGAGGACCTCGGTCGGGTCGGCGTCCTCACGCGGGGTATGGGTCACCAGGTAGCGTGGCATCGGGCGTTCCTCTCGGTCGCTTCGGTCAAAGGCATCGGCGCCACGGCTGCGACAACCGGCGCGGGGAGAGCAGGGATCGGTCGCTCTCCGGTCAGACGGACGCATCGCCCGGGCCGTGGGTGCGGCGGCGACGCCGGCGACGGCGGGACTCCTCGTCGGAGCCAGCACCGGCATCGTCGGTCTCGCCTGCAATGGCGGACGGAGCCAGCGACGGGGCCGGTCCGGCCGCGACGGCCACCGTTTCAATCGGGGCGGCTGCCGATGCGTCGGTGACCGGCATGGCGGCGGCATCCGGGTTGGCCGGCCGATGGCCAAGCTCGCTGCTCGCCAACGTGACCTGCTCGCCGCTCTGCTCCATCCGGACGGTGACCTGCTCCTTGAGCACCTGGAGCGAGACGACCTGCCCCCAGCCGTCCGGGGTCTCGACCCGCTGCCCGAGCCGGGGCAGGACGGCCTTGAGCTGCTTGTACTGCTCGTTCTCATAGGAGAGGCAGCAGAGCAGCCGCCCGCAGACGCCGGAGACCTTGCTCGGGTTGAGGGCGAGGTCCTGCGTCTTGGCCATCCCCATCGTGATCTCCGGGAAGACCGGCAGCCACGACGAGCAGCACAGCGTCCGGCCGCAGCGCCCAAGACCTCCCAGCAGGCGGGCCTCCTCCCGCGGGCTGACGGCCTTGAGGTCCACCCGGCAGCCGAAGGTGCCGACGAGGTCGCGGCCGAGCGCGCGCAGGTCCGGCCGCTCGACGCCCTGGTGCGGCGCGTAGCTCAGCGTCAGCAGCGATCCGTCGAAGGAGAACGTCGCGCTGATCGGCTTGATCGGGACCCGGTGCTGGTGGATCAGGTCGCTGAACGTCCGGACCGCCGTCGCGGACTCGCGCTTGAGCCGATCCATCAGGGCGATGTCGTCGTCGCCGAGCGTCCGCAGGACCGGGCGGAGATCGCCCTGGAGCTGGTTGAGCAGCATCTGCTGGGGCGCGACGATCACCCGGCCGGCCTCCTGGCCGCGCTCGGTGTCGACGACGACCCAGTCGCCAGGCTCCAGCGCGAACCGGCCAGCGTCGAAGTAGTACAGCCGGCCACTGTCCCGGAAGCGGACCCCGGCGACCCGGGCCGCGGGTCCCTGCTCGGGCCGGGTCGCCTTGGCGTCCGCTCCGCCTTCGGACGAGTGGCAGTCGCAGCCGCCGACCTGCTCACCGGCCTGGACGCGGTCGCGGAAGCGGTCGCGGGCCAGCGCCCGGGCCTCGTCGACGGTCCGGATCGGGATCGGCTGGCCCGTCGGGACATCGCCGCCGACCGGCGCCGGGTACATGCTCGCGATCGGCCCGCGGTTGGGCGTGTCGCCGCGGTTCCGTCGACGGCGGCGCGGCGTCGGACCGGGCATCCCGGACGCACCGGATGAACCGGTCGGGCCGGGCGTCGCTACCGTCGGGTGGCTGGGCTGGTCGTGGTGGGTGTCGGCCATTGGAGCACCATATTCTCGAGGGCGAGGAGGGGACGGACGTTACTCTCAAGGTCGGCGATGCCGGTCTTGTCGG
>CAXTHM010000047.1:0-8371 GCA_964244115.1 uncultured Thermomicrobiales bacterium
GTCTCGCTCGCCATCGGTGATTCCCCCCTGTCGCCCGACCCGGTGGTCCGGGCAATCGCAATACTCCTGGACAAGCCGACAACCGCCGAGTCTAGCAAATCCGCCGGTCATCCCCGCTCCACTCGTTTCGGGGATCGAACACCGAGTCGTGATGACCCGTCCCGGCGATTCGACGACGGCGTGTCGCGGCGTCCGGATTGCGATGCGTCGGGAGATATGCCGCACGTCCCGTCGGCATCGAGCCTCTGGCGTCCCCGATCACCAGCGCCGCCTTCGGCAACCGCCGCGACCCGGAGATGACCACCATGCCGCCGACCTCGCGACCCCACCGACCGCTCGGCCGTCCGCGCCGCGGCGTCGGCGTGTTCCTGCCCATCCTCACCCTCGGGCTGACCCTGTTCGCGCTGCTCCGCCGGGTCGTCTCGGCCCGCCGGCACGTCAGCGAGAGCGAGGACGACTACCGCGACGCCCGGCACCGGGTCCTGATCCTCGGCGGCGGCTTCGGCGGCACGATGATCGCCCGCGAACTCGGCAAGCACTTCCCCAATAGCCACGATGTCAGCATCCTGATCGTCGACCGCTCGACCAACCTGCTCTACACGCCGCTGCTCTGGACCGTCGCCGACGGCCGGGTCAACCCCAACCACGTCTCCGTCTCGCTGCGTGGCCTGCAGCACGGCAGCCCGTTCCACTTCCTCCAGGCCGACGTCCGGCACATCGACCTCGACCGGCGCGAGGTCGAGACCAGCGCCGGCATCCGCGCCTACGACACCCTCGTGATCGGGCTGGGCAGCGTCACGAGCATCCCGGACCTGCCGGGTCTCAGGGAGCACGCCCGCCGCTTCGCCACGCCGGGCGATGCGCTCGAACTCCGCAACCATCTCATCGACGCGGTCGAGGCGGCCCACCGGGCCCGGACCCCGGCCGAGCGGGCCGAGTGGCTGACGTTCGTCGTCGGTGGTGGCGGCGACACCGGCGTCGAGCTGGCCGCCACGATCCACGAGTACCTGACCAACGGGCTGCTGGCCGCCTACCCGTGGCTGGCTGACGAGCGCCCGAAGGTGATCGTCGCCGGGCGCAACGACCGGCTGATCCCGATGAGCACCCCGGCGACGTCGGAGCACGTCCGCAGGATCCTCTCGAAACAGGGGATCGAGGTCCTGACCAGCACGTCGATCCTCGCGGCGACGGAGTCGACGGTCGTCACTAACCACCGCACGATCGGGTCGCGGACGCTGTTCTGGGCGGCCGGGATCTCGGCCGTGCCGGTCGTGCAGCACCTGCCGATCGAGCACGCCCGCAACGGCGCCCTCGTCGTCGACGACCATCTCCGCGTCACCCAGTACCCGGAGGTCTTCGCGATCGGCGACAGTGCCTGGGCCTTCAGCGCCGACAACGGCACCGGCGTCCCCCCGACCGCCCAGGCCGCCCAGAGCCAGGGGCGCTACGTGGCCGACCTGATCCGGCGGCGGATCGACGTCGACCTTTCCCCGACCGTCCCGTACAGCTTCAAGACCCGGGGGAGGCTGGCCCTGCTCGGCCGGCAGACCGGCGTCGCGGAGGTCGGCGGCCGCGTCGTGACCGGCTTCCCGGCCTGGGTGCTCTGGCACGGGTACTACATCACGTCGATCCCGAGCTGGCGCAATCGCGTCCGACTGATCGGCGACCTGGTCATCTCCGGGCTCTCCGGCCGGGAGACGACCCAGCTCCAGCTCAACCCGCGCCCCGTCGCCGATTCCTACTCCGGGACGTCGCCGAGTGACGGCCACGGTCAGCGCATCGCCGACCATCACGACGCGACGACCGGTGACCGCGCATCGGGGACAGTCCCCGCGGAGACGTCCCCCACCGAGGCCCCGGTCCGGATATCCTGAGCGCCGCTCAGGCATCCGGCCCCGTTCGGGCACCATCCTCCGGGAGGCTCCGTGACCATCACCGCCGTCATCGCATCCCCCCTGTCCGCCGCCGTCGCGGAGCGCATCGCCGCCGAGGCGCCCGAGAGCGTCCGGATCGTCTACCGCCCCGACCTCGTCCCGCCTCCCCGCTACACCTGCGACCACGTCGGCGACCCGGCCTTCCGGCGCACGCCCGAGCAGGAGGCCGAGTGGCGCGGCATCCTGCGCGACGCCGAGATCACCTGGGACTTCCCGGAGTCCGGCGGCGACGGGCCGGCCGAGTTGACCCCGAACCTGAAGTGGGTCCAGGGGACATCGGCCGGGGTCGGTGCCCGGGTCAAGCGGCTCGGCCTGTTCGAGCGGCCCGATGTCACCATCACGACGGCGAGCGGCACCCACGCCCGTCCACTGGCCGAATACGTCTTCGGCGCCCTGCTCTCGCACGTCAAGCGCGTCCCGCACCTGGCGGAGCAGCAGCGCGCCCACCACTGGGAGCGGTTCACCCCGGACACGCTCGATGGCAAGACGATGGTCCTCGTCGGGCCGGGCCGGATCGGCCGGGAAGTGGCCCGGCTGGCCCACGCCTTCGACATGACCGTCCTCGCGATGGCGCGGGACAGCGACCCCGGCCGGGCCGCCGAACTCGGCGTCGACGAGGTCTTCACCCGTGACCAGTTCCACGAGATGCTGGGCCGGGCCGATGTCGTCCTGCTCTCCGCCCCGCAGACGCCCGAGACCGACGACATCATGGGCGAGGCCGCCTTCGCCGCCCTCCGGCCCGGCACGATGTTCGTCAACATCGGCCGCGGGACGCTCGTCGACGAGGACGCGCTGCTGGCCGCGTTGCACGACGGCCGGGTCGGCTTCGCCGTCCTGGACGTCTTCCGGACCGAGCCGCTCCCGGCCGGATCACCCTTCTGGGACGAGCCGAACGTCCGGATCAGCCCGCACTCCGTCGCCAACGCGACCAACGAGTACGACAAGATCGCCACCCTGTTCATCGCCAATCTGGCCCGCTACGCCGCCGGCCGACTCGAGGAGATGACCCCGCTGTACAGCCGCGACAAGGGGTATTGAGGCGACCGACGCGCCGCGCCAGGGGCGGGTGCATCGTCGGGGGCCAGGCGGCGATCCCGTACCCTGGAGGGCACGTCGTCACCACATCCCTGACGGCGCGGTCGACGGACGGGTCACGTCCTCGCCCCGTCCGGGCCGCCGCGGCGGTCCTCACCTCGCCGGGCGATGACGGGCGCCACGACCGGGCACGGCTCGATCTCATCGGGAAGCGAAACGGGCGCCGGCCCCCGGCCGTTCAGGGGGACGGGAGCCGCGACGAACCGGCCTCCTCGGGGTGCTCACGGGCCAGACCCGGAAATACCGGCGATCAGGGAGGTCAGGAACCAACGATGGCACAGACAGCATCGACGATGGCCCGGCAGGGATGGCTATCAGTGTTCGCAGCGGTGAGCTTGCTCCTGACTGCGCTCGCCGGCGCCCCGCTCGGTGCGGGCGCGCGGGGCGATGCCGGGGCATCGGTCACGATCCAGCTCTGGGAGTGCCCGGCGGGGTACGCCGGCACGGACTACCTGGTCGATTGCACACCGGGGTCCGATGAGGCGGGCGACGCATACCTGCACAACCTGGATCTCGATGACATCGTCGAGGCCCGCACGGATGATGAGGGCTACGCTCGGCTCGATCCCATCGCGGCCGGCCCCTACGCCATCAGCGCTGGCGTCTTCCGCCAATACTGGACCGTCTACCTCACCTGCTTCGACGTCACCTCCGGCACCGAGGACTACCTGTTCGACGCGTTGGTCACGGCCGACAGCCAGAACGCGGACCCGCCGAACAACGTGATCGAGGTCGATCAGAGCCACGACTACTCCTGCCGCTACTACATCATCCCGGGGGGCACCTCGCCCGATTCGGTTCCCGCCGGGGCCGATCCGACTCAGCCAGCCCCCACGGACCCGGCCGATGCTTCGGTGGGTGTCCAGGTCTTCGACTGCCCCGAGGGTTACGCCGCCGCCGCGTACGCGGAGGACTGCTCACCGACGACGCGCCCGGTCGGCGTGACGATCAACGACGGGGACGCCTTCGACGAGGCGACCGTCATCCGGGACCTGGCTGGGGACGAGGGCCGGGCCGGCTTCGTCGACCTCGAAGGCGGCCAGTACTCCCTCGCGGTCGAGGATCTGTCCGACACCTCCACGATCTACTGGTCGTGCTTCGACCTCGACAGCGGCACGGAGCGGTTCGACCAGGACGGCTACCACAACCGGATCCGCTTGTACCTCGACCCGAGTGCGGACGACGCCTGCCGGATCTACCTGACGGCCAACGGGCCGGAGACGCCCGCACCGGGGACCGCCGGGACCGTGACCGTCAGCGTCCTGTCCTGCCCCGAGAGCTACGACGGGCCGGACTGGGCCGCGCGATGCACCAGGCCGGTCGACGGCAACCGGGTCGCCATCACCGGCTATCCGGCCCAGGGTCCTGGTTCTCCCAACGGACTGGAGATCTACGACGGCGTCGCCGTCTTCCAGGATGTCGCGCCGGGTAGGTACGCCCCGCTGACGGACATCCCGGGCCACAACACCGTCCAGCGTTCCACCTGTGTCATCGGGGCCGGTCCGATCGACGATGCCCTGATCGCCGACTCGTCGTCGATCGACGAATCGTCGGGGAACGGCAATGGCCAGTTCGACCTGGCCAGCGGTGAGGGCGCGACCTGCGTCGTCTACATCACCCCGGTCTCGTTCCGGACCTGAGTCGCGGCCGGACAGGGACGGCCGACGGTTCGTGAGGCGGTCGGAAGCGTCACGGCGGGATCGGTGTCCCGAGGCCCTCCGGCCCGATTGACATCGCCAGGCCATGCCGGTACGTTGGATCATCCGTTCTCCTCGTTCCATCGATGGGAGTATCGCGATGACCGAGGTCCTGCTGTTCCACCACGCCCAGGGGCTGACGCCCGGTGTCGTCGCCTTCGCCGATGAGCTGCGCCGGGCCGGGCACACCGTCCACACCCCAGACCTGTTCGCGGGCCGCACCTTCGCCACCGTCCAGGAGGGGATAGCCCACGCTGGTGAGATCGGGTTCGACGAAGTCATCGAGCGCGGCGTCCGGGCGGCCGAAGGGTTGCCCACCGACATCGTCTACGGCGGCTTCTCGCTCGGGGTGCTGCCGGCCCAGAGGCTGGCCCAGACGCGCCCCGGAGCGCGCGGCGCCCTGCTGTTCCACGCCTGCGTGCCGGTCTCGGAATTCAGTCCCGCCTGGCCTGACGGCGTCCCGGTCCGGATCCATGCGATGGAGGCGGACCCGTTCTTCGTCGACGATGGCGACATCGAAGCGGCGAAGGCGCTGGTCCGGTCGGGCGCAGATGCCCGCCTGCTCCTCTATCCCGGCGACCAGCACCTCTTCGCCGACAGCAGCCTGCCGTCGTGGTCCGCCGATGCCGCCCGACTGCTGACCAGCCGGGTGATCGGCTTCCTCGATGGCGAGCCGGAGGTCGACGACCATGGGCGGCCCGAACCGCCGCTCGCGGCCGACGAGACCGCCACCATCCTCGGGTTCCTCGACTACCAACGTGCGACGCTGGCATGGAAGACCGCCGGGCTCGATCACGCCGGCCTGTGCGCCACCGTCGGCGCGTCGTCGATGACGCTCGGTGGGATGCTCAAGCACCTGACCTGGATCGAGGAGTACTGGTTCACCTGGCGACTGGCGGGTGCCCGGCCCCTGGCGCCGTTCGACAGCGTCGACTGGGAGGCCGACCCCGGTTTCGACTGGCGCCTGACCGAGGACGAGACCGTCGAAAAGCTCCATGCGGACTGGCAGGCGGCCGTCGTCCGGTCCCGCGCCCGGGTCGCCGAGGCGCTGGCCGATGGCGGCCTGGCCCAGCTCTCCCGGACGCCGTGGCCCGACGGCGGCTCACCGAGCCTCCGCTGGGTCATCGTCCATATGATCGAGGAGTACGCGCGGCACAACGGCCACGCCGACCTGATCCGCGAGTCGATCGACGGCGGTCAGATCGGGGAGTAGGCCTCGTGAGGACCCGGCGGATCTCGGGGTCGGCGGGTCACTTCCCCGTCCCCGGAGGCAGCCTGCTGACCCCGACCGGATCTCACCGCCCCCACGCTGACACGATGGGCCGATCCCAGGGGCGCCCCCTGGACTGGCCCATCCATCGCTCATGCCGCATACCCGACGACTCGGCACCCCGTATCGCCCCGAGAGAACTCGCCGTCGCGAAACGATTGTGCGTGCTCGCCCGTTCAGAGGGATGAGCACCTGTTCCCGACCCCGGTCATCACGTCGCGTCCCGAATCGTTTCGATCCCTGACGTTCACCCGAACCTGGAGGCCCGATGTCCAGCCGAATCTCCCTGGCGCTGTCGCTGACCCTGCTCCTCGTGGCCCTCGGCTGGACCGCCCCGTCCGCCGCGCGGCAGCCCGACGAGTCGATCCCGTCGACGTTCCAGATCCTGATCTGTCCGGAGGATTACGCCGGCGACGCCTACCTGAAGGACTGCTCGCCGGCCGACGCCGGGGACTGGTCGATCACCGTGACCGACACGCACCCGACCGAGCCGACGGCGACGACCGCTACCGACGGGAACGGCGTCGTGACCTTCGCCACGCTGCCCGGGCCGACGCGGTTCGACCTCGACGTCCCGGCCGGGACGACGCTCTATTACGCCTGCTTCGACGGAGCCGGCACGTTCACCCGCGACGGCTCGGAGCGCACGATCGAGGTCTCGCTCGCCGAGGGCGACGCACTGTCCTGCCGCTGGTACATCACCCCGACCAGCGGGACCGACGAGCCGACGACTGAGCCGGTCCCGAGGAGCGAGGACGATCCGGCCGACGGGTCCGTCGGCATCCAGGTCTTCGATTGCCCGGAGGGGTACGACGGGGACGACTATGCGGAAGCCTGCGAGCCGACGGAGCGCCCGGTCGGGGTCACCCTCAACGACGGCTACGAGTTCGACGAGGCGACGCTGATCCGGGATCAGGCCGGGGACGATGGCCGGGCGGGCTTCGTCGACCTGTTCGGCGGCCAGTACTACCTGACCGTCGAGGACCTGTCCGAGACGTCGACGATCTACTGGGACTGCTTCACCCTCGACGGCGACGCGGAGCAGTTCGATCAGGATGGCTTGCACAACCGGGTCCGCTTCTTCCTCGACACCAGCGCCGACTACTCCTGCCGGATCTACTTAACGGCCAACGGCCCAGCCACGCCGGAGCCCGGTACCCCGGGGACCGTGACGGTCTTCGTGCTGTCCTGCCCGGAGGGTTACCGCGGACCGGACTGGGCAGTGCGGTGCACCCGGGAGGTCGACAGCAATCACGTTGGCGCCTCCGGGTCGCCGATCGATCCAGAGACCGACAGTCTGGAGATCTACGAGGGGGTCGCCACGTTCCGGGACGTCGAACCCGGCAGGATCCGTCCGGGCACCGATATCCCCGGTCACGCGACCGAGCAACGCTCGGCCTGCGTCATCGGACCAGGCCCGGTCGATGATGCGTTGATCGACGACAGCTCGTCGAACGGGACGATCACGCTCGCCGAGGGCGAGGGGGCGACCTGCGTCATCTACCTCACTCCGATCTCGTTACGCGGCTGACCCGCGACTGGTCGGGGGCAACGTCCACCTGGCTGCCGCGATGTCCGTTGACGCCTCGGCTCCCAATGGGGCGATCGTCGGCGCTCTCCGGGCTCCGGGCTCCGCGAGTGGCGGAGGGGATGTCCGTGGCCGCGGAAGATGACGATGCCCGCCGGGACCGGTCCCGACGGGCATCGTCGTTCCCCCGTCGTGATGGCACAGGGCGGTCAGTCGCCGGGGCCGATCGCCGGTCGATTGGGTGTCGGCAGCTCGTCGTGCTCGACGGAGGCCTGGCTGGCGTCCGCGGCGGTGGACCGGCGGAGCTGTTCCGGGGTCCACTTCGGTCCCGCCGGGGAACGCGTGCCGCCAGCGGGCGTGTCCGAACCGGCCCCGGGCCGCCGGATGGCCGGGGCCGTCAATCCGGAGACCGACGTAGCGGTCGATCCGGGGATCGGCGCGGCGGTCGAAGGCCGAGTCGGTTGCGACGGGCCGGGAGCACCCGCCGACGGGGCAGCGGGACCGGCGCGGCGCTCCGTCCGGGAGCCGGTGGGCGCGAAGGTCGCGGCGCTGGGTGGACGGCCGCCGCTGGCCGTGGCGACCATCGGGGTGGCGTTCACCGGGGCGGGGGCATCGGTCCCGGTGCCGTCCCGCGGGTCGCCGTCACGGGACGAGACCCGCATCCAGCGCCAGGCCGGGATGGTGCCGCGGAGGCGCGGCTGCTTGGCATCGCGGCGCTCGTCCAGGAAGGTCGTGACGATGACCTGGACGAAGGCCGCGATCGGAATGGCCAGTAACGTGCCGATGATCCCGTAGAACTCCGCCCCCGCCGTGATCGCGATGAACACGGTCAGCGGGGTCAGGCCGA
>CAXTHM010000047.1:8381-31605 GCA_964244115.1 uncultured Thermomicrobiales bacterium
ACGGTCAGCGCGAGGACGACCGCCGGGATGCCGCCCAGCCACGGGCCAAGCACCGGGATGATCTCCGTGATCGCGGCCCAGAGCCCGAGGACGGGCCAGAACGGGACGCCGATGATGCCGTACCCGATCGCGGCCGCCACGCCGATGATCAGGCAGAGCGTCAACTGACCGCGCAGCCAGCCGCCGACCTTGGCCTCGGCGTCGTCCCAGATCCGGGCGACCCGCTGCTGCATCCGGGGCGAGATCTCGTCCAGGACGACGCGGCGGATGAACGACCGCTCCATGAGGTAGTAGAAGGTGATCACCAGCGTCGCGAACAGCCCGATGATCGCGCTGACCGCCGAGGACAGGACATTGACGGCGGTCCCCTGCTGGGGCTCCGGCGGATTGTCCAGCGCCGTGATCGCGCTGCCGAGCAGCTCCTGCCCGGTCCCGTTCAGCAGCCCGTTGCTGCTCGCCTGCCAGGTCGCCCGCAGATCCGCCAGGCGCTGGGGGGCGTCGTCGATGAAGATGTCGACCTGATCACGGACCGTCGGCGCGATCAGGAATCCGACCAGGATCAGCAGCCCGAAGAAGCTCAGGTAGAGCGCCAGGATCGCCACCCCCCGCGGGATCATCAGGCGCCGCTCCAGCAACTGGACCGGTCGTTCCAGCGCCGTCGCGAGGACGAGGGAGACCAGGATCAGGATCAGGACGAACTGGATCTTGATTAGCATGAACCCGATCAGCAGGACGACGAGCAGCGAGACGGGCGTGATCCCGCCGCGCCGGTCATGGTGGTCGGGTCGCAACTCCTCGACGCGGTCCAGTTCCAGACCCTGCGCGTCGGTCGCGGTCGCGGTGGCCATCGGGGACTATCGCGCTTTCTGCCGGGGACCCGGCTGGCTGGCCGCGAGGGCGGACCGCTTGCTGACACGCCAGTACTGCGGGTCGAACGGATCGACCCGCTTGCCCTTGTCCGCGGCCGGCAGGTCGTTCCAGACGGTCGGGAAGGCGAAGGTCTCCTCGCCGTCGACGATCAGGCGTCGAGCGGCGCCGAAGGGCCGCGTCACGCCGAAGATCTCCCGGGGCGGCCGGGAGACGATCTCGGCCTGGAACCAGCCGTGCTCCGGACAGGCGCCGGCGTGGACCTGCCAGACGAGGTCGCTCGTGACCCCGCCGATATCGCGGATCGCGACCCGTTCCAGTTCGCTCTCGCAGATCGGGCACCGCAGGGGAGTGGTCGGCTTGCCTGGAACGCTCATTGCTCTCACCCTGACTCCGCGCCGCGGCTCGCCATCGGTCCGAATCCCGAGTCGGTGCGCAACGTGACCGGCATCGATCCGCATCGATGTCGTCCGCCTGCGCGCTTCACTGGCTATGGTACTCGGATCGGCACGGTCATGGCTGGCGGCTGACCAGGCGACGATGTGGATCTGGCGGGCCGCCCGGCCGAGCCCGTTCGGGCACCTCGCCCAAACCCGGACCGGTTGGCGGCGGGGCTGGTCACGGCCGGCGCTCCGCCGCGCCGGTGTGCCGTACAATCGCGCGAAGCAGGCACCCGGTCTCGCCGTTTGCACCCCCCAAGGAGGATGTCCCGAGATGGCGCACGAAGAGTTCATCAACCGAATGATCGCCACGTATCGCGACCTGAACCTCCTGATCCGACCGATCCCGGAGGACGTCCTCAACCGGCGCACCGGCGGTGAGGCGTCGATCCGCGACCAGATGCAGCGCCTGCGGGACGGCGAGCTCCGCTTCACCCAGGCGACCAAGGAACTGCTGACCGGTCAGACGATCCCCGAGGTCCTCCAGGACGAGACGCCGATCATCGGTCTCGAGCACGAGGGCGACCCCAGCCGTGTCCTGCTCTCCCAGTTCGGCACCGCCCGGGAGTCGCTGCTCGCGATGCTCCGGGAGATGACCGAGGAGCAGTGGTCCGCAACCGGCTCCGGCGGCCGCACGATGGTAGCCCGGATCGAAGGGCTCCTCGAAAACGACCAGAAGGTGCTGGCGCGCGTACAGTCTCTTGTCGGGGCGACGACGGCTGGCACTCCCGCCTGATCCCCGCGTCATCACCCGGTCAACGGCCCGGCCGATCGCCGACCGGGCCACCAAGGAGTCTCCGTTGTCGGCCACCAACTCCCCCCGGCCCGTGAACCGGCCCGCCCGAACCTCCCAGCCGGACCCGAACGCCATCGACCTCGCGTGGGCGATCGGCCGTGCCCGGAACTGGCTGCTCGGCCCGGCACCCCTCGTCGCCAACCTCTCCCTGTTCCTGT
This sequence comes from uncultured Thermomicrobiales bacterium, assembly GCA_964244115.1. Lineage (GTDB taxonomy): Bacteria > Chloroflexota > Chloroflexia > Thermomicrobiales > UBA6265 > CADCWK01. Next base: position 10,643 of record CAXTHM010000047.1, read on the forward strand.
TCATCGGGTTGGGGACGCTCCTCTGGCGGCTGAGCCAGCAGCCGGACGGGTTCGGTCTGCCCGGCTGGCTGGTGATCTGGGGGGTCCTGATCGCCGTCCACGCCGGGATCGTGGTCGTCTACGGCACGCTCCACGCCTGGCGGACACCGCGCCGTGGCCCGGTCTACTATCAGGACATCCCTCGGGAGCAGCGCACGGTCTCCCGTCGCTCGGTCAGCGCAGCGCAGCCCTCGGTCCGAACCGCGCCCGTCGAGGTCGCCCGGCCGACCTGGCAGGGGGTGCTGGCGCCCGTCACCCCGTTCCCGACCCAGCAGGGGGCCGATCGCTTCGGAACCGATCGGCCGGCCGCTCCTGATCAGGACGACATCTCCGCCCGGGGGCTTCGCACCCCACGCACCGCCGGGAACGCGGGGCTCGCAGAGGACACGTCTGCGACCGCCGGGCGGGCATCCGCCCTGGCCGATGTCCGCGATGTCCTCGCCAGCGAGCAGCCGCGCTGGCGGCGCTGGCGGCGGGGGACGACCGATCGATCGGAGCTGGCCGAGCCACCGGTCGACGCGGACAGTTCCTGGCTGAGCCCGTTCCCGGGAGCGCCGCCCGTAACCCGCCCTGCTCCTGCGACACCACCCGCACGGGATCAGGACCAGGCGCCCGCCGTGCCGACCCGCCCCGCCACCGATCAGCGATGGCCAGCGTCCGGCCCGACCGGCGTGACACCGGTCCGGGCCGGTCAGACCGCTGATGGCGAGCAGATCCCGTCACTGGCCGCGATGCTGCGGTCAAGCAACCTGACGTCACTGGCCGACGCGCCGATCGCCGCCCGGCCGTCCCAGACGTCCGCGTCGGACGATGCGACGCCCATCCCGCTGCCGTCGGTGCCGATCCCCTTCTCCCGTCCGGCGAACCCAGCAGGGATGCAGCCGCACCCGGCCGCGCTGTTCGCGGCGTTCGGGATCGACGGCGACGGCACGGGACCCCGGATAGCCGACCCCGAACCGACGACGGAGACGTCCGACTTCACCCAGTCGCCCGATATCCCACCGGACGCGCCTCGTGAGGCCTCGACACCGCCGCGCCGCCCGGGGCGTCCGTGAGCGACCAGATCCCACCACCGCCAACAGTCTCCCGCGACTTCACCGTCGCGGTCTTCGTGATCGATCAGGGCCGCGTCCTGCTGCACTGGCACCGCAAGCTGGCCCGCTGGCTGCCGCCCGGCGGTCACATCGAGCCGTCGGAGCTGCCGGACGAGGCCGCCCTGCGCGAGGTCGAGGAGGAGACGGCTCAGTCGGTCCGACTGCTCGGCGGGTCGGGCCTGGATGTCAGCGGCCCCGGTCTGCCCCGCCAGCTCGTCCGGCCGATGGGCATCCAGCTCGAGGACATCGGACCCGGTCACCAGCACATCGACCTGGTCTACTTCGCCGAACTCGCCACCCCGGGCCGGGCGGCACCGCTCCCGGAGCAGGCCGGCTGGTATGGCCCCGAGGACTGGACGGCCTTGAACCTGACGGCCGAGTTGACGGCCTGGTGCGAGCGCGCGGTCGCCTACCGCCCTCATCGAGCTGACGACGTCGTTCTGTAGGGGCGACGCTTGCGAGCCCGGCCGCCGCAGCGGCCTTCGCCGCCAGGCGAGACGATGCTCCGGGTTCAATCCGTTGCGATGACATCATTCCGCCACATCGACGTACGCGTGGTAGTCGCCATCGGTGCGAGGGACCGGTCGCCCTGAAGGTCGTTGAACGGACTACGTTGGTTATCGCCCTGTGGGCAGATGGCCGCTGCGGCCGCCAGTCAGGGCAAGCCCGTGACGCTGCGAAACGGGGCCACCGCCAGGACCGGGCGGTCCCTACGACATACGCCACTGCTCACCCGCCGTGGCGGTCCTGGAGCCAGCGCTGGATGTCGAACTGGTCGCCACCCTTGCGGGAGCGCAGGTTCCACGAACCGTCCGGCTGGAGTTCGTGGGTGTTGACCGTGTCGCGGACGTAGGCGGGCAGGAGCTCGTCCCAGAGGTAGCTCCGGATGCCGGGGTCCTCGACCGGGAACACCACCTCGACCCGGCGGTCCAGGTTGCGCTCCATCAGGTCGGCGCTGCCGAGATAGACCTGCGGCTCGGTCTCGCCGCCGCCGTTGAAGGCGTAGATCCGGCTGTGTTCCAGGAAACGGCCGACGATGCTGAAGACGCGGATGTTCTCGCTCCAGCCGGGAACGCCGGGCCGGAGCGAACAGATCCCGCGGATGATCAGATCGACCCGGACACCGGCCCGACTGGCCGCGTAGAGCGCCCGGATCGAGTCCCGGTCGACCAACTGGTTCATCTTGAAGACGAGATGCCCCTGGCCCGTCCGCTCATGGGCGGCGATCTCGTTGGCGATCGCCTCCAGGATGTGCATCCGCAGGCTCCGGGGCGCCGTCCAGATCTTGCGGTAGTCCTGCTGCTCGCTGAACCCGGTCAGGGCGTTGAACAGTTCGGCGACATCGGCGCCCAGCCCCTCGTCGGCGGAGAACAACCCGAGGTCCTCGTAGGTGCGGGCCGTCGAGGCGTTGTAGTTGCCGGTGCCGAGATGGACGTAGCGCCGCATCCCGTCCCGCTCCCGCCGAACGACCATCGTCGCCTTGCAGTGCGTCTTGAGGCCGGCCAGCCCATACGCGACATGGACGCCGCGCCGCTCCAGCGCCTCGGCCCACTGGATGTTGCTCTCCTCGTCGAACCGGGCCCGGAGCTCGACCAGCACGGCGATCTGCGTATCGTCGTCGCGCGCGTCGATCAGCGCCGGAATCAGCGGCGAGTTCCGGCCCAGCCGGTAGAGCGTCTGCTTGATCGCGACGACATCGGGGTCGGTCGAGGCGGCGCGGATGAAATCGACGAAGGCGTCGAAGCTCTGGTAGGGGTGGTGGACGATCAGGTCCCGCTCCCGGATCGCGGCGAAGATGGCGGCGGCGTCCTCGCGGTCGCGGCGGTCGGCGGTGAAATGGAACCGCTCCGGTGTGAACGGCGGGTCCTTGAGGTCGGGCCGGTCCAGCCGGAGCAGCTCGAAGAAGCTGTCCGGCGTCAGCGGGCCATCGACGACGTAGACATCGTCCGGCAAGGCGTGGAGCTGGTCCTGGAGCCAGTCCCGGACCGGGGCGGGCATCGCCGGCGTGACCATGATCCGGACGACGGGACCGAACGGCCGTTGGCTGAGGGTCTCGCGCATGACCGCCATCAGGTTGTGGCGATCGTCCTCGTCCTCCTCGGGCTCGATGTCGGCGTCCCGCAGGACGTGGAACGGGTAGGCGGCGTGGACATCGACGCCGGGGAACAGCCGGTCGATGTTGGCGATGATGACGTCCCGCAGCCAGACCAGCTGGATCTCGCCCGTGGTGGTCGGCCCATCGTCCGGGCCGCTCAGGGCGTCACGCCGGACGGGCAGCAGGCTGGGCAGGGTCGCGGGGATCTTGATCCGGGCGTAGCGCTCGTTCCCCTCCGCCCGCAGGACGACGATGAGGTTCAGGCTGCCGCCGGAGACATGCGGGAAGGGCCGGCCGGCGTCGATGCCCTGTGGTGTCAGGACCGGGAAGATGTCGCGGTCGAACAGTTGACCGATCGTGGCCCGCTCGGCGTCCGACAACTGATCGGGATGGGTGATCCGGATCCCGTGTCCGTCCAGTTCCGGGAGGATCTGCTCATTGATCACCGCCGCCTGCTGATCGAGCGATTCCTGGACGCGCCGCCGGATCACGGCGAACTGCGCCGGCGGTGTCCGGCCGTCGGGCCCGACCGTCATGATCCCCGCGACGACCTTGCGCTTGACCCCGGCCATCCGGATCATGAACCAGCCGTCGAGGTTATCGCTGAAGATCGCGACGAACTTGCCCCGCTCGAGGATCGGCGTCGCCGGTTCGGTAGCCTCCTTGAGCACGCGCCGGTTGAACTCCAGCCAGCTGAGCTCGCGGTTGATGAACATGTCCGGTGGCAGCGCCGGCAGCGGCAGCGGCGGCTCCACGAACGGGACATCCCGCCGGAAGACCCTGGCCGCCGATGTCGCGGCCGAGACGCTCGCCGACGTGGTGTACCCCGCCCCCTCCTCGGCGTCGTCGTGGTCGATAATCGGCCCGTCGGAATCCGTTAGGTCCCAGCGCAGCGCGGTCGCGGAGCCGGCGGTGGAGGAATCGCCGTTCCGATCGATCCCCGACCGTTCGCCGGCCTCGTCCCGAAGGTCGCCGGGATCGCCGACACCGGTCACCGCCGCTGGCTGGGACGAGAGAAGATCGGCATCCTGCTGGCTGTCTGTCACACGAATCCCCTGAACGACAACCGGCCGCACTACCACACGCGACTCCAATCATACGCAATGGAGCGAACGGGAGGTGGGCCCGGGAGCGATCCGGGGCAGGGAACGGGCGCTTGCCTTCCGCGCCGTCAACCTGCCGCGTCAGCGGGATCGGCTAGCCGTACAGCATCGCCGATTCGGCCATCCGTCGCGCTCGCTCCTCCGGTGGCTGATTGGGGCAGGCCGGACAGGTGCCGCGCCCCGGCAGCCGGAAGCGCAGGCAGCAGGTCGTGAGTTCGACGCTCGCCGCCCGCCCGCCGCTGCCGGTCGGGTAATCGGCGATCACCGGCAGGGTCCGGAGGAGGAGCGGGTTGTCCGAGCCGCCGGTCCGGAAGATCGCCTCGATGTCGGCGGGCAGTTCCGGCAGCCGGCCCAGCTTCGCCTCGGCCGAGCAGAGCGCCGACAGGCAGGCCTCGCGGGCCGTCCGGCGGATCGTGCCCATCCCGACCTTCGCGCCGCGAGCCCGCATCACCTGGAGCGGCCCCTCGATGTGGGCGCCGAGCTCGCCCTGGAGGACCGCCCGCAACGCCGCCTCGTCCGCGACGACGGTGACGTCGGGGTGCCCGGCGGCGGGATCACCCGGCAGGGCGGTGAAGCGCGGGCTCCGGAAGGTGATGTCGAGGGGGTAGCCGTAGTCGGCGAAGGTGTAGCTGATCGCGGTCGGGGAGAGATCCGGCACCCGGCGGGCACTGAGGAAGACCGCGAACGCGACACTGGCCACCAGCCACGGGAACGACATCGCCCCGAGCGCGACCGGGATGTCCCGGTCATCGCTCTGGAGGTACGCCATCAGGACGTCGAGCTGCTCACCGACGCCGGCCCCGCCATCGGCGCACAGGTCCGCCAGCGTCGGCAGGCCGCTCGTCGGGTCGAGCGCCACACCGTTGTAGGGCGTGATCGCGGCGATCTCGTGCAGCGTCGCGGCGAGGGGCAGCGAGGCCACCCGTTGTTCCGGTCTCACGTCCTGCCCCGGTGCCATCTGCGACCCTCTCCACGCGAATCCCGAATCAGCCGATCATATCCGACTACCATAATCGGCTTTCAACTGTAGGAGGCAGGCTGGGTCCCTGTCAACGGAGGTCGAGGCTGAGCCGGGCGATCGTAGCCGGGCGATCGAATGGCCGAGAGCAACCTCCTCCCGACCGGACCCTGGGCTCCCATTGCCACGGCGTGTTCCCCGCTCCAGCCGTGAGCGGTGCCGCGGGACACGAGCTGGGGCGGGACCACGGGAAGAGTCTCGCCACTGGACATCATCCGGCGAAACCGTCTCGGGGACGAAGATCGGACCGGAGCCGGAAAACGCGCGAGACACGAGGGGTTGGCCCTCGTGTCTCGCGTGCCGTGTGATCGGAATCGAACCGGTGGGATCGACTAGCGGTCGACCGGAGCGCTCCGGTTCCAGTTGGCGACGTTCCAGAGGTTGAGTTCGAACGCGCTGACGGCGACGTTGTCCTCGGCGGTCTCCGGGTCGTCGCCGTGCAGCAGCGAGTTGTGCATGCAGTACTTGTCCGCCGCGCGCCGGACGAGCGGCACGACCACGTAGTTGTTGATGACGATGTCGTTGAGCTGGATGAGCAGGTTCTGGACTTCGGTGATGTCGCTGATCTCACCGGAGCGCAGCTGCTCGAAGATGCCGTCGTACTCGTCGTTGATGAAGCGCAGGCTGTTCTGGCCGTTCCAGCCGTTGGAGGCCTGGGCGATGTTGGCCCGGTCCGCGCCCGCGTAGTAGCCGACCATGTAGTCGATCGGGGTCGGGTTGGACGGGTTGTTGGTGTACATGTGGAAGTCGGTGTAGAAGTGGTTGAGGTTCTGCTCGTTGCCGGCGGCCCCATCGAAGAAGATGGCGGAGTCGGTCTGGGTGAGGTTGATCGAGAAGCCGATCGCCTCCAGGTTCTGCTTGACGACCTGCTGGGTCTTCTGCCGGACCGAGTTGATCGTCGTCTGGTACTGGAGCTCGAGCTTGACGCCGTCCTTCTCCCGCGTGTCGCCGTTGAGGACCCAGCCGGCGTCCTCGAGCAACTGGGCGGCCGCATCGGCGTCGAACGTCACCGTGGTGTTCGGGGATTCGACGGGCGGGATGCCGGTCAGGATGTTGACGCCCGGCGCCTCGACCCCGGTCGGGTCGTAGAAGCGCGTCGCGATCAGCTCCCGGTCGACGGTCATGGCGATCGCCTGACGGACGGCGATATCGCTCAGGATCGGGTGCGGGTTCTCGTACCACGAGCGCTGGCCGTCCGGGCCGGCGAGATCGGGATCGGAGAAGTTGAAGGCGATGCGCTCGACCGAGGTGCCGGCGACGACCCGGAACACGCCCTGGCCGCCCTCGAGGGCCGCCTCGATGATCTCCGGCTCGACCTGGATGTTCCAGGCGTGGTCCCAGTCACCGGTCTGCAGGACGGACTGCGCGGCCGTCGCGGCCTCGCCGCCACCCTTGAGGTTCAGGGTCGCGAAGTACGGCTTGGCCGGGTCGCGGTAGTTCGGGTTGGCGGTGTAGATGACCTGGTCGTTCGGGGCGAAGCTCTCGACGACGAACGGACCGGTGCCGATCGGGGCGTTGTCGAGATCGCCGCCGGCCTCGCCGTAGTGGCGCGGCAGGATGGCGCCATAGGTGCCGTTGGTGAACGGCACGTACCAGGTCAGGTTCGGAGCGGCGTAGGTCGCCTTGACGGTGGTGTCGTCGACGGCCTCGATAGCGGAGATGACGCCCCATGTCTCGAGGTGGACGGAGTTGTTCTCCGGGTTGGTGATCCACTCCCAGGTATAGACGACGTCATCGGCCGTGAACGGCTCGCCGTCCGACCAGAGCACACCCTCCTTGAGGGTGATCGTCACGGAGGTGAAGTCCTCAGCCAGCTGGCCGTTTTCGACCGTTGGGACCTCGGCGGCGAGGTTCGCGAGGAGGGAGCCGTCCGGCAGGAAGCGCATCAGCGGCTCGTTGACGATATCGGCCGCGATGAAGTCCTTGGTGCCGCTGGAGACGTGGGAGTTGAGCTGCGTCACGGCCTGCCAGAGCAGCACCTTGAGCTCGCCATCCTGGCCGCGGGTCTTGCCCTCGGTTCCGGCCGATGGCGCTTCGGTGGTCGCGGCGTCCTGCGGGTGCGGGGCGAAGGCGCTCGTCGTCTGGATGTGCCGGACGAAGAAGCTCAGCATCGTCATGCCGACGCCGAGGGCCATGCCCTGGGCGAGGAACTGGCGACGGCTGATCTCACCCCGGGTGAGCTGATCGACCAGCACGGCGAACCGGTTCTGATCCTGGGACTGCGTCATCGGGAAACCCTTTCATCAAGGCAAATGCGTCGCGCTCACGGGAGCGGGACGTCGGCACCGATCAGCCGGACCGCGTCACGGGTCCGGCCGGGTCGGCGGCAAGCTACAGCGAAACTGACGACGGTGACGGCCGAGACGAGTATGACGCTGCCCGCCGTCCGGGCCTTCTTCCTGGCTGTCCGGGCCGCCTCATCGTCCGACCCGTGCCAGCCCTCTCCACCGGCGATCTCCCTGTCCACGCCTGGGACCGCCTGGTCGTCCCATCGCCGCTGGTCGGGCACCGCCGGCGATGGGAGCCATCCCGGAATCGCCACGCCAGTCGCCGCTCACTATGCCCGACGCGACACCCACGGCTCGCCCGGCGGCTGGACCGCGCGGGTCCGGGACGGGGTCGCCTCATGCGGATGTGGCTCGCGCCGGATCACGGTGTGCTGCGGAGTTTCCAATGCATCGGCGCATTTGGCAACATGCATGGTCCGAATTCGTCCGCCGTTCGGCCCATCATTCGAGTCGATCAACCGGTTTGCACAGAAATGCATCAATCGATCGGCGCTGGACTATGCGTTCAGACCAATCGCCTTCCCAGGAGGGCCCCCGTCCCTTGGCGTCGAATGGCCTTGGACCCGAACCACTCCGGACGACGAAGGCCGGCCCGAGGAGAACTCCCCGGGCCGGCCTTCGCTTCATTGCGGTGACCGTCCGACCGTCAGCGATCGACGGGGGCGCTGCGGTTCCAGTTGGCGACGTTCCAGAGGTTGTACTCGAAGGAACTGACGGCGACGTTGTCCTCACCGCCCTCGTGAATGAGCGAGTTGTGCATGCAGTACTTGTCCGCCGCCCGCTTGACCAGCGGCACGTTGACGTAATTGTCGATGACGAGGTCGTTGAGCTCGATCATGATGCTCTGGACCTCGGTCAGATCTGTCACCGACCCGCTGATCAGCCGCTCGTAGAGCGCATCGTAGTCGGCGTTCACCCACCGCTGAGCGTTCTGGCCACTCCAGCCGTTGGCGGCCTGGGCGATGTTCGAGCCGTCGGTGCCCGAGTACCAGACGACGAGGTAGTCGACCGGGGTCGGGTTGATCGCGCCGCTGGTGTACATGTTGAAGTCGGTGAACATGTGGGAGAGGTTCTGCTCGTTGCCGGACGACCCGTCGAAGAAGATGCCGGAGTCGGTCTGGACGAGGTTGATCGAGAAGCCGATCGCCTCCAGGTTCTGCTTGACGACCTGCTGCGTCTTCTGCCGAACCGAGTTGATCGTGGTGACGAAGGTGAGGTCGAGCTTGACGCCGTCCTTCTCCCGCGTGTCGCCGTTGAGGACCCAGCCGGCATCCTCGAGCAACTGGGCGGCGGCGTCCGGATCGAGCGTGAACGACGTGTTCGGGGAATCGACCGAGGGGATACCGGAGAGGACGTTGACGGCGTAGGGCTCGCCCTCGCCGGTCGGGTCGTAGAACCGGGTGGCGACCAGCTCCCGGTCGACGGTCATGGCGATCGCCTGGCGGACGGCCACGTCGCTCAGGACCGGGTGCGGGTTCAGGTACCAGGAGCGCTGCCCGTCCGGGCCGGTGGCGTCCGGATCGGAGAAGTTGAAGTTCAGCCGCTCCACATTCGTGCCCTGCACGATCGTGAAGACGCCCTGGCCGCCCTTCTCGTACTCGGCGATCACCTCGGGCTCGACCTGGATGTTCCAGGCGTGGTCCCAGTCGCCCGTCTCGAGGACGGCCTGGGCCGCCGTGGCCGCCTCGCCGCCGCCCTTGATGTTGACGGTCGCGAAGTAGGGCTTGTCCGCCTCGCGGTAGAGCGGGTTGGCGCTGTAGATGACCTGGTCGTTCGGCGCGAAGCTGTCGACGACGAACGCGCCCGTGCCGATCGGGGCGGTGGTCATGATGTCGCCGCCGTTGGCGTCGATGTAGTGCTTCGGGTAGATCGCGCCGTTGTTCCCATTCGTGAACGGCACGTACCAGGTCAGGTTCGGCGCGGCGAAGGTCGCGGTGACCGTCAGTGAGTCCGTCGCGACGACATCGTCGAAGACGTCCCAGAGCTCGAGGTGGACGGAGTTGTTCTCTGGGTTGGTGATCCACTCCCAGGTGAAGACGACGTCGTCGGCCGTGAACGGCTCGCCGTCCGACCAGACGATGTCCGGGCTGAGCTTGAAGGTCACGCTCGTCAGGTCGTCGTTGAGACCGCCGTTCTCGATCGTCGGCACCTCGGTGACGAGGTTGGGGATGATCGTCCCGTCCGGCAGGTAGCGCATCAGGGGCTCGTTGACGATGTCGGCGGCGATGAAGTCCTTGCTGCCGCTGGCGACATGGGAGCTGAGCAGGGTGACGGCCTGCCAGAGCAGGACCTTCAGCTCGCCGTCCTGACCACGCGTCTTGCCGTCCGTGCCGGCCGAGGGCCGGGCGCTGGCTTCCGGCGTAGCGTCCTGCGGGTGCGGGGCGAAGGCGCTGGTCGTCTGGACGTGCCGGACGAAGAAGCTCAGCATCGTCATGCCGACGCCGAGGGCCATCCCCTGGGCGAGGAACTGGCGGCGGCTGATCTCACCCCGCGTGAGCTGATCGACGAGCCGGGCGAACCGCTTCTGGTCCTGGGGCTGTGTCATCGGGAACCCTCTCCTGGTGGCGAGCGACGGGTAGGTGCCGAGTCGGGAGAACGGACGGGCCTGAGCGCATGCTGGGTCCATGACGGGTGCCGACGGGGAACGGGCCGCTCCGGCCACCGCGACCGAACGTCGACGACGACACTCCGGAGCCCCAACCGAGCGACCCCTCCGGGTCAGGTCGATGAGGTGCCTGGTGCGTGGTTCGCGATCGTCGGTGTGCGGTGTGGAGCGCAGTCTCCGCTGTCGTGCCGCAATTCGCAATACATCGACCGGCCGACTGGCTCCGGCGACGCCCGAGCCGTCCGGCCGAAGCCGCCGATCGCCACGGGCCAGTACCAAATCCGACGTTGCGGGATGTGCTCACGATCCAAAGGCGGACGGCATCCCGACCGGTCGCACAGACGGCATGGATGGCGGAAACCAAGTGCCGCCCCGCCTGGCGAACCAGACGGGGCGGCACTCAGCTGATCGAACGTCGGAACCATGCGCCGTCCGGATCGGATTCAGATCGGATCAGGGCAGCGCCTAGATCACGATCTCGACGGCCTCGGTCACCGAGAAGTTGGCGATCGAGCCGTCGGTGGTGTCGACGAGGATGTAGTTGCCGACCGCGGCGTTGACCAGGGCGATGTCGCCGGTCTCACCGGCCGCGAGGCTGACCGCACCGACGATGGTCGCGTCGGCCGGGACCTCGGTCTCGGCGATCGTCCCATCCTCCGCGGCGACCGGCGTGGCGGAATCGACCCCACCCAGATAGTACATCTCGACGACGTGCTGGCTGGTCGAGCCGTTGACGCCCTGGAGATTGACGACCTCGAAGAAGCTGGTCGTGCCGCCCTGCGGGAAGGAGATCGCCGCGTCGTCGGCGATCGCGAAGCCCTTGACGACGGAGTCGCCGTCCGGCTGGGACTGCTCGAGGACTTCCTCGTCGAGGACGTAGTCACCGTCGAGATCGACGTAGACCCAGGTCGCGGTGACGTACTGGTAGTCGCCGGCGAGGTACTGGATCTGGACGCCGACCCGGCCATCGCTGTAGCTGGTCACGTCGCCGTAGCCGAGGACGGTGTAGGGAAGCAGGTTGGCCGGCAGTGCGCCACCGAACTTGTCCGCGACCAGGTTGCCGGTGATGAGGGTGACGAGGCTGTCGACGTCCAGCGCGTTGTAGCAGTTGATGACATTGTCCGTGGCGGCGATCACGGCATCGGCGACGTCGGTCGAGACCGGCGTGGCGTCGGCGGCACTGGCCGGGACCGGGGTGCCGTCGGAGACTGCCGTGGCGTCACCGGCGCCGGGCGTGCAGTCACCGGTCTGGGGCGATGCGACCGGGCTGGCGACCGGGCTGAGCTGGGCGCTGATCTGACTGCCGAAGACACTGAAGGCGAGGACGAGCGCAAGCAGCCCAAACACTGCCGGGACCGCGATCCGGTGAAGTTCCCGCTGAACCATTCTTCCCATTCCTCCCGACAACCAGTGCTGTCGTCGCCAGCCTGCGCCGGCGACCACAACCGTGAGCGGCCCCCCATTGGCGCCTGTGCCATACCCACGCAGTCCGGCGTCAATCGACCCGCAGTGTGGAACGCTTTCCCGGCACGGTCAAGACCCGCGTCCGGTGCAATCCCCGTCCGAACCAGCCAAACGCCCAACTGAGCGAGCGGGCGCCCGGCCGATCGGGACGGACGGACGCCGGAAATGGCGCCCGTCCGTCCCGATCGCCGCTCGAGCGGTTCGCGCCGGTTCCCGTCGACGGTGGTCCGGAACACCCCATCGAGCGGCCCGATGGCCGGAGGGTCCTACCCCAAAACGATCTCGCCCTAGGGGAGCGACTCGTGGGTCGCGTCCTCGTGGCCGATGTCGATCGGTGTCTCGGTGTTGGGGAGACGGAGACCTTCACGAGCAGGTCGCTCATGGCGATGGTGCGCGCCTGGAGCGCCGTTCCGCGGTGGTCCTGCCGCTGGTGAGCGGCCCGTAGCGGCCGTCTCGGTACGGGGTCCATCGGCGTCGGTGCTGACGGTGTAGCGGTTGCCAGACCAGGTGGGGCCGACGAGCCGGACGCCCTGCGCGTACCGGGAGCCGAGCTCGGCCGGCTCCCGGATGAGGTCGATGCTCGCACTCGCGTTGCCGCCATCGGACGCGACCTCCCCTGGAACCAGGGCGGCCACGGCGGTCGGACTCGCACGTGTCGCCCCAAGGCGAACGACGCGAGAGCCGACCGGGAAAAGGCGAAGCCGATCAGCGAGGGAACCCCTCCACCCACGGACCGGATGGGGGGCCTGCTACCGAGGCGCCGGGAGAGCGGGTCGCCCGGCAAGACACCCGCCTGGAGATGCCGCTCCGGCGGGTGTCTCACTGCGTCTCCGGTCGAGCCTCGAGGTCGCGTCGGGTTAGTCACCGACCTCGAACTCGGCTTCCATGCCCAGTGAGAGGTTGGGCACGCCGCTCTCGTCGTCCGGGAACAGGTCGACCAGCGCGTACGAGCCGGATGCCAGGCCGTCGAGGACCATCGTCCCCTCGTCGCCGGACGGCACGGTCAGTTGTCCGGCGACGCTTATCCCGTCCGGCAGCTCCGGGCCGGGGATGTAGAGCAGCTCGTCGGCGGTCGCGTCGTCCTCGAGCCGGAGGACGATGACTTCGTGGTCCTGGTCGCCGTCGTTGGTGATCCGGAGCGCGACGCTGCCCGCGTCGACCTGATCCGGGTCGACCTCGATCGTGTACTCGTCCAGCGTCACCTCGACCTGCTGGGCGCCCTCGGGGACGTCCGGCGTCTGGACCTCTTCCGACTCGACGACCCAGCGGGCCGAAGGGCGGACGATCCCGTTGGCATCCTCGCCGCCGAGGAAGCTGGCGCTGGCGCTGAACAGCGAGAACGTCCAGAGGCCCTGGCGAAGCTGGTTGCCGACGACGTACCGGACGATAGCGGTCGCCTCGCCGTCCTCGGTGATCGTCACGTCGGTCACCGAGGAGACGGTGATGGCGGTCGGCGGGAGGTCGGCGGCGAAGACACCGAAGTCGTCGGCGGAGACCGGCTCGCCCAGCCCGAGGAGCTGGCCCCGGAAGTCGTCCTGGACGAGGCCGTTCAGGGTGTCGTAATTGGGATCGGACAGGCAGACCGAGATCGCCGACACGACCCGCTCGACATCCTGCGCGACCAGATCCGAGGCTGGACCGGCGGGGTAGCCAGCCCGGGTCAGCTCCACGGCCGATGTCCCGGCTGTGGTCGGGGTCCCACCGATCGCGACGGGTGTCCCATCGCTGACGGCAGGCGACCCGGTTTCGGCGACCGGCGTGGCGGGGAGGGCGTCGCGGGTCGGGAGGTAGCAAGTGCCACCGAGGTCCGGCGTGGCGGACGCCGACGGCGAGGGGGACGGCGACGCGGGGGTGGGCGTGCCATCGTCGATGGCCGCCGGGGTGAGCCCGACGGCGACCGGAGTGCCGTCATCGTCCTGACTGATCGGCGAGCGTGGCTGGCTGCCAGCAAGGGGGCCATTCATCCAGAGCCAGTCCGACCGGCCCCCGGCCGAGGTGGCGGACTCCGGGGCGCGGTCGGCAAGCGACGACGCGGCGAAGAGGCCGAGGCCTGTCACGACCAGGATGGCGACCGTGAGCACGGTCGCCATCGAGCGGAGCCGGCCGGGCCGGGCCGGGCGGCGGGTGGTGGCGCTGGGAGCACCGGATCGGACGTCTAGCATGGTGACAAACTTCTCCCTGATCGAGGTTCGACGGGCGGCTCGCGGCATCACGCGACCTCCGCGCCATCCATGACGGTGGCCGTTCCTGACCGGATCGCCCGGCAGAACCCGGCCACTCTCGCAGTCAGCCTCCGGCCACGGACGGGCGGCACAGGTCCAGGCGAGGGGAGTGCCATTGTACCCCCAGACTCGGCGCAGGTGAACGTACACATTCGTACCGCAGCGGAGTGCTGCACGACTACCCTATACTCCCGGCGACCGATCGGCCGGCGACGTTCCCGATGCGCCCCGCCGGCCGAGGGCGATCTTGACATGGGACAGGAGCAGGTGGGTGGACGCCGATCAGCACGCGGCGGCAGACGACGGTCAGGCCCGGGAGGCGGAGCATGAGCACATGCCGGACTGGGGAGCGGTCCTCGTCCGGTCGGTCGCGCATCTCGCCGCTCAACTGACGGCGATGCAGATCCAGCTGCGGGCGCTCGGCGAGGAGGCCGAGGCGACCGGCGGGGTCGACCCGGTCGCGGTCCGGCTTCGTCAGCGCCGGCTGGCCGTCCTGCAGACCGGCCCGGCCCTGCGCGAGAACCTGGGCGCGGCCCTGTCCGACCTGATCGACACCGACGCCCTGGAGCGCGACCTGGTCGAATACCTCTCCTCGCCGCCGAGCGACCTCCGTGGCTGACCACGTCGTCGCGGTGACGGCCGCGGTGTCCGCCGGGACGGCCTGGCCGCCCTCCCGGGTCCCGTTCTGGAAGATGAACGGCAGCGGCAACGACTTCGTCATGATCGACAACCGGCAGGCGATCATCCCGGTCGCCGAGGAGGAGCGATTCACGCGGGCCGTCTGCGACCGCCGCCGCTCGATCGGCGCCGACGGGGTCGTCTTCATCGAGTACCCCGCGGAGAGCGACGACGCGATCCCACTCGCCTTCGCCTGGCGCTACCGGAACGCCGATGGCAGCGCGGGTGAGTTCTGCGGCAACGGCGCCATGTGCGCCGCCCGGATGGCCGCCCTGACCGGCATCTCGGGCCCGCACAGCATGTTCTTGACGCCGGCCGGGATCGTCCTCGCCACGACCGCCGATTCGCCCGACGATCCCCGCGTCGCGATCGCGATCGGCGACCCGACCCCGGTCGGCGCCGAGGACTGGGTTACCGTCGCCGGCCACCCGGTCGCCGTCCGGGCCGTCACCGTCGGCGTCCCGCACGCCGTCACCGTCGTCGCGGACATCGACGCGCCCTTCCCCACGCACGGCCCCGGGCCCGACACGCTCCTGACCGTGGGCCGGGCGGCGCGGCGGCACGGCCGTTTCGCCCCGGCCGGGACCAACCTCAACGCCGTCCAGATCCGGAGCGATGGGTCTCTGCTGATGCGCACCTACGAGCGTGGCGTCGAGGACGAGACGCTGGCCTGCGGCAGTGGGGCGGTCGCCTCGGCCCTGGTCGCGACGGGGCTCGGCCGCGCCGCCTCGCCCGTCACCGTCATCACCCGGAACGGTCTCCCGCTCGTCGTCACCTTCGCCTGGGACGCCGGCCGGCGGCAGGCCACGAACGTCACCCTCTCCGGCCAGGCCGCCGTGATCGCGATCGGCGAACTGACGCCGGAGGCGCTGGGGTCACGGTGACGGGGACGCTGCCTGATGGCCTGCGTGGGGTAGCGGAGGTTGTCCCCTTCCCCGCTCCCGGTCACGCTGCGCTGCGCTCACCCGCTGAAGTGGCTTCGGCTCACCGGTCTCGGAGAGGGGCTTTTTCGGGTCGGCTTTGCCTTCCTGACGCGGTACTCCCGGTCCGCGGTTGGAGATACGTCACCATTGACGGTCCGCTGCTCGTTCAGCGATCAACGCAATATGCATTTGACTTGGCGATAGTCCTTTTGATGCTGGCAAAATCCGTAAGAGATTTGGAGAGCGCATGGAATCGACCAATCCAGGGACGTTGCGGCGACGGGTCGTCGCCGCTCGTGATCTTCGGCAACGGCAGACGGCGGCGGAGTCGATCCTCTGGGCAGCCCTGCGTCGCAACCAGCTTGGTCGACCCGTTCGCCGTCAGTATGGAATCGGCCCGTTCGTCGTCGACTTCTGTATGTGTGTCGACCCGCTTGGTGATCGAAATCGACGGCGATATTCACGATCGGGAGGACGTTGCCGAGCAGGATCGTTGGCGAACGGAGTATCTGGTTGACCGAGGATTTACGGTTCTTCGATTCTCCAATGCGCAGGTCACCCATTGTCTCGAAGATGTACTCGTTGCCATTCGCTCCGCAATGGATGACGGGCATGCGAAGCGGCGTCAGGAAGGCGAAGCCGACCAGCATGAAGCCCCTCTCCGGGACCGGTGAGCCGAGATCGCCTTTAGGCGATGGAGCGAACCGGGAGCGGGGGAGGGGTTCTCGCTTCGCTGGGGGAGGGGACGTTCACCAACCACCCCGCCGGGCGCGGTACACTGCCGCCTGCGACGCTGTCCAGTCCCGGAGCGCCTCCCATGGCGACACCGCGCGATCCCCGACCGGGCCCTGACCGGGCTGGCTGACGGTGTGCCATGGGCGCCTGACCCGCCGCCACCCTCCACTGATCTCGATGCGAGAGGACCGACAGACGATGGCCAGCACCCGGGCGGGAACGTCCGCCACCGACGCGGACATGACCGACCAGCCGACCGCCGCCAACGGCCAGCACGACATGCAGGAACCGATCGACCGGTCATCCGGGACGGACGACACCGGCACCCCCGACGCGCTGGGTCAGACCGTGGCCGATGTCTCGGTCGTGGCGGACGAGCCGAGCGAGTCGGACGAGTCGGACGAGTCGGCGGCGACGGTGGATGACGCTCCGGCGCCAGTTCGCATCCCGCCCTACCTGCTCGAGATGCCCGGTCCGGCCAACCCGTCGCCGTCGGGCAGCGACGCCGCCTACTTCCAGCGCAACGCCGACGGCGGGTGGGATCTCGTCTTCTGCCCGCTCGACGGTTCCCCGGCCGAGATCATCGAGCTGCCGGTCACGCTCAAGCCGACGATTGGGACCGACGGCGACCGCTCCGCCAGCACCGGCCCGGTCTGGTCGCCCGACGGCCACTATCTCGCCCTGACCTGCGTCCACCCGGAGACCGGTCGCGACGCGATCTGGATCCTCGACCTCCAGACCGGCCTGTTCCGGCCGCTGGTCGACCACGCCGCCGACGACCGCTCGCCGCGCTGGTCGCCGGACAACCGCGTCGTCGCCTTCACGAGCACCGTCAACGGCCGCGACCGGGTCGCCATCGCCGAGGCCGCGCCGCCGGACGGGATCGCGCCGTACGCGATCTACCTGACCGACGGCCTCCAGGACGACCGCGACCCCGCCTGGCTGCGCGAGGGTTCGGAGATCGTCTTCCGCCGTCGCCTGACCGACCCGAACACCGATAACCTCTACATCGTCTCGATCGTGACCGGTGAGCTCCGTCAGGTCACCGGCCGCGAGGGCCGCGTCGGGCTCGGGTCACAGCCCGCCTACCGGCACTCGCCGATCACCTCGCCCGACAAGCCCCAGGTCGCCTACGCCACCAACGAGAAGGACTGGGACCTGATCGCGATCGCCAACAGCGAGAACGGGACGGGCTGGACCCTGGCCGGGGAGGCCGGCGACAAGGCGGACCCGCAGTGGTCGCCGGACGGCAAGAAGGTCGCCTACACCCGGACGATCGGGACCGTCACCAACGTCTGCACCAAGGGCACGGCGGCGGCCGTCACCGACATCCTCGACCCCGGTACCGGCGTCGCCCGCCACCCGCGCTGGCTGGCCGACGGCCGGATCGTCTACTGGTACATGGACAGCGTCCGGGCGCCGCGCCTGATCCTGCAGGAGGCCGGCCCCAAGCTGCCCCGCACCGTCCTCGGCGGCCCGGCGAACCCCGCCGACCTGGATGCGACGAAGCCGGACCCCATCGAGCAGGGCGATTTGGCCGCTTCGGCCGAGGCCGACTCCACGGCGACATCTACCGACGCGATCACCGCCTCCGCAAACGCACCGGCCGGCGACGCACCGGAGACCGCGGCAACGGACGTGACGGCCGAGACCGGCGCAGCGATGAAGCCGAAGATGGCGGCCGCGACCGCTCCGGGTGCACAGGCCGCGAAGCCTGCCGACAACCCCGCGGACGTAACGGGCGAGCAGGTCCGGGCCAGCATCGCCCCGATCGCCCCGGACTTCGTCACCCCGACCATCGTCGAGGTCGCGACGGCGGACCGGCTCAAGATCCCCGGCCTGCTCTACCGTCCCGCCGGCGATGTCACCAGCATCGGCGTCCTCTCCGTCGGGCAGGGACCGCCGCACCGGATCGCCCAGGAGCCGGACCTCGCCGTCCAGGCGCTGGTCGCCGGCGGCTACCCCGTCTTCCTGGCCAACCTGCGCGGCACGCCCGGCCTGGGTCGCGGCATCCTGACCGGGCTGGCGGACCTGGCCGACTTCGAGGCCGAGACGGACGACATCGCGACCAGCCTCCGGGTCCTGCGCGAGCACGAGGCCGGCCTGCCCGAGCACGTCGTGCTCATGGGGACCGGTTTCGGCGGTGCGCTGGCCCTCACCGGGGCCGGCGGCCGGCCGGGGCAGTTCGCGGCCGTGGTCGCGATCGACCCGATCACCGACTGGGACCGGGCCTTCGACGAGTTCTCCGCCACCGAGCGGGCCTGGTACCAGCGCACCTTCGGGCTGCCGATCGTCGAGGGCGGCCGCTACGCGCTCCGGACGCCGTCGACCTTCGCCGGCGTGATCGACGCCCCGATCCTGCTCATCACCACCTCGGACCTCGCCGCCGCCCACCTCGCCCCGCTGACCGACACCCTCGCCGACCTCAACGTCGGCTACGAGCACGTCGACCTCAGCAGCCGCGAATCGGATAGCGAGATCGGCGAGGCGATCGCCGCATTCCTCTCGTCGGTCGGCCGCGGGTAGGCTGATTCTGGCGACGTCACGACGTCGGCCGTCGGTCCGGTCGTCGGGATTGGGCGGCACGTCGTTCGTAGGGGCGACGCTTGCGAGCCGGGCCGCCGCAGCGGCCTTCGCCGTCAGGCGACATCGGCTGCGCCACGACGCAAATCACGGGACCGGTAGGATGACCCTTGTGGTCGTCCTGCCGCCGCAGCGTCTTTCGCCGACTGGCGGGACTGGCCCCGGGACCGTTTGCTCATGAGAAACCGCATGGCGATCCCAGCGATTCGGGACCGCCGAGTGGCGTGGAAGGGGACCAGCCCATCCCGGACAGCACGCGGCACCCGTACGACGCTGACGGGCAGCCTCGATCACGGGGTGGCGACCGGGGTCGCCACGGTGAGCTGGTAACTCAAAACGGCCGTCATGATGGTTTCGGAGAGGTTGGGAGCACCTACGGGAAGACTATAGGGGAGTTCGAGCGGATAGCCATTGAAGACCGCATAGACAACGAGTGACCGTTCAGGCACAAGGCAAGCGGTAGCCTCGACCGGAAATCCCGTTATCGTCTCGTAACCAGCCGCACGAGCAACGGCCCTGCAGCCGTCGAGCAGCTTTCCGGAGTCGAAGTCGCTTCCGGTGACAAGCTGCCGCGTAGCATCGAATTGTTGCTGCATCGTGTCGAGCCGGGTCGCGAACCAGTCGAAAACCGCTTGCTCCTCGTCCTTGTCGGTGTAGTGAACGAGTTGGATTTGAATTCTGCTCCCGAAATCATTGACGAAAGGGTAGGTGTCGACCTGTGATGTCGTCCCCGGAACCAGGGTGTAGCTCGGAGAGCCGAACGTTCTCCATCCATCGCCGTAGGTCTCCGCCGGTGGCACGTCGCTATACGCTTCGAGCGGCAATGCGCGACGGACCGAGTCGGCCGGTATGAGGTTTTCGGCGGAGACTGACGGCGACGCCATCCCAACAGCTGCCATCGACGTCGGCTCGCCCCCCCCATCCGGGATGTTCAGGTAAACCGCCAACCCCGAGAGACCGATCAGCGCGACGATCGTCAGGGTCGCGACCAGCCCCATGACGCGGTGGCCGATCCGATGCCCGACCCGGACCGACCGTTGGGCTGGCCGGTCGATTCGTGGGCGCCAACGGAGATCGTCCTGACGAGTGACGGCGTCAGCAGGGATGGCGGCGGGGCCAGGGGTCGGAGCGGCGGTAATATGGCGCTGCATGAGGTCCTCCCAGAGACGATCCTCGGCGGAACGGATGACGTGGGCCGGGACGTTCGTGGCCGCGATCTCGTTGATGCGGCGGACGGCGGCGTCGAGTTCACGGTCGCCGGGGGCCGGCGTGTCGCGGTACCTGGCGTCATCAAGGGAGCGGTTCAGGGCGTCGGCCGCGCGGGCCGCGGCCAGGCGATCCTCGTCAGGTGGTCTCATGAGGCATCCTCGAAGAAGTGCTCGGCGGAGAGCAGCACGCGGAGCCGGATGAAGGCTCGGTACTGCCCGCCCTTGACGGCGCTCAGCGTCAGGCCGAGTGCGGCGGCGATCTCCGGCCCCGTCAGCCCGGCCCAGCGCAGCTCGATGATCCGCTGCTGCTCCGGTGTGAGCTGCTCCACCGCCGCGGCCAGTTTCCGGCGCTGCTCGTTCCGGACGGCCTGCTCATGCGGCCCTGGCGACAGGTCGACCAGCGGACCGGCCGTGTCCAGATCGGAATGGGTGCGCTGGGTCCGGTAGAGGTCGATCACGACGTTGCGAGCGATCGTGAACAGCCAGCCGGGGACCGAGCCGGACCGGAAGCCGTGGATGCCGGCCAGTGCTTTGGCGAAGACCTGGCTGCTGGCGTCGGCGGCGGCCTCGTGGTCGCCGAGGCGGCGGTGACAGAACTCGAACACTGGACGGTAGTAGTACCGGTAGACGGGCTCGAAGGCGCGCGGGTCTCGCTGGGCGGCGAGCACCGCCGCGCACTCGCCAGCCGCCCGCGCCCCGCGGTCCGCCTCGTCGACCGTCTCCGGCGGCAGCCCGTCCACGACCCCTCCACCCGTCTCCCCGGCCGTCCCGACCGGGCGCTTCCCGTTGAACCCGAACCGGGCACTGCATCATTCAACGACAGGGGACGGAAATGGACTCGGGATACGACCATCCGCGATCGACTGCACCTGCGACAATCGGCTGACCCGACCCGACCCGACCCGACC
>CAXTHM010000048.1:0-21872 GCA_964244115.1 uncultured Thermomicrobiales bacterium
TGGTCCAGATCACCAACGGTCTGCTGCAGCCGGCGTCCTGCATGATCCCGCCGGGCGTCTTCGGCTACTACGAGGACGAGTCGACGGCGGCGCTCCAGGCGTTCGATCCCGAAGCCGCGATGGCTGCGCTGGTCGGGACTGACTACGAAGGTGGGAAGAACTGGCCGGAGATCACGGTTCTGATGCGGGCCGACGAGGAGCAGTACAACTCCGACCTGATGATCAACGACATCGTCGATCAGCTCCAGCAGAACCTCGGGATGTCCATCCAGATTCAGGCGCTCGGCTTTACGCCGTTCGCCCCGGAGCTCTACACCAACACGGCCCAGCTGGTCTGGATCCGCTGGTGGTACGACTACCCGGACGCCGACAACGGCTACTACGACATGTTCTACGGCGCCCGCCCGAGCAACAAGCGCCAGGCCTGGGCCAACGACGAGTTCGACCGGCTCGCCATCCAGGCCAAGGCCGAACTCGATGAGACGGTGCGCCTCGACCTCTACAAGCAGTGCGAGGTGATCATCCAGGAGGACGTCGGGTACATCCCCATCGGCTTCCGGGTCGACTTCAACGCCTTCAAGCCGTGGGTGAAGAACGTCTCCACCAACCAGCTCGGCCAGATGGTGCCGAACGGCAACATCTACGTCCGGGCCCTGTCCGGCTACCAGATCAGCGGCCGCACCGAAGACTAGGGAGCGGCGGCGACCTGAAGTGAATCTGGCAGGCAACGCAGCACCCCGGAACCGCAACGTTCCGGGGTGCTGCAGTGCCTGCCACCACCGGCCCTGAGGGGACCGGCTGAACGACGTCGGTATCGACGTTGGCCGCAACCTCGCCGCCGCAGATCACCGCGGCGACGGGTCCACTTTCGCGCCATGGACACCCACGGACACGAAGAGGACGGCCATCGCTGCGACGCGATGGCCGTCCGGCATGTCGTTCAGTCTCGAAGGTAACGCCTATCCGAATCGGCCGGTGATGTAGTCCTCGGTCCGCTGGTCCTTCGGCTTGGTGAAGAGCTGCTGAGTCGGGCTGGCCTCGATCAGCATTCCCTGCCGCTTCTCCGACAGGGAGAAGAAGATCGTCTGATCGGAGACCCGGGCGGCCTGCTGCATGTTGTGGGTCACGACGACGATCGTGTACTGCCGGGCGAGCTCGCGCATCAGCTCCTCGATCCGGAGCGTCGAGATCGGGTCCAGGGCCGAGCACGGCTCGTCCATCAGGATCACGTCCGGGTTGACCGCCAGCGTCCGGGCGATGCAGAGCCGCTGCTGCTGCCCGCCGGACAGCGAGAGGCCGCTCTGGTCGAGCTTGTCCTTGACCTCGTCCCACAGCGCCGCCCGCTTGAGGCAGCTCTCGACGAGCTCCTTCTTGTTGCCCTTGAAGCCGTTGATCTGGGCACCCCAGATGATGTTCTCGGAGATCGACTTCGGGAACGGGTTCGGCTTCTGGAAGACCATCCCGATCCGCTTGCGGACCTCGACCGGGTCGACCGACGGCGCGTTGATGTCGACGCCGTGGTACTCGATCTTGCCCTTGACGCTGGCGCCCTGGACGAGGTCGTTCATCCGGTTGATCGAGCGCAGCACGGTCGACTTCCCGCAGCCGGAGGGCCCGATCATGGCGGTGATCTGGTTCTCCGGGATGTCGTAGGTGACGCCGACGACGGCGTCGAACGACCCGTAGGAGATCGTCACGTCGCGCAGGGTGATGATCGGCGCGTTGAGTTCGGGCTGATCGGCGCTGCTCCGGGTCTGGACGTTGACCCGCGTGCCCGCCTCGCTCGCTGCTGTCGCTGACATGAGATTGACTCCCTCGTTCGCCCGCCGGGCGAGCCTGATCGGTCGGTGGTCGGGTTACCAGCGGACGCGGCGGTTGGCGCGCTCTCGCAGGACGATGGCGACGAGATTGAGCGCCAGCAGCAGGATCATCATGATGATGATGCCGGCGGCGGCGAAGGCTTTGGCGTCGGCCTGCGGCCGACCCAGCGCATCGAATACCTGAAGCGGGAGCGGAGAATAACGGTCCGAGGGATTGGACGGGGCTCGTGAGACGAAGAGCACCGCTCCCGCAACCAGGATCGGAGCGGTCTCCCCGAGGGCGCGAGCCACCGACAGGATGATCCCCGTGAGGACACCGGAGAGCGCGGCCGGCAGGACGTGGTACCAGGTGACCTGCCACGGCGTCGCGCCGAGCGCGAACGCGCCCTGCCTCAGGGAGAGCGGAACGGCCCTGAGGGCTTCCTGCGACGCGATGATGATGACCGGCAGGATGAGGAGCCCGAGCGTGATACCGCCCGTCAGGACCGACGGACCCAGGAAATCGTAGCCGAAGAAACTCACGAGCACGCCGAGGCCAAGCAGACCGTAGACGACGGAGGGGACTCCGGAGAGGTTCGAGACGTTGATCTGGACCATGCGGGTAAACCAGTTGTCCGGCGCGTATTCCTCGAGGTAGATCGCCGCCCCGACGCCGACCGGGATGCTGAAGATCGCCGCGATCACCACGAGCCAGATCGAGCTGATGATCCCGGTCCGGAAGCCGGCATCCCCTCGCTCGAGCGCAGCCTGGCTGGTGAACTTGTTGGTGAAGAGATCGAGGCTGAACGCGTCGATCCCCTGCGTGAGGATCCTGACCAGCAGCGTCACGAGAACCAGACCGGCGAAGACCGTGGCGGCGACGAAGATGCCCTGCCAGATCGACCCGACGGTCTTGCGTCGCCTGACTTGCGGCGTGGTGGGAAGGGTCAGACGATCCGGGCTGGCGGAAAGCGAACTCACTGGTACACCTCGCGGAAGCGGCGGATGAAGGCCCGGCTGATCAGGTTGAGGATGAGTGTGATGATGAGGAGCGTGAAACCGACCGCGAACAGGGAGTAATAGCGAGTGTCGGTCCGACTCGCCTCACCACTGAGGACATTGACGATGTAGGAGGTCATCGACTGGGCGCTGCCCGTCAGGTCGGTCGGGACGTCGCCGGTCTGAGCACCGCCGGCGATCACGACGATCATCGTCTCACCGATCGCCCGGCCGAGCGCGAGGACGATCGAGGCGACGACTCCGGAGATCGCGGCCGGCAGGATCACCCGCATGCTGGTCTCGAACTTCGTCGCGCCGAGGGCGAAGGCGCCTTCGCGCAGTGCGCCGGGCACTGACCGCATCGCGTCCTCGGAGAGCGAGGCGACGAGCGGGATCGTCAGGACGCCGATCGCGATACCGGCTCCGAGCACATTGAAGATGCCGATCGTCGAACTGACCCGCTGGAGCAGATCCGGGGTGATGAAGGTCAGCGCGAAGAAGCCGTAGACGATGGTCGGTACGCCCGCCAGGAGTTCCAGCACCGGCTTCACGAAGGTCCGCACCCGCGCCGGCGCGTATTCGGAGAGATAGATCGCGATGCAGATGCCGATCGGGACGGCGAGGAGGAGACCGACGAAGGCGTAGGCGAGCGTGGCGGAGACCAGGGGCCACATCCCCCACTCGCCGTTCGCGGCGTTACGGTTCGGATCGAAGCTGGTGCTGGTCAGGTATTCCCAGATCGAGACCCGCCGGAAGAACTCGACCGTCTCATAGAAGAGGACCGCCACGATCCCGACGGTGGTCAGGATCGAGATCGCCCCACAGAGGAACAGGAACCCACCGATGATGCGTTCGGAGACCGCCCGGTTCCGACTGCCGGTCAGCCGGAGCGGTTTCGACCGCTCGGCGGTGAGGACCCCGGCCGACTCGACGGTCGGGGTGGACGAGAAGGTCTCTTCCAAGGACATGGTTCCCCTTGTCGACGTGGACCGTCGCCGGACCGATGCGGGTGGCTGGTTGAACGGCGTGAGTCTGGAGTATAGGAATAACGGCGACCAAGATCAGTAACGCGTCGTTATCGTATTGTTAAGCTCTTGAGAAGGTCGGTCCGGACGGCGTCCGATCGTGTCCCTGGCTCGGGGCGAGACGCACGACACCCGACCCGGAACGCGGGTCGGGTGTCCTACGCGTGTGGTGATGACTAGGCGGCGGAGCTGTCCGGAGCGACCGAGCCGTCGATCGCGCCCTCGAGCTTCTCCTGGGAGGCGGCGAGGTCGGCGGCCGGGGCGTCGACGGCACCGGTAGAATTCGCGATCGCAGCGGCGTCAGCGATGAAGTAGCGCAGGAACTCCTGCAGCGCCGTGTTCTCGGTCAGGCTGGCGGCCGAGACGTAGACGTAGAGTGGGCGGGCGAGCGGAGCGTACTCGCCGGAGCGGATGCTGTCGGCGGTCGGCTCGACGGCGTTCGCCAGATCGCCATCAGCGCTGACGCTGACGATGTTCAGGCGATCCTGGTTCTCCTCGTAGTAGGCGAAGCCGAAGTAGCCGAAGCCGCCCTCGGTGCCGGAGACGCCCTCGACGAGGGTGTTGTCGTCTTCGCTGGCCTCGTAGTCGGCGGCGGGCGTGATCACTTCGCCGGCCTCGTCCTCACCGAGGATCTCCTCGTTGAAGTAGTCGTACGTCCCGGACGAGTCGCCGGGGCCGAACAGCGAGATCTCGAGGTCCGGGTAGGACGGGTCGATCTCGTTGTAGTTGGTGATCTCACCGTTCCAGATCGCGGCCAGCGTCTCGGTCGTGATGCTGGTCAGGAAGGTGTTGCTCTCGGGGACGACGATGGCGATACCATCGAAGGCGACCTCGAAGTTGTAGTACTCGACGCCGCTCTCGGCGCAGGCGGCAGCTTCGTCCTCGTTGATCGGGCGAGACGCATCCGAGATGTCGGTGTCACCGGCGCAGAAGGTCGCGAAACCGCCACCGGTACCGGTGATGGCGACATCGATGACGACGTTCTCGGCGATGCCATTGAACGTCTCGGCGGCGGCCTGCGTGATCGGGCCGACCGTGGAGGAACCGTCGGCGCTGATCTCACCCTCGAGGTCGGCGATATCGGCCGGGGCCTCGTACGGCGTCGGCCCGGCAGCCGGCGTGGTGTCCTGAGCCGACGCGAGCGGCGTCAGCGCGAAGGTGGCGGCCAGGGCAGCCACCGGCAGCGTCCGTCGGATCGTGGTGAAAAGCGACATCGGAGCTCCTCTCGAAAGCGTCCAATCGTCCGGATCGGGTGACCATCACCCGACAGCACCTCGCGGGCGAGCAGCCCGCGCGAGTACCCGAAGTTGGTTGGTGGGCGCGGTCGGCGCCTCAGGGCCGCTCGGCAGCGTCCGGCACCACGAATCGGTACCCCGCGCCGTACACGGTCCGGATCATGTCCTGCCGGATCCCGGCCTCGTTGAGCTTGGTCCGCAGCCAGGAGATGTGGACGTCGACCGTGCGCTCGTCGACGATGATCTCCTCGCCCCAGATCGCGTCGAGCAGTTGCTGGCGCCCGAAGACGCGCCCCGGCTCCATCGCGAGCGTGACGAGCAGACCGAACTCCTTGGGCCGCAGTTGCAATTCGACGTCGTCGACCGTCGCCCGGCGCCGCTCCGGCTCGATCCGGATCGGACCGCGGAACAGCACCGACGGCGGTCGCGCCGACGGCACGGCCCGGCGCCGGACGTTGGCCCGGACCCGCGCCAGCAATTCCCGGAGCGCGAACGGCTTGACGACATAGTCGTCGGCCCCGAGCTCCAGCCCGTCGATCCGGTCCTGCTCCTCGCCCCGGGCCGTCAGCATGATGACCGGGACGTCCAGCGTGCTCCGCATCTGACGCAGCACATGGAACCCGTTCATGCCGGGGAGCATCACATCCAGCAGGACGAGGTCGAGGCGGGGCGACTCCGCTCTGGCGATCGCCAGTCCGGCCTCGCCGTCGGTCGCTGTCAGGACGCGGTAGCCGTCGCGAGTGAGGTTGTAGACGAGGGTACTGAGCAGGGTCGGGTCGTCCTCGATCACGAGAACGGTCGCGTCCTCTCCAGCCTCCTGGTTCGGTGCCTGACGGGCGTTTCCGCCGGCCCCTGGGTCCGGGCCGTTTGACGCTGAACCCATCGTTCGTCGCCTCGCAGCCGTCACCACGTCGTCACACCCCTCCGGCCTCCGCGCTGGAGGCCCGGATCAAGGTACGGCGGCGACGGGGACGACCGACCAACAGGCTGTTAACGGACGGTAACGGAGCAGTTAAATCGCCGGGGAGCGCCAGAACCTATGATCGGGTTAACCATCACTGCCCTCGCCGTCCCTACGGTGCGCGTGGCCGAGGAGATCGGCCGAAGGCGACCATCGCGAGAGGGAACGGCATGATCGACACGAACGACCTGCTCCGGTACGGCCAGGCGGTCGGTGGCCGGTTCCGCGACTCGTTCCGGCGCGGCCAGCCCCGCCCGGCCTGTCCCCGATGCCTGTCCAGCCGGTCGGTCGGCATCGTCCGCATCGACATCGAGGAGCTGCCCGGCCACCCGCTGACCGAGCAGCGCGACTGGCAGTGCCGGACCTGCCGGTCGATGGTGCGGGAGACGATCACGGCGTAATGGGTCAGCCCGATTAGTCCCGCGGGTGCGTGAGCTCGAGAGTCGCGCGCCGCGATTCGCGATTCTTTCGGTCGTTCGCGGTGGCGGAGCAGACCCCCCTCGGCGAGGCGAGAGCCCTCCCCGGCTCGTTTCGCGCTGCGACGCGCAAGCTCGGAGAGGGGCTCATCCTGGACGGCTTCGCCGTCCTGAGACGAGCAGTTTGGTCCAGGAGCGTCGCGAGCCCTCGGCCCTGCCCAGTAGCGGGCAATCCGGCTACCAGCCGAAGTCGATGCCGCTGGCGCCGCCCGAGAGCAGGTACTGCCCGGCGGCCACGAGCTGGGCGTCCCGGCCGTCCGCCGTCGTGCCGGGCGGGATCGTCACGCCGATGGTGACGCCGACGCCGTCCAGGCGCTGGCCGTTCGGGGTCAGCCATTCGGCGATCGTGATCTTCAGGATCGACTGGTCGTCGAAGGTGTGGACACGCTGGACGGAGCCCTTGCCGTAGGTCTCGGTCCCCATGACCGTCGCCCGCCCGTAGTCCGCGAGGGAGGCCGAGACGATCTCGGCCGCGCTGGCGGTGTTGCCATCGACGAGGACGACGATCGGCAGCGTCGAGACGACGCCGTCGGGTGGGGCGAGGATCGGGAGCGATGACGTCTGGTCCGACTCCCCCTGGCGCCCGACGGTCTCGTAGAGAGCCGGTCCCTGAGTGGTCGGGACGAACCGACCGATCATCTCCTGCGCCGCGGTGACCGAGCCGCCTCCGTTGCCACGCAGGTCCAGGATCAGCCCGACCGCGCCGTCGGCCATTGCCGTCTCGAGCGCCTGATCGAGTTGACGGGTGGTGACACCGGTGAAGCCCGAGACGCTGAGTCGCGCGACGCGGGTCGCCGGGTCCAGGGTGTAGATGACGACGGGCGCATCGAGCTGCTGACGGGGAACGGTGATGGTCAGCGGTTGCGCCTCGCCGGGACGCGCGATCAGGAGCGTGGCGACCGTGCCGACCTCGCCTCGGATGCGGAGCCCGGCGTCCGCCGTCGAGACTCCGGCGAGTGGGAACCCGTCGATCGCGACCAGCGTGTCCTCCGGCCGGACGCCGGCAGTCTCCGCCGGGCCACCGGGCAAGGTCTGGGTGATGACCAGGACGCCATCCCGCTGCTGGACGGTGACACCGATCCCGCCGTACTGGCCGCTCAACTGCTCGGTCAGGGGCGCGGCATCGGCCGGGGGCAGGTAAGAGGTGTACGGGTCGCCCACCCCCGCCGTGAGCCCGACGAGGGCGCCCTGCTCCAGGCGGTCATCGAAGCTCGTCTGGCTGGCATCATCGGTCGGGCCCCGGTAGTAGTCGGCGTCGAGCAGGGCGGCGACCTCGTTCAGGCGGTCGGCGTCGACCGGGCCGTCGCCCGTGCCGGACAGGTTGCGCTCGGCCCAGACACCGCCGAGGAAGGCGACGAGGACCGAGAGGACGACGCACATGGCGACCAGGGGGCGCAGGAGTGGGTCGCGCCGGGGCGGCACCGGGGCGGACTCCGACAGGCGAGACACCGGCCGGAGGCTGTCCTCCGTGCCCGACGGAGCATCATCGTGAGGCGACATGACAGGGCCTTCCGTGGACATACCAGAACCTCATGGGCGCAAACGAACGGGAGAGGATTAGCGCGGACCGACCGGGTTGCGGGCCTGAACCGGTCGAAGGGGCGACATATGGGAAGATACGCGCTTGGGCGTCGTCCCGTCCGGACGATTCGATCCGCCGGGTACGTCTACAGGTCGCTCTTCTCTCGGCGCCAGGCAGGAGTTCAAGTGGGAATGCTGCTGGCGTTCGACGTCGGGAATACCAATACGCTGATCGGCCTCTGCCGCATCCCCGGTCCCGCGATCGACCGTGCGGCGGTCCTGGCGACCTGGCGGGTTTCGACGTCCGTCAGCCGGATGCCCGACGAGTGGTTCGCGCTGCTCGACCCGCTGCTCCGGTCGAGCGGCTGCTCCGGCGGAGACATCAGCGCCGTCGTGATCGGCAGCGTCGTGCCCGAGGTCCGGCGCTGGCTGGCCGAGATGTGCCGCGGTTGCCTCGGCCTGGAACCGATCGTCGTCTCGGCGGCGATCGAGACCGGCATCCGGGTGGCCACCGAGCGGCCGCTGGCGACCGGCGCCGACCGGATCGCCAACGCCGTCGCCGCGAGGGCGATCGCCGGCTCCCCGAGCATCGTGGTCGACTTCGGCACCGCGACGAATATCGAGGTCATCGATCAGCGGGGCGATCTCATCGGCGGCGCGATCGCTCCCGGCGCCGCGATGGTGCTCGACGTCCTGACGACCCGGGCCGCGCAGCTCTCGACGGTGCCGATGCAGTTCCCGCCGACGCCGGGGATTGGCCGGGACACGGCCGCTGCCGTCCAATCGGGGACCGTGGCCGGCTACCTCGACCTGATCGAAGGGACCGTCCGACGCATCCGGGCCGAGCTGGGGAGCGACGCGCCAATCCTGACGACCGGCGGGATGGCGTCACTATTCGTCGGCGCCTCGACCGTCCTCGGCCACCACGAGCCGCTCCTCACGCTCCTCGGCCTCCGGGCGATCGCGCTGCTCCAGGAGGGCGTTCGGGACGATCAGCGACGCCCGGCCCGCGAGCTTGCAGCGCGGAACGGCGACATCGCGCTGAGCGATGTGCTGCTGATCCAGTGAGACCGAGCCAAGCATCCATCGTGGCTGACCGACGGCTCGCAGGATTCCCCTCCCCGGCTCGTCTCGTGCCGCGGCGCCCACGCCCGGAGAGGGGAAGCGTCCAGGTAGGGGGGATCGGTTGCCTTGACCGGGAACGGGATCAGATGAAGGACAGGTCGGTGTCCGGTCCGAAGCGGCGGATGGCCGTCTCCAGCAGCCAGTAGCAGCCGACGACATCGTTGAGGTCGATGACCTCGACGGGCGAGTGGGCGTAGCGGCGGGCGATGTTGACGATCCCGGTCGGGACGCCATTGCGGACGAGGTGGACGGCGGCGGCATCGGAGTTCCCGCCGTAGAAGACCCCGCGCTGGAAGGCGATGCCGGCCGCGTCGGCACTGGCGATGAGCAAGTCGCGCATGGCCGGTTGCCCGATCGCCCCATCGCCACCGCTCTGGCTGACCAGCGTGATCACCGGCCCGGCCCCGATGACCATTGGCAGGTCCTTCGTCGCCGAGACGTCGGGCGTGCCCCCGCTCGGCATCGTGTCGACGATGATCGCCGCCGTCGGGTCCAGGCGATGGGTGACCATCATCGCCCCTCGCAGCCCGACCTCCTCCTGGACGGTGACGACGAGATGGAGCGTGCAGGCGAGGCTCTCGCCCTTGAGCCGCTTGGCCAGCTCGACGATCAGCGCGCAACTGACCCGGTTGTCGAGCGCCTTGCCGGCCAGCCGGTCGGGATGGGCGAGCAGGTGGGCGTCGGATTCATACGCGATCGGGTCGCCGACATCGATGCCGGCGGCGCGGACCTCGTCGGCCGTGTCGAAGCCGAGATCGACGTACAGCTCGCGGGCTGGCGGGGCAGTCAGGCGCTCGGCCGGCGGCGTGATGTGACCGGCTTTCGCGCCGATCACGCCTCGGGCGCCCCGGACCCGGACCTTGCGACCGACGAGCAGCGTCTCGATGACCCCGCCGAGCTTCTCGAACCGGAGCATCCCGTCAGGCTCGATCGCCTTCACGATCCCGCCGATCTCGTCGCTGTGCGCCGCGACCATCAGCGACGGCGCCCCCTCCGGCCCGTGGATCGTCCCGATCAGGTTCCCGAACGGGTCGACCATGACCTCATCGACCCACGGCGCGAGGTCGTCTCGCAGGCGCCGGACGACGTCCTGCTCGAAGCCGGCGACGCCGTCGATCGCGGCGTAGGCGACCGTCCGGTCGAGCACGTCCTGCTTGAGTACCGGGTCGCTTGAACGGTCCGCCATCTGCTCTCTGCTCCTGCGCTGCTGGGTTCGCAACGGGATTATGTCGCCTGGATGATCGGATCGGATTCCCATGAGGCGCCGGGCGACGTGGTCGGCTACCATCTCCCGTCTGACTCTCGCACTCGACGGGTCATGTCGATCGCCAAACGAGGAACCGACGCCCCATGAGCTCCACCTCCCGGCCGAGTACCGCATCCTACGAGATCGTCTTCGATGGCGGGTCGCTCGGCAACCCCGGCAAGGGCTACGGCAGTTACCTGATCCGGTTCGGCGACGTCGAGATCGCCCGGGAGCGGCTGGATTACGAGGGCCGGGTGACGAACAACCAGGCCGAGTACCGGACGCTGATCGCCGCCCTCGCCCGGCTCGGCCGCGACCTCGGCGCCGAAGCCGCTGGTGCCACGGTCCTGATCGGCGGCGACAGCCTGCTGGTGATCAACCAGGTCAACGGCTCGTGGAAGGTGAAGAACGCCGAGCTCCAGCCGCTCCGCCAGCAGGTCGTCGATCACCTGAAGGCGTTCGGCCGCACGAGCCTGGTCTGGCACCGCCGCGACCGGAGTGTCCGGGAACTGGGTCATTGACGACGCGGTGCGGTGGGTACGGACCCGACGCAGGTAGCGAGCCGGACGATTCGGTAGAGGCCGGACTTCCTCACAGCGACTGGGACGGAGGGGGTCTACGTTGTAGCGGCGAAGCTTGCGAGCCAGGCAGTCGCAGCGGCCATCGCCTCTCAAGGCGATAGGCGGCGTTTCATTCTCAACTCAGGTCATGGATGCGAGTCTGTTCACGGTCCGACCAGTCGAGGTCGCCGATTAGCAGTCCATGCGCCGTTCAACCGCGCCTGGTTGAGCCCGGCACATCTGTCTCGCCTTAAGGCGAAGTCCACTGCGGCGGACTGGCTCGCAGGCTTCGCCGCTACAACGTCGTCATCTCGTCGCGGATCGAACCTACCCGTCGCGAGGGTCGTTATTGTCGATCCGGATGGGTCGCATCCGGAGCAGGACGAACAGGATCACGACGAAGACCGCGAAGGCGATCAGCGCCAGCACCGGGGGCGGAGCGGAGAACAGGCGCCGGAAGGCGACCAGCAGCAGGGCGACGATGACCAGGCTGATCAGGCAGCTCGGGCCGAGCGCCCGCTCCAGCGGACTGGCGTCTTCGTCCGGGGCGAGGAAGCGGGAGCCACGGCTGGCCGGACGACGGATGGGTCCGGCGCGCGGGATCGGCTCCGGGTCGACCTTCTCGCCCAGAAGCTCATGCTCGATCTGGTTGAGGAATCGCTTCGGTCTCCTGCTCGACATGGCCGAAGTATAGGGTGCGGCCGGGTCGCGCTCCCCGTTGGTCCCACATGTCCTGAACGAGGACAGCCGGTTGACGGCCCGGGGGCACCCCGGTATACTCCATCGGCAACGCGAAGAAGGGTGATTAGCTCAGTTGGTTAGAGCGCTACGTTGACATCGTAGAGGTCACTGGTTCGAGTCCAGTATCGCCCACCATCAGATGACCGGCCGGTGCCCCACGCGCCGGCCGGTCGTCTTTTTCCTTTCGATCACGAGGAAACGTTTTCGTCAACGCCCAATCAGTCCCGCTATCGGACCCGGAAATCAGTACACTTGTCGAGAGATCGTCCCCTCAGGTTTCGCCGCGACCGTTCTCGGGTCCGCGGCGCCAGCCACGATGGAGCACCCGATTGCCGTACGCCACGACGCCGTCCTCACCCGCGATCCGCTCACGGTCACTCCGCCTGCTGGCGATAATCGCTCTGCTGGTGCCCCTGACCGTCGGGACGGGCCTGAGCGGTCAGGTTGGCGCCCAGGAAGTCCTGGAACTTCAGGTCAACTCCAGCCGCTACATCGTGACGGATTCGGAGACGGGCGAGGTCTACGCTCAGCGCAACGCCGACCAGCAGGTCGCGATCGGCAGCCTGACCAAGATCTTCAACGTGATCGAGGCGCTGGAGATCGCGCCGCTCGACACGGTGATCACGACCGATGAGAGCGACCTCAAGGACCCGACCAACAACTCCCTGATGGGCTTCGAGGCCGGTGAGAAGCTCATGCTCGAGGAACTGCTCTACGGCATGATGCTGCCGTCCGGCAACGACGCCGCCCATGCCGTGGCCCGCAGCCTCGGCTACCGTGACGGCGATACCGACCCGCAGCAGTCGGTCGATCGCTACATGGGCTGGATCAACCAGCGCGTCCTCGACATGGGCCTCGTCGACACTCATCTGATCACGCCGGACGGCTGGGGCGTGCCGGGCCACTACACCACCGCCCATGACCTGGCCGCGTTCACCCGCTACGCCATGACCTACCCGTTCTTCGAGACCCTGATCTCCAGCGCCGAGTACACCACCGCCGCCGGCAACCCGATCTACAACAACAACCGTCTGCTCGGTCTCTACCCGGACCTCGTCGGCGGCAAGACCGGCTACGACTGGGACGCGGGCTGGTGCCTGGTCGAGGTCGCCGAACGCGACGGGATGCAGATGGTCTCGGTGACGCTGGACGGCGTCCACGAGAACATGGACTGGTACGACGACAATGAGGTCCTGCTCGACTACGGCTTCGAGCGGCGCACCGCCCAGAAGCAGGCATCGCAGGCGTGGGATGGCAGTACCGCCCTGTTCAAGGACCCGGACGTCGCCGTCCTCGACCGGACCTCGACCGCCACCGGGCGACTCGGCGGCGACCCGGCGGCCGTCGCGGCCGACCAGACGACGGACACCGCGTTCGGGATCACCGCTACGGGCTCGCAGACGACGGGCGCGGCGGCGGCCGACGTCCCGGCTGCGCAAATCCAGACCGGCAACCTCGCCGACAGCGACGCCGGCGGCAGCGGGACCGGCACGACGATCGCCCGGATCATGCTGGTCCTTGGGCTCGTCAGCCTGGTCGTCCTCGCCGCGGGACTGCTCTACGCCCGTCGTAAACCCCGCCGGAGGCTGGCGACGCGGTCGCTGCGCTCGACCGCACCAGCCGCTGCCGTCGCCCGGACCCCGGGTCACTCGCCGGTGAGTCCGAGCCGAAGCGCCAACCGGCCGATGTCCGCTGCCGCGCGGACGGCCCAGCGCCGCTCGGCCTCGCCGCCGCGTTGACACCTCTTGCCGGACGGCCCTATGCTTCCCACCAGTTCGAAGAGCACGCCTTGATCAGGACGCGACCCTTCCCGGCAACCAAGAGAGACGCGGTCACCGGCTGCGAGCCGCGTCATCTGCCGAAGGCCCTCGACACCACCTGAGAGCGAGCGATCACGCCGTCCCCGACGGCCGAAATCGTTCCGGCCCCGCCCCGTTACCGGCGCCAACGAGCGACCATGCGCACCACGCGGGTCGAAACGGGGGTGGAACCACGTCGACCCGACGTCCCTTCGCGGACGCGGGTCATCGTGTTTTTCCGGACGATCACGCACCGCCGACTCCCACGGGACCGGCCGGGGGACCCCACCATGACGGATACGCTCGAACTCAAGGATCGCGTCGACAACGAGATGGACGTCGATATCCCGGCGGGCGACCAGCACGCCTTCGACCTCGCGAAGATGCGCCACTCGACGGCCCACCTGATGGCGGAGGCGGTCGCGGAGCTGTTCCCGGACGCGAAGTTCGCGATCGGCCCGGCGATCCAGGACGGCTTCTACTACGACCTGGACCTGCCCCGGCCGCTGACCCCGGACGACCTCGCGACGATCGAGGCCGGCATGAAGCGCCACAAGAAGGCGCGGGAACCGTTCGTCCGCAAGGAAATCAGCCGGGACGAGGCGCTACGCCTGTTCGGTGAGAACCCCTACAAGGTCGAGATCATCTCCGAGCTACCGGCCGACGAGACGATCTCGACGTACCAGCAGGGTGAGTTCCTCGACCTCTGCCGCGGACCGCACGTCGAACACACCGGCCGGATCGGGCCGTTCAAGCTCCAGTCCGTCGCCGGGGCCTACTGGCGGGGCGACGAGAAGCGGCCGATGCTCCAGCGCATCTACGGCACGTCCTGGTTCACACAGCAGGAACTCGACGACCACCTCGCCCGGCTGGAAGAGGCGCAGGCCCGTGACCACCGCCGACTGGGCCGCGAGCTGGACCTGTTCTCCGTCTCCGAGGAGATCGGCGCCGGGTTGATCCTCTGGCACCCCAACGGGGCGATGGTCCGGTATCTCGTCGAGCAGTTCGAGCAGCAGGAGCAGCTGAAGCGCGGCTACCAGCTCGTCTACACGCCGCACATCGCCAGCGAGAAGATCTACCAGACGTCGGGTCACCTCGAGACGTACAAGGAGAACATGTACGCCCCGATCACCATCGATGAGGTCAACTACTACCTCAAGCCGATGAACTGCCCCGGCCACATCATGATCTACAAGAACCAGGTCCACAGCTATCGCGACCTGCCGATCCGGCTGGCCGAGCTGGGGACGGTCTACCGGTACGAGCGTTCCGGGACCCTCCACGGGATGCTGCGCGTCCGGGGCTTCACGCAGGACGACTCCCACATCTTCTGCACGCAGGAGCAGGTCGGCGACGAGGTCGAGGGCGTGATCGCGCTGGCCGAGTACATGGCCGGCATCTTCGGCTACGAGTTCAAGGCCTACCTGGCGACGCGGCCGGAGAAGTGGATCGGCGACGAGGACGCCTGGTCCCGCGCGACGAACACGCTCGAGGCGGCGTTGGAGCGGCGCGGGCTGCCGTGGCAGGTCGACGAGGGCGGCGGGGCGTTCTACGGGCCGAAGATCGACATCAAGTGGGTCGATGCCCTCGGCCGGGAATGGACGGGGCCGACGATCCAGGTCGATTTCAACCTGCCGGAGCGATTCGAGGTCAACTACATCGCCGAGGACGGCGACCGCCACCGGGTCGCGATGATCCACCGGACGCTGCTCGGCTCGATGGAGCGTTTCGTCGGCGGGCTCGTCGAGCACTACGCCGGCGCCTTCCCGGCCTGGCTGGCACCGACGCAGGCTGTCATCGTCCCGATCACCGACGGCCAGATCCCGTTCGCGAACGAGGTCGCCCGGCAGCTCCGCGACGCCGGGATGCGGGTGGACGTGGACGATTCGTCGAACCGGATGCAGGCCAAGATCCGGACGGCGCAGCTCCGCAAGATCCCGTACATGCTCGTCATCGGCAAGCGCGAGGCCGAGGCCAATGCGGTCGCGGTCCGGCTCCGATCGGGCGAGGACCTCGGCGCGACGCCAGTGGCCGACTTCCTGGCGATGGCGAAGGCGGTGATCGATTCCCGATCGCTGCACCTGACCGAGCCCCGTGACGCCATCACCGCTGCCGACCGGACCCCGATGGGTGAACCGATCGAGGGGTCTTGACCTGACGTCTGTGTCCCGCTCCGTGGATCCTTCCGCTGGCTGGCGGAGCGGTATGTCGCGCGTCGTGGCGGAGCGGACAGGTGTCATCACTCAACTTATACGGAATCCGGGTTGAAGCTCAGTGCATGACCGCAGCTGCGTGCTGCTCCTCTCTCCGGGCACCTGCGAGCCGCAGCGCAGCGAGCGCCGCTTCAGCGGGTGAGCGAGCAGGTTCACCCCGGCTGGGGGAGCGGTCTGCTCCGCCACCAAGGGGTCACGAATCTACCGACCGTTTACCCGGATTCGGTATGAATCGCCAGATCGACGAGCGGGAGATCGGCCCGGCAAGCCCCGGTCCAACGGCTTCGCGTCGATACGCACCTGACGAGTCGCAGCGAGCACAGTCACATCACGCCCCGGACTGGCTGCGGCGGTGTGAAACGGCGGGTCCCTTGAGCGCGACGAGCGTGACTGCCGCCAGGATGCCGAGCGCCGCCATCACCGCCGCCATCGGGAGCGCACTGTCATCTCCGAGGATCCCCACGAGGGGAGCGGCCAACCCGCCGAGCAGGAACTGAGCGCAGCCGAGCAGCGCCGCCGCGGTCCCGGCGTGAGCGCCGTGATCCTCTAGGGCCAGCGCCGCGGCGTTCGGCAGGACCAGCCCCACGCTGGTGACGACCACGAAGAAGGCGGCGAGTACTGGCCAGAGACCGGTCCCGACGATGACGGAGAAGAGCAGTCCCAAGCTGCCGGCCGCTGAGCCGACTACCCCGATACCCAACAGGAGCCCTGCGTCGACGCGGCGGACGAGGCGGCCGCTCACCTGTGCTGCGGCCACGAGGCCGAAGGCGTTCACGGCGAACACGACGCTGTACTGCTGCGGGGAGAGACCGTGGATGTTCTCGAGAACGAACGGGGAACCCGAGATGTAGGCGAACATGGACGCGAAGACCAATGCGTTCATGAGCACGAAACTCACGAACCGCCTGTCCGCCAGCAGACCAGCGTAGGCCGCGCCCGACGCTCGTAGGCCACCTGCCTCGCGTCGGTCTCTCGGAAGACTCTCCGGGAGTGAACGAAGGCACGCGAGGAGCACGCAAGCGCTCAGCCCGGCCAGCGCGATGAAGATTCCGCGCCAGCTCGTCAGCTGCAGGATCTGGGCACCGGCGAGTGGGGCGAGGATAGGGGCGAGCCCCGTGACGAGCAGTAACCGCGAGTAGAACTGGTTCGCGAGCTTGCCGGCATAGCGATCCCGGACGCTCGCGTAGGCGATGACGAGGGCGAAGGCGCCACCTATGCCCTGGATGCCGCGAAACAGGATCAACATCACGACGTTCGGGGCGATCGCACAGAGAAGTCCGGCGAGGGTGTAGATGGCGAGTCCGACGAGCAACGGCCACCGCCTGCCCAGCGCGTCGCTCAGCGGACCAGCCAGGAGCTGCCCGACGGCCAGTCCGAGCAGGCAGGTCGTCACCGTCAACTGGGCCAGCGACGGGGTGGTACGCAGATCGTCGGCGAGCCGCGGCAGACCGGGCACGTAGGCATCAGTGGACAGTGGTCCGAGTGCGACGAGCGCCCCGAGGATCAGGAGGATCGCCGTGCTGCCCATGGGCGTGGCGCTGGCCGGGAGGAGGAGACCGATCTTCGACGACATATTGATCGTCCTCTCGTCAAGG
Organism: uncultured Thermomicrobiales bacterium; assembly: GCA_964244115.1. Lineage (GTDB taxonomy): Bacteria > Chloroflexota > Chloroflexia > Thermomicrobiales > UBA6265 > CADCWK01. The sequence goes on from CAXTHM010000048.1 coordinate 17,296, forward strand.
GGCCCCCTCGCTCTCCGAAGGTGACCCTGCTCGGGCGTCGCGTGGACGCCCGGTCGGTAGTTTGGCCGGCGACGGCAACGACGGCGACGCGAGCACACTGGTGGCTACCACGTCGCGCCATCGGCACCGGAATCGTCGTATCCCCGTACGGTCAGGCCTTCAGCGCTGAATGGACGATCTCCGTGAGCGACGTCGGTGCGTGGCCAGTCAGGTCGGCGACCGTCGAGCTGACGTGGGAGAGGAAGCCTCCACGAGTCGCCGCACCGAACGACGTCACCAGTTCCACGACACCGTCCGGAAGGCCAGCCGCCCGCAGACCGGCCATGAATGTGGCATCGTCGAGGGAGAGGAGCTCGACGTCGCGGCCACTGACCTCGCCCGCCAGAGCCGCGAGGTCGAGGGCTCGTACCGGTTCGGGACCGGTCACGTCGTACACCTGACCCTCGTGGCCATCCTGGGTCAGCACCGCGGCAGCTACTTCGGCGCAGTCGTCTCGCGTCACGAAGGCCGTAGCTCCGGTCCCTCCATTGGTCATGAATTGACCCGACGCCGCTGCCTGCGCGACACCCGGTAGCTGCATATGGGCGTACAGGTTGTTGCGCAACATCGTCCACGCCAGCGTGCTGTCGCGTAGCGCCTGCTCGGTGCCGGCGTGGTCGGCGACGACCATCGCCGGGTTGGCCGGGACCGGCCGGGGAACGGAGGTGTAGATGACGTGCCGCACCCCCGCTTCAGCGGCGGCCGAGATCGCCGCGCGGTGACCGTCGAGACGCGCACCGATCGCGTCCGTCGAGATGAGCAGCAGCCGATCGACACCCGCGAACGCCGTGGCGAGGGTCGACGGATCGGTGAAATCCCCTCGCCGTACCTCGACCCCGCGATGGGCGAGGTCACGCAGCACCTCCGGCTGTCGGGTGATGAGGACGATCTCCCGCGGGTCAACGACCTTGAGGAGGAAGTCGGCGGTAGCGCGGCCCAGGTGGCCGGAAGCCCCTGTGATGGCAATGGTCATGTCTGCTCCTAATTGCACTCGTAACGATTACGATTTAGCAAACTATAGCCACAATGGTTGCGATATGGCAAGATGGGAACATGGCACGCTCGACGAACACCCAATTCGCGGTCGCGGTTCATGTCCTGACCTACCTCGCCGGCAGCGCCGAGGGCCGCCCAGTGAGTTCGGATGAGCTATCCGGAAGCACCAATGTCAACGCCGTCTATGTGCGCCGGGTGCTCGGCCCGCTGCGCGAAGCCGGGCTGGTCCGATCACGTCCAGGTGTGCATGGGGGCTGGGAACTCGCGAGGGATGCATGGGACATCTCCCTCGATCAGGTCTGGCGGCTGCTCCAGGGCACGGATCCGGTGCTTGGACTGCATGGACCGGATCCGGCCTGCCCGGTTGGCCGGAGCGTCCAGATGTCACTGACCGCACTCGATCGGGCCGTCGCCGACGCTGTGGCAAGCGAACTCGGGCGATTCACCGTCGCGGATCTCTTGACGCCGAATTCGGTGGATACGACTCGATCTCGCTACGAGTAACGTTGACCACGGCCGCCGGGCCCGGCGAGGCTCCGCAAGATCCCATACATGCTCGTCATCGGCAAGCGCGAGGCGGAGGCCGATGCCGTCGCGGTCCGGCTTCGCTCGGGCGAAGACCTTGGCGCGACGCCGGTCGCCGACTTCCTAGCGATAGCGAAGGCGGTCACCGACACGCCATCGCTGCACCTGACCGAGCCACGCAGTGCCGTCACGGCCGCCGACCGGACGCCGATGGGCGAAGTCATCGAGGCGAACCGATCCGGGGTCCGGCCGAGGCTAGCTGATCGTCTCTGCCATCGACGATCGGCTCGTCGGACAGCGCCGTGTATCCGAGGAAAGTCCGGTGCGTGCCGGCGTCGGGTTGTCTCGTCACGCGTCACACCGACAGCGGCTCCCAGCAGGCTGTGACGCGTTCCGAAACGGACCGAACCAGGATGCGGGATGATCGGGTCCCTCGGAGCTGGTTGGTGGCCACGGCCATGATCGACCCGGCTCATTGATCCCTCATGGACGTAGGTCGTCCACGCGGCCAGGCGCTGAAGCGACCCGGCTGAGGGGTGATTGAGAAACATGGATCATGAAACCGGCTGGCCGAACCGGGCTCCAGCCAACCGGAGACAGGGCCTTGGGCGACCGTGTAGGCGAGCGATCTGGCCATTGCCGTGAGATGCCACAGCCATGTTTCGGAGTTGCTGGACGGCTTCATTGCCCGGTCTCGACGACCAGACGGGGTCGGCCAGAGCGGACTACTTTCACGAATCACCCCTGAGCCGGGTCGCTTGAGCGCCCGGTACCATTGGCAAACCGACCATATCGATTAAACCCTGAGCCTGGACGTCGGTGATGATCGCGGAGATCTTCCGGCGGCTGATCGCGAGCATGGCACCTGAAGGCGCGGATCGGGCCAGCTACGGGAGATCGATGATCCTTCGGCGTGGTCGCCTACCCACTCATCTCAGCTCGCAAATTCCATCATGGCCGGGGCGGCCTGACATTCCAGCAATCAATCGCATCGCTCCCGCTGGGCGATCTGAACCGGCTGACTGGCGAATGAGTAACTTTACTCATGTCCGAGGATCGCGGTGCCGATATGGTGATCCCGGGCGCGATCTGCGCGTTCCGACCATCCATTCGGTAACCGATCGCGGAAGGGTTGCACGATGTCTCAGTCCGAGGCCAGGTCCAGTCGCGACTCGATGACGAGTCGACACCCGCGCCCCTCGGGAGTCAGGGTGCCCGTCCGATATGTCATCGTCCTGCTCCTGATCGTGGCATCGCTCGGGGCTGGGCCGATTCACGCAAGCTGGGGGACTCAGACGGCTTCGGCCGGTTTCCACTATGAGGCGCAGGTCAAGATCGTCGTCCGGACCTGCCCAGACGACGTCGTTGCCACCGATCAAGCGTCGTATGCGGCCGCCTGCACGTCCGAGCAGAAGCTCTACGGCGCTCCGTTCGGGATGACCCTTGGCGACCTGGGAACCAGTTATCTGTACACGACGCCCGACAACGGCGCGGTCGTCAGTTGGCTCCTGGATCTTCGGTATGTCGACGAGGTTCCCGTCTCTGCTCCGCTCACCATCAAGGACGTGTCAGGGACCATCAGAGACCCCTACGTCTACTGTGATCAGGAGAACGGTATAGATCTGCCAGACATCGGAGCGGGCGAAATCCCGGCGCCCGGAGGTCTCGCGAGCTTTACCATCTCGGTGGAAGACAGTCTCACCTGCACCTGGTACCGCTTCCCGGGCGGCGTCACTGAGACCAGCGATGACGGCGTCAATGGGCAAGCCGACGCTGCGTTGCGAGCACTCGCCGCGACGTCGAGCGCATCGGCGTCAGCATCGGCCCTACTTTCCGCCCCGGCGTCGGATGCAACGTCGGATTCGGCATCGGTCAAGCCATCCTCTTCCCCGACGGAGAGTGGAGACGCGGCGACCAGCAGCGACGACCCGGACGTCGCCGACCTCCACGAGGGGCAGGACGCTCCGTCCGGCGGAAGCATCGGGATCACGAAGTGGCTCTGCCCACCTGCGGAAGTGAACACGGCCGGCGAAGCGATTGGGGAACCTTCGATCCCCGGCGACGGATCGGAGACCGGAGCGGCCGGGAGCGACTCGGCGGCGTCGATGAGCCCGAGCCTCCCGTCTTCCCCGGATCAGGGGGCTCTTCTCGATACGTGTGACCTGTCTGACACCGCTTTCGACTTCACGCTGACCGCGGAGGGCAGCGACCTCGTGCGCCAGGGATCGTTCGGTGGTGACAGCGACCTGGCCGGGTGGGGCGGACTCGACGAGGGGAGCTATACCGTCGAGGAAGACGTTCCCGACGGGTTTGACGACCCGGTGATCCTGTGCGCGGTGCGAGTCACCTCGGAGATCGCCCCGTCGACCGACCCAACGCCCATCGACATCGCCACGAACGGTGCGTCGCTCCAGGTGCAACTCGCAGAGAACGAGTCGATCGCCTGCGACTGGTTCAACATCCCGACCTCTGGCGACTCGACGGGTGATGGCGAGGGTGGATCGGGATTCGGCTCGATCATGATCAGCACCCACTCCTGCCCTGAGGGAGCCTCGGTTCCGGATGCTGTCGCGGCTGACGAGTGCACCGAGCCCAACGAAACAGTGTCCTTCGTGGTCGAGAGACCGGACGAACCGGCGCCGATCGTCGGAACCAATGACCACGAGCCGGGCGTGATCATCTTCGCCGACCTCGATCCCGGCGACTACTCGGTCCACACTTCCGAGCCCTTGCCGGCCTACGTGATCCAGTGCGACGGGGCCGAGACCGTGTTCGAGGACGACGTCGTCCATGTCGAACTCCCGGCGGGCTCGTTGCTGAGGTGTGACTGGTTCGTCCCCTTCGGAACGGGAATGCTGGCCGGCGCCAGTGACGACCCGATGCCCTCCGACTCGTCCGACGGCTCCGTCGCATCATCATCGCCCGAGGACGGTTCCGTCGATGCGAGCGGTGGCGACGGCGATAGCCAGGACGCGACGACGGACTCGGACTCGGACGGCCTGCCCGATCAGGACGAG
>CAXTHM010000048.1:21882-30671 GCA_964244115.1 uncultured Thermomicrobiales bacterium
GACATCTACGACACCGATCCCTACGCCGAGGACTCGGACTTCGACGGTGTCTTCGATGGCAACGAGATCGCGCCAGGCTGGGACCCGAACAACCCGGACTCCGACGATGACGGGTTGGGCGACGGCGATGAAGCATACGTCTATGGCAGCGATCCACTCCTGAGCGACAGCGACGGCGACGGGTACGACGACGCGATCGAGGTCTACGACTACGGGACCGACCCCGCCGACTCGACCTCGGTCCCGGCTCCCTAGCACGCCCCGCGGGACTGATCAGAGGGCGGTCAGTCCCGGCGGGTCACTATCGAAGCGCGAACCGATCGGCGTGTCCTGATGACGTGGCGTGCCGCTCGAAACCGGAGCGTCGCTCCCGGCCGCGGATGGCCCGGCTGACAGACAAGCTTGGTGTCATACGGAATCCGGGTTGAAGCTTGGTGCGTGATCGCAGGTGCGTGCCGCTCCCCGCTCTGGGCACCTGCGAGCCGCAGCGCAGCGAGAGCCGTGCCAGCGGGTGAGCGAGCAGGTGAGCCGGAGCGGGGTCTCGCTTCGCTGGGGGGAGCGGTCTACTCCGCCACCCAGGGGTCACGGGTCCACCGACCGTTTACCCGGACTCGGTATCACCCCTGAGCCGGGTCGCTTCAGCGCTCGGCCCAGTGCCGTCCCGCGGCCTTGGCGAGGCCAGCCACCTCGAGGAGCCACCCTGCGACGGTTCCCTAATCCGTTTCCTCACTCGTCACACCCCCCTACGGGCCTGTGCCGATGTGAAGCGATGACGAAACGCCCTGACGACCACTATCACCTGGCCCGGCCTTCGCCCACCTGCGCGCAGCACCGTCCTTCGGCAAGGCCGGAATCGGCCGAGGCCTCCACCCGATTCCGGCTCAACCTACGCCTCGATGATGCCTTGCTCCACCGCGACACCGAGCACCGCGCCGGGCTCGCGCAGGTGCGATGTCTCCTCCATCAGCCGCTGCGCCTGGTCGACGAGCGACGGGGCCAGCTGGGTCCGGAGAAATTTGGGGTTGAGATCGTAGATCCGGACGCGGTCGAGCCCGTCGGCGTCCTTGAACAGCAGCAGCTCCAGCGACCAGCGCCCGATCTCGCGATCCGTCACCTCATGCCAGCGGTCCAGCTCGGCGACGAAGCCGAGATCGGACCGGGCAGCCAGCGGTCGCTCCGTCGCGAGCCGTGCGCCGACCCAGGCGGCGGCTCGCTCACCGTGGCCGGTGTCCCGGCCGTCGTCGATCCGCTCGATGTCGTGCGTCGCGGCCGCCCAGAACAGCTCCGGGATGCGAAGCGCCGGCGCCTTGCCGAACCGGTCGGCGAGGACCGCCGCCCAGATCAGCACCCGCGTGACATGGGTGATGCCGTGGATGCCGTAGGGTTCCCGCCGGAACCACGTCGCGTCGGTCAGGTACGGCCGCAGGTCGCTGGCGTGGACGGTCATGGGGCGGTCGCGGCGAAGCGCTCCATGATCAGGGCGATGTGCTTGATGCCGAGGATGAAGTCGTCCACGGCGATGTTCTCGTTCGGCGCGTGGGCGTTGGAGCGACCGTTGCCGACCCCCGCCGTGCAGCCGTCGATCCCGAACTGCTCACAGAGCTGGTACCAGGGGCCCGAGCCGGCCGAGGTCGGGTAGATCAGCGGCTCCTCGCCGTAGAGATCGCGGTAACCGGAGGCGACGACGTCCACTATCGGCGCCGTCAGCGGCGTCCGGGCCGGCATCAGGGCGCTCAGCAGCCGGACCTCGATATCGCCGAATCCCTGGGTGAAGAGGTGTGCCTTGAGGAGCTCGAAGATCTCGTGTGGGTCCTGGTTGGCGCAGAGCCGCATATCGACCTTGGCCATCGCCGCACCCGGCATGACGGTCTTGGTACCGATGCCGGTGTACCCGCTCTCGATCCCCGCGATCGTCAGGGTCGGCTGGTACGAGTCACGGATCTTCCGGTCGAGACCACGGAGGTTGAGGAGGTAGTGGTCGATCCCGACGTGCTCCAGCCCGGCCTCGTCATCGTCCGGCAGGCGTTCCAGCGCCGCGAGTTCCTCGGCCGTCGGCTCCAGGACCTTGTCGTAGAACCCGGGGATGCGGACCCGCTCGTCGGCCCCCTTGAGCGTGTTCAGCGCCCAGACCAGCCGCCAGGCCGCGTTGGGAATCGTCGTCGCGAGCGAGGAGTGCAGGTCCGCGTTGGCGCCGTGGGCGTGGAGCTCGACGTAGCACATGCCCTTGAGCCCGAGGTGGATCTGCGGCTGCCCGGACAGCGCCCGGCCACCGAACTCCCAGATGCAGGCGTCAGCGGCGCAGAGATCCGGGTGGTCGGCGGTGAAGTTGGCCAGGTTCGGCGAGCCGATCTCCTCCTCGCCCTCGATGACGAACCGGAGGTTGAGCGGCAGGTCGCCCCGCACCTGCTGCCAGGCGTGGATCGCCGCGATCCGGGCGACGATGTTGCCCTTATTGTCCGAGACGCCGCGGGCCCAGATGTGTCCGTCCCGGATCTCCGCCGCCCACGGGTCGCTGTCCCAGAGGTCGCAGGGCTCGGCCGGCTGGACATCGTAGTGGTTATAGAAGCTTAGCGTCCGCGGTCTGGCGACGCCGACGCCGGCCTTCACCTCGCCGAAGACGACCGGCTGGCCGCCGCGGGTGTCCACCAGGCGCGGCGCGGCGCCGATCACATCGAGCTGCTGCCGGACGATGTCGGCCGCCTCGACCATGCCGAGGTTCTGAGCGGCGACGCTGGGCTGCCGGAGGAGCGTCTGCAACCAGCCGATGTACTCCTCGGCGTGGGCGTCAACGTACGTCGAGATGTCTTCGAGAACCACTTCTGCCTGTCTCCGTCGGCCCTACCGGCCGCTGAGCAACGAGAGTCCGGTCAGTGCGTAGGCCCGGGTCGCGGCCATGACTTCATCGACACCGACCCACTCGTTCGGGATGTGGGCCAGCTTCGGGTCGCCGGGGCCGTAGATGATCGTCGGGATGCCCTGCTGCCCGAAGAAACGGGCGTCCGTCCCCATACTGAAGCCGCTGATCGTCGTGTCGTAGCCGAGGTAGGCGTTGGCGCCGACCATGCTGCGGACCAGCGGGTGGTCGTCCGCCGTCAGCGACGCCTCCAGCCCCATCCAGCGCGGCTCGACGGTGACAGACAGCCCCGGCATCCCGGCGATGACCCGCTCGGCGATGGCAAGGATCTCCGCCCGCGTCCCGTCGACGGTCTCGCCCGGCAGGATGCGGCGATCGACGAACAGCTCGCAGCGGTCGGCGACGACGTTGTTCTTGACGCCGCCGCTGATCAGGTTCGCAGAAGCCGAGGAGTGGTGGAAGTACGGGTGGGTGCGGCCGTCGAGCTTCGGCCACAGTTCCCGACGCAGGGCGACGAGGATCTCGGCCATGCCCTCGATCGCGTTGGCTCCTTCCCACGGCAGCGCCCCGTGGGCCGCGCGGCCGAGCACGATGATCGTCTGCCCGGCGCCGCCCTTCTCGCCGACGTTGACCCGGTTCATGGTCTGCTCGCCGATGATCGCGACGTCCGGCTTCAGGATGCCGCTCTCGGCCAGCCACTTCGCCCCGGCGACGCCGCCGATCTCCTCGTCCGCGACCTCGTTCACGATCAGCCGGCCGAGCAGTGGAACGCCGGACCGCGCCAGCGCGATCCCGGCCATGATCTGCGCGGTGACGCTGGCCTTGTCATCGCCGGCCCCGCGACCGTAGACCCGCCCGTCGGCGATCTCGGCCCCCCACGGGTCGTAGTCCCAGGCCGAGAGTTGGCCGGTCGGGACGACGTCGACGTGGGCATTGAACAGCACCGTCGGACCGCTGCCCTCGTCGCCGTACTCGGCGACCAGGTTGGGCTTGACCTCGTCGATCGTCTCGAACCGGGTCGCGAAGCCGGCCGTCCGCAGCGGGTCAGCGCAGTAGCGGACGGCTTCCCGGGTGTCGCCCGGCTCATGGACGGAGGGAATCCGGATCAGTCCCTGGAGGAAGCCGATCACCTCGTCCTGGTCGATCTGGGCCAGCACCCGCTCGGCGAGGTCCGGGTCGATCGTGGGTCGTTGGCCTGTTCCGAGATCGGCGCTCACCGGTACTGGTCCTTTCGGGATGGGGACGACCGCTGCCCCTCTACCACCCCGCTGACGCCACGCGTTCGCTGGTGCGCGGTTTGCGGGCGGAGATGCGGTCGGACGATCGTCCCCCGAAAATCAGATCAAGGGAGTATAGCCGGATGCAGCAGCCAGGAATGCGAGTGGCGATGGTCCTCGCCAGGAACTACGAGGACACTGAGGCAACCAGCCCAAAGGACTTCCTCGAAGCGCACGGGGCGACGGTGACGGTGATCGGTGTCGAGCTGGGCGAGATCACCGGCAAGAAGGGCGGCAGCCTCGCCGCCGACGCCACCTTCGCCGACGTCCGGCCCGATGAGTTCGACCTGCTCATCATTCCTGGCGGCGGGGCCCCGGAGAACCTCCGCATCGTCGAGTCGGCGGTCGCCTTCACCCGGGACTTCATGGCCTCGGACCGGCCGGTGGCCGCGATCTGCCACGGGCCGCAACTGCTGATCTCGGCGAAGGTCCTGGCCGGCCGGACGCTGACGAGCGTCGACAAGATCCGGGACGACATCACCAACGCCGGTGGCCACTACGTCGACGAGGCGCTGGTGATCGACGGGAACCTGATTACCTCCCGCGTGCCGGACGACCTGCCGGTCTTCAACCAGGCGCTGGTCGATGCGCTGCGGCCGGCATCGGTGTAGACCCCACCCCCAGCGAAGCGAGACCCCTCCCCATCGGCGGATGGGGAGGGGCTTTGTCCTGTCGGCTTCGCGTTCCTGCGGTACTGACAGCGGGTCGTCGGAGGGGCGATCCTCTCGGTCGGCCGGTCGATGCAACGTACATCGTCCCAACAGGAGCGCCCGGCTCACCCAGACCGAAGAACCTGACGGATAACCCAGCCGTGCAGAACTGGCTCGCCCTGTCTGCTCGACAAAGGACCACACACGTCGAGACCGTCTCGATCCGTTCATTCGATCCCCAAAACGAGCCGCGATGACCGAGGAGCGAACCATTGGCGGACGGAACGGACCCAGCGGGGCTGGGCGCGGCGACCGACATCGGGCACCTGCTTCCAGCAGGATCGGCCCTGGCTGAACTGCTCGCCCCGTCGCCGCCATTCGACATCCCGTGGGCCGGGCTGGCGGAGTCCGACGGCTGGTCCGTCTGGCTCGGCCACCCGCCGGTGCCGGCGGGGATCGCGATCCTGCCGGCGCCACCGGAGCTGGTCTGGGGCGACCCGTCGACCGTGCTGGCGACGGCGGTCGCGGGGTCGCTCCGGTACGCGCTGCTTCGTGGCGCCGACTCCTTCGTCGCCGCCGCGGGCATCCTCCAGCGCGAGGGGCCGGTCAGCCTGATCGTGCCCGGCGACCTCTCGCCCGTCCTCGCCGCGAGCCTGGCCGAGTGCAGCGCCCTCGGCATCCCGATCCTCACCGGGGCAGAGACGATCGCCGGCGACCTCGGCCGGCTCCGGCAACGGCGGGTGCGACGGGACGCTCATGCCGTCGATCTGGGCCGTCCGCACGACCCGGCTCTCTCCGGCCAACGGTTCGTGGTAGCTGGCTCGTCCGGCGGGGATTCGCTCTCGTCGTTCGTCCTCCACGACGAGGGCGAGGTCGATCGCGTCCGGATCACCGGAACGCCGAGTGCGCGGATTGCGATCGAGATCGGCGTCCGGGGCGAGGGGATCGACCTCGCCGCCGCACTGCTGCTGGAGGACGACGCCGCCCGGATGCCCGGCTTCCTCGACGGCGTCACCAGCGCCCGCTCCGGTGATTCCCTCAGGATCGACTGGGCCGACGGGCGACAGCCGGACGCCCAGGCGCTCGGGCTGCTCTGGCAAATCTGGCTCAAGGCGATCTGGGGGGCGACGCTGGTCGATGTCCGCATCGCGTTCGCCCCCGAAGACAGCCGCTCGGACCTGCTCATCGACATGCGGACCCGGTCTGCTCGTCGACACGCCGACCGGACGGCGAGCCTCAGCGGTTGTTCCGGTGAGGGACCGGGCGCCTGAACGCCGCTCATTGGGGTATCGTGTCGCCGCACATGGTTCCGAGACCGACCGTTAGCCGAATGGGGACCCGATGTCGACGACCAGTCCGACCGAGCGCACCGACGATCTCACCCGCCTCCGGGCCGCGAAGGCGTTCATCTTCGACATGGACGGCGTCCTCTACCGCGGCAGCGACCCCCTCCCCGGCGTCAGCGACCTCCTGGCGGCGATCGAACGCCGCGGCGCCGGTTACGTCCTCGCCACCAACAACAGCATGGCCTCCCCGGAGCAGTACGCCGAGCGCCTCGGCCAGATGGGCCTCACCGTCGGGGCCGAGAAGATCCAGACCTCCGGGACGGCGACCCGCGACTACCTGCTCCAGCATCTGCCGAAGGGCGCTCCGGTCTACGTCGTCGGGATGCCCGGTCTCAAGGAGCAGATCCATGACGTCGGGGGCTTCGCGGTCGCCGAGCCGGCCGAGGGCGTCGCCAACACCGCGGCTGTGGTCTGTGGTCTGGATCAGACGTTCACTTATGACAAGCTCAAGGCGGCGTTCTTCGCGATCCGGGCCGGCGCCCGCTTTATCGCGACCAACATCGACAGCTCGCTCCCGACCGAGACGGGCTTCGTCCCCGGCGCCGGCACGATCGTCGCCGCGATCCGGACCGCGACCGGCGTGACGCCGGTCGTGATCGGCAAGCCCTCACCGGAGGTCCTGATCCAGGCGGCGCTGGAACTCGACGCCCGCCCGGACCAGTCCGTCATGATCGGCGACCGGCTGGACACCGACATCCTGGCCGGCAACCGCGCCAACATGCTGACGGCGATGGTCCTGACCGGCGTCTCGTCCCTGGACGACATCACCGGCTCCGAGGCCCAGCCCGACATCGTCGTCGCCGGCCTGCCGGAGTTGCGCCAGTTGCTGGAGGCGGACCAGGGCTGACGAGTGACCATTGAATGGTTTGGGTCCGCTAACGACGAACGCCCGATCGCCGAGACCGGGCGCTAAAGCCGCCCGGCAACTCCAAATTTGGTCAAGACCAGTGATGTCCCGGGGTTGAGAACGAAGTGGTATTTTCGGAGGCAGCGTCCTCTCGGCGCATCTTCGAGTTGCCGGGCGGCTTTAGCGCCCGGTGGAGTGGCGGACCCACTCGCCAGGATGACATGCGCCCTCCCCAGGTCATGCGATCGATTCGGACGCTGAAACCGCGCCAGCCCGGTCACACGCCCACCGCCCGGCGCCACCGGCCGCCTCGCCACCGTACGACTCGTCCAGCACGTCGATGATGTGCCGGACCTCCATTTCGACGCCGTTGCGGCGTAGCGACGCGACCATCTGCATCGCGCAGCCGGGGTTGGCGGTGACGAGGACATCGGCGGCGGTCGCCGCCGCGTTGGTGGCCTTGCGGTCGCCGAGGTCGTTCGCCATCTGTGGCCGCAGGATGTTGTAGATCCCGGCGCTGCCGCAGCAGAGCGACGACTCCCGCATCTCGGCCAGCTCCAGCTCCGGGATCGCCGCGAGCAACTGGCGGGGCTGTTTGCTGATGCGCTGGGCGTGGGCGAGGTGACACGGCTCCTGGTACGTCACCCGGAGCGGGACCGGCTTGGTCGGCGGCTGAACGTTCGGCAGCTCGGTCAGCAGTTCGGTCGCGTCCCGGACCCGGGCGCTGAAGGCCGCGGCCCGCTCGGCGTAGGCGGGATCGTCGTGCAGGAGATGACCGTACTCCTTCAGGGCGGCCCCGCAGCCGGCGGCCGTCACCACGACCGGCTCGTCGCCCTCTCCGAAGGCATCGATGTTGGTCCGGGCTAGTGACCGGGCCTCGCCCATCATGCCGGCGTGGACGGCCAGCGCCCCGCAGCACTGCTGGCCGGCCGGCAGCGAGACCGAGCAGCCGTTGTGGGCCAGCACCCGACCGGCCGCGCGGTTGGTGTCGGCGAAGACCGTCCCCATCATGCAGGTGTTGAACAGCGCGACCGACCGCTCCGGATGCGCCGGCTCCCAGCGCTCGGTCGCGGGTCGCAGTGGCCGCCGGGAGACCTTCGGGAGCATCGCTTCGAGGTCCGCCATGCGGATGCGCTTGAGGAGGCCGCTGCGCCGCATCACCGTTTGGACCCCGGTCCGCTGGTAGAGACCGATCGTCGAGACGACGGCGCGCAGCCGGACGTCCCTCGCGAACAGCCACCCGACCGCCGCCTTCCGGACCGCCCTCTGCCAGACTGGGCGCGGCCGGTGCTGCTCAAGTTGCGCCCGCGCCGACTCGACGAGGACGCCGTACTGGACCCCGGACGGGCAGACCGCCTCGCAGGCCCGGCAGTTCAGGCACTGGTACATCTGCTCGTCGAAGGCCGGGTCGAGCAGATCGAGCGTCCCCTCCCCGACCGCGCGCATCATCCAGAGCCGCCCCCGGGGCGACGACATCTCCTGGCCGGTGATCCGGTACGTCGGGCAGGCCGACAGGCACATGCCGCAGTGGACGCACTGCTTGAGCAACTCCTCGTCCGGCTGGTCCGGACCGCTGTAGCCCATGATCAGTCGCTTGAGATCCGCATCCGCTTCGATCGCGACTGCCATGTTCATCCCCTCATACCGTCGTTCGCCGCCGTTCAACGCCGTTCGCCGTCGTCTCGTCCGTATCGCGTCAGTCGATCGGGAATCGGCCCCGGTTCAGGATTCGTTTCGGGTCGAACTGGTCCCGCAGCGCCGAATCGACCGCCCGGGACCCGACATCCGTTGCCACCAGGAGTCCGTTCTTCCAGG
>CAXTHM010000049.1:0-8598 GCA_964244115.1 uncultured Thermomicrobiales bacterium
GCGCGGCCATCCCGGCGACGCTCCTCCTCGGGACGCTCTTCCCGACCGTCATCATGCCGCGTTTCAACCGCTTCACGCCGCTCGAAGACCGTGACCTCACCGAGCGCCTCCGGCAACTCGGCGAGCGGGCCGGTGTGAGCGTCGCCGCGGTTTACCAGATGGACATGAGTCGTCAGACCGAGCGGGCGAACGCCATGTTCACCGGCCTCGGCGGCACCCGCCGGATCATCCTCGGCGACACCCTGATCTCGACGTTCGAGCCGGACGAGATCGCCGGCGTGATCGCCCACGAACTCGGCCATCAGGTCAACCGCGACATCTGGACGCTCTCGGCGATCGGCGCGGCCTCGATCGCCCTCATCGGCGCGACGACCCACCTCCTCGCTCCGGTCGCCCTGGCACGGACCGCCCGCTGGACCGGCATCTCATCGACCCGGCAAGTCGCCGCTCTCGACGTCCTGACGGTCCTGGCTGGCGTCGCCGGCCTCGCGATCTCACCCGCCTCGGCGCTGATCTCCCGGACGATCGAGCGGCGAACCGACCGGTTCGCGCTGGAGCTGACCGGCGAAGGAGAGGTCTACGCCCGCGCGATGGCCCGGCTCGGCCGCCGCAACCTGATCGACCCTGACCCACCGTCCTGGCTCGTCCGCCTGCTGTCCTCTCACCCGCCGATCACGGAGCGGATCGCGACCGCGCTGGCCTTCGCCCGGAAAAGCCAACCGGAGTGATAATCCATGTCTCTCACCATCTCGGCGTGCGCTAGACTGGCCGAACGTTCGACCGCGTTCGATCTTCCGAATCGGCCCCGCTCGCCGACCGTCAAGGATCGCCTATGGCCGCACAGCAGATCAGATCCGACGCCTACGTCTGGCGCCAGGGACGATCCGAGATCGTCCTGATGCGGTCCGGTGACCGGTGGCTCATCCAGTACACCGTCGCCAGCCGCCTGCTCGGACCCCGCCAGAACATCTACGAGGCTCGCCACCTGAGCGCCCGCAACGCCGCCTGGGACTTCATGGCCCGCGTCATCCGGGCCTGCCGCGACGAGGACGAGGCCGTCCGGGCGTCCAAGGAAGCCGCCCGGTGGATGCGCTCGACCGGTTTCGTCGACATCGCCGACGCCTGATCACTGGGACGGATTGAGCCGCGGAGGCATGGGTGCCGGAACTTCCCGAAGTCGAGACCGTCCGCCGGATCGTCACCGACTACCTCGTCGGCCGGATGCTGACCGGCCTGGAGCTGACCCTGCCGAAGCTGCTACGCGATTCGCCGATCCCGACGCTGGAGCCGCTGGTCGGCCGAACCGTCCTCGCCGCCCGTCGCCGGGCCAAGGTGCTGACGATCGATTTCAGCGACGACCTCAGCCTCCTGGTCCACTTCAAGCTGGCCGGGCAACTGGCGGTCCTCTCGCCGGCAGGTGAACGCGCCTACGCCGGGCACCCGGTCCCGAAGCCGCAGGGCGACTACCCGCACAAGACCACCCACCTGACGTTGCGGTTCGACGACGGGACGATCGCCTACTACAGCGACGTCCGGCAGTTCGGCTGGCTCCGGCTGATGCCCACCGAGGATGTCGACGCCGTCGTGGCGGGTTTCGGCTTCGGTCCGGAAGGGACCGGGGCGGAGCCGCTGGACACCGCTGACCTCGCCGCCCGGTTCGCCCGGCGGACGATCCCGATCAAGGCGACGCTCCTCGACCAGACGGTGATCGCCGGTCTGGGCAACATCTACGTCGACGAGGCCCTGTTCGCGGCGAAGGTGCACCCGGCCACCCCGAGCAACGTGGTTACGCGGGAGCAGATCGAGGAGCTCACCGGCACGATCCCGTGGGCGCTCGACCGCGGCATCGAGCAGGGCGGCGCCAAGATCATCCACAGCAAGGCGTACCCGATCGATGGCTTCCCGCAGGTCCACGCCCGGCAGGGCGAGCCCTGCCCGGTCTGCGGCATAGCGATCGTCAAGACGCGCGTCGGCGGTCGCGGCACTTACTATTGCCCGCACTGCCAGCCGGACCCGGAAGGCTGGGTCCGCCCGCCCGCGACCGTCTCGAAGGTCGGCGAGAAGGCAGAAGCCGCGCTGGCCGAGCGCGAGGAACTGGACGCGGAGTGAGCCAACGATCAGGCACGGGCGACCACATAGCGGGCACCCGGCCATCACAAGGGCCTTTCCTTACCGGACCGGCGGGGACGCCAGCAGTCACGCGGCCTGGACGGGGCGCTGAAGCCGCCCGGCAAATCGAAAACCGATACCGTCCTGTCCACTGCGAGCGAGGGGCGGGTAACGAAACCTCCTCTCGATGGACTGGCTCGGGAATGGCGCTGCGTGCCTGGAGCGTGTTTCCCGATCCATCACGCCAGACCGGACCCCATGACGCGGACCTTTTTTGACTTGCCAGGCGGCTTTAGCGCCCGGTCTGAGGCGCCCGAGTGCCGGTAGCACCGCCGGTGAGATGGCGAGTCCTCAGACCGGCCGGAAGTCGCTCTCCGGGGTGATCGTCCGGATGAAGTCCGCGATCAGCCGGGCGGCGTTCGTCAGGTCGGCGAGGCTGACCATCTCGTTCGGAGAGTGCATGTAGCGGTTCGGCAGCGAGACCAGCCCGGTGGCGGTCCCGGCACCGCTGCGGATCATGACGTCGGCGTCGGTCCCGCTCGACCGCGCCGCGGCCTGCGTCGGGCTGTTCAGGCCGAGCCGGGTGGCGGCCGCCCGGAGGCCGTCGTAGACGATCGGGTTGATCGAGGCGCCGCGCGTCAGCACCGGTCCGCCGCCGAGCTTCACCTCGCTGTCGGAGCGCTTGTTGGCGCCCGGATAGTCCGTCGCGTGGGTGACGTCGAGCGCGATCGCCACCAGCGGGGCGAGCCGGACCGTCGCGACCATCGCCCCGGCGAAGGTGATCTCCTCCTGGACCGCCGCCAGCGCGACGACCTCGACGGCGGGGCGATCCTCGGCCAGCAGCCGCAGGGTCTCCAGCGCGACGAAGGCGCCGACCCGGTTGTCCAGGCTGCGCGAGACGATCAGGTCGTCGCTCATCCGGAGGAACCCGGCGTCGACCACGGCGGCATCGCCGACCTCGACCTGCTCGACGGCCTCGGCCCGGCTGGCGACGCCGATGTCGATCCAGAGATCCTTGATCTCGATCGGCTTGTCGCCGTCCCGTCTGAGCAGGTGCGCGGCCTTACGGCCGATCACGCCCAGGACATCGCCGCCGCGACCGGCGATCCGGATCCGCTGGCCGACGACGACCATCACGTCCCAGCCACCGATCGGCTCGAACCAGAGGAACCCGTCGTCGTCGATGTAGGTGACGATGAAGCCGATCTCGTCGATATGCCCCTCGACGACGACGACCGGGGCGCCTTCCTTCCGCAGCCGCGCGTAGGAGTTCCCGATCACGTCGAGCGTGACCTCGTCCGCGAACGACTCGGCCTCGGTTCGCCAGATCCGGGACGGTGCCCGCTCGTAGCCGGACGGACCGGGGGCGTCGAGCAGGTTGCGCAGGAAATCGACGGCGCGGCTCTCCAAAGGGATACTCCATTCCTGAGCGGCGGGCCACTCGGCGGCGACGCACGCGCTACTGACGAACTGACGCCATCCTAGCAAGTCGCTCGGTCGTACGGTGGAACGGACGAGGAGCGTGGTCACGGGAACGGGTCGGCCTCTACCTGACCGGTGGAAGTCCGAGTCGATCCCGCTGGACCGGATCGGCCGGTTCGTCCCAGCTCGCCCATCCGCCGTCCGGGGTCGACCCATCACGCAGGGCGGTCGCGAGGACGGGTGAGACGGCCCGGCCGACGGCGTCGAGGAACGACTGGTCGTACCAGATCACCGGACCGGCAACCCGGACGTCGGCCTTCACCCGACTCGCCGGACTCGTCGGGACATCGATGAGGATCGCTCCCCCGACTCTTGCGATCTCGCGAAGGGCGTCGTCGACAGCTCCGACGGCTCCCGCCATCGGATCCTTCCGTCGAACGCCGAACCGACCGGAAACGCTCGGCACGTCCGCCAGTCCGACGATCAGAACCCGGCACCCCTGCCCCTGGAGTCGCACGATCGCGGCGGTCAGTTCCTGCAGGAACAGCGTCAGGGGGGTGCCGAAGAGAAGGTCCGTCGAACCCAGCCAGATCACCGCGGCCGACGGCCTCGCCGCCAGGGCCGGACCGAGTTGACCGGCCACCATCCCGGCGACGGTCGCCCCCGGGACCGTCAGGTCGATGCCTTCGGCGTCCGAACCGACGTCGATCGTGGTCGCCCACGAGCCGATCCCGGGAGTGGCCGTGAACGACGTGCCGAGCGCCACCCAGCGGCGGTCGCCCCGCGAGCCAGCCGATGCCAGGTGGTACCAGAAGGCAAGCACGACCAGGATGGCGCCGCCGATCACCAATGCGACCACCGTCCAGTACGTCGTCAACCGTCACCTCACTTCGCGGTCCCCGTGACGCCAGCTCGCTCCGCTCATCATGCCGCGTGATGACCCCTCGCGGCGACCGGACCCGGTCCGCACGCTTCACCCGTGCTTGACACATCCCGCCGGCCGGACCTACGATCTGCCGTAAGCGAACACGACGGCACTGATCGGAACGAGTAGGCATCGCGGCGTGGAGTCGAGCGATCCGGGGGCGGTGAGAGCCCGGAACCCACTGGCGAGCTGAATGGCTCCGAGAGCCTTGCCCCCAACGGCCGCTCCCCCCGGAGCGCCAAGTAGGCGGCAACGACGACTCCCCCGTTACCGGGAGCGGCGTATCGATGGCGCCCGGCATACTCTGCCGTGTCGTCGTCCGTACGTGTCGAGGCGGGAGCAGACAGACGCTCCAAGCAGGGTGGCACCGCGGGATGTGCTGGCACATCTCCGTCCCTGGTTCAGGGATGGAGATGTCATGTTTTTCGGAGTCGCCAGCACTCCCGACCCGCCCGGAGACGATCCGATGCCTGCCTCGACTGCTGAACCGACCACGACGCCGCCCGCGCCCCGACCCGGACCCCGCCGTCTGGGCGTCCTCTCGCCCAGTCTCGACGAGGTCCGGTCCCTCGTTCGGACCGGCGGCCCCGCGCTGCGGACCATCCCGCTCACCGTCGAGCGGATGGCCGATCTCGAGACGCCGGTCTCGGCCTACCTCAAGCTCGCCGGCGACGGCGAGGGTTTCATCCTCGAGAGCATCGAGGGCGGGACGCGGCTTGCCCGCTACTCGTTCATCGGCGGACGCCCGGCCGGCCGGATCACGCTCGATCAGGGCAGCCTGACGATCACCCGCGACGGCCGGACCACGAGACGATCCTATGCTGACCCCCTGATCGCGATCCAGGAACTGATCGACGAGTTCCGCGCGACGCCACGCGCCGGTGGGCCGCGCTTCTGCGGCGGTCTCGTCGGCTACCTGAGCTACGAGGCGGTCCGGTCGTTCGAGCCGCGGGTCGGGCTCGCCGGTGGGAAGGGGCTGGACCTGCCGGACGGCAACTACCTGCTCACCGACGACCTGGTCGTCTTCGACAACCTCGACCGGACCGTCCGCGCGATCGCCCAGATCCATCTGGATGGCCAGTCCGTCGAGGATGCCTACGCCGAGGCCGCCGCCCGGCTGGACCAGACCCTGACCCGCCTCGACGCCCCGACGCCAGCGCTACCGCACGGCTCGGCGCCGGTCGAGACGCCGGTCTCGGACCGGATGCGGGCAAACATCACCCCGGAGCGCTACCGGGCGATCGTCGAGCGGGCCAAGGCGTACATAACTGCCGGCGACATCATCCAGGTCGTCCTGTCGCAGCGGGTCGACATCCCGACCCCGGTCCACCCACTGACGATCTACCGCGCCCTCCGCAGCGTCAACCCGGCACCGTACCTGTTCTATGTCAACTTCGGCGACCATCAGGTCGTCGGTGCCTCCCCCGAACTGCTCGTCCGGCTCGAAGGCAACACGATCACCAACCACCCGATCGCCGGGACACGACCGCGCGGCGCGACGCCGGAGGAGGACGAGGCGCTGGCCGTCTCACTCGCGACCGACGAGAAGGAGCGGGCCGAGCATATCATGCTGGTTGACCTCGGCCGCAACGACGTCGGCCGGGTCGCCGCGCCGGGGACCGTCCGGGTGCCGCAGCTGATGGAGATCGAGCGCTACTCGCAGGTCATGCACCTCGTCAGCCACGTCGAGGGCGAGCTGGACGCTGGCCGGACCGGGCTCGACGCCCTGCGCTCGTGCTTCCCGGCGGGGACCGTCTCCGGGGCACCGAAGGTCCGGGCGATGGAGATCATCGCCGAACTGGAGGCGGACCGGCGCGGCCCGTACGCCGGCGCCCTTGGCTACTTCGATTTCGCCGGCGGGCTCGACACCGCGATCACCCTCCGGACGCTCGTCTTCCGGGACGGCGTCGCCTCGCTCCAGGCCGGTGGCGGCCTCGTCTCCGACTCGGTGCCCCAGTCCGAGTACGAGGAGACCTACCACAAGATGCGGGCGCTCCAGCGGGCGATCGAACTCGCCGAGTCACTGGAAGCCTCCGACCGCGCCGTCTGATGGCGCACTCGCGCATGGCTTCCCGAAAGGACGCACCGATGATCCTCCTGCTGGACAACTACGACTCGTTCACGTTCAACCTCTACCAATACCTGCGCGAACTCGGGGCCGAGGTCGAGGTCGTCCGGAACGACCAGACGACGGTCGAGGCCGTCGAGGCCCGGGTCGAGCGCGGCGAGATCGAGAAGCTCGTGGTCTCACCCGGCCCCTGCACTCCGAACGAGGCCGGGATCTCGGTCCCGCTGATCACCGCGCTGGCCGGTCGCGTCCCGATCCTCGGCGTCTGCCTCGGGCACCAGGCGATCGGGGCGGCGTTCGGCGGCGATGTCATCCAGGCGCCGAGCCTGATGCACGGCAAGACCTCGATGGTCCAGCACCGTGGGCAGGGCGTCTTCCGCGACCTGCCGACGCCATTCGAGGCGATCCGCTACCACTCGCTGGTCGTCGACCGGGCGACCCTGCCGCCCGTCCTGAACGTGACGGCCGAGACGCCGGACGGGCTCGTGATGAGCTTCCGCCACGTCGACCTGGACATCGAGGGCGTCCAGTTCCACCCGGAATCGATCATGACGAAGCCGGGCAAGGCGCTACTGGCCAACTTCCTCGCCGGGGCGGACCGCGATCGCAATCTGGTGGCGGCCGGGATGGAGGGTGAGCGTGTCCCACTTGGCTATTAGAGCCTGGTTCGATCGGCGTCTTCGGCGGAGGAGACGACCTCTCCCCCAGCCCCTCTCCGGCTCACCTGCTCGCTCACCCGCCAGAGGCGGCTTCGGCTCCGCAGGTGCCCGGAGAGGGGAGCAGCGCCGCCCACCGGAGTGGCTTGCTTTACCTGTTGACCGCTGTAGCTCCTCGTCCAGCGAAGGGTCAGAGCGATGACCACCCTGGCGTCAGCCGAACCATCGAGCAAGACCATCGACATCCGGGCGGCGATCTCCGATGTCGTCGACGGCCACACGCTGAGCCGCGAGCAGGCGACCGACGTCATGGACGGCATCATGGCCGGGCAGGCCACCGGTGGGCAGATCGCCGCCCTCGTCACGGCCCTGCGGCTGCGCGGAGAGACCGTCGAGGAGATCGCCGGCTTCGCCGCGGCGATGCGCGACCACGCCATCCGTGTCACCCTGCCGGACGGGCTCAGCCACGTCGTCGACACCTGCGGGACGGGCGGCGACAAGTCGGGCTCGTTCAACATCTCGACGACGGCGTCGTTCGTGATCGCCGCCGCCGGAGTCAGCATCGCCAAGCACGGCAACCGAGCGATGACCAGCCAGTGCGGCTCGGCCGACCTGCTGGAGGGGCTTGGCGTCGCCGTCGAGCTGACGCCGGAGCAGGTCGCGACCTGCATCGCCGAGATCGGGATCGGCTTCATGTACGCCCCCGCCTTCCACCCGGCGATGCGCTACGTCGGCCCGACCCGGCGCGAGATCGGCATCCGGACGATCTTCAACATCCTCGGGCCGCTGACCAACCCGGCCGGTGCCCGGCACCAACTGATCGGGGTCGGGCAGGAGGGCATCTCGGTCAAGCTGGCCGAAGCGCTCCAGACGCTCGGCTGCCAGCACGCGGTCCTCGTCCGGGCCGACGAGGGCTTGGACGAGATCGGTGTGGCCGGCTCGACCAGCGTCACGGACTACGACGCCCGCGACGGCGAGATCAGGAGCTACACGGTGACGCCCGAGGACTTCGGTCTCAAGCGTGGGCTCCCGGGCGATCTCCTCGGCGGCGATGTCGAGGCCAACGTCCGGATCGCCCGGGACGTGCTGTCGGGCGCCACGGGGCCGCGGCGGGACGTCGTCCTGATGAATGCCGGCGCCGCCATCTACGCCGCCGACCGGACCGCCTCCATCGCCGAGGGGATCGATCTGGCCCGAGCGGCGATCGACGACGGTTCGGCGCTGGCGCGGGTCGGGATGCTGGCCGACCTCAGCCAGCGGTTGCGGGCATCGACGGAGGGTCCGGCATGACGATCCGGAGCGAAACGGCAACGTCCTGGCAGGCGACCGGTACGGTCCTCGACCGGATCCTCGACCGGACCAGTCGCGATCTCGCCGACCGCAAGGCCGTGACCTCGATCGCCGAACTCGAACGGATG
>CAXTHM010000049.1:8608-30245 GCA_964244115.1 uncultured Thermomicrobiales bacterium
CTGGCGACGGCGATCGGTAGCCCCGGCGTCTCCGTGATCGCCGAGGTGAAGCGGGGCTCGCCGTCGCGGGGCATCTTCCCGGTCCGGATCGATGTCGCCGAGATTGCGGCCAGCTATGTCGACGGCGGGGCGGCGGCGATATCGGTCCTGACCGAAGGGCCGTCGTTCCACGGGACGCTGGCCGACCTCGACCTCGTCGCGTCGGTCGTCCGCGAGGCGTCGCCGCCCCGCCCGGTCCTGCGCAAGGATTTCATGGTCGACGAGTACCAGCTCCTCGAAGCCCGGGCGTGCGGCGCCGACGTGATCCTGCTGATCGTCGCGGCGCTGGACGATGCGACGCTGGCGCGATTGCATCGCGCCGCGCTGGGTCTCGGTCTGAGCGTGCTGGTCGAAGTCCATGATGCCCAGGAGATGGGACGGGCGGCGGCGATCGGGGCCGGGATCATCGGAATCAACAACCGCGACCTGCGCGACTTCACCGTCGATCTGGCAACGACCGAGCGACTGGCCCCGCTGGCGCCGGCCGGTACGTTGATTGTCGGCGAGAGCGGCATCTTCACCGCGGCCGATGTCGAACGCCTCGGCGCCGCCAGCGTCAGCGCGGTCCTCGTCGGTGAGAGCCTGATCCTCAGCAATGACCGCGCCGGTGGGATACGGGCGCTCCGGCAAGGGCAACCCGATGGCATCTAACTCGTCGTCCGTGACCCGAATCGATGCGACGATCCATCCCGGCAGCGTCAAGATCTGTGGCACCCGGACCGTCGAGCATGCGCTCGTCGCGGTCGACGCCGGGGCTGAACTGATCGGGATGATCTTCGCCCCGGCCCGCAGGCAGGTCGCGATCGAAATGGCGCGGCGAATCTCCGACGCGGTCCACGCCACATCGTCGGAGGTCAGGGTCGTCGGCGTCTTCGTCGACGCCCCGGCCGACGAGATCAACGCGTCCGCCCGGGACGCCGGGCTCGATCTCGTCCAGCTCCATGGTGACGAGCCCCGGGAGCTGATCGCCGACCTCGAATTCCCCGCCATCAAGGTGTTCCGACCGCCCCCCGGCGAGAGGGCCGGAGACCTGACCAATCGGATCCGGCCCTACCTGGCCGCCGCGGTCCCACCGGTGGCGATCCTGATCGACGGCTACGACCCCAAGGCCCACGGCGGCACCGGTGCCCGGGCCGACTGGGACATCGTCAGGGCGGTCTCGGACGAGCTCGGGAACGTGGTCGGACTCGCCGGCGGCCTCACACCCGGAAACGTCGGCGGGGCGATTCAGACGGTGACGCCGCTGCTAGTCGATACCAGCAGCGGCGTCGAGATCGACGGGGTCAAGGACGCATCGCTGATCCGGGCCTTCATCGCTGGGGCGGACCGCGCCTTCGCGGAAACGGCGGCAGCGGCTCCATCGTCGTGAGAACGGTTGCGGAACCGACAGGCTCCGCTACTCGATATCGGTCGGAGCGTCGTCCCAGGACGAGCCGAAGCCGCAGACCCAATTCAGGGCGCGGAGCCGCTCCGAGGCGAGGTCGGTCAGGAGCGCCCGCTCGTCCTCGGTCAGGTTGCGGTAGGGCCGGCCGGCTACCGGGAAGTCGTTGCTGATCGAGCGCTCGAACAGCCCGGCCCGGGCCGAATCGGCGGCGACCTCCCGGATGATCTGGCGCATCTCCGGGGTCACGGCCATCGACTGGCCGTCCTCGGCGGTAAGGATCTGCCCGCGCCACTGCCAGAGCTCCGCCTGCTCCCGGGCGGCGGCGACTTCCTCCTCGCCCCGGAGTTCGATCGCGGCCCGGAACGGCTGGACCTTGTCCCACGGTTCCGGGATCAGCGCGAGGATGTCGGCCGGCGGCGAGGGCAACTCGTATGAGGGCAGCTCGTCGGCGAGGCCGGCCGCCCAGGCCAGCACCGCGACCGACTCGATCCGCCAGCTCGCGTCCTCCGCCACGTCGCGGTCCACCCCCCCGACCCGCGTCTCGACCAGGCGGCGCTCCTCGTCGGTCAGCAGCGGGGTGACGTGCTCCTCCCGCAGCCAGGCGGCGAGGTCGAAGCGCTCGCCCTCGGCGTCCCCGGACGGGTCCAGCTCCAGGGCCGCCCGTCGGACGACCGTCGCCAGCGCGATCAGGCGGGCCGCGACCTCGGCGGCTGGCCGCAGCGTAATGTCCAACGAATCGTCGTCGTCTGGCCCGTCGGTCATGGCTGCTCCGCGCCGATCGGATCGGCCGTTCTCAACGCCGGTCTAGACGTTGAAGAGGAAGTTGATGATATCGCCGTCATGGACGATGTAGGTCTTGCCTTCGCGCCGGAAGGTGCCAAGCCGCTTGGTCTCCGCCATCGTGCCCGCCGCGATGAAGTCGTCGTACCCGACGACCTCGGCCCGGATGAAGCCGCGGGCGATGTCGGAGTGGATCGCGGTCGCCGCCTCGACCGCCGTCTCGCCGCGCCGGATCGTCCAGGCGCGGCACTCGTCCGGACCGACGGTGAAGAACGGGATCAGGCCGAGCAGCTCGAACGAGCGGGCGATGACCCGGTCCAGGCCGGATTCGGTGATGCCAAGATCCTCCATGAAGACCGCGGCGTCATCGGCGTCGAGCCGGCCGATCTCCATCTCGATCTGACCGGCGATCGCCTCGACCGCGATGCCCGGTTTTCCGAAGCGTTCGGTGACGTCCGCGACCAGTCTGGCCGACACCTCGCCGAGCTGGTCCTCCCCCGTGTTGAGCAGGATGAGCAGCGGCTTCTGGGTCAGGAAGCCGAAGCCACGGATCAGGCGCAGGTCGTCCGGGTCGACCTCACCGATCACCTCCCGGATCGGCGACTCGCCTTCGAGCGCCTCGTGGAACCGCTTGAGGATGATCTGCTCGCGCTCGTACTGCTCGCGCTCCGGTCCTTTGGTCTTCGGGATCTGGCCAACCAGCCGGTCGAGCCGCTTCTCGACGACCGCGAGGTCGCTGAAGATCAGTTCGAGGTTGAGCGTCTCGATGTCCCGGAGCGGGTCGACGCTCTCCTCCGGGTGGGCGACGTTCTCATCCTTGAAGGCTCGGACGACGTGGACCAGCGCGTCCCCCTGGGAGAGATGGCCGAGCAGCTTGCCGCCCATGCCCTTCTCGGCCATGCCCTTGGCGACACCGGCGACGTCGAGGTACTGGACATCCGCCGGCATCTTCCGCTGCGGCTTGAACATCTCGGTCAGCAGGTCGAGCCGGCCATCGGGGACCTTGACCGTCGCGAGGTTGGGCTCGTCGCCGGACGCGCCGTAGGTCCCCGTCTGGGCGTCGGCCTGGGTCAGCGCGTTGAAGACGGTGGTCTTGCCGGCGTTGGGCAGACCGATGATGACAAGCTGCAAAGCCACGGACTATCTCCCTAAACATGAGCGAGGCCGGACGCACCGGGCCGCCGATCGATCACACCTGACCGGACGGCGCGGGCGCATGAAGCGGCCCGCCGGTGAGTGCCACCGCGGGCCGAAGTGATGGAAGTATGACGCATCTTCCCGACCGACGCCTTCGGGTCACCGCTGATGGGGTCGGACAGGCGGGTGAGGCTCGGCCGCGCCGGCTGACGGATGACTAGTTGCCCTGGGGGAGGTCGCGCAGTCGACCCAGGACACCTGCCGCGATGACGAAGGTCAGATGGGCGGCGAGGGACGGGATCGCCGGTGTCTCCGTCGCGCCGGGGCCGCTCACCCAGTCGGGGAAGTGCCCGTCGGCGTCGGCGAGGTCGATGGTCGCCGCGAAGAGCTCCCCGGCCGGGCCGGATCGACCGGCCTGCTCCCGCCCGATCGCCAGCCAGAACAGATCAGCGATCTGGATCCTGGCTTCGGGATCGGCGTCCTCCGGCCGCAGATCGACGGTCAGCCGATCGAGGACCGCATCCCGGAGGCTATCGTCGATCCCCGGCACCCAGCCCAACGCGACCAGCGCCGCCCGCTCGGTGCCGTCGTCCGGGAAGAGCCGGCGGGGTCCGGGGTCGCTCGCCCTGAGGACACTCGGGTGACCTGAGTGACCGGCGGTATCGGAGTGAGGACCGGTCAGGACCTGCTCGAGAACGGTGGCCGAGAGCCCATCACGCCGCTCGTCCTCCCGGACGGCCGCCCGCTCCCACTCATCGGCCGGGAGGATCGCCGAGACGCCGTGGAGCGCCATCGCGGACAGCGCGGACTCCGCCAGATCGACGGCCGGCGAGGGCGACGCCTGCCGCCGGTCGCGTCCGAGCGCCAGACCCGCCGCGAGTTGGCGCACGATCGTGCGGACCGAATCGGTCGCGACCCGTTCCGGGTGGGCGCAGATCACCCACAGCAGCAGGGCCGTGCCCATCCGGTCGGGCCGCCGGTCGGTCACGCGACCGTGGATGGCGTAGGAACGCCGCAGATAGCCCTCGTCGTTGAAGCCGTCAGCGCGGTCGGTCAGCCAGGCCAGGACGGAATCGCGCTCATTTCGACCCACCGCGTCAGCCGCGGCGATAGCCAGCGAGAGCGTCTCGCCCGGCCGGCAGATCATCCCGTCCGGCGCCTCGACCGGATAGGACGACAGGTGGGACGGAGAGACGACGACCGCGCCGTTGGCGATCCGGCAGTCGTCGAGCACGCGGGTGGTCGTGCCGACGAGCACGGACAGATGGCTCCGCTGGCGGCGGGCCACGTCGGCGTCGACAGGCGACGCCCGCTCGATGAACCGGAATGGCTGCGGAGGGTGCGTCTGCGCACGCGTGTCGTCGTCATCGGTGGGGTCGGTGGGGTCGGTTTCCGGGGAAATGTCCATGCGTCGAATGGTCGCACCTCGCGGATGTCGGGACCAACCCGGAGAGCTGGTCGGCCCGACCGGCCGACGCTTTCCGAAGGAGACGCCGGTTGGGCAGAGCGGACTACACTGGCCGGACGATGATCAGGCTGGCGTCACCTGGAGGGCTGGATGCGCGTCATTGCGGGTGAGCGGGGCGGCCTCCGGCTCAAGGGGCCGCCGAGCAAGGCCACGCGGCCGATGACCGACAAGATCAAGAGCGCGGTCTTCTCGATGCTGGCGTCGCTCGGCTCGGAACCCGACCGTGTCCTCGATCTCTACGCCGGCACCGGCGGGCTCGGGATCGAGGCCCTCTCCCGCGGCGCCAGCCACGCCGAGTTCGTCGAGCAGGCCGGCGCGGCCGTAGCGGTGATCCGGGCCAACCTCGCCCATACCGACTACGTCGCCGCCAGTGCCATCCACCAGATCCCGGTCACGGCCTACATCTCCCGGTCGGCGTTGTCCGCGACGCCCTTCGACCTGATCTTCGTCGACCCGCCCTACGCGGACGAGGACATCGTCGACGTCCTGCGGTCGATCGGCGAATCGGCGCTGATACAATCCGGCACACTGGTCGTCCTCGGCCACTGGCCGCGCCTCACCCCGCCAGCCTCGGCCGGTCGGCTGGAACTCGTCCGGAGCCGCTGCCACGGCGACAGTTGCTTCACCGTCTACGAGAGGCCGCTCCCGGACGATCCCGCCCCCGACCCGGCCGGCAGCCCCGACCAAGGACGCTCAGCGCAGGAGTGATGCGGATGGCGATCGCCATCTACCCCGGCACGTTCGACCCGATGACGCTCGGCCACCTCGACATCGTCCAGCGGGCGGCTCGCCTGTTCGACGAGGTGATCGTCGCGGTCTACCGGGATGCCAGGAAGCCCGGCCGGATGTTCGACGCCGACGAGCGGATCGCCCTCGTCGCGGAGGCGCTGACCGACGCGGCGCGGGATCGACCCGCCCTCCTGTCCCGCGTGCGGGTCGAGGGGTACACTGGTCTGTCGACCGAGTACGCGCGGGCGCGGGGGGCGGACGTGATCGTGCGTGGGCTTCGGGCCGTGACCGATTTCGAGTACGAGTTCAAACTCGCCCATATGAATCATCACCTCGCCGATGAGATCGAAGTCGTCTGCCTGATGACGAACGCCCAGCAGGCCTTCGTCAGTTCCAGCCTGATCCGCGAGGTCGCGAGTCTCGGCGGCGACGTCTCCGGCCTGGTACCGCCCAACGTCCTCCGGGCGCTGGCCAGCCTCGACGCGCCGCGGTCCGGCACCGCGCCTGCCTCCGCCGTCTGAACCCTGAGCCCCTGTCCGGTGGAAGCTGGACATTTCCTTCCCGCAGGAGGACCACAGGACCCGCATGACCACCACCGACCCGCCGTACGAAGGCGCGCAGGCCGACATCGTCGAACTGATCGATGAGTTGAAGCGGATGGTGAGCGAGAGCCGCCGCGTGCCCTTCTCCCACAACATCCTCGTCGACGAGGGGCGGTTCCTCGACATCGTCGAGCTGCTCATGGAGACGGTGCCGGCCGAGATCCGCCAGGCGCAGCGCGTCGTCCGCGACCGCGAGCGGATCCTCGGCGACGCCCAGTCCGAAGCGGCCAAGATCCTCGCAACGGCCCGGCAACGGGGCGAGTACTGGGCGTCCGAAGAGGGCATCCTCAACGAGGCGCGGCAGCGCAGCGAGGAGTTGCTTCGCCGGTCCGACGAGGAGCGCCGCCGCAACGTGGGCGAGATCGAGATGTTCGCCTACAAGCGCCTGACCGAGTTCGAGACGGCGATCCGGGAAGGCTTCGAGATCATCGAGGACGCGATGCAGGACGCCGTCTCCCGGCTGGACGAGGCGATCGAGAAGGCTCGCAGCGACGACGACCGCCCGGTCTGACCGATCGGCCGCCGATGCCGTATCGAGGGAGAGGGACCGAATGGATCGCCTGCTGAACGAACGG
This sequence comes from uncultured Thermomicrobiales bacterium, assembly GCA_964244115.1. Taxonomy (GTDB): domain Bacteria; phylum Chloroflexota; class Chloroflexia; order Thermomicrobiales; family UBA6265; genus CADCWK01. The sequence goes on from CAXTHM010000049.1 coordinate 15,323, forward strand.
CCCATCGGCATGGAACGACCCGACGCCTACGCCGCGATCGCGGAGCTCTACGACCTCGAGCACGCCGGCTTCGACGACGACGTCGAGATGTATCGGCAGTTCGCCTACGCCACCGGCGACCCCATCCTCGAACTGGCCTGCGGCTCCGGTCGCATCCTCGCCCCACTCGCGGTCGACGGGCACCGCATCACCGGTCTGGACCGGTCCGGTCCGATGCTCGAACGGGCCCGGCTGGCGATGGCCGAGATCGACCCTACGCCGGCCCATCACCTGATCGAAGGCGAGATGGCGGCGGCGGCCACCGCCAACGGCGGCCCCTTCGGGCTCGTCATCATCGGGCTGAACAGCCTGCTCCATGCCGAGAGCGGCGATGAGCAGCGGGAGATCCTGACCGCCGCCCGGCAGGCGTGCGACCCGCGCGGCCAGCTCATCATCGACGTCCTGAATCCGACCCCGGAACATCTCCAGGCGCTGTCGGGGACCGCCCTGGACGGCCAGTGGGAGTTGCCGGACGGGCGGCGGGTGATGAAGTTCAGCGACCGCCGGCTGTCCTCGGCGGAGCAGACGATCGCGACGACGATCTGGTACGACATCCTCGGCCCGGACGGCGCCGTCCGCCGGGAGACGACCGGCTTCACCCTGCGCTACCTGCACCGGACCGAACTCCTGCTGATGCTGGAGCTCGCTGGCTGGGTCGACTTCGAGGTCTACGGCTCCTACGACCTCGACCCCGTCACCGATAGCAGCGACCGGCTGATCGTGACGGCGCAGCGGACGCCGTCCGGACGGTCGCAGACCCGGGTCATCGGCTGAGATCGTGCCCGAGTCGGAGCGGTAGGTCGTCCCGATCGCGATGCAGCGACCGGGCGCCGCGGGGTACCATCATCCTGACAGAACCCGTCCATCCCCACCCCGGAGGATCAGCACCATGGATATCACCCCCGGCCTGCTCGGCCGCTACCTCGACTCGACCGAGCGAGGATCGATCAACACCGCCGCGACCGCCTACTATGCCGCGCTCGACACCGTCGCGGCTGCCTCACCGATCGCCGCCGCCGCGATCGTGCGGGAGCTGGAGGATCAGCGCTCCAGCCTCAAGCTGATCGCCAGCGAGAACTACAGCTCCCTCGCGACGCAACTGGCCCAGGGCAACCTGTTCAGCGACAAGTACGCCGAGGGCTACCCAGGCCACCGCTTCTACGCCGGCTGCGACAACGTCGACCTGATCGAGGCCGAGGCCGTCCGCCTGGCTAAGGAGCTCTTCAACGCCGACCACGCCTACGTCCAGCCGCACTCCGGCGCGGACGCCAATCTCGTCGCCTTCTCGGCGATCCTCTCCGCCCGGGTCCAGGCCCCGGCGCTGGAGCGCCTCGGTCTGGAAGATCCCGCGAAGGCGACGCCGGAACAGTGGGAGACGATCCGGGCCGAACTGAACGGGCAGCGCCTGCTCGCCCTCAACTACTACTCGGGCGGCCACCTCACCCACGGTTACCGGCACAACATCTCGGCCCGCATGTTCGAGACGTACTCCTACGCCGTCGACCGGGAGACCGGACTCCTCGATCTGGAACAGGTCCGGGCGCAGGCGCTCGAGGTGCGGCCGCTGATCCTGCTCGCGGGCTACAGCGCCTACCCGCGCCGGGTCGATTTCCGCCGGATGCGGGAGATTGCCGATGAGGTCGGGGCGGTCTTCATGGTCGACATGGCCCACTTCGCCGGGCTGGTCGCCGGCAAGGTCTTCGCGGGCGACTTCGACCCCGTCGCCCACGCCCACATCGTCACCTCGACCACCCACAAGACGCTACGCGGTCCCCGCGGCGGCATCGTCCTGTGCAAGCAGGAGTTCGCCGAGTGGGTCGACAAGGGCTGCCCGGCGATCCTCGGCGGGCCACTGCCGCAGGTGATCGCCGCCAAGGCCGTCGCCTTCCGGGAGGCCAGCCGGCCGGAGTTCGCCAGTTACGCCCAGCAGATCGTCGAGAACTCCGCTGCGCTGGCCGCGGCGTGCATGGACGAGGGGCTGTCCGTCGTGACGGGCACCTCCGAAAACCATCTCCTTCTGATCGACGTCGAGAAGTCGTTCGGGCTCAACGGGCGCCAGGCGGAATCGGCCCTCCGCCAGGCCGGGATCACCCTGAACCGCAACAGCCTGCCGTTCGATCCGAACGGCCCGTGGTACACCAGCGGCCTCCGGATCGGGACACCGGCCGTCACCACCCTCGGTATGGGCACGAACGAGATGCGGGAGATCGCGGCGATCGTCGGGATGGTCCTGCGCAGCACCCGACCGGCGACGACCTCCTCCGGCAAGCCGAGCAAGGCGAAAATCGACGTCTCCGAGGATGTCATCGCCGAGGCCCGGTCACGCGTGCTCGCCCTGACGCACGCCTTCCCGCTCTACCCCGAGCTGGATGCTGAGCTGCTCAGGACCGCCGGCTGGCTGGAAGTCGCCGAGCCGGCGATGGCCGATTGACGCCTACCCCTCCAGATACCGGCGCTGCTGTCGATCGAAGCGCTCGGCGGCGGAGCAGACCTCTTCTTCAGCCTCTCTCCGGCTCACCTGCTTCGCTCACCAGCCGGAAGTGGCTCTCGCTGCGCTGAGGCTCCGCAAGTGCCCGGGGAGGGGAGCAATTCGGCCCGTCATAGAGCAGAGCAGAGACTTCTCCAGACCCTCCCTGGAACGACGACAGGGCGCCGGAATCCACCGGCCGCCCTGTCGTCGTACGTTTCTGGGTCTCCGGAACAACGGCTAAGCGAACCCGTCGTAGCTCCCGGTCAGCCGGGCGGCCCGGTTTACGAGGAGCAGGTCGGCCAGGGTGATCGCCATCATGGCGCCGCAGACCGGGACGGCACGGGGCACGACGGACGGGTCGTGGCGCCCCTCGATCACGATGCTGGTCTCGTTGCCATCGGTATCGACGGTCGCCTGGACCCGCTCGATCGAAGAGGTCGGCTTGATCGCGACCCGGACGACGATGTCCTCGCCCGTCGAGATCCCGCCGAGCGAGCCGCCAGCCGAGTTGGTCGTCGTCCGGACCCGGCCGTCGACGACCTCGAAGGTGTCGTTGTTGATCGACCCGCGGGACCGGGCAGTGGCGAACCCGCCACCGAACTCGACCCCCTTGGTCGCCGGGATGCTCAGCATCGCCTGGCCGATCAGGGCATCGAGCTTGTCGAACGTCGGCTCCCCGAGCCCGACCGGGACGCCGGTCGCGACGACCTCGACCACGCCGCCGAGGCTGTCCTTCTCCTCCTTGACGGCCAGGATCGCGTTCGTCATCAGCTCGGCCGCGACCGGGTCCGGGCAGCGGACGAGGTTGCGCTCGATCTCGTCGGCATCGAAGGTCTCCATCGCGATCCCGCCGATCTCCCGGGTGTAGGCCAGCACGGAGCAGCCCGCCGAGGCGAGGATCTTCCGGGCGATCGCCCCAGCCGCGACTCGGCCCCACGTCTCCCGGGCCGAAGACCGCCCGCCACCGCGGTGGTCGCGGTGGCCGTACTTCGCCCAGTAGGTGAAGTCGGCGTGGCCGGGCCGGAAGACCGAGCGCAGGTTGTCGTACTTCGAGGAGTCCTGATCCTTGTTGAAGGTGATCAGGCAGATCGGGGCGCCGGTCGCGACGCCCTCGAAGACGCCGGACAGGATCTGGACCTGGTCGCGCTCGTTCCGGGGCGAGGTCACCTTGCTCTGCCCGACGCGGCGCCGGTCGAGTTCCAGCTGGATCTCCGCCTCGGTGATCGTGAGGCCGGCCGGGCACCCTTCGATCACGACGCCCAGCGCCGGGCCATGGCTCTCGCCCCAGGTCGTGATCCGGAACAGCCGTCCGAAGGTACTCGTCATGTCCCGGGCGTCCTGTCTGTCATCGCGAGTGCCTGGTCCGGTCGCCGGTCCAGCAGTCCCGCCAGCAGCTCCTCCCGGAGCGGCCGGCCGTAGATGCGGTAGTCGTTGTTGGACTGCCGGACGAAGCCGAACCGGTCGTAGAGCTGGCGGGACTGCTCGTTGTGTCCCTGCGTGCTCAGACCGACCGTCTCGGCCCCCGCCTGCGCCATTACCGCCGTCGCGTGGCGCAGCGTCTGGAAGCCGACCCCCTGGCCTTGCAGCTCCGGCCGCACCGCGATCCGGTCCAGATGACCCCAGCCGCGGTAGAGCGTGACGCCGTGGTACGAGACCGGGAGCCCATCCCGCAACCCCAGATAGATCCGGACGTCGGGCATCCGGATGTAGGCCGAGAACTCGATCGGACCGTTTCGCCAGAGCCACGGGAACGCGAGGTCGTCGATCCGGCGGATCTCCAGGTACTCCGGCGAGTCCGGCCCGACGCGGACGAACGTGAGCCCGGTGGTCGCCGCGGCGTCGTCCGGCAAGATGTCGAGCTCGAGCGTGATGACGTCTTCGAGATGCTCGAAGTCGATCGACCGGTAGAACGACGGCCGGCGGCGCTCGTCGCTCTCCAGGATCACCATCAGGTCGGCGCCGAGATGGCCCGCCGCCGCCGCCGCCGACTCGATCAGCGCCACCGAGGACGACTGCGCGCTGAGCTCCGCGACCTGGACGATGTCGGTCCGGTGTCGCCACGGCCCGATCAATGCGAACTCCCCAGTGTCGGGTTGCCAGACGGACCGGCCGGGGAAGTTCCGGATCAGCCGGCGAATCTCCGCCCGGTCGTGGCGGTGATACCAGGTCAGCGGAAGCCGTGAGACATCCTCAAGCGTCAGCGTCGTGATGCGCTGGACGTCGCTCGATGTTCCGGACGGTCGACGCAACTCGTGGATGACCATGTCTCTGCGATTACCTCAGCCAGACGTTCCGGCTCTTGCCGCGACCAAGCATACCGCTCATGCCGCGAGCGCACCGGAACATTCGGGTCCGGGCCGGGGCAATGCCTTCGATACCGGGACGAGCATGCCGGAGTGAGCGCCCCGCCTGACTCCGGTCCCGTCCTGTTCCGTTTCAGATCCGCTGGATACCCGAGAGGACAACGAGATGAACATGCCACAGGATGGTCACCAGACGGATGCATCCGGAGGGCCGGATGACGGATCAGCGGCCGGCATGCGGAGCCGTCTGCCACTCTTTCCGCTGTCGTCGCCCCTATTTCCGGGCATGTCCCTGCCGCTTCACATCTTCGAGTCACGCTACCGGCAGCTGCTCCGGGACCAGGCGGGGTCCGATCCGATCTTCGGCGTCGTCCTGACGAGATCCGGACGGGAGGTCGGTGATCGGCCGGAGATCTTCGGGGTCGGGACCGGGGCGTCGCTGCTCGGGATCCATCAGTATGACGACGGGCGGGCGGACATCGCGGTCCGGGGCGAACGGCGGTTCCGGGTGATCGACACGGACTGGACAGGGCCGTACCTCGTCGCGACGGTCGAATGGATCGTCGATCCCGCCGATGACGCCGGCGATGAGGAGCTAGCCTCGCTCGCCGCCCGGACCCGGACGGCGATGCTGCGGCTGGTCGCGGCGGCGGCGGGCGCGGGGAACATGCCGGTCCCCGAGCTCAACCTGCCGGAGAACCCGACCGATCTGGGATACCTGCTCAGCCGGACCCTCTGGCTCAACACCTGGGAACGGCAGGAGCTCCTCGAAGCCCCGACCTCCGGGGAGCGGCTCGAACGCCTGCGGTCGATCATCCGACGTGAGCACCGGCTGCTCACCCAGGCCGGGGCGGCCGGGGCGCCGATCGAACATCCGGGTTCCAGGTTCCTGCCCAACTGACGGTCGGCGCCCTACTCCCCGTCGACATCGGGGGACGCCCGGAGGCCCGCCTCCCGAATCACCGCCGCAGCCGCGGCCAGTGTCGCCATGGCCGAGAGCACGCCGGTGTCCAACACGACGGCCGCGGCCGACATCGCCGGTGCCAGCCGGCGCTGCTGACGCGCGTAGACGGCTTCGGGCCACTCCCGCCCCCGACGGCGACGAACCGTCTCCAGACTCGCCTGGAGCCCGATGACGACCGACGGGTCGTGACGCTGCCAGAGTCGTTCGATCTCGCTGTGCTCCTGCCCCACGACCCGGGCGCGATAGCCGAGACCAACGAGACCATCGGCAAGGGTGGACTTGCCGGACGCACAGGGTCCGACGACGACGATCTCCCACCTGGCATCGTCATCACCATGGACGGCCGGGACGGGGCCCGTTGGCGTCAGCGGTCGCTCTCGGTCTTGCATCGTCACCTCCGTCCTGGTCGTTCGTGCAGGCTAACCGACCGGCAGGGACGCGCTCATCGTCCGGATGCCGGTACCGCCCGCCGGTGGGCCGATCCGGACGACGCCGACCGTGCAATCGTCGGCCGGTTTGCCCTCGTCACGGGTCAAGGCCTCGGCGAGAATCCGATCGGCGACCTGTCGCGCGGTGCGATCCTCTTCCAGCGAGGCGATGTGGGCGAGCAGGTCGAGGGGCGGCCGGCCGAGCCGCCGGCCGGAGGCGCTGATCCCGTCGGACGTGATCACCACGAGCAGGCCCGGCTCGATCGGCCAGGTCCAGATCTCCGGCCGGGCCAGACGGTACCGTCCCAGCGGCGGACGCTCACTCTGGAGCAGCCTGACCCCGTCCGACGAGCGGACCGCCGCGAGCGTCCCACCCTGATGGGTCAGGATGACTTCGTTGGCCGGCAGATCGACCGAGACCATGCCGAGCGTAGCCGAGACCTGACCGCTCCGGTTACCGAGCAGCACGTCGTTGGTCGCCCGAGCGACGACACCGTCCCGTACGCCGTCCTTGATCAGACCCACGGCCCGGGCGATCAGCATCTGACTGATCACGCGGGCGCTCCGACCACTGCCCTGACCGTCGATGACGACGAGGCTCAACCCACCGCCCGGGCGCTCGACGATCTCGGCCGTATCGCCGCTTTCCCGGCTGGCGTACTTGTGCGTCGTCGCCAGCGCCGCGTCGACCGTGAACTCCATATCCTCTCCCCGGGATCCGACAGGTGTCCGTGACGGGTCCAGGCGAACCATCCGGTTAGCGCTGCTCGAATGATAGGGCGTCGGCCGTGGATCCCCGGACGTGATGACTCTCGGCCGAGGCAAATCAGCTTTTTCGTCGATTCCAGCCATCGCGATGCTCGGGATGCACTCGGTCATCTGTTATCGATTCTGGTGAACGAACAACCCGAAAGTACTATGCAATCGGGCGTACAGACTAGTACCATGTGGCTAATGAGCTCTCAGAACCTCACTGTCAGGCCATTGATGAGTCAGACCCGACCACCTCTCGCCGATGCGTGGAGAGACCGACAGCCGACACCACTGATGACCGCTCACGTGATCTGGTTGGCGGGACTCTGCCTGGCCGGCGGTGCGCTCGCCGCGTTCGTCGCGCCGACCGCCGATCCGGCCGTGATCGTGCCGACCGTGGTCCTGATCAGCGGCCTCCTGTTCGTCACCGAGTTCCTCGACCCGACCGCACCGATCTTTCGCGCCCTGTCGGTCGGCCTCTACGTCGCGGCGATCGCGCTCGCCGCGACGACCGGGCCGGCGCTGGCGGGGCTGGTCATGCTGATCGGCACGGGACCCCTGCTCTTCCTGACGGTCCGTCGCTGGTCGGTCGCCGACCGGTTGCTGACGGACATGTCATCGAGCATGATCACCGCCGCCGGGTTCTGGGGCGTCGAGCAGAGCCGGGGCGAGACCGGAGACGTGCCGGTCTGGGCGATGATTCCGCTCCAATCGGCGATCGCGCTGGTGATCGTCCTGACCCTCCGTCGCGTCCCGGGGGCGCCACACCGCCGGCGAGTCCTCTCCCGGACCGACATCCTGCTCATCGTCGCGCCGCTCGCCGTGATCGCGGTCGGCTTCGAGGCCACGCTGTCGGACCGTCACCTCGTCTTCGCGACGGTCGTCCTGGTGGTTCTCCTCGGCTGCCTGGGCGCCATCGCCAGGTTGATCGGTCGCGGCCGGACCACCGCCAGAGCCGTCGAGGGCCTCGTCACTGCCCTCGACCATCGCCACCCCGACACGTCCGCGCACTCCAGCCGCGTCTTCGCGCTCGTCTCCCGGATGCTCGACGGCGTCCCGGGCCTCCCCCCAAGCGAACGCGAGGCGATCCTGACCGCCTCCCTGATCCATGACATCGGCAAGATCGCGACGCCGGACCGGGCGCTGCTCAAACCCGGCACGCTGACGGTGGACGAACGCGAGGTCATGCAGCGACATTCGACGATCGGCGCGGAGATCGTGCGACGGGTGGACGGACTCGAGGCGACGGTGCCGATCGTCCGCCATCACCACGAGCGCTGGGACGGGGCCGGCTACCCCGACGGGTTGGTCGGGCCGGTGATCCCCCTCGGTGCCCGGATGATCGCCGTCGCCGACACGTACGACGCCATGACGCACGACCGGGTCTACCGCCGCGCCCTCGGCCACCAGGAGGCGCTGGCCGAACTCTTCGCGGAGCGTGGTCGGCAGTTCGACCCGGTCGTCGTCGACGTCTTCTCCCGCATCATCGCCACGGAGCAGGACGCGGGGATGGCGGGGTCGACCGGGCGGCAGGTCGCGTCCTGACCGGAGTCCTCCGTGGCTTGTCCCACGCCGCGATGGTCTGCTACGGTCCCCCGGTCGGCCACTCGACCGCAGGCAGGGATTGGACGCGCGTGACGGACCTGGCACCTTCGGATCAGCTCACCATCACCTTCGACTTCCACGATACGATCGCCCGGTGCGACCGCTGGTTCGCCCTGGAGGTCCGCGAACTCGTGCCCGCATTCCTGGGCTGGATCGCGGCCCGGAACGGCGACGAGCCGCCCGCGATCCAGACGGCCGAGGCGGGGAAGACGGACTACGCCGCCCTCCGGGCTGAGGTCGGCCGAACCGGCATCGAGGTGGATGCCGTCGCCGGCCTGGAGCGGATCCTGCCCGGTCTCGGCGTCACCGCGTCGACCGCGGAGATCCGTCAGGGCGTGGATGAGCTGATGGCGGGGACGCTCGACGATGAGGTCGTCCCGCTCCCCGGCGTGATCGAGACAGTCCGGTACCTGGCCGACCAAGGCGTTCGGCTGGGCGTCACGTCCAGTGCGGTCTACACCCCGTTCCTGCTCTGGACACTGGACCGCTTCGGCATCCTGGGCGAGTTCTCCGATGTCCTGACCTCGGCCGACGCCGGCTTCTACAAGTCCCACCCCGGCATCTACCTCGCCTCGGCCCGGCGCCTCGGGTCGGACCCGGACCGGATCGTCCACGTCGGCGACTCGTTCCGCTTCGACGTCGAGGGCGCCCGCGCGGCCGGCCTGACGACGGTCTGGGTCCAGGGGGGCCGCGACACGCCGGACGGAGTCCCGGCCGACCTGACGCTCCTGGACCTCACCGGCGCGGGTCCGAGGCTGCTGAGCCTGGCCGAGTCCATCTCCCAGCGTGAACGCGTCGTCGATGCCTGATGAGACGCAGGTCGAACCCGAGCCGAAACCGGAGCAACGGGCCGAGGCGCTCCGCTTCGATGTGCTGACGCTGTTCCCCGGCATGTTCGCCGGCCCGATGGGCGAGAGCATCATCCGGCGGGCCCAGGACGATGGCCGGATCGAGATCAACCTGCACGACATCCGGGACTGGACGACGGACCGGCATCGCACGGTGGACGACACGCCCTATGGCGGCGGGGCCGGGATGGTCATGCGGCCGCAGCCGCTCGTCGAGGCCGTCGAGTCCCTGCCCGCGAAAGACGGTCGCCGGGTGTTGCTGATGGCGGCCGGTGGCCGACCGTTCGACCAGGCGATGGCCCGGGAACTCTCCACTGGCCCCCAGGTCGTGCTGATCTGCGGGCACTACGAGGGCATCGACGAGCGCGTCATCGAGATCCTCGGCGCGGAACCGGTCAGTGTCGGCGACTACGTCCTGACGGGTGGCGAGTTGCCCGCCATGATCGTGATCGATGCCGTCTCACGGCTGGTCGAGGGGGTGATCGACCACGAGAGCATCGAGCAGGAGTCGTTCGACGGCGGGCTCGTCGAGTACCCGCACTACACCCGGCCGGCCGTCTTCCGCGATCGGGCGGTGCCGGAGGTGCTGCTCAGCGGGCACCACGCCCGGATCGCCGCCTGGCGCCGGGAGCAGTCGCTGCGCCGGACGGTCGCGGTGCGACCCGATCTCATCCGAAATGCCCTCCGGCAGGACCACCTGAGCGTGAAGGAGCAGACGCTGGCGCGGGATCTCCTGGACGGTGTCGATCTGGGGGACGACCGGGGCGACGAGAGATCCGGGCGGTGAGGACGGGCCGCCGGCGGTCCACGATCAGCGCGGGGAATCGTCGCCGATCGGGGGGACCGCGCGCACCGAGAGGGACCGCTGCATCTGCCGCCAGACGTCGAGGCTGTTGAGATCGCGCTCGGTCAGGTGGCGGAGATAGCCGCCGAGGACGCCTTCGAGTTCGCGCCGGGTGTCGTCCGGGACGCGCAGGCGGACGATGTTGCCGAGCCCGTTCCGGTCGAGTTCCCGCAGGTACTTCTGCGTGTTGAGCGAGACCGGCACGGCGCGGGGGTCGGCGCCGCGGCAGGTCATCGAGAGCATCCCGCCCCGGTTGGCGCTGAAGACGTTGGTCGTCGCTTCCAGCGGCTCGCCCGACTCCAGGCAGCGATACAGCTCCGGTCGGTAGCCCAGGGCGACGAGCAGCATGAACTCGAAGTGGCGCGTCACCGCGAACGGGTCCACCCCGTCAGCCAGCAGGCTGAGCGAGCCGCGCAGCAGGTCGTAGACGCGCTCCTGCTCCTGCCGGTCCTCGGTCAGCCGGGCGACCAGCTCGACGAGATGACTGGCGTGGCCGAGGACATCGAGGTCATCCCGGAGCGGCGGGTAGGCATCGACCGTCTCGGCTGAGGTGACGACGTCGAGGTCGCGCCCTCGGGTCAGGTTGAGCTGGCAGCGCGTGAAGATCTCCAGGTGCGGCCCGAGCCGGCTCCGGGATTTGCGCACGCCCTTGGCAATGACCCGGACCTTGCCGTAGTGCGGGGTGAACAGGGTGAAGATGCGGTCGGCCTCACCGAGGTTCATCCGCGCCAGCACGATCGCCTCGGTCCGGTAGAGGCGCTCGTTGAGCTTCGGCCGGAGCCGGGCGGCGAGGCTCTCGTTGGGGGCCGCGATCACCCGCTCATCGTCGGTCATTGCCGCTCGTCTCCGCCCCTGAACCGCTCATCGGACCCTGTTCCTTATGTCTACAGTATCGCAGATCACGACCGGTTCGGGCCGCCCGAAGGCCGTTCGAATGCTGATTTCCCGGGGCCTGAACCCCGCGCCGATCGTCGTCCGGGAATGGCTGCAACGCCGTCGGACCGACGCCGATTGACGCCACCTGCCCGACGGACTACGGTTGCATCATGGTTGACGATGTCTCCTTCCTCGCCGCGCTGGTCGCCGGGATCTTCTCGTTCACCTCACCCTGCGTCCTGCCGCTGGTGCCGGTCTTCCTCGCCCGGATCGCCGGGATCTCCGTCGGCGACCCGCAGTTGGCTGGCGTCCCGGCTTCCGACTCCCCCGCGGTTCGGCGCGGTCCGATCATCGCCAACGCCGCGGCCTACGTCGGCGGGTTCTCGGTCGTCTTCGTCCTGCTCGGCGTCGCGCTCGGGGCCGGTGGGGCGCTGGTCTCGACCGGCGAGACCGTCGCCGAGTACCGCGTCTGGCTGGTCCGGCTCGGCGGCGCGCTGCTGGTCCTGATCGGTCTCCGCCAGATCGGGTTGATCCAGATCCCGTTCCTCGATCGCACCCGCCGGCTGGACGTCGGCAACGGCGCGGTCGGGGTGCCATCGTCGTTCGTGATCGGCCTGGCATTCGGAGCGGGCTGGTCCCCCTGCGTCGGTCCGATCCTCGGCATCATCCTCTCGATGGCCGCCTCGACCGGCGACGTCGGCCGGGCCGGCCTGCTCCTCGTCACCTATAGCCTCGGGCTCGGCATCCCGTTCCTGCTCGTCGCCGCCACGCTCGGCTCCTCTCGCAGCATCATCCGGGCGATCAACCGGCGGATGGGGACGGTCATGCTCGTCAGCGGCGCGATCCTGATCGGCGTCGGTGCGATCATGCTGATGGGCATCTACGAGCAACTCTTCATCGAGCTGGTGCGGATCGCTCCGTGGCTGCCCTGGGAACCGTCCGTCTAGCACTCGCCTGAGCGCCTGAAGTCATGCTCGTCCCACGTCTGAGGCAACCACCCATGGTCGATGTGCCTTCCCAGCCAACCGAGCGACATAGCGGCGCGGCACCGGTTCTTGCCGATCGGAGTCCCGCGACCGGATCGCGACCGCAGGTGGGGATCTTCGAGGGCACGGTCGGGCTGATCTGGCGGTTCTTCTCATCGGTCCGGGCCGCGATCTGGGAGATCGCCTTCCTCGCCCTGCTGACCCTGATCGGCACCCTGCGCGGTAGCGGCGTGCCCGAGAGCCTGGCCGACCGCGCACCCGTCTTCCGGGATCTGGTCGACGCCTGGTACGGCTGGGACACCTTCGGCTCGTGGCTCTACACCGCGACGCTGGCCGTCATCGCCGTGGCCATCATTATCGGCGGGATGCTCAACCGCATCCCGGGGATGTGGAAGACGATCGTCCGGCCGACCGTCACCACGACGCGGAGCTTCCTGCACGGCACCGCGCCGCACGCGGCCGTCACGCTCCCGACGACAACCGACGCCCTCGTCGATGAGCTCCGGTCGTCGCTGCGACGGCGCCGGTACCGGGTGGTGACCGCTCGTGTCGGGGACGACACCCACCTCTACGCCGACCGCAACCGCTGGGGCAAGCTCGGCACGTTCCCGTTCCACATCGCCCTGGTCATGGTCGTCGTCGGCGGGATCGTCGTGACCCAGTTCGGCTTCCGGGACGTCCAGTTCATCGTGCCGGAGGGCGAGACCGTCGCGATCGGCCGCGGCACGGATCTCAGCGTCCGCCTGAACAGCTTCAACGAGGACTACTACCAGGACGGGACGGCCTCGCTCTACCAGAGCGACGTCTCGCTGATACGGGACGGGGCCGAGGTCAAGAGCGGGCTCGTCGAACCGAACCAGCCCGTCAGCGAGGGCGGGATCTCCGTCTACCAGTCCGGCTTCGGCTACAACGTCAGTCTGCGAGTGACCGACCGGGCCGGAAACGAGCTGTATCACGGGCCGGTCAACCTCGGCGAGTACCAGTCCAGCCAGAACCCGGACGCCCCGGCCGGGTTGCTCCCGGTTCCCGGCACGAACGTCACCCTCAACCTGATCGCCTCCGACCGCGACCAGGCCAACCGGCCCGACCTCGACACCCTGGGTCTGTCCGCGGAGCAGCTCTACGTCCAGGCCCGCACCGACGACATGCTCCCGGGCACGACGCCGCCGACCACGACGATCGACCCGCTGAACCCCGGTCAGCTCGGCGACCTGAACGTGCAGTTCGAGCGCTACGGCGTCTACTCGGTCCTGCAGGTCGCCTACTACCCCGGCCTCTGGATCTTCGGCGTCGCCGGGATCATCGGCATCGCCGGGCTGATCGCGATCTTCTACTTCCCCGTCCGCCGGGTCCGGGCCATCGTCGCCCCCGACGGCGAGGGTCGGGCCACCGCGACCCTCGCCCCGCTGGCCCGGCGGGACTGGAGCGGCAAGCGCGACTTCGTCGACCTCATCGAGGACCTGCGCCAGCGCCACGGCGGCTCCGTCCGGCTCAGCGACGAGCCCGCCCGCCCGGTCCCGTAGCCCGCGAACGAGCGTCCAGGCCCGAGGAGCCTCGGGCAGCGGATCATGGCCCATCGGCATCGTCTTGGCCGCGAGTCCTATACTTTCGCCACCGTACCGTTACCGGCCCGATCCTTCTCCGAATTCGACGCGCACCACTCGTGAGGACCAGCGCGCATGGATGCCCTCGTCAAGCTGTCGTTCTACTGCTTCACGGCGACCACGATCGCGCTCGTCGCGGCCGCGTTCTGCTACCTGGCCTACGGGATCGGTTTCGTCCGCGTCAGCCGGCGCCAGCTCGCCACGACGACCGGTTCGAGCATGACGGCGTCGATGTCGACCTCGGTGACCGACTTCTCGACCGGGCCGTCGCCGGTCGGGATCGGCCGGTTCGCGACCCTGCTGGGCTGGTTCGTCGTCGTCTTCCAGGCGCTCGCGGTCACGCTGCGCTTCTCGGCGACCCGGCACGGACCGACGAACATGTACGACTTCAGCATGATCTTCGTGCTGACCCTGCCGCTGATCTACCTGCTGCTGGAGCGGTTCTACCGCGTCAAGCAGGTCGGCGCGATCATCCTGCCCGTGACGTTGCTGATGGCGCTCTACGTCTGGTCGCTGCCGGCCTGGATGCGCGAGGTCAACCCGGTCATCCCGGCCCTCCAGAGCGGCCCCCTGCTCTGGTTCCACGTCGGCTCCGCGATCGCCGCCTACGCGGCCTTCTCGGTCGCCTTCGGCTCGGCCGTGCTGTTCCTGATCGCCGAGCGCCGCCGGATCAGCTGGCTGCCGAGCGCCGACCTGCTCGACGACCTCGGCTACCGCGCAGTCTCGATCGGCTTCCCGCTGATGACGATGACGCTGATCCTCGGGGCGATCTGGGCCAACAACGCCTGGGGCGCCTACTGGCAGTGGGACCCGAAGGAGACGGCCGCCCTGTTCCTCTGGCTGATCTACGCCGTCTACCTCCACACCCGCTCGCTGCGCGGGCTGCGGGGCCGGGGCAGCGCCCTGATCCTGTTGGCCGGCTTCGCGGCCGTGATGTTCACCTACTTCGGCAACTACGTCTTCGGCGGACTGCACGCCTACGGTGGTGTCTGATCGCCCGATGATAGTCCGGGACCACCTATGACCTCCGAGATCCCGTCACCGCCCAGGATGCCCCCCAATCGGGACGACGTCCGCCTCTCCGAGCTGGCACCAAGCCGCTCCGGTGGCTCCCTGACCAGAGTTCAGGTCGTGATCAGCCTGGCGCTGGCGCTGGCGATCATCGGCGGCGCCTGGCTGGTGGGCGGAAGGAGCGGGTTCGCC
>CAXTHM010000050.1:0-29947 GCA_964244115.1 uncultured Thermomicrobiales bacterium
GAGACCCCTCCCCGGCTCGTTTCGCGCTGCGGCGCTCACGCCCGGAGAGGGGCTCTTTCCGGGTCGCGCAAGCTCTCCTGACCACGACGCGGCGCCAATCGTGTAGGGGCAACGCGTGCAAGGCAGGCAGCCGCAGCGGCAATCACCCCATAGGGCGATAGCGTTGACCCACGATACCGGTATTCGATTCTGGACCGCCCGTGTCAGGTTCGTGGGGCGCTCGACGGCGCGGATAGGTCCATTGCAAGGCCAGCCCCGTCACTACGTCCGGGCGATCTCGTCCCGGGGCTCGCGCTGCATCAAGTCGGCGACGGCGGCCTGCGGGCTCTTGCCCTCGAACAGCACCTGATGCATCTGCTCGACGATCGGCATCTCGACGCCGAGCCTCCGCCCGAGAGCGTGGGCGGCGATGGTCGTGCTGACGCCCTCGGCGACATGGTGCAGGGACGCCAGCGCCTCATCCAGCGACAGCCCGGACGCCAGCGCCCGGCCGAGAGCGTAGTTCCGGCTCGATGCACTCGAGCAGGTGGCGATCAGGTCGCCGAGGCCAGCGATCCCGGCGAAGGTCAGCGGGTCAGCGCCAGCGGCGATGCCGAGCCGGCTCATCTCGGCGATCCCGCGGGTGATGAAGGCGGCCCGGGCGTTGTCGCCCGCGCCCAGCCCGGCTCCGATCCCCGCTCCGATGGCGTAGACGTTCTTTAGGGCCCCCGCCATCTCGACACCGACGATATCCGAAGAGGTGTAGCAACGGAGTGCGGGCGTCATGACGAGGTCGCGGACCGTGGCGGCCGCCGCGTCGTCGCGGGACGCGATTACGGCCAGGGCCGGTTTACCGGCCGCGATCTCGGCCGAGAGGTTCGGCCCGGACAGGACGGCGATCGGCGCCGAAGCGGCCCGGCCCCCATACGCCGTCAGCTCCTCGGCGATCACCTCGCTCATTCGGCGCAGCGACGCGATCTCGATCCCCTTGCTCACCGACAGCACGATGGCGCCCGCGACGTATGGAGCCACCCGCCGGGCCGCCTCCCGCATCACCTGGCTCGGGACCGCCAGGATGACCAGGCGAGTGCCCGCGACCGCATCCGCCAGGCTGGTCATCGGCTGCACGTCGGCCGGGAGCGTCAGCCCGGGCATCGCCCGGTCGTGCCGACGGGAGACCCGAACCCGCTCGGCTTCATCGGGCGAGCGGAAGAGCAGCCGCACGTCGTGGCCGCTGGACGCCGTCATGGCCGCCAGCGTCGTCCCCCAGGCTCCGGAGCCGATCACCGCAATCGACCGCTTGCTCATCGCCCCGCCTGGCTCCTCTGATCTCCCCGGTGACCCACTCGATGGCCTACCATCATGCCATGCGCCGACCTGCCATTGCGGGTCGGGACCGTTCGACGAATGACACAGGAGCAGGACCCACCATGGCCGACGAGGCAGCGACCGTCGCACCGACCCAGGCGTACGAGATGCCGCTCGACGCGGTCGCGATCCAGAAGATCATCCCCCACCGCTTCCCGTTCCTGCTCGTCGACCGGATCGTCGAGCTGGTCCCCGGCCAGAGCGCGACCGGGATCAAGAACGTCACGATGAACGAGCACCATTTTCAGGGCCATTTCCCGGATCTGCCGGTCATGCCCGGCGTCCTGATCGTCGAGGCGATCGCTCAGGTCGGCGCGATCGCGATGCTGTCCCAACCCGATCAGGCGGACCGACTCGCGCTGTTCGCCGGGATCGACAACGTCCGGTTCAAGCGCCAGGTCAAGCCCGGGGACACGCTCCGGCTGGAGGTCACCCTCGGCGCCTTCCGGCGCGGGATCGGCACCGGGACGGGCGTTGCGACTGTCGACGGCGCGGTCGCCTGCCGGGGCGAGTTCCTGTTCGCCATCGTTCCGAAGCCCTAGCGCCGTACAATCGCCGCAACCTCGAGCGGGATGGTCCGTATAGTGCACGATAGCCCCGTCGAACACCGGCTGGACAGGCTGGGCGTCACGGGGCCACGGAGGGTACATGGCCGGTTCTGGTCGCGTCATCGGCATCATCCTCGCGGCCGCCGGGATCATCCTCGGCGTCGGTGGGGTCGCCTTCCTGCTGGCCGGTCAGGGTGAGGGGCAGACGACGGGCAGCGCGACGATCCTCGGATTGATCCTGCTGTTCGGTGTGCTCGTCATCCCACTCGTCGGCGGCGGCGTATTCCTGGTCCTGCGCTCGGCGTCCGAGGGACGGGAGCTGGCAGCGGTCGGTGAGCAGCGCCGGCTCCTGGACATCGTCAAGACCCGGGGCTCGATCGGGGTCGCCGATCTCGTCCTGGAGCTGAACACGACCCGGGACAAGGTCCAGCGCGACCTGGAACTCCTCGTCGGTCGCGGCCTGTTCACGGGCTACGTCGACTGGAGCAAGGGGATGCTGTACTCGGTCGAAGCGCAGTCGCTCCAGGATCGCGAGACGTGCCCGAACTGCGGCGGCCAGGTCACCCTGGCCGGCCGTGGCCTGATTAAATGTCCCTACTGCGGCGCCGAGATCTTCCTGTAGAGGACGCGTTCCGGCCTGCAAGTTCAGCCGATGAGAGAGGACGGACCCGTGACCGACGACAGCCAGGGGCGCACGACGACCTTCGACGAGCGGTCGAAGGAGGCCTCACGGGGCCGCCAGGAACCCGACCTCGGCGGCGGGGTGATCCAACGCCTCGCCCGGCGGGGTGCCCAGACGCTCCAGTCCTTCCCCGGCTACTCCGGCTACCGCGACAAGGAGGATCGGCGTGACGCCGACCGCCGCGTCCGCGATCACCTCACCCAGGAGTACCGCCGCCAGCTCGGTCGCGTCGAGCGCGTCGCCCGCGACCTCGCCGATGACCGGAAGATCATGGCGATCGGGCCGGTCGACGATCTCGCGAAGGCGATCCGTCACCTGAGCGACCGGATCAATACCGCCACCTACGGCTACGGCGGTCTGTTCTCCGACCGGGACGTCGACGCCGGAGCGCTCGACCAGCTCCGGCTGTTCGACGAGGGGCTGCTCTCCGGTGTCGGCCAACTCGATGAGCCGATCGGAGCCCTGGAGGCCGCCTACGCCGCGGACGGCGACCTGAAGACGCCGGCTCGAACCGGCCGCGACCTGGTCAGCCGGCTCAACGAGCGGTTCGACAGCCGCGGACGGGTGATCGAGAGCGGCACGCCGGAACCGGAGGAGTCGGTCCGGGCGCTGATGGCGCTCGACGCCGGCAGCGGCCTCCCAGCGCCGACCTTCTGGCTGGACGAGGGCGACGCGATCGATGTCCTCGGCCAGAGCGGCATCGTCGACAGCCGGTTGGACATCGCGGCCGGCGCGGCGTCGGTGCGGCTGTTCCGGTTCAGCGAGACGCCGGAAGAGCAGTGGGTCCTCGTCCCCGCCCAGCCCGGCGCGTCGCTGGGCCTCGTCTCACCACGACCCGGAGCGGCCTCCGTCGCGGCCGGCGAGCAGCAGGTCACGATCGGCGACGAGGCGTTCGCGATCACTGCGACCACCAGCGGCCAGGCCGAGATCATCACCCCCGGCGCCATCTCGGGCTACCGTCCCGTGACGGCCCACAGCCTGGCGACCGAGGACCGTGCGGCGATCGGGATCCTGCTGGACTGGGGAAACGAACAGCAGGCCTTCACCGGCCTCAGCCTTGGGGCCGGCGACGTCGAGAACTTCGGCAACTCGGGCGCCGGGAAGCCGGGGCAAGGTTCGTGATAACGGATACTGCTATCCGACCGGCCAGCCAGACATCTGGCCGCTGATCGACACCCATCGCCCCGGCAATCGGGAGCGACTACCCACAAGGAGACAATCACGCATGGGCATCATGGATCGCATCTCCCGGCTGGTCCGCGCCAATGTCAACGAGATCATCGACAAGGCCGAAGACCCGGAGAAGATGCTCGACCAGATCCTCCGTGACATGCAGACGAACATCCAGACCGCCCGCGGTCAGGTGGCGGCGATGATCGCGCAGGAGAAGGAACTCGAAGCCGACATGAAGGAGACGCGGACCCTCGCGCTCCAGTGGTCGACAAAGGCCCAGCGCTCGGTCGACGCCGGCCGAGACGACCTCGCCCGCGAAGCCCTCCGGCGCAAGAAGGACAACGACGAGAACGCCCGTGTCTACGCCCAGCAGTACCAGGCGCAGACCCAGATGGTCGAGAAGCTCAAGGGGCAGCTCCGCCAGCTGGAGAGCAAGTACCAGACGACGATGAGCCAGCGTGACTCACTGATCGCCCGCCAGCGCCGCGCCAAGGCGCAGGTCGAGGTGACGCAGTCGCTGACGACGCTCTCGCCGATGAACCCGACCAGCGAGCTGGAGCGGATGGAGCGGAAGATCCGCAGCCAGGAGGCCCAGGCCAGCGCCATCGGGGAACTCGCCTCGACCGGGTTCGATGCCCAGTTCGAGGAACTCGACTACGACGTCGAGATCGAGGAGGAGCTCGCCGCCCTCAAGATCGGCACCGGCAGCATCGACGACGAGTTGAACGCCCTCAAGGCCGGCAGCGGCTCGGCCCTGCCGGATGCCCGGACCGAGGCGCTGGAGCCAGGCGCGGCTGAACCGGACCCGATCGAGAAGTCGGATGAGGTCGGCATCACCGACCCGGCGGTCCGCGCCAACCAGTAGGCGTCGCGGCAACCATCGATCCCGGACGACGGGCGAACAGGTCTCGGACAGGCGACCGGGCCCATAGCCCGGTCGCTTCCACGTAGAGGGAGCAGCACCGCATGGCACTCTTCGACCTCATCGAGCACCCCAACGAAGCGTCCGGAGAGATCGTCCGCCGGTTCCCGGAGGATGGCTCCGGCGAGTTCCGACTCGGGTCGCAGCTCGTCGTCCGCGAGAGTCAGCGGGCCGTCTTCTTCCGGGACGGCAAGGCGCTGGACGTCTTCGGCCCCGGCCGCCACACGCTCTCGACCAACAACATCCCGCTCCTGACGACGCTGATCGGGATCCCATTCGGCGGCAAGTCGCCCTTCACCGCCGAGGTCGTCTTCGTCTCGATGCGGGACTTCAACGACATGAAGTGGGGCTCGCCGCAGCCGCTCGTCTTCCGGGACACGGAGCTCGGCATGGTCCGGTTGCGCGCCTTCGGTACCTACGCCATGCGCGTCGCCGACCCGCAACTGTTCGTCAACCAGATCGTCGGCACCCGGGGCGCGTTCTCGACGGCCCAGATCGACGACTACCTCAAGAGCATCATCATCACCGAGTTCAACGACCTGCTGGCCGAGGTCCAGACCTCGATCCTTGATCTGGCGAAGATGAGCCGCGAACTGAGCGACGCCACCCGGAACGCGCTCGGCGACGACTTCGCCCAGATCGGGCTGGCGCTCACCTCGTTCCAGATCGGCGCGATCACCCCGCCGGACGAGGTCCAGAAGCGGATCGACGAGCGCTCCGGCATGGCCGCGCTCGGGGACATGAACACCTACACCCAGTTCCAGGCCGCCCAGGCGCTCCGGGACGCGGCACAGAACGAGGGCGGCGGCGCGGCCGCGACCGGACTCGGCCTGGGCGCCGGCGTCGGTCTCGGCCAGACGCTGGCCAACTCACTCCAGAACGCCGGCCAGCAGAACCAGCAGCCGCAGCCGGCCGCCCCGGTGACGCCGCCGGTCAACCCGGGCACGTCGCCGAAGGGCCGGTTCTGCCCCGAGTGCGGCACCGAGAACGCCGTCGGCAACAAGTTCTGCGTCAACTGCGGGCACAAGCTCACGGAATGATCCGAATCCGATGCGATCGAAGGGGCCGCATTCGTCCTTTCGATCGGTGAATCGGATTACGTGATACGTATTCATCAGTTCTTTGACCTATGAACCTTTCGTCACTACACTCCCTCCGGAAGAGGCAGCTGTTGGACGGTTCGGTCCACCTTGCCTGCTCACTCATCGGAGGTCTCGAACCATGTCCGCATCCCCCGTCTCCCCCAACGGATTTCCCGCTCGCCGGAACGATGGCAAGGTCCGCGTCGCCATCATCGGCGTCGGCAACTGCGCCTCCTCCCTCGTCCAAGGCGTCCAGTACTACCAGAACGCCCCGGAGGACGAGTTCGTCCCCGGACTGATGCACGTCAACCTCGGCGGCTATCACATCCGTGACGTCGAGTTCAGCGCCGCCTTCGAGGTCGACAGCGAGAAGGTGGGCAAGGACCTCTCCGAGGCGATCCGGAGCGGCCCGAACAACACGATCACCTTCGCCCAGGTCCCGCACCTCGGCGTCACCGTCCACCGCGGCCCGACGATGGACGGGATCGGCAAGTACCTGTCCGAGGTCATCACGGAGTCCGACGCCCCGGCGGCCGATATCGCCCAGATCCTGCGCGACACGCAGACCGACGTCGTCGTCAGCTACCTGCCGGTTCCGAGGCGGCGACGCGCTGGTACGTCGAGCAGGTCCTCGAGGCCGGCTGTGCCTTCGTCAACTGCATCCCGGTCTTCATCGCCGGGCAGCCGGAATGGGCCCAGAAGTTCATCGACCGCGGCCTGCCGATCGTCGGCGACGACATCAAGAGCCAGGTCGGCGCCACGATCACCCACCGGATGCTGACCCGCCTGTTCGCCGACCGCGGCGTCCGGATCGACCGGACCTACCAGCTCAACTTCGGCGGCAACACCGATTTCCTCAACATGCTGGAGCGCGATCGGCTGGAGTCCAAGAAGATTTCCAAGACCAACGCCGTCACCAGCCAGATGGACCGCGAGATCGGCAAGGGCAACGTCCACGTCGGCCCGAGCGACCACGTCCCCTGGCTCGAGGACCGCAAGTGGGCGCACATCCGGCTCGAGGGCACGACCTTCGGCGATGTCCCGCTGAACGTCGAGCTCAAGCTGGAGGTCTGGGACTCCCCGAACTCGGCCGGCGTGGTGATCGACGCGATCCGCTGCTGCAAGCTGGCCCTGGACAACGGCATCGGCGGCCCGCTGCTGGCCCCGTCGTCCTACTTCATGAAGTCCCCACCGGAGCAGTACCACGACGACATCGCCCGGGACCGGATGGAGCAGTTCATCGCTGATTACCGCCGCCCGGAGTCGAAGATCGAGCAGACGCTCGCCTCCGAGCTGGTCGACGCCGCCTCGGCCGATTGATCGCCGTCCGTCGGACCCCTGAATGAACCGACGCCCGTCCGGTACGATATGCCGGACGGGCGTCTCATCTTCTCGACAGGGGCAACAGCGAATGGTCACCAGCGCGACCGGCGCAACCACGGATCAGCTCACGGTTACGATCGACGATGTCCGGGCGGCGGCCCGCCGGCTCGCCGGGATCGCGACGCGGACGCCGATGTTCCACAGCCGGACCGTCGACGACCTCGTCGGCGCCGAGGTCTGGTTCAAGGGCGAGCAGTTCCAGCGGTCGGGCTCGTTCAAGTTCCGCGGCGCCTACAACGCCCTCGCCGCCCTGGCGGACGACCAGCGAGCCCGTGGGGTCGTCGCCTTCTCCTCCGGCAACCACGCCCAGGCGGTCGGGCTCGCCGCACGGGAGTTCGGCGTCCCGGCGGTAATCGTGATGCCGTCCGATGCCCCCGCCGTGAAGGTAGCCGCGACTCGCGGCTACGGCGCCGAAGTCGTCTTCTACGACCGCCACACCGAGAGCCGCGAGCAGATCGGGGCGGAGATCGCATCCCGGCGCGGCCTGACCCTCGTCCCACCCTTCAACCACCCGGATGTCGTCGCGGGACAGGGAACGCTGGCGCTGGAGATGTTCGAGGAGCAGCCGGAACTCGACATCGTGCTCGCCCCGGTCGGCGGCGGCGGGCTGATCAGCGGGATCGCGGTCGCCGCCCATGGTGTCCGGCCCGGCGTCGCGGTCTACGGCGTCGAGCCGGAGGTCGCCAACGACGCCCAGCGATCGCTGGCGAGCGGTCAGATCGTGACGATCGCCGCACCGGACACGATCGCTGATGGCATCCGGACCGCGGCCGTCGGCTCGGTCACGTTCCCGATCATGCGCCATGATCTCGCCGGGATCGTCACCGTCTCCGAAGACGAGATCCGGTCGGCGCTGCGGTTCCTCGCCGGCCGGCTCAAGCTGCTGGTCGAGCCCACCGGCGCGGTCGGAGCGGCGGCGGTGCTCGAAGGCCGCATCCCGGACATGACCGGCAGGCGGGTCGGCGTCGTCCTCTGCGGCGGCAACGCCGATCTGGCGGACCTCGCGGCCATCCTCGGTACCGCCACTGCCTGAATCGTCACTCCGACCCGGAATCGTCACTGGGAAATCCCGGACTCACTCAGGAGCAAGACCATGTCAGCGACCATGCTGGGAGTCCGGTTGCCGGGCAACCGCGAAGTGACCTTCGACCAGATCCCGCGGCCGGTGCCCGGCTCGCGTCAGGTCCTGCTCCGGATGCGGGCCTCGTCGATCTGCGGGAGCGACATCCGGGCGATCTACCGCGAGCACGTCGGTGAGGGCGACGAGGCCTACCAGAACGTGATCGCCGGGCATGAGCCGGCCGGTGAGGTCGTCGAAGCCGGGCCGGACTGCCGCCGGTTCAAGGTCGGCGACCGGGTGCTCGTTTATCACATCAGCGGCTGCGGGGTCTGCCCGGACTGCCGGGCCGGCTACATGATCAGTTGCACCTCCCCGAGCCGCTCGGCCTACGGCTGGCAGCGCGACGGCGGCCACGCCGAGTACATGCTGGCCGAGGAGAGCACGCTGATCGCCCTCCCGGACGAACTCAGCTTCGTCGACGGCGCGCTGGTCGCCTGCGGCTTCGGGACGGCCTACGAGGCCCTCCTCAAGGCCGGGGTCTCCGGCCGCGACAACGTCCTCGTGACCGGGATCGGGCCGGTCGGGATGGCGGCCGGGCTGCTGGCGAAGGCGATGGGCGCCCCGACGGTGATCGGCGTCGACGTCAGCCAGGAGCGGCTCGACTGGGCACTGGAGATCGGCGCGATCGACGTCGCCGTCATGTCCGGCCCCGGTGCGGTCGCGGAGATTCGCGGCCACACCGGCGGCCAGGGCTGCGAGGTCTCGGTCGATTGCTCCGGCTCCGGCGCGGCGCGGCTCGTCGCCCTCGGCGCGACCCGCCACCACGGCCGCTGCGTCATGGTCGGCGAGGGCAACCGGATCGAGTTCGACGTCAGCCCGATGCTGATCCACCCGCAGATCACGCTCATCGGCTCCTGGGTGACCAGCGTCGGCCACATGGAGGAGCTGGTCGAGAAGCTCGTCACCTGGAACCTCAAGCCCGAGATCACGGTCTCCCACCGGTTCGACCTCGCGCACGCCGCCGACGCCTACCAGGTCGCCGACGGCGGCCAGTCCGGCAAGGTCTGCATCGTCATGGACGGCGACTGACCCGCGGGAAGCTCACGGTAGGGCCTGGCACTGTTGCCAACCCCTGACGACGCTCTCAACTCATCGGGAGGCTCCGATGACACCGGATCAGGGACCGTCCGCGATCGATCGCTGGACACGACCCGCGGTCACCCAACCGTGACGATTCCCTCGCGCCCCCGGAGAAGAGCCAGATGGAGACACCACGCCGCATAGCTCCCCTGCTCAGCCAGTACGACTTCGCCCGGACCCGCCTAATGGGACGGATCGCCGGTCCGACGATGGACAGTGGCGATGACGCGATCGTCATAGTCGAACCGTTGACAGACGCCGAATACCTCTGGGAACCCGTCCCGAACGCCTGGTCGGTCCGCCGCAAGTCGGACGGACCGGCCCCTTCGGCGCGGGAACTGGTCGGGGCGGGCGACTGGGGCCGCGATCGTCACCCGGACAGCCCGAGGCCGATGCCGTTCCCGACGATCGCCTGGCGGTTGGCCCACATCAACGAGATGCTGGCCCTCCGAGCCGACCACCTGATTGGGAGTCACTCACTGACGCGCGCAACCTACCCGGTCCACGGCGACGCGACCAGCGCGATCGCCGCGTACGTCGAAGCGGCCGACGCCTGGCGTGAAGTCCTCGTCACGGCGACCGAGGCCGACCTCGACGCCATCGGTCGCAGCACCTATCCCTACGGCAGCGACCCGGAGGACCCGCTGATCGAGACGGTCTGGTGGATGAACCAGGAACTGCTCCATCACGGCGCCGAGATCGCCCTCCTGCGTGATCTCTACCGGGCGATGCACGCCTGATACGGAATTCGGTTGACGAGCCGTCATTCCCCCGAAGCCGGTGTGTAGCGGAGCAGACCTCTCCCCCGACCTCCGGCTCCGCTCGTCGCTCACCCGGCAAAGGCGGCTTCGGCTCCTCACCGCCCGGAGAGGGGAGTCTTTACCCGGATTCCGTATGATGTCTCGCTTCCGGATCCTGTGGCAAACGGCAAGGCGGCAACCTCCACTGGGGTTGCCGCCTCGTTTCGAATCGATCTTCATCGGATCGAGAGCCGACGCGTTACCGGCCGACGACCACGACGTTCTGGTCGAACAGGATCGGCAGGCGACCCGTCCAGGCGCCCTGACGGGTCCCCTGGAGCCAGGGCTTCTGGACGTACTGCTGGACCCAGTTCCCGATCGGGATGTAGACCGCGTTCTGGAGGGCGAGCGTCTCGGCCTGCTGGTAGAGGTCGTTGCGGGCGTCCTGGTCCTGCTCGCGGTCGGCGTCGCCGGTCAGGTCGCTGAACTGCTGGGCAGCGGCGCCGGGCGTGTCGTCGCCGTCGTCCTCGAGGTCCGGGTTCCAGTTGAAGAAGCCGCTCATGTACGGGGATTCCGGCCGGAGGGCGTAGCTGAGCAGGTACGGCGTGTCCCCGATCGACGACCAGTCGGTGATCGCGATCTGGAAGCCGTTGGTGTCCTCGCGCTGGAGCTCGATCTGGGCGGCGGTCAGCGTCGTGTCGTGGGTGATCGCGACGCCGAGCGTCTCCTGGTAGGTCGCCAGGAAGGCGGCGGTCCGGGCGATCTCCTCGGGGGTATCGTCGACGCTCTGATAGAGGATGATCTCCGCCAGACCGGCCCCACCCTCGAAGCCGGCATCGGCCAGGGCCGAGGCGGCGTCATCGGCGTTGAACTCGATCCCGCCCGGCGCCTCGTAGCCCGCTACCTGGCCGGTGACCGGTGGCGTGAAGGCCGTGGTCGGGGTGTAGGTCCCGAGGGCGATCTCGGTCGCGTAGCGCTCACGGTCGGTGGCGAGGGCGAAGGCGCGCCGGACGCCGACCGAATTGAACGGCTCCTGGTTGAAGTCCATCGCCAGCGATCGGGTCGTGCCGGAGAACTCGACGGTCTTGAGGTCGGCGCTGAGCGCCTCGTCAGCCCTGACGGCCTCGATCAGCGAGATCGTGACGTCGGCCGAGATGGCGTCCTCGTTCGTGTATAGGTCGAGGGCGGCCTGCCCGGCGTCCGCGCCCGAGGTCGTCCGCCAGGTGAGTTTCGTCAGCGACGGGGAGGTGCCGCCGTAGTACTCGGTGTTCGGCTCCATGACGAGGTCGCCGCCCGGCTCGAAGGAGGTCACCTGCCACGGCCCCGTGCCGGCGCCGTTGAGATAGAAGTCGTCCGGATTGGATTCGACGACCGACGGGTCGACGACCGCGTAGACGAACGAGGCGGCGTAGGACGGGAAGAAGGTGAAGCCGTCCGAGAGCGTCACTTCCAGGGTCTGGTCGTCGACGGCCTCGATGCCGATATCCTCGCTCTTCCGGCTGGTGTAGTCATCATAGCCATCGATGATCGACATGAACTCGGCCATCGGCGAGAGCGCGTCCGGGTTGAGGGCCCGCTTCCAGGACGTGACGAAGTCGTCGGCGACGACGGTGTTGCCGTTGGCGTAGCGGGCGTCGGAGCGGATCCGGAAGGTATAGGTCCGGCCGTCGTCGCTGACCTCATAGGACTCGGCGAGGTCGTACTCGATCGCACCGGTTTCCGTGTAGCGCAGGAGCCCGCCGAAGACGTTCGGCAGCAGCAGCCAGAAGGGGCCCCAGTTGACGGCCTGCTGCGGGTCGAGCACGATCGGCTCACCGTAAGGGTCGAACGGGATCAGCAGTTCCTGGTCGGTCTGCGGGTCGCCGTCCTGGGCGCGGCCGGCAACGCCGCCCGGAGCGGCGGAAGCGGACTGGACGCCGGAGCGGGCGGTCGCGACGGCGCCGGCGGCGAGGGCCGACATCCGGGCCAGGTCGCGGCGGGACAGCGTGGCGCCGGCCGTCGAACGCAGGGTCGTGACGAGCCGATCGAGCTGACCACGCTCCGACATGTCCCGATCGGTCCGGTTGTCGGTGCCGTTGGAATCACTGGACATTCGCTGGGTCCTCCGTGGCTCGGTTCGGCCCGAGCGAGAGCATGAGGTTCGCACAGATTCGAGCGTCAGATGGGGCGGCCCGGTATCGTGAACAGGCCGCGGGACCGGTTGACGACCGAAGCGCCCCTACGCTACCACGCAGCGAGCAGCCGGGCCAACGGACCCTGTTGCCGGGGTGACGGCAGGCCCCCGTTCCCTCATCTGTTACGCATGGCGGCGCGGTTTGGTTCCGTGGCGATCGCCCCGGTCAGGACGGCAGATCACGCCGGTCGAACGCGATCGCGCCGAGGGTGAACCCGGCCAGGCCGATCGAACCGAGCACGACGAGGTTACGGACGGTGTAGTCGGACTGGACCAGCGTCGTCGTCGGGGCGAAGTAGTTGAAGACGCTCAGCGGGGTGAACCGGTCCAGCGCCGACCAGAGGGTCGCGAAGTAGTCGACGAAGTAGCTGATCACCAACCAGCTGATCGACCAGCCGACGACCTGCCCGCCGCGCTGGCCGAGTGCGGAGAGGAGCAGGGTGACGCCGCCGACCGACCAGAGCAGCGCGAACATTGCGGTCGCGGTCGGGATCAGCGCCCCCCGATCGATCGCCTGGTCGGTCTCGATCAGGTTGAGCCCGACGAGGATGCCGAGCGGACCGACGGCGGCGAATGCCGCCGCCAGCACGATCGCCCCGACGACGCGGGCGCCGTAGACCGACAGCCGGGAGACGGAGCGGCTCAGGGCGAGCTGGATCGAGCCGCGCTCGATCTCGCCGGCCAGCCCGGAGGTGAACGAGATGATCCCCGCGCAGATCATCAGCAGGAAGACCGGGCTGGTGAAGCCGACCGACAGGTAGCCCTGGATGCCCTGCCCGATGATCAGGTCCGGGCTGGAGCGCGTCAGCGCCTGGATCGCGGGCGGCAACGCGGCGAGGACCGGGTCGAGCTGCTCGGTGCCGACGTCCTCCGCGACGGGCGGGACGATCAGCTCGAAGATGAACAGCCCGATCAGGAGGGCGATCGAGCCGAAGACGCCCTGTCTGATCGAGCGCAGCGTCAGCATCCAGACCATCAATGTCGCGTCTCCCCGGTCGGATCGGTGTCCGGCGATGCCGACCGATCGGCGCCGTAGTAGCCGAAGAAGACCTCTTCGAGACTGGGTGGCGCGAGGACCAGGTCGTCCACCGGCTGCCCGACGAGGAACGCGAGCAACGGCTGCAGGTCACCCTCGACCGCGACCCGGACGCGGTCGCCCGGCCGGTCGACCAGACGGACGCCGGGCACCCCGAGCAGCGCCGCCGGTTCCTCCCCGATGAACCGGATCTCGGCGAGACGCATCCGCCGCCGGACGAGATCCTCGACCCGCTCATCGGCGACGAGCCGGCCGTCTCGGACGATCGCGACCCGCTCGCAGACCCGCTCGATCTCGGCCAGGTCGTGCGACGACATCAGGATCGTGCGCCCGGCGGCGACGCGCTCCCGGAGCAGTTCCTCGAAGTTCCGCTGGACGAGCGGGTCGAGGCCGTCGGTGGGTTCATCGAGTATCAGGACATCCGGGTCCGTCTGGAAGGCGGCGGTCAGGGCGAGCTTCTGCTTCATGCCCTTGGAGAAGGTTCCCAGGCGGCGGGAGAGCGTGCGGCGGTCCAGTTCCAGCGCGTCGAGGAACCGGTCCCGCAGCACCGGCCGCACCCGGCTCAGCCCGGCCGTGTAGTCGAGCTGGGCGGTGCCGCTCATATCCAGGTAGAGCGCGTCGGGCGGGACGAGGTAGCCCAGCCGGGACCGGGCGGCCAGCCCATCGGACCACGAGTCGTGGCCATGGATGGACGTCGAACCAGAGGACGGCCGGATGAACCCGAGCAGGGCCCGGATCGTCGTCGTCTTGCCGGCGCCGTTCGGCCCGAGGAAGCCGTAGATCATCCCCTCGGGCACGGCCAGATTCAGGGCATCGACGGCAACGGACGAGCCGAAGCGCTTGCCGAAGGACCGCACCGAGATCACGGCCGCGTCCGCTGGAACTCCCACCTCGACCCTCCGCCGTTCAGTCATCCTCATCGGCCGGGATGAGCACCGTGCCGATGACCGCCCCGCCGGCGGCCTGGAAGGCGGCGCGGGCCTGGACCAGTGCCGACCCGCTCGTCCGGCCCGCCCGGACGAGGAAGACCGCCCCATCGACGTGCCGGGCGAGCGCCAGCGCGTCGGCCGAGACGGCAATGGGCCGGACGGCAATCAGGGTGACATCGTACGCGGTTCGCGCGTCGGACAGCGCCCGGTCCCACCGCGGTCCGCGCATCACGTCACGTCGTCCTCCGGATCCGACCGGAATCCGGAGGACCTGGATCGACCCTGCATCGTTCGGAACCGGCAGCGGCGCGGGCGTCTCGTGCGCTCCCCCCAACCACTGCGCGAATGCGGAGGGTGCCTCCGGCTGGGCCGAGCCCGTCAGGCAGTCGATCACCAGGCAGCGCTCACCGGCCGCTGCGCAGACGGTTCCCAGCCGTTGGCCGATGGCCGGGACCGCTCGGTCGTCGCGATCGACCCCGGCAAGGATCAGCACCTGCCCACCGGTGCCGCCACGATCGGTGGGACCCGGCCCGGTCGCCTCCAGGGTCGCCCGCAGTGCCCGGACCGGTTCGTCGCCGTCCAGGAGCGGTGCGGGCGATGAGGCGTCCGCACGGTCTTCGACGAGCGACGAGGACAGGGATCGGCGCCGGTGACGCCAACGGCCCCTGGCGGCGCCGGCGACCGGCAGGAGATCCCCCAGGACCGGGACCGGCAGGACCATCGCGAGGTCCGAACGCGAGTGAATCCGCTGGTCGAACGCCGCCGCGAGCGCGGCCAGCCCGCAGCCGATCACGAGCGCGACCAGCGTCTGGATGATGATCGCGACACTCCCGGTCGCCGGGCTGTCGCGACTGAGCGTCGGTGTCTCGATGATCCGGACGGTGGCCGGGGCGCCGCCCTCCGGGATCAGGTAGTAGTTGATCTCCCGCTCGAAGATGCTCTGCACGGCCGTCGCGAGAGCCAGCGCCTCCTGTTCGGAGTCACGGGTCGCTCGAACCGTCACGTTCCGGCTGTAGTAGTCGGCGGAGAGGGATGCCTGGATCTCGGCGGTCGAGAGCGCGTACTGGGGCGCTGATGCCTGTAACTCGGTACTGACGTTGTTGGCGAACGCGGGGCTCTTCACGAGTTGCGGCACGTCGTCGAGCACCATCAACTCCGGCCGCTCGGCGTTGCCGGTCTCCTGCGTGTCGCCGGGGATCAGGACCGTCGCCCGCATCGACGCGACGTACGGGCTGGTGGACAGCAGGACGAGCGAGATGGCGAGGACGAGGGCCGGCATCCCGAGGACCAGCCACCAGCGGCGCAGCAGTATCGTGACGATCCGCTGCAAGTCCATGCGGCACTGCTCCTCGACGGGTACGGCCCCGGCGTGGGGCAGGGATGGGTGCTTCGACGAGGGAGCCTACCAAAGAAGCATCCCTGAGCGCAGGGGACGACCGGTCCGTGGCGCGGCTAATAGGCGCCCCTGCCCCCGACGACCGCCGGCAGCGTACGCATGATCAGCTTGAGATCCAGCCACGGCGACCACGTCTCGACGTAGTAGAGATCGAGCCGGATCATCTCATCGAAGCTGAGATCGCTGCGACCGTTGACCTGCCAGAGACCGGTCAGGCCCGGCACCACGGCGAGCCGCTGGTGATGCACCGGTTCGTACAGCGCGACCTCCTCGGGCAGCGGCGGGCGCGGACCGACGACGCTCATGTCGCCGCGGACGATGTTCCACACCTGCGGGAACTCGTCCAGGCTCCAGCGCCGCAGCCACTTGCCTGCTCGGGTCAGCCGGGGATCGGCGGCGTGCTTGAACAGGCGCGGGTCGGCGGATCCCGCTTCGGCGATCAGGTCGTCGCGGAGCAGGTCGGCGTTGTCGACCATTGTCCGGAACTTGAGCGCATCGAAGTGGCGCCCGTTGCGCCCGACCCGCGGCTGCCGGAGCAGGACCGGCCCCGGCGAATCCAGCCGGATCAGCGCCGCGATCAGCAGCATCGGGATGAAGGCCAGCACGAGCGTCATTCCGGCGATGAACAGATCGACCGAACGTTTGAACGCCCGCCCCCGCCGCGACATCACGTCATGGTCAAAGCTGATCACCGGCACCCCCGCCAGCGCGGACACCGTCGAGCGGCCGACACCCACCTCCAGCGTCGGCGCGATCCGGGCGGTTAGGCCGGCGGCGCGGGCGTCGGCGACGAGCTCCCCGAGCCGTGGGATCTCCGCCTCCCCGAGGACGAAGATCACCTCGTCGACACGGTGCCTGGCCGCGACCGCCGCGAGGTCGTCGAACCGGCCGAGCCGACGGGTCGTGACGATCCGGCGCTCCGTGGCGACGGGCAGGTCGCCGCTGTCGACATCGTTCGAGAGATACCCGACGAGACAGGCCCCCAGCCGCGGGTCGTTCACGACCGCCTGCATCAGCCGGCGGCCGGTCTCGCCGTCCGCGCCGGCGAACAGGACGCGGGAGACCCCGATCCCCTGCCGCCAGGCGAGCACGTCGATCAGGTTCACCGCCCACCGCTTCATCAGGAGCGTCAGGCCCATGACGGCCCACGTCCCCAGCAGCGGGCCGATCGGCTGGGAGATCTCGAGCGCCGCATCCCCGACGATGACGACCGCGAGGGCGACGACGAGGACTTCACCGAGCACGATGGCTCGGTCGAACCGTGATGTCCGCGGGTCGGCGTGATAGACCTCTCGCAACAGGCCGACGCCCATGGTGGCGATCACGAGCAGGACCGCCGACCGCTGCTCGATCGCCCCGACGCTGAGCACGGTCGCGGTCAGGACCAGGAGCACGACGTCCGACAGGATGTCCGCGCCGGCGCTGACCCTGCGCAGCCAGAGCGGGCGGCGCTGACGATCCCACCATGGCCGCTTGACGGACCCGGGTGGCGCGGCGATCTTCGTGACCGGTACAGGGAACAACTGCTCGACCAACGGGAACGAACCTCTTCTCCACCGCCGTGACCGTCCAACGGGCCGTTCGGAGGGCAGTCGATCGACGCATGATGGTAGCACCATCGCATCTCGGCGACGGTCGGTCGAGGCGTACCCGCCCCGGCGCGGACAGCGGCCCTTGCCGACCATTCCGTCTCGCCGCCGCGCTCCGCGAGCGATGTTTGCGAGGTTCGGCGACGGGGTATCCGCCTATACTGCCGGCAAGCATCGCCATCCCCAGTCGCCGATCCAGGCCCATCGATCGGTGGACAGTCCTCGCACCGTCCCCGTCGTCGACGCACGTCGGCCCGCCCACACGAAGGACACGTCACGTTGCCAGGAGCCGAGATCAGACGCTATGCGAGTACCCAGCGCGGCCGGACCGGGGCGTTCGTCGCCGGCCAGTTCGTCGGCCTGCTCTCCACCGCCGCCAGCGCAACCCTCAACCCGATCATCGTCCTGGCGGCGCTCGTCGCCGGCTTCACGGGATCGTGGTACCTGATCGCGCTCCCGGCCGTGCTCGCCGGTCTGCTCTGGCTGCCCGGCGCGGCCCTCGGCGGGTCATCGGCCAGCCGGGAACGCGCCGGCATCGTCGCGATCACCGGCAACGCGATCCGGGTGCTGGTCGTGATCGCCCTCGCCTTCGTCGTCGACCGTCGGGAGCAGTACAGCGACGACGCCCTGCTCCGGGCCATCTTCGTCTGTTTCGGGCTCTACATCGTCAGTTCCGGGATCGCGTCGCGGGCGGAGGTCTCGGTCGCGGCCCCG
Organism: uncultured Thermomicrobiales bacterium; assembly: GCA_964244115.1. Taxonomy (GTDB): domain Bacteria; phylum Chloroflexota; class Chloroflexia; order Thermomicrobiales; family UBA6265; genus CADCWK01. Next base: position 17,915 of record CAXTHM010000050.1, read on the forward strand.
ATGGTCCCGGCCGGGCAGCGGACGAGGTACTTCGCGTCCCGGACACTCCTGGGCGCCCTCGCCGCGATCGCCGTCTCACTCGTGGCGGCCGCCCTGTTCGCGAACGACGAGATCGCCTTCCCCGCCCAGTACGCCGTCCTGTTCGTGGTCGCCGCCGGCTGCCTCGCGGTCGCGACCTACTTCCAGTCGACGATCCCATCACCGGCCTCGGTGTCCGTCCCACCTCGTCCGGTGGCGGCCACCGTTAACGGCGCCGGCCGTGGGCTGGGGACCTACATCGCCTTTCGCTGGTTCCTGGGCGCGGCCGCCCTCGCCGACCCGTTCCTGGTCGTCTACGCCCTCTCGGACCTGGACGCCTCGCCCGCCGTCGTCGGGCTCTACGTCGCCGTCCTGGTCGCCTTTCGCCTGCTCTCCGAACCGCTCTGGAACCGGCTGGCCCGGCGCGGGCGGATCCGGGCCGGGCTCCAGGCGGTTGCCGTCTTCCGCCTGCTGGTGCCGGTGCTGGCCCTGACGCTCCCGCGGCTCTACGACGCCGCGATCTGGACCGACCGCGTCTCCGATCCGGACGCCCGGGGCTGGCTGTTCGCGCTCGTCTTCGCGCTGATCGGGATCGCCCAGGGTGGTCAGGCCCGGCTCAACCTGCCCTACCTCACCGAGATCGAGACCCGGCACGGCCGGATCACACGGCCGCTGACGAACGGCATCGTCGCGATCGCGGCCCTGGCCCCGCTGGCCGGCGCCTGGGTCCACACCCGATGGGGCTTCGATGAGACGCTCCTGCTGGCTGGCGGTGCCGCTCTGCTCGGGGTGCTGCTCAGCGGCGCCCTCGTCGTCAGCCGGGGCGTCTCCCGGGCGGTCGCCAGCTCCTGGCAGTTCCGGCGCCGCAATCCGACGGTGTCGCTGTCCGGGCGGCGTGACTGACGGGGTATGATCCCGGTCGATCGCGTCTCGCCAGACCCCACCGTCGGACCCCAGCCAGGAGCGCGGATGGTCACCCCCGGAGCCCCCTCGACCCACGGATTCTCCAATCTCCACCGTAGCGCCCACCCGCTCGTCGCCCACAACCTGACCGAACTGACCGACGTGCGGACGACCTCGCGGGCGTTCCGGGTGCTGGTCCGCCGTCTGACCACCCTGCTGATCTACGAAGCGACCACCCGTCTGTCGCTGTCGGAGACGTCCTACCGGACGCCGATGGAGGCGGCGACGGGCGGGCGGCTCGCCGAGCGGATCGGACTCGTGCCGATCCTCCGGGCCGGGCTGGGCATGGTCGAGCCGGCGCTGGACGCCCTGCCGGACGCCGAGGTCTGGCATCTCGGTCTGTACCGCGACGAGGCGACCAAGCAGCCGGTGAGCTACTACAATCGGCTACCGGAGCGGTGCCCGGACGACCACATCTTCATCCTCGACCCGATGCTCGCGACCGGCGGCTCGGCCTGCGACGCGGTCGATGTCGTGAAGGCCTGGGGTGCCCCGGCGATCACCTTCGTCGGGCTGATCGCCGCACCGGAGGGCGTCAGCCGGATGCTCGAGCGGCACCCGGACGTGCCGATCGTCGTCGCCGCCCTCCATCGTCAGCTCGACGACAACGCCTTCATCCTGCCGGGACTCGGCGACGCCGGCGACCGCCAGTTCGGGACGGGCTGAGCGAGTTGCGTCGGAGACACCGCGATAGCGAACAGTCCCCTCCCCGGCTCGTGTCGCGCTGCGGCGCTCACGCCCGGAGAGGGGCGATCAGGGCCCAGCACGGGGACAATCGGCATCGTCCGCCAGCAGCACTCCATCACCTGACCCGGGCTCGGTAAGCGGTGCTGCTCCCCGCTCCGGGCACCCGCGAGCCGCAGCGCAGCGAGAGCCGCATGGGGCGGGAGAGCGAGTGGTGCGCCGCAGCGGGGCTGGGGGAGAGATCTGCTTCGCCTTCAGAACCTCCGAGTCCTGCCACGCTACGATGCTGAAGGCGAGGTAGTCCGGACGACCAGCACCGGTGCCGCTCCGCTCCGGATCAACTGGTCCGAGACGCTGCCGGACAGCACGCGGTCGACGCCCGAGCGTCCATGGGTGGCCATCACGATCAGGTCGCCGGCCTTCGTCAGCGACTCGATCGCGTACGCGGCGCTCCCGTTCAGAAACTCCGTGGAGTTCTGCACGCCATTGGCCGTGAGCTGCGTGCTGGCGGCCGAGAGCCAGACCTCTGCCGACTCGCGGGTCTCGTCATAGACCTCTTCGACGTTCATCGCCATCCCGATGTCCTGCACCATCGACGGTGACGTCAGCGGGACGAGGTTGATCGTCGAGACGGCCAGCACGGGGACCGCGAGCCGCTTCGCGAGGTCCGAGGCTACGGGCAGCGCCGCCGCCGATGCATCGGTCCCGTCGAGCGGCAGCACGATCCGGCTGAAGCGATGCGGCTTCCGGCCAGCCTCGTCGGTGGCCGTGTCGTGGACGTGAGCGTCGCTGTGGATCACGGCGACGGACCGGTGGCTGCCGCGGACGACCTTGTCCGTCACCGAGCCGAATGCCAGCCGGGCGAGGCCACCCCGGCCCCGGGTGCTCATCACGATCAGATCGGCACCGAGCCGGTCCGCCTCCGCGACGATCGCGTCGGCTGGCTCACCGTGGACGATCGCGGTTCCGATCGTCCTTCCGGTCGCGACCGTGCGCAGCCGCTCGGCGACCGCTTCGAATTCGAGCCGGGCGGAGCCGTCGCGCTGCTCCTCAACATGCAGCACGGTGATCGTGGCGCCCTCCGGGGCCAGACCGAGGGCGAGCGAGAACGCCTGCGCTGACAGTGGTGAGCCGTCGAACGGGACAAGGATGTGCTGGCCAGGTGCCTGATTCGTTGTCGACATGTCGGTACTCCCTGCCGGGGCCGGGCGGCCCTGGCGTCACGGATGTCGGTCCCGCTCCCGCAGGCGGGATCGGTCCAGCCCAACGGGACTGGCGCTCGCAGACCCGGAGCCATCGCCCGCAACGGTCGGTGACAGGCGCCAACGTCGGAGCCACGGGCGATGCTAGACTCGCAGCATATCGCGGTCATGGTGCGCGTGCCGCGCCGCGCCCCTCACGCCACCCGTCCGCCACAGGAGACTCCCTTGACGAACAGCAACGGCACCTCCCCGCACGACGACCAGCCGACCGACCGTCTCGCCAACGCCGGCTTCGCCACCCGCAGCGTCCACGGCGGCGAGCGCCAGGGTACGCCGGACTACACGCCGACCGTCGCCCCGATCCACCTCAGCGCGTCGTACTTCTACGACGACACGATGGAACTCGACGCCGTCTTCGCCAACGAGCGCCAGGGCTACGTCTACACCCGGTACGGCAACCCGACGCTGCACGCGCTGGAGCAGTCGATCGCCGCCCTCGAGGGGACCGAGGACGCCGTCACCTACGCTTCTGGCATGGCCGCGATCCACGCCGCGATCCTGCTTGATGCCCGGGCGGGCGACCGGATCGTCGCCGGCCGCGATGTCTATGGCGCCACGTACGCCATCCTGTCCAAGCTGTTCCAGTCGCTCGGCATCGAGACGACCTTCGTCGACACCCGCGACCTGGCCGCGGTCGAGGAGGCTGTCCAGCGGGTCAAGCCGACCCTCGTCGTCTGCGAGACGATCTCGAACCCACTGGTGCGAGTCGCCGACATCCCCGAGCTGGCCCGGATCGCTCACGCCCACGGCGCGACGCTGATGGTCGACAACACGTTCGCGTCGCCGCTGCTGGTCAACCCGGCCCGGCTCGGCGCCGACACCGTCGTGCACTCGGCCACCAAGTACCTCGGCGGCCACGGCGACGCGACCGCCGGCGTGATCGCCACCACCGCCGAGCGCGCCCTCGCCCTGCGTGAACAGGCCAAGCTGGTCGGCCCGACCCTCGGTGCCTTCGAGGCCTGGCTGATCCTGCGCGGGATCAAGACGCTCCCACTCCGCGTCCGGGCCCAGAGTGACGGGGCGCGACTCCTCGTGGACTGGCTCCGGCAGCACCCGCTCGTCGGCCAGGTCTACTACCCGGAGGACGAGACGATCGGCGCGGCGGCGGCCATCTTCAACGACCATCGCCGGGGCGGGATGCTCGCCTTCGAGATCCGCGACGCCGAACGGGCCGGCGCCTTCCGCTTCATGGAGGCCCTCAGGCTCATCATCCCCGCGACGACCCTCGGCGATGTCTACACGCTGGTCCTTCACCCGGCCATGTCCTCCCATCGCGCCCTGACGCCGGAGCAACGGGAGGAGATCGGCATCCGCGAGGGGCTGATCCGGCTGTCCATGGGGATCGAGGATCTGGACGACATCACCGCCGACATCGACCAGGCGCTGCGCATCGCCGTCACCGCCAACGCGGTGAGCGTCTGACCGTTCGTCCCCGCCACCCCATCCCCGAGGACCGACCATGACCGACCCGATCCCCATTCGGCCCCGGATCGACGGCCCGCGCTGGCCGGCCGGCTTCCGCTCCGCGCTCGCCATCATGGTCGACGCCCAGGGACCGCAGACCGACATCGCCTCGCGGTACGCGACGACCGGCCTGACCCGCCTGCTGACGATCTTCGCCGATCTCGGCATCCGCTCGACGGTGATCTGGACGGCTGATTCGGCCCTGGCTCAGCCGGGGCTGCTGCAGGAGACGCGCTCGCAGGGGCACGGCACCGCGCTGACCGTCCACGACATCGGCGACCCCCGCCAGCTCGGCGCCGCCCTCAACGACCTCGCCGCCCGCCTGACCGGGCCGCCGCCGGGGATCGTGCTGCCCGACATCGCCGGACCAGCCGCCAGCCGGATCAACGTCCTCGCCGCGACGCTGGCCGACGCCGGCTTCGCCTGGGTCGCCGATACCGCGCTCGGGCTCGACACCCCAGTCCGGACGATGACCGCCGGGCAGGCGGTCGTCCGGATCCCCCTGCCCCCGCGGCCCAGCGACGTCGGCCTGGACACCGATCTCGTCTCCGATCAGTTGGTCGTCAACTGGCGCGACGACCTCGACGTCCTGCGGGACGAGGGCGGCCTCCAGGTCCTGCGTCTGTCCGCCTGGCGATCGGGCCGGCCGGGAACGTCCCGCGGGATCACCCGGTTCTTCGACTACGCCGTCGAGCTGGGCGACGTCTGGATGGCGCGGGTCGACGAGATCGCCGGCTGGTGGGACCAGCGTGAGCGCGGCGCCATCCCCTTCGCGGCCGACGGCGGCCGGACCGCTTCCCCCGACGGCAATGACACCCTTGGCGACCATGACGAGCCGGAGGACCGATGACGGGCACGACGATCTTCTCCAACGGGCAGATCCGGACGATGGACCGCCGGCAGCCGATCGTCGAGGCGGTCGTCTTCAGCGAGGGCCGGGTCGCCTTCGCCGGCGACCTCGCCACGGCGCGAGCGGTGGCCGGATCCCGGGCCGAGCCGATCGACCTGCGCGGCCGGACGATGACGCCGGGCCTGAACGACGCCCACGCCCACCCGAAGCTGTTCGGGCAGGCGCTGCTGGACATCGACCTGACGCTGGCCGCGCCGTCGCCGCTCGCGGTGCTTATGGCGCGGATGCGCGACGGCGCGGCGGAGCGACCGGACCGGGCCTGGGTGATCGGCCGGGGCTATGACGACAACCTGCTCCATGAGCAGCGCCACCCGACCCGGCAGGACCTCGACGCCGTCATCCCGGACCGGCCGGCCCTGATCGTCCGGGCGGACTACCACATCGGCGTCGCCAACAGCCGGGCGCTGGAACTCGCCGGGATCACCCGTGACACGCCCGACCCGGACAACGGTCGGATCGACCGCGATGAGCACGGCGAGCCGACCGGCGTCCTGCGCGAGTCGATGCTGACCGTGATCGAGGCCGTCCCGCCGCCCCTGACGGTCGATCAGCTCATGGCGGCGATCCGGCTGGCCGGCGACGTCTACCGGACCTACGGCGTCACGAGCGTCGCCGAGGCCGGCATCCGGCGGCCCGAGGAGCTGCTCGCCTACCAGCAGCTCCGGGCGTCGGGCGACCTGCCGCTGCGGACGTACCTGATGATGATCATCGAGAATAATCTCGATGAACTCGTGGCGCTCGGCATCCGGACCGGCTTCGGCGATGAGTGGCTCCGGATCGGCCCGGCCAAGCTGTTCGCCGACGGTACGATCGGCGGACGGACCGCGAAGTTCCGGGCGCCGTTCGTCGGTGAACCGGACAACACCGGTCTGCTGATGCAATCGGCCGAGTCGATCAAGGCCGACGTCCTCCGGGCCCACCGGGCAGGTTTCCAGGTCGCCATCCACGCGATCGGCGACGCCGCGATCGACCTCGTCCTCGACGCCTACGAGGCGGCCCTGATCGACACGCCCCGGGCCGATCACCGCCACCGGGTCGAGCACTGCTCGATCGTCGACGAGGCCACGATCCGCAGGATCGCGACGCTCGGGGCGGTGCCGATCCCCGGCACGTCGTTCCTGTACTTCTTCCGCGACGGCTACGTGAATAACCTCGGCTATGACCGGATCCGCTACGCCTACGGGCTCAACACCTACAACCGCTACGGCGTCATCGCCGCCGCCAGCACGGACTGCCCGGTCGTGGCGCCGAACCCGATGATCGGCCTTCAGACCATGATGACCCGGCTCGATCAGGCCGGCCGGCCGGTCTGGCCCGAGGAGGCGATCGCCCTCGACGCCGCCCTCTACGCCTACACGGTCGCGGGTGCCTACGCCTCGTTCGAGGACCGGATCAAGGGCCAGTTCGTTCCCGGCCACCTGGCCGACGCCGCCGTCTTCGAACGCGACCTCGACGAGGTCGAACCCGGTGCGATGGGGACGGTCCGGGCCGACCTGACCATCCAGGATGGCACCGTGGTCTACGAGCGGCCCGGATCGGCCTAGCCAGGGCGCATCCGGACCGGTTCCCGGCACGACTTCTGCTTACGAATCGTCAGCCTATCGACTGGTACCGGCCATAGGGACCGGGGTATTCGGCCCACATTGGGTCATGGAGCAGCGACGAGATGGTTCAGTTCAACTGGGTCGGTCACGGCACCTTTCACCTCGAAGCCGACGGACACCGCGTGCTGATCGACCCGTTCATCGACGGCAACCCGGTCGCCACCCAGAAGGCGGATGACTTCAACCCGGACACGATCCTCGTCACCCACGCCCATGGCGACCACGTCGCGGATGTTGCCGAGATCGCGAAGCGCAGCGGCGCCACGGTCTACGCGATCGCCGAACTGGCGAGCTGGTTCGCGGATCAGGGGGTGGAGAAGACGGTCGGCTTCAACTTCGGCGGCACCGTCGAGTTTCCCGGTGGTAGCGCCAAGCTGGTCCCGGCCTGGCACACCTCCACCACACCGGACGGCAAGGTCAGCACACCACCGGCGGGCATGGTCGTCCGGTTCGGCGGCCGGACGATCTACTTCGCCGGCGACACCGGCCTGTTCGGCGACATGGCCTTCATCGGCGACGAGGGCCTCGACATCGCGGTCCTGCCGATCGGCGATCACTTCACGATGGGTCCAGCCGACGCCGTCAAGGCCGCCCGGCTCCTAAACGCGCCGGTGATCGTCCCCGGCCACTACGACACCTTCCCGGCCATCGCCCAGGACGTCGACGCGTTCGCTGCCGACGTCGCAGCCAACACCTCCAGCCGGGTCGAGGTCTTCCAGCCCGGCGAGACGCGTGAGCTCTAGCGTGATCGACCAAGATGAGGACCCCGCTGACACGACGACCGGTCCGGTGGAAGCGACCGCTGCCCCGGCATCGTCACGGGCGGCGTTCAACGCCGAGATCGAGCGGACCGCCTACCAGAAGAAGGCCGTCTCGCGGTTGCCGGTCACTGACGTCCTCGACCTCGCGGCGGGCTTCTTCCGCGATCGGGGCTACCGCGTCGGCCGGACCGGCCGGCCGGGCCAACTGTTCGTGATGGGGGCGACCGAAGGCGCGCTGCCCCGAGTGACCGGTGAGGTCAACGCCCAGGCCGATGTCGGCAGGGCGCGGACGACCCTGATTCGCCTCGACGCGGCCGGCGAGCGACTCGGCCCGGCGATGGCCGACTTCCATGCCCATCTGAGGGCGCAGCGGAGATCGGCCGAAGCATCTCCGGCCGGCGAGCCGACCGTCTAGATCGCCGGACACGACGAAGCCGCCCCCAAGAGCGAGGGCGGCTTCGTCATGTCCAGTAGGGTTCGAGGTTACCCGCGGTTCGCGTCCGGTGTGCCGCGCCCCGTCTCCTTCTGGAGTTGGTCGATCAGCTCGGACGCCGCGGCCTTGCTGGTACTCGGGTCGAGGTCATGCTCGGAGCGGCCGGCCTGCTGGAGGAGCGTCCGGAGATACGACGCCTGCGGACCCGTCATCGGCTCGTCGCCCGTCGTCCACTCGGATGGGTCCTTGACCGCGTTCCGGCTCTCCTCCGGGAGGTTCTCGGGCAGGTTGCTGCTGTCGTTGTCAGACATGTTCTCACTCCTGTGATGGGTACGTCCGCCGCCGCCGTGGGGCCAGACACTGAGTCGATTGGCTCCGCTGGTGGGCACCACTTGCGTTCTGATCACTTACGCAGCATCGGTGCCAGCGGTAGATCATCTGTTCGTATTCGATCGGCATTCCCGCGCTGAGCCGATATGCGCAATGCGCTCGAACCCGTCGTCGTGCGGGTCAGAGGGACCTGCAAGCGCGATGGGGAATATTCAATGACTGACTAATTGATATTGAACGTATCGTTCTATTATCCGAGAAGGATAGCGGATCGTCTAGGCAAGCCACTTAATGAGACTTATTATTATTGGGTTACTACGTTCGGAACGCCGGGCGAGAGCGACCTCAGGGTTGAGGAAGGAATCGGGACATCATGGCCACGACGCTCAACATCAACGGCACCGACCAGACGGTCGACATCGATGAGAACACGCCCCTGCTCTGGGCGCTGCGCAACGATCTCGGCATGACCGGAACCAAGTTCGGCTGTGGGCTCTCCCAGTGCGGTGCCTGCACTGTCCACATCGACGGGGCCGCTGCCCGCTCCTGCGTCACCCCGATCAGTTCCGCCGCCGGGCATCAGATCACCACGGTCGAGGGTCTCGCCCAGAACGGCACCCTGTCCGCTCTCCAGCAGGCGTGGATCGAGGTCCAGGCGCCCCAGTGCGGCTACTGCCAGTCCGGCCAGCTGATGACCGCCTCGGCCCTCCTGGCCGCCAACCCCAACCCGACCGACGACGAGATCGTCGAGGCGATGCAGGGCAATCTCTGCCGCTGCGGCACCTACAACCGCATCTTCCAGGCGATCAAGCTCGCTGCCAGCCGCGGCTAGAGGGATTCCACCATGACGCGAGACGAAAAGACACCGCTGTCCGGTCACGTCCCGGCCCCGATCAGCCGACGCCGGCTGCTCCAGACCGCCGGCGCCGGTGCCGGCCTGACCGTCGTCTGGTCGTCCGCCAACCGCGCCCTCGGGCAGGATGGCTCGGCCACGCCGGAGTCCGGCATCTCCTCCCCCCAGGCCGGCGCGACGCCAGAAGCGACGCCGGTCGCCCCGCCCTCCCCGTTCCCCTCCGATATCGACGCCTACCTGCGCGTCAACGCCGATGGGACGGTCACGCTCCTGACGGGCAAGGTCGAGTACGGCCAGGGCATCCGGACCGGGTTCGCCCAGCTCGCCGCCGAGGAACTCAACCTGCCGTTCGAGGCAATCCAGGTCGTCATGGGTCACACCGATGAGTCGCCGTTCGATCTCGGCACCTTCGGTAGCCTCAGCACCCGGCTGACCGGGCCGAAGATCCGCCAGGCCGGCGCCGCGATGCGCCTCTGGCTGCTCGAGCTCGGCGCCGCCCAGCTCGGTGTCGATCCCACCGCCGTCGATCTCGTCGACGGCAGCGTCGTCGTCACCGTCGACCAGACGCTCGCGGTCAGCTTCGCCGACCTCGCCGCCGGGCAGGCGTCCATGCGTCAGCTCGACCCCCAGGTGGCCCTCAAGGACCCGACGACGTTCACGGTCATCGGCCAGTCGATCCCCCGGCCGGATGTCACGACCAAGGTCGATGGCTCGCTCAAGTACGGTATCGACGCCACCGTCGAGGGCATGGTCTGGGGCAAGATCGTCCGACCGCCGTCCTTCGGCGCTACCCTCACGTCGATCGACTTCTCGGCGGCGCAGACCGCCCCTGGCGTGATCGGCGTCTTCAACGAGGGCGACTTCGCCGGCCTGGCCGCCGAGCGGTACGAGCAGGCCGAAGCTGCCTTGGTCCTCGTCAAGGCGACCTGGCAGGAGCTCAACACGGGGACGACCTCGGAGAACATCCACGACCTGCTGCTCTCGAACTCCGACGAGGGCGTCCAGCTCGGCGAGACCAACGTCGAGCCGGCCATGAACGACGACATCCTCGCCGGCATCACCGAGCCGCTGACGCTGACCTTCCGCGGCCCGTTCGTCAACCACACCCCGATCGAGCCGCGCAACTGCCTCGTCCAGATCGGCCCGGACCGGGTCGACGTCTGGGCCTCGACGCAGGACCCGTTCACGGTCCGGTCGGCGGTAGCCGAGCTGCTCGGCCGTGACCTCGAGAGCGTCGTCGTGACACCGATGGCGAGCGGCGGCGCCTTCGGCAGCAAGATCGTCCCGATGGCGGAGATCGAGGCGGCCCGGCTGGCGCAGGCCTTCGGGCGCCCGGTCAAGGTGCTCTGGCGCCGCGACGAGGAACTCGCCCACGGTCAGTACCGCCCGGCGACGGTCGTGAACGTCACGACCGGCCTCGACGGCCAGGGCGGGATCAGCGGCTGGATCTATGACCTCTACAGCGCCTCGTACTTCCCGGAGAACGCCCCGCAGGAGGAGGCCAACCAGAACGGCGCCGCCTCCGACTGGAGCGCCGACGTCCATGAGATCTACGACCTGCCGAACGCCCAGACGATGTGGTTCCAGGGGCCGGCGCCGCTGCCTCCCTACTACTGGCGGGTCAACGGCGCGACGATGAACACGTTCGCCCGTGAGGTCACGCTCGACGTCCTCGCCGAGCAGGAGGGCGTCGACCCGGTCACCTTCCGTCGGAACATGCTGGCCAGCAACCCGCGCATGGTGGCGGTCATGGACGCGGTCGTCGCCAAGGCGGGCTGGACGCCGGGCGTCGGTTCGACCGGCCGCGGCATCGGCCTGGCCCTCGGCTTCGACGCCGAGAGCTTCGTCGCCGAGATCGCCCAGATCGAAGTCGACCAGATGACCGGCGAGATCTTCGTCCGCCATGTCGACGTCGCGATCGACTGCGGGCTGGTCGTCAACCCGGAGGCGGTCAAGCACCAGGTCGAAGGCTCGGTCGTGCTCGGGACGTCGTCGGCCCTGCGCGAGATCATCAAGTTCGACAACGGCCGCGTTACCAACCCGAGCTTCGGGGAGTACGCCCCGATCACGATGCGCGAGTCCCCGACGGTCGACACGGTCTTCGTCGAGGACAAGACCCAGCCGATGACCGGTGTCGGCGAGCCGGCCGTCGCGCCGGTCGCCGGGGCGGTCGCCAACGCCCTCTACGACCTGCTCGGCATCCGGCTCTACGACCTGCCGTTCACCGCCGACCGCGTGCTGGCGGAACTCCAGAAGCAGAGCGGCTCCACGCCGGCCGCGACGCCGGTGGCAGCCGAGTAACGCACCCGCGGCCTCGATAGACGGTAGGACACGATCGGGCCCGGCCAGGTGGCCGGGCCCGATCGTTCCGTTCGGCAGGCAGCGTCCACCGCGGGCCGACGGGATCGAACCGATCACGAGGATTCGCGGGCTCGACGACCTGGCCCGGAGTGGCCGATGAATGTTCAGGCAAGGGGCTCCACGACATCGGGTCGACGGGACTCCGGTGCGTCCTGATACGACATCTGGTTCAACGGCGGCCGCAAGCGGGACAGCCAGTCGGGACAAGCCAGTCGGAGATCAGTCTGACCCGCATCCTCGCATCCTGTTCGCCCGATGCGTCGATAGGGAGAACGACGTCGAAACTCCCAGCGACACGTCCTGCCCGAGAGGGTTCACTGATGAGACGATACCAAATCCGGGTAAACGGTCGGTGGACCCGTGACCCCTCGGTGGCGGAGCAGACCGCTC
>CAXTHM010000051.1:0-17805 GCA_964244115.1 uncultured Thermomicrobiales bacterium
TTGCGAGCCAGGCCGCCGCAGCGGCCATCGCCCCGCAGGGCGATAACCGGCGCACCGGGTTCAATCCTGTCCCGTTATGCCGCGTACGTTGTCGAGGATTGCGCTGAACACGGCCATCAGTGGGGCTGGCAGACCGCCGAACGATCAGGTTGACATGAACACGGTTGACCCAGGGGTGATGGAGCCTTCGGGCGCGGGTCAGGGAACGCCCGTACCCCTACATTGCTGGCTGCGGTGTCAGGGACGACCAATTCGTTCTCCCCCTATTCGGCCGGGCTCGTCTCGGCTTCGCGTTCCAGGCGGGTTCGCTGCTGCCGAACGCTCTCCCGCGGCAAGAGCAGGGCGGCGACGGCGGCCAGCGCCGTACCGGCGCCGAGGAAGATGAACGTGAAACGGAACGCCTCGGAGCCAGCCGCCAGCGTCCCCGCTTGCGGACCCAACTCGGTGACCAGGGCGGAGTGCGAGTCGACGTAGCCGAGGAACAGGACGGTGCTGATCGCGATCCCGATCGAGCTGAAGACCTGCGCGGTCGCATTGTAGAGCGAGGTCGCCTTGGGCAGCGCCAGGCCGGTGATCTGGGAGAAGGCCGTCGTCTGGAGCGGCAGGTTGCTCCAGCCGAAGCCCATACCGCGCAGGATCAGGATCGGGACGAAGACCCAGTAGGCCGTCTTCGTGTCGATCGCGGTCAGCCAGAACGTGCTGATCGTCAGGACCGAGAAGCCGGCCATGACCAGGAAGCGGGGACCGATCCGGTCGAACAGCCTGGCGCCGCTCTGGACGCCGATCACGGCACCGACCCCCTGCGCCCCGAGGATCAGGCCGGTCTCGACGGCCGAGAAGCCGCGGTACTGCTGGAGGAAGAGCGGCAGCAGGAAGAAGCTGCCGAAGACGATCCCGCGGACGAACCAGGTCAGGATCGAGGCCACCCGGAAGACCGATGACCCGTAGAGGCGAAGATTCAGGACCGGGTCGGCGGCGCGCCGAAGCTCGTACCAGGCGAAGAAGCCGAGGACGACCACGCCAGCCAGCAGCAGACCCCAGAACGGACTGTATGCCCAGCCGTTGACCTCACCCATCGGTTCGGCGTCGGTCTGGGAGCCGCCCCGCGTCTGGCCGACGAGACTGAAGGCGTAGACGACCAGGACGACGCCGACCATGCTGGTGACCAGGCCGGTCCAGTCGAACGGCTGCCGGGTGCGGACGGCCGGAGCGGCGCCGGGCTCGACCCGCGGCGCGGCGATGGGCCGGAGGACGCGGGCGACGAGGACGATGCCGGCGATCCCGATCGGGACGTTGACCAGGAAGATCCAGGGCCAGCCCAGCGGGCTGTCGACGATCAGCCCGCCGATGGTCGGGCCGAGCGTCGGCGCGACCAGGACCGGGATCGAGATGAAGGCCGACGCCGAGGCGCGTTCCTCCGGGTGGAAGGAGGCGAAGGTGATCGCCGTAGCGAGCGGGAACAGCGCCCCGCCACCGATCCCCTGGATCAGCCGGGCGGTCAGAAGGGCCGGGAAGCCGACGCTGTCCGACAGCAGGACCGAGGCACCGCAGAAGATGCTGGCGACGACGAAGATGCCCAGGAACCCGATGTAGGTCCGCTTCTGCCCGAACCAGATCCCGAGGTACCCGGCGACCGGGATCACGGCAGCCTGAGCGAGGAAGTACGCGGTAATGATCCACTGGGCGCTGCTGAGCTCGATGTCGAGCGACTCCTGCATCGGGACCAGGGCGACGTTGACGACCGTGTTGTTGAGCACCGCCATGAACAGCCCGATGGCGGTGATGAGCGCGACCTGGAACTTGTACGGGATCCGGCTCATGTCGGGCTGCGCTCCCTGCCGATCGGTCACGATCCGTCTCGATCCGTCCAGGACGGGCTCACTGGTCGCCGGGACGGCCCGTGACGACAGGTGCACCGTCGCAGGCTCCCTGCCCCGGCGACCTGGTTCGGCCGAGCGCCCCCCCGGGGTACACGAGACGGCGCCCCATGCTCGGTCGAGCGTGGGGCGCCGTCTGGTCGGGCTTCGGTTGGCGAGGCCGAGTCTAGGCGGTGGTGGTCGCCAGGTGCGGCTGGACGCGGGACATGATCTGCTGCTTCGGCATCGCGCCGATGATCTTGTCGATCGGCTGGCCGTTCTTGAACATGACCATCGTCGGGATGCTGGTCACGCCGAGCTGCGACGCGTACTGCTGGTTCTCGTCGATGTTGACCTTGGCGATCTTGAGCGTGCCGGCCTGCTCGCTCGCGATCTCGGCGAGGATGGGGGCAACGGCCTTGCAGGGACCGCACCAGCTGGCCCAGAAGTCGACGAGGACCAGCTCGTCGGCCTGGAGCACTTCCTGGTTGAACGTGGCATCGGTGACGTCGACGGGCTTGGTCATATGGGGGTGATCCTCTCTGGCGCCGGGGCGCCTCCATTACTTCCCTAATGATAGCACGGGGGTCAAGGTGCGGATCGCGCTCGACACGGGTTTTCTGTCGCTTCCGCCATCGGGAACGGGATTGTACGTCCGGGAGCTGCTCGCCGCGCTCCCGGCCGCCGCCGAGCGGATCGGCGTCGGTCTCGACCTCGTCCCCCTCGCACCTCCCGGGCCGCTGTCCTCCCGCCGCCAGCGGCTCGCCTGGGAATCCGCCGGCGTTGCCCGGAGCGCCCGGCGCCTGGACCCACGTCCTGATGTCGTCCACGTCCCCCATCAGATGCCGCCCGTGATCGGGCCGCGGCGAGGCATCGCCGAAGTCGTCACGATCCACGACCTGATCCCCTACCACCTGCCGGAGTACCAGCGCAGCCGGGCGATCCGCCTGCGGCTGCTGCTGGCGCGGCTCTGGCTGCGCCGGGCCAGCCGGATCATCGCGCCATCCCAGGCGACCGTCCGGGACATCATCGCGACGCTCGGCATCCCCCGGCACCGGATCGCCCTGATCCCACTGGCCGCCACGCCGGGATACGGCCCGGCCACGACCGAGCGGGACCAGCTCGCGATCGAGCGCGTCCGGCGGCGCTACGGCATCCCCGGCCGGTACGTCTTCAACATCGGTGGCTTCGACGCCCGCAAGAACCTGCTCGTCCTGCTGGACGCCTTCGCCCGGACCATCGCCGCCACCGAGAACGATCTGCATCCCCGGGCGCCGCTGACGCTCGTGATCGGCGGGGCGCCGCACTCCGGCAACGAACTCGTCTTCCCGGACCTCGCTCCGACGATCCGGCGGCTCGGTCTGGAGCACCGCGTCATCCTGACCGGCAAGGTCCCGCCCGAGGACGTCCTGCCGCTCCATCAGGGCGCGAGCGTCTACTGCACGCCATCGAGCTACGAGGGCTTCGGCCTGACGCCACTGGACGCGATGGCCTGCGGCGTCCCGGTGATCGCCGCCAACCGGACCAGCCTGCCGGAGGTCGTCGCGGACGCCGGGCTGCTGGTCGAGCCCGCCCCGGACCTGGTCGCCGCCGCCCTCACCCGCGTCCTGACCGACGACCTGCTCGCCCGCCGCCTCCGCAACCGCTCCCTGGACCGCGCCGCCGAGTTCTCCTGGGACCTGACCGCCGAAGCGACCGTCCGTGCCTATCAGGAGGCCATGCGCCACCCGTAGATCGACGTGAGGTGAGATCGAAGGGTGCGATTCATCGGGGTGGGGCTTGCTCCATCCGGGCCGCCGCAGCGGCCGGCGCTGGCCACAACTCTGGTCATCCTCAGACGTTGCGCGGGTGCGGAGCAAACCTCTCCCCCGGCCCCTCTCCGGCTCACCTGCTCGCTCACCCGCCAGAGGCGGCTCTCGCTGCGATGCTGCTCGCAGGTGCCCGGAGAGGGGAGCAAAGCCATTCACTGAAAGCGGGGCTTCACCTCACTCGAACGCGGTAGTTGTTCGAAGATGCCAGCGCACCGTTGCGCTGGCGTCTCTTACGCTATCCGTTCGATCGCCTTGCCGATCTACCCTTCGCCGTCGTCGACCAGCGGACACCCCTCGTACACCGTCATCTGGATGTCTACGCGTCCATCCGTGTTCGCGTTGGAAGCGGAGTAGGATCCTGCTTCTCCGGCAGCCGCAGGGTACTCCTCCTGGATTAACTGGAACACCCGATCAGCCAAAGCATTGCCCTCCGTGACAGGATCATTCCCTCGGGAATTCCCTTCGAGAATCATGAACCCGATGACGCAACCCGCATTAGCGTATGGACCGATCTGGTCTTCAATCTCCTGCCGCGCCTGATCGAGCGCGTCGGCATCGTCGTTCGCAATTCCAACCCGGTCGAACTGCATAGAGAAGGCTTGGACCTGATTATTCAGGCCACCCGCTGTCGCACCTTGAGCATCATTGGTCGCCTGCGCCCCAGCAGCCTGTGTCTCCAGGACGGAAACCGACTGGTCCTGCAGCGTGATCCGGGCCTGCGCCGTCTGAAGGGCGATGGCCTGCTCGGTCGATTGCGCGGAGACAGCGGCCGAGTTGGCCTCGGCCGTCTGGAGCGCTCCGGCGTCGGTCTGGCTGGCTGCCTGCTGCGTGCTGAGCGTGTCGATCGTCGCCTGCGCCTGGACGGCCTGGGCCTGCGAGGTCGCGGCGGACTGCGTCGCGGCGGCGTTGGCGGTGGCCTGCTGGCTGGTCAGGTCCGCGACGCTGGAATCCTGGCCGGCCTGTTGGGTGGCGAAGGCGGAGATCGTCGCCCGCGATTCGAGCGCCGCCTGCGTCGCCTGGGCGTCGGCCGTCGCCCGCTCGCTGTCGTTCTGGGCCGCCCGGGTCTGGGCCGCCTGAGCCGAGGCGGTCGCCTGCCGGGCGAGGAGCGCGTCGGCGGTCGCGTCGGCGGAGACCGTCTGCTGAAGGACGAGCGCCGCCGCCGTTGCCGTCTGCGCGTTCTCGGCGGCCTGCCCCTGGAGGGCCACGATCTGGGCGTCGGATGTCGCCAGCAGGTTGGCGGTGGCGGTGGGGGTCGGGGTGGGCGGCGGGTCGCCGGTGCCGCTGACCATGAAGATCAGGGTCAGGGCGAGCAGGAGGTCGGCGAACACCCAGCCGCCGATCTCGTACATGGAACGTTCGCGACGTCGCGGTCTCATGCGACTCCTATCGTTGGTGACACCGTGCGATGAGGGGGAGCGTCCGACACCCGGTCAGATTCCGGACATGGGCAATGGCTGTCCGTAGTTACTGGCCGGGACGGCGGTTGCCACCGGACCACGGACCGGAGCGCTCACCGGCGGCGGGGCGACTGGACTGGTCGCCCGGCTCGAACCGCTCGGGCTGACGGCCGTAGGGCGCGTTGCCGGCCGGGACGGGTCGTGGACCCTGGCCGTTGAGTTCCTGCCGCAGCGCCGCGGCAAAGGCCGTCTGCATGGCCTCCGTCGTCGGGAGCTGGTGGGCGAAGCGGTCGAGCGTCTGGATCACCGTGCCGAGCTGCTGCATCAGGTGCCCGAGCTCGCCGCGGAGCTCGCGCTCGCGCTGGGCGACGGCCATGCCGGAGGCGCCGAGGTCACGCGAGACCTGCGAGAGCTGCCCGGCGACGCCGGTCTCGCTCTCCAGCATCGCGGCCAGCCGGGCCGTCTGCTCCGACGAGTGGTCGGAGAGCTGGGCGAACTCGTCCCGGAGCTGGGTCAGGATCCGGCCGATGTCGCCGAGCTGACTGGTGCTATTCGAGACGCCGGCCATGCTGCTGCGGAGCACCTCCGCCAGCCGCGACGTGGACTCCGACTCACGGGCGGCACCCTCGCCGGTGCGGGCCTGGCTCTCGGCGAGCATCGCGGCGACCTCGGCGATCCCGCGAACGGCCTCCCCAGCCATCCGGCCGGCCTGGGCGGCGGCCTCGGAGCCGGTCAGGGCGCGGTCGGCGGCGTCGGCCAGGTTATTGGCCGCGTCGCTGAGCTGCCGGGTGACGGCCTGGTCGCTCTGGATGCCGGAGGCGACGATCCGCTCGAGGTTGCCGACGGCCTGGAGCAGCGTCCGCTGCTGGTCGCCGGAGACACCGACCTCGCTCGTCATGTCCTCGAGCGCGTTCTGGAGGCTGATCGAGACCTGGCGGAGGTCGATCAGCAGGCGATGGGTCTCCTCGGCGCCGGAGCGCATCCCGGAAGCGAAGACGGCGAAGTCCGAAAACTCCTGCTCGCGCCGGTTGGCGACGAGTTCCAGCCGGTCGTGCTCGACCTGGAGCCGGTTGAGCAGCTCCTGGCTGTTGCGGTCGAAGCGGAAGGCGAGCCGCTCGACATTCTGGGCGAGCAGGGCGGTCCGGTTGGCCCGGTCCGGCGCCAGCACGACGGTCGCGGCGCCGAGGACGTTGTCGAGATCGGTCTGGAACCGGTTGGCGGTGAGGGCGATCTGGTCGTCGCGCTTGTCCCGTCGGCCCTCGGAGACGAAGGTCATCACGATGATCAGCCCGATCAGGATGACGTCGACCAGGGCGATCGAGGAGAACCGGCTCCAGACCGGCAACTCGCCCCCGAAGCCGCGCTGCCAGAGGACCAGCATCGGCGTGCCGGACTGTTCGGGGACGCGGGTGAGGTAACTGTCGTAGGCTCGGGACGCCTCGTAGAAGGCGTACCAGGTCACGGCCAGCGGCAGCAGGACCAGCACGTTCCGGATCCGGGCGATCGTCTCGATGAACGCGGAGGCGTAGCCGCCCTCCTTCTTCACCGCCCAGGCGTGGGCGATCCGCTCCGTGTTGAAGGCGCGGCGGAGGTCGACATCGGCCCAGCGCGTCCGGGACTCCTCGTTGCCGAGGGCGCCGGACAGATCGGAGAGGCGCTCGGCGGCGCGGGCGTCGACCTCCTGGATCGAGGCGGCCAGCCCGCCGATCTCGTTCGTGAGCAGCTCGAACTCGCGGCCCGGCGTCCGGTAGATGGGGGTCTCGTCCGGCTCCAGCGGCGGCAGCGAGGCGGGCAGGTGACCGCCGTTCTGCCGGTCGGTGCCGACCGACGGGATCCTGGCGGTCTGCTGGTCGATGGGCGGGGTAGTCGTCACCATGGGGATGCTGCCAATCGTTGGCCGGGGGACCCCGGTCGGGTGGGAATGACCGCGGCTACCGGCGTGTCACCGACCGTGCCGTGTCGGCGACGACCGGGAGCGCTACTCGGGGGAGACACGGATCGTCCACGAGAAAACTGTCCGGCGGGGGCACCGCTTCGGGGGGCGGGACAGGTCTCCGTGAGCGCGGGGTGAACTACAATCGCGATTGCTTCCTGCCAATGTACCATCCTGTCACGGTCCGGATCACGTCGCGCCGGACCGGTGTACGAACAGATCAGGTTGCCCATGCCGACCCTTGAATCACTCGATGCCGCGATGCGCTCTGCCGACCGCTCGATCATCGCCCTGCCGCAGATCGGCGGGGGCCAGATCGCCACCAGCGGGAGCCAGGTGTTCCGTCAGGTCGGGACCGATGCGGCCGTCTATCAGCTCCGACAGGCGAACGGACGTGTCCTCGCCCTCCGGCTTCCCTACACGGATACGCTCAACCCGACGATTGCGGATGCCTGGCACCGGATCGGGAGCGACCCGGCCCTCGCCCCGCTGCGCGACGGCAAGGGCGCCGTGCTGGTTCCGGATGCCCGATTCATCCCCGACGCGCTGACCGTCCCCGGGCCGGACAGCCGCCTGAAGCGCTACCCGCTGATGGCGATGAGCTGGATCATGGCGCCGACCCTGCTGACCACGGTGATCCGGGCGGCCGCGGCCAGTGACGGGGCCTACATCGGCCAGCTCGCCACGGCCTGGGCCGCCACGGTCGAGCGACTCGCGGCGGCCTCGTTCGCCCACGGCGACCTGACCGGCGACAACATTCTCGTCCGGCCGGGGATCGATCTCGCCCTCGTCGACTACGACACCGCGGAATGGCCCGGCCACACCGCCCGGCCGCTGACCCGCGTCGCCTCCGCCTATACCCACCCCCGCGCCAACGCCAGCGTCGGCGCCCGGGCCCGCGACCCATTCGCCGCCCTCCTGATCTACGTCTCGCTGCGCGTCCTCGCCGAGCGGCCGGGACTCCGGACCAGCCACGGCGACGACGGCACCCGACCGAACGGCGCCCTGATCTTCTCACCGACCGACCTCCTCAACCCCGGCGCCTCCGAGCTGATCGGGCAGGTCCGGCAGATCACGACGGA
The DNA here is from genome assembly GCA_964244115.1 of uncultured Thermomicrobiales bacterium. Lineage (GTDB taxonomy): Bacteria > Chloroflexota > Chloroflexia > Thermomicrobiales > UBA6265 > CADCWK01. The sequence goes on from CAXTHM010000051.1 coordinate 8,080, forward strand.
CCCCGCCACCCAGGCAGCCCTCTCCCTCCTGATCGACGCGTGCGGCGCATCTCCCGACGCGGTCCCATCCCTGACGGAACTGCTCCGCCCCCGGCGGTCCGCGTCCCAGACCCAGCCTCCGGCCACCGCGCGACCGGCCCCGCCAGCCCGCCCGGTCGCGCCGGCCCCCGCACCGGAACCCGTCGCGACGCCCGAGCCGCCCCGGACCGGCAACAGCTGGGCCGGCGTCGCCGCACCGCAGCCGCCGGCGACCACAGCGGCGGGACCGCCGACCACGCGCCCGACCCCACCGGTGCGCGAGCGGCCCGCGGTCCCGCACCTGCCCATCGACCCGCAACCCGCTGCCCCGCGGGCCGGAGCCACGAGCCCGGTCCTCCCGGTCGCACCACCGGTGAGGTCCGCGGCACCGCCGGCATCTCCCCAGCGAGCCGCGTCGGCTGACCGGCGGCCGGCGCCCGATCGCGTGCGAACCGCCCCGTCCCAGGAACTCGTCCGTTCAGCCGACCGTGAGCAGCTCAAGCGGCTGGTCGAGCGAGGCGACACTACGGCGATCCTGGATCACTGGCGAGACCACCGGCTGGCGGAGGACGAGACGGCCGTCGCCCAGTACGGCGACCGGATCCGGACGCTGGAGCGCGAGGCCGCGATCGGCGAGGCCCAGCGAGCCGCCCAGAACAACGACACCGTCCAGTTCCTCCGGCTCTGGCACCGCCACGACCTCGCGTCCTTCCCCCCGGCGAAGCGGCTCCAGCCGATCGCCGAGGTCGCCCGGCGCCGAGCCGAGGCCGCCGACCGGGTCCGGAGCGCGATCGCGACGCGGGATGTCGGGACGGTCGCGCGGTACTGGCCATCCCTCAAGGGCGACTCGCTGGTCGGCGATCTCAGCATCCCGGCGGCGGACGCCCTCCAGGTCTTCTTCGGAGACCAGATCGGCTCGGCGCTGGCCCACGGCGACGACGACGCCCTGATCGAGGCCGTCGCGAACGGTGAGCAGCAGGGCGTGATCGTCCCGCTCCAGACGCGCCGCGCCGTCCGCGCCGCCCAGACCCGGGCGACGACCCGGACCCAGCTCGACGACGCCACCCGCACCCACGACCAGGAGGCGCTGGCCGACCTGCTCCTCTCCGGGCGGCTGGCCGAGCTCGGCGACATCCCGCCCGAGGTCAACCGGCGGGCGCTGCGGGCGCTGGCCTGGCCGCACCTGATGGCGGCGATCGACGCCGACCGCGACGACGCGATCCTCGGCGCCTATGACGCCGCCCTGTTCGACAGTCGCGACGGGGCGACCGACATCCTCTCGACCCGGGAACGGGCCCGGGTCAACCTCGCCACCCGGCGCCTCGCCTGGCTGACCGATGTCCGGGGGGCCCTTCGCGAGCGCGACACCCGTGCCCTCGGTCGCGCCTTCGCCGACGTCCCGGACGGCGCCCTGACCCGCCTCAGCGCCGTCGAGCGCCGCCGGATCGAGCGGCTGGCCTCCCGCGAGGAAGCCGCGTCGTCCCTCGCCGCGGCGATCGGGAGCGGTGACGACGTCGCCATCGTCAGCGCCCTCACCCAGGTCGCCTCGATCGGGGGCAGCCTGCCGGACGAACTCGACTGGGCCGCTGTCCGCGGCGTGGTCGACCGGATCACGCTGGCCGAGGCGATCCGCGAAGCGATGGCGCAGGACCCGCCCGACGCCGCCCGGCTGGCCCGGCTGCTGCCCGTCGCCCGCGCCGCCGCCGAGGCGGAGCCGGACCGAACGGACATCGACTTCGCTGAGCTGGAGCGCGAGGTCCTCCGCGCCGCCCACATGAACCGGCTCCGGACCGCCATCGTGACCGATGACGACGACGAGATCGCCACCGCCGCGACCCCGGACCCGTTCGGCGCCATCGACCGGCTGCCGGCCGAGCAGAAGGAGCGGGTCGAGCGCGCCCTCGCCGCCCGGGCGAAGTCGACCGGCAACGCCCCGAAGGACCGCTTCATCCCGACGATCTACGGCTCGGAGTCCACGCCCTCGAAGTAATCGAATCACCAGTCACGACCCCAGGATGAGACGCCTCGCGGCCGCGCTTCCCGGTCGGTTCCCCTGACGTCCGGACACGTTCTCCAACGGGTTGCCGCAGGTCTGGATCACCAGGCGAGCCCGTCGACGAGACGAAAGACGCCGCGACGGAGGGCGATCCGGATCGTCGGGGGCCTGACGACAGCACAGAACGATGCTGACCCGTAGACTCGTGGTCTTCCAGAAAATGATCGACACGATGCCGTAGACTCGTTTCACACCGACGTTCTGGTCCTGCTTCCCTCGCAGGACATCTGTTGCCTTCGCCTTTTGGGGAGCGAGCGCAGCCCACCGGATTGATGCGATCCGGCTGTGCGCTCTCTCGGAAGGCCACCGCATGACGACCTCTGTCGCGCAACAGCACATCCTCGCCGACGACGACAACGTCGATGTCGTCGGGCTGTTCACCGAGCCTCTCGACCTCGAGGGGGATAGCGTCAGTAGGGATGGCTACGTCGACCGCAGTCTCGCCCGGATCACCGAGCTCGAGCCACACCAGGTCATCATCGATTCCCTGTGGACGAAGGACGATGACGGCTCGTCCGTCATCCAGATGCTCGGCACGAACCCGTCGATGGAGACGGTCCCGATCATCCCCTGCCTGGAGGCGATCATCCAGGTCAGAGAGGCGGAAGGGCACCCGAAAACCACGCAGCGTCCCACTCACCGGTGACGATCTGGTCGCGCGTCTCGATGCCATCGCCGCGATGTCGCATCGCCTGTCGAACAGATGGACCGGCCAAGGACGGCTCAAGGACGAGGGAGGTGCTTCGTGCCAACTGACGCCATGGTGGCGCGACTACGGGCGTTCGGCAACCGGTCGCGTGTCGATGTGCTCGAGTTCGCGCCGGGAACGCCGATTCGGGAGCGGATCATGGTGCTCGGTGATCGCTGGGCGTACGAACAGGGTCGCTACAGCCTGGATCTGGCCGATCGCCTTCGACCGATCAGGGTGGGAGTGGCCTTCGACGCACTCGACCGGGCTGCCCGCGAGATCGAGTCGGCGAGCGACGATCTCATCCGCATCAATGAGGTGCTCGTTCAGACGCTGGTCTCCCGCGATGCCCAGATCGTCCGGATGCAACATGACCTGAGCGAGGAGCTGTCCGAACTGCTCCCGCAGGAGGTCCGAGAGGCTCGGCTCCTGGTCCTGAGCGAGGCCGACACGACCACGGCCTGGTTTGCCCACCACGACACGCTTCCCAGCGACCTGGTCCGGATCGTGGCCCCCCTCCCTGCCGATCCGGTCACACCGGAACCGACGTGACCGTCGATGCGACCCATCGATCGACGCGGGACCTGATCAGCGCTCGGGAGCACCCGACGCTGACCGATGACGGGGAGGCAGTCGTGAACGAATATGTCGTCGTGGTGGAGATGGCGCTGACGGGGCCGACCTCCAAGCGGTTCACGTCGTTGCGTGCGGCTCGGGCGTTCGCGGAGAAGCGCTCGGAAGCGTGGCCAGCGGTGGTCTGAACGGCTGTTCAACGGTCGCTCGATGGGATGGCCTCTGGCCCGGACGTCAGTTTCGGGCGCTACGCCCGTGGGGTCCAGAGCCGCTGACGTGGCAAGCGACCCGGAGAGCACCCGGTCGACGAACGGCGTCCCGTCTGGGCTGGGGATTCGAGATTCAGCTCCATCATGGACCCGACACCTTCCGAATCGGCGACCGGTGTGGCCCGAGTCGGATCAGACCACGGCAGCTCCGGCCAGTCGGCTAATCGCCAGATGGGCCTCCTCGTGCTGGAGGAGGCCCGTCTGTGGGTAATTGCTCGGAGCGATGCGAGCGCTGGCGAGGAACTCATACGGAATCCGGGTTGATGCTTGGTGCGTACCCGCAGGTGGGTGTTGCTCCCCTCTCTGGGCACCTGCGAGCCGAAGCCGCGTTAGCGGGTGAGCGAGCAGGTGAGCCGGAGAGGGGCTGGGGGAGAGGTCTACTCCGCCACCGAGGGGGCACGGGTCCACCAACCGTTTACCCTGATTTCGTATCATACGGAATCCGGGTGAATCGTCGACGATCGCAGATCCTGTCGCCGAACGACCCCTCCCTCGTCTCCCCTCCCCGCTGAGGCGGAGCGGGGAGACGGGCTCGACCGCGGGCCGTTGGGATACCCGTCGCCTTTACCCGGATTCCGTATAACGCGCCCCCGGACATCGCTCGGTCAGTCCCGACGCAGCCGGAATTCGGAACGAGTGGCGTTGCGCTCTTTTCGGTAGCGGCGATCTTCGCTATCGTAGGCACCATCGACGGACACCCGACCGGACCACCGCCGGCCAGCCACAGGGGACGAAGCGCCATGGCGACACCGACGACCACGACGGGGGAGACCGCACAGCCGCCGACCGCCCCGCGCGAGATCGCCCTCTCGGCCGTCTGGCAGGCGCAGGCCCTGTCCGGGACACTCCGCACCCGGGAGGGTCGCTCGGTCCAGGTGATCAGCCGCGGGACCTGGACCCACGGCTTCGGGCCGGACTTCCGCGACGCGATGATCTCGCTCGACGGCCGGGAGCTCCGCAGCGGCAGCATCGAGATCCACCTCACCACCCGCGGCTGGTCCGATCACGGCCATGTCACCGACCCGCGCTACAACGACGTCATCCTGCACGTCGTCCTCGATGACGACGGCGGCGAGACGCGGCGGGAGGACGGTATCGTCGTCCCGGTCGTCGCCGTCGCGGACTTGCTGACGACGGCGCTCGACGACCGCGGCGCGGCAACGGGCGACTGGTCTCGCTTCGGCGGCACAGCCTGCGCCCCCGATCTCGTTCGGGACCAGCCCGCGACCGCCCGACAGGTCCTGTTCCGGCTGGGCGATGTCCGGCTGGCGGGTCGCTCGGCCCGCATGGAGGCCGAACTGACGGTCCGGTCGCCGGCGCAGGTGCTCTGGGCCGGGATCATGGACGGGCTGGGCTACCAGCAGAACCGCGAGCCGATGGCGGCCCTGGCGGACCTGCTACCACTCCCCGACCTCGAGGCCGCGATCCTCGCCAGCCCGGCGATCGGTCGGCACGACACGGCCCGGGCGTTGCTGCTCGGCGCGGCCGGGTTCCTGCCGCTGAGCCCGACCGAAGCCGGGCTGGCCCACCTCCCACCCGCCGCGGTAACGCGCTGCGAGGCGGCCTGGGAGCGCTTCGGTGGACCCTGGCGGGGCTCGACGATGACGCCGACGGCCTGGACCAGGGCACGGGTCCGGCCCGCGAATCACCCGGCGGCCCGGCTGGTCGCCGGCGCGGCTCTCGTCAAGAACGCGCTCGGTCAAGGCGGCCTGGTCGCGGCGCGCCATCATGCGGCGCTGCTGGACCCGATCCGCTCCCGCGCGGCCGTCGTGATCGAGCAACCCGGCCAGCTCCCGGACCTCGCCGAGCACCTCCGGGCGCTCTCGTCGACGGACGAGACGCCCGGCATTGGGCTGGACCGCGCCGGCGCGATCCTGGCCAGTTCACTGCTCCCCTTCGCCCTCGCCCTGGCTCAGCAGGCAAATGACCCGACCCTGCTCGACGGCGCGGCGCTGGTCTGGGAGCGTCTGGCCGGACCGGCCGGCAACGCCGTTACCCGACGGGCGATCGGCCAGGTCGCCGGGGAGGAACGCCTCAGTGGCCTCGGCGCTCGCGGGCAGCAGGGTCTGATCCACCTCGACCAGACGCTCTGCGCCCCGCGCCGCTGCCGCGAATGCCCGATCGCCCACGCCGCTGTCAGTTACGGCGAGTAACCCGGACCACGGGGACGGCGTGTCAGCAGACCCGTTCGCCTCCACGAATCATGAACTGGCATGACCATTGCACCCCAGCTCCGCAATCGGCGCTGTCCGAGATCTAACGGGCAGCCAGGAGACGGGGACACCATGACGAAGGCCAAAGAGACGTCGAAAGACCACCACCACGCCGAAGGCAAGGACGATCACGGGCACCGCACCAGCGACGACGACAAGTACACGAAGCCCGAGTTGCGCGAGAAGATCAAGGGGCAGATCCGCGAGGGCGACAAGGGCGGCAAACCAGGCCAGTGGAGCGCCCGCAAGTCGCAACTGCTCGTCAACGAGTACGAGAAGCAGGGCGGCGGCTACACGACCGAGCATCGGGACGAATCCCAGCGGCACCTCGAGCAGTGGCAGGACGAGGAGTGGACGACCGCCGACGGCAAACCGGCCGAGCGCGACGACGTCATGCACCGCTACCTCCCGAAAGAGGCCTGGGAGAAGATGAGCGCAAAGGAGCGCAGGGAAGCGGATGCCGAGAAGGTCGAGAACGGCAAGGGCGATACCCAGTACGTCGCCAACACGAAAGCGGCCCGGGAGGCGCGGAAGGAGGTCAGCGAGGAGCACCGGAAGGACTGACGGCCTCGCGACAGAGGCTCTCGAAGGAGCGTCCTGAGCGTCACAGGACGCGCTGCTCCCCTTCCCGGCACCGATGGGGTCTATGCCACGTCATCGGTGCAGACGGCGGGGATTCACCGGCAAGGGAAGACCCATCCGTCGATGCTGCTTCGTTGCCCCAGCGTCCGGCGTCGGACGATGCTCCCGGCACCCGACGACCCAGCGAAGCCCGAGCACGAATGTCCGCCATTCACTCCTGAGCCGGGCGGCTTCAGCCCCCCGGTCACGCCGCCCAACCTCGAGTTGCCGGGCGGCTTCAGCCCCCGGTCCGAAGCGTCCATTTTCTGCGCTCATGCCAGCGACGTGCCGCTCTACCGCCGGGCATTGAGCGCCGGCCGCGTTGGCCGGACGCGACGACGAACATTCGCCGGCCGCGCGATCCCCCGGCCAGCCGTCGGCCGCAACCCCTGGATCTCGCGGTGGAGTTCGTCGATGTCCTTGAACGAGCGGTAGACCGACGCGAACCGGATGTAGGCCACCTCATCCAGGCCCCTCAGTTCCCGCAACACCAAATCGCCGATCAGCGTCGAAGGCACCTCGGGCACGTTCTTCGCCAGCAGGTCCGACTCGATCCGGGTGATCGCCGCCTCGACGTCCGCCTCGGGCACCGCCCGTTTCGTCAGCGCGACCCGCATCTTCTGCCGCAGCTTCTCCGGGCTGAACTCCTCCCGCCGCCCATCCTTCTTGACGACCATCAGACCACCGCCCTCGACCCGCTCGTAGGTCGTGAAGCGACGGTGGCAGGTCAGGCACTCACGCCGCCGGCGGATCACGCCACCGGCGCCCTGCTCGCGACTGTCAAGGACGCGGGAATCTCTGGTCTGGCAGAAGGGGCAGCGCATCGGTCAGGGCGTCCTGTCGAGATCGCTCGGGGGAGAAAAGGGACGGGACCGGCTGGCGGCCGGTCCCGTTGGGTGCGTCGCTACCGGTCGCGGAGGAACCGGATGATCGCGGCATCGTTGCCCCAGTCATCGTCTGGCATCACCGGCTGGGCCTGCTGCTGCCGGGAGGCCGGCCGCTGCTGGCGCTCCTGGCGCTCAGGACGTTCCTGCCGGTCCTGGCGCTCCGGTCGGTAGGCCGGCTCCTGGCGCGGAGCGGGCTCCTGCCGATAGCCGGGGTCCTGCCGATACGGGTCACGGTTGTAGGCGTCGCGACCGTACGGCTCCGGCTGGATCGGCTGGCGCGCCTGGCCGACCGGCTGCCGATAGCCGCCGGTGCGCTGAACGGGCTGCTGATTAGCGGTATCGTCGAACCCGGTCGCGATCAGCGTGATCGTGACCGCGTCGCCAAGCGACTCGTCGATGCTCGTGCCGTAGATGATCTCGGCGTCCTCGTCGGCGGCGGCGCGGATCACCTCGGCGGCCTCGCTGGTCTCGAACAGCGTCAGATCGCTGCCGCCGGTGATGTTGTAGAGCACCCCGGTCGCGCCCTGGATGTTCATCTCCAGCAGCGGGCTCTCGATCGCCTCGCGGGCGGCGTCGACGCAGCGGGTCTCGCCCCGGCCATGGCCGATCGCCATCAGCGCCGAGCCAGCGTCCTGCATGATCGTCTTGACGTCGGCGAAGTCCAGGTTGATGATCCCCGGCTTCGTGATCAGGTCCGAGATCCCGGCGATGCCCTGGCGGAGCACGTCGTCGGCGATCCGGAAGGCCTCGGTGATCGGCGTCTTCGGGTCGACCATCCGGAGCAGGCTCTCGTTCGGGATCGTGATCAGCGCGTCGACGACGTCCCGCAGGGCCGCGATGCCCTCCTCGGCCGACCGGCGACGGCGCGTGCCCTCGAACTCGAACGGCTTCGTCACGACCGCGACGGTCAGCGCCCCAGCTGCCTTGGCGATCTTGGCCAGGACGGGCGACGCACCGGTCCCCGTCCCGCCGCCCATGCCGGCCGTGATGAAGACCATGTCGCTGCCGCGGAGGATCTCGTCGAGGCTCTCGGCGCTCTCCTCGGCGGCGCGATGGCCGACCTCGGGTCGCCCACCGGCACCGAGCCCCTTGGTCAGCTTGTCGCCGATCCGGACGGCGATCGGCGCCTGGCTGTTGAGCAGGGCCTGGGCGTCCGTATTGACGGCGACGAACTCGACCCCGTCGACGCCGGACAGCACCATCCGGTTGACGGCGTTGCCGCCCGCCCCGCCGACGCCGATCACCTTGATCCGGGCGAAGGCGTCGAGCATCGTGTCGAAGTCGCTGAACGGCGAGTCGCTCGGCTCATCCATGTCGTCGAAGGTGCTCATCGGCGGTTGCGGGGCCGCGCGGCGTGACGTGCCGGGGGGCGATGACGCTCCGTGGACCCGGATGCCCTGACCCCGGCCCGGTGTCTGCCCACGTGGTTGCATCGTTCTCGTTACCTTCCCTGACCAACGCCGCTCGCGTGCCAGCCGGCATGCGGCCTTCTCAGTGAAACCGAAACGGGCCGCGTCGCGCGTGGCCCGTCGTGGTACTACCTGCCTGGAGCCATTGCCAGCCATTCCCCGGAGGCGGACCCGCCGCTCTGGCGGGCCGCTGGCAAACCGATCGACGTGCGTGGATGGGTTGCCTCTGGGGAGCAATGGAGATCCGCGGGAGTATACCAGCATTGCCCCGACGATCCGGACCGGCGGGCGTGGCCTGTCCCAATTGCGTCCGTTCACCCTGGGGAGGATGCCGGCTACCGGCGACCGTGCCGGTCGATGGCCAGCGCGACCAGCGAATCGACCAGCTCGGGCAGCGGCATCCCGCTCGCCTCCCAGAGCAAGGGGTACATGCTCGTGGCGGTGAAGCCGGGGATCGTGTTGGCCTCGTTGATCCAGACCTGGCCGGTCAGGCGCTCGACGAAGAAGTCGACCCGCGCCAGCCCGGCCAGGTCCAGTGCCCGAAACGCCTCGATCGCGACCCGCTGGATCTCGGCGACGGTCTCCGCCGGGAGGTCGGCCGGGATGATCAACTCGCTGCCATCGTCGACGTACTTGGCGTCGTAGTCGTAGAACTCGTTGGCCGGCACGATCTCCCCGACGACGCTGGCGATCGGGTCCTCGTTCCCCAGCACCGAGACCTCGACCTCCCGGACGTCGAAACCCCGCTCGATCAGGATGCGGCGGTCGTGATGGGCCGCGACCGTCATCGCGTCCTCCAGCTCGGTCGGCCCGTGGACCTTGCTCACCCCGACGCTGCTCCCCATGTTGGCCGGCTTGACGAAGCACGGGTAGCCGATCCCGTCCGCGATCCGGTCGCCGACGGCGTCCGGGTCCGCCTGCCACTCTCGCCGCTGGACGAGCAGCCAGGGGACCTGCGGCAGTCCGGCCTGCGCCAGGACGGTCTTGGCCAT
>CAXTHM010000051.1:17815-29654 GCA_964244115.1 uncultured Thermomicrobiales bacterium
GACCGACGAGCCAAGCACTCCGGAGCCGACGTAGGCCATCCCGGCCAGTTCCATCATGCCCTGGATCGTGCCGTCCTCCCCCCGTGGGCCGTGCAGGACCGGGAAGACGACGTCCACCTGCCCACCAACGACCTCACTGAATCCCGCCGTCATCGAACGGGCCTCGGGCAGTGGCGCCGGGGCGTAGCCGATGTAGATGCCCCCGAAATCCTCGGCCGTGGACGGGATCGTCTCGGCGATCGGGTGGAACAGCGGCGAGGTCGCGGTCAGCGCCGCCATCGGGTCGCCATCGGACAGCCAGCGGCCGTCCCGGGTGATGCCGATCGGGACGATCTCGTACCGGGCCGGGTCGAGCGCCCCGATCACCGTCTGGGCCGACCGGAGCGAGACATCGTGCTCGTCCGACTGCCCACCGAAGATCACCGCGACCCGAATCCGTCCGTCCGCCGCCTGCCCACCCTGACCCATCTGCTCTCCCTCGATGCCCGCCGATGACGTGAACGGACACTATAGCCGTGCGTGTAACGGGATGGGAAGGCAGACGACGGCGCGGATCGGGCTCGTGATGCTGGATAGCTGCCGGGTGGTCGAGTGGTATCCATCCCGAGTTGCGCGGTGGCGGAGCAGACCTCTCCCCCAGCCGGGGTGAACCTGCTCGCTCTCCCGCCCCATGCGGCATCGGCTCGCAGGTGACCGGAGAGGGGAGCAGCGTCGCCCGTCGAGCTTCACCACTTCACCGCTTCACATGAAAACCGCCGGAGCGAGGCGGAATTTCCATCAGGGTTGGTCGTTCTCCCCTTCTCCAGATCGTCTGACGACGGATCCCAGCGGCCGGTTCCGACCCAGCGTGTCCGCCTGTCACTCCTGAGCCGGATGGCTTCAGCCTCCGGTTACGCCGACCGACGAGATGGGAACGCCAGCCATTTCCGAGTTGCCGGGCGGCTTCAGCGCCCGGTCCACGACCAGCGCAACTACGCGCCCCGGCCGCACAACACGCGTCCTACTCGCCGTCATCCGCCGAAAACCGCTCGACCTCGACCCGCAGTTCGATCCCGTCCCGCTGCCGGATCGTCTCCTGGGCGTGGCGGATCAGCCCGCGCACATCGGCGGCGGTCGCCCGGTCGGTGTTGACGATCCAGTTGGCGTGCTTGGGGGAGAACTGCGCCCCACCGACCCGGTAGCCCTTGAGCCCGGCCGCCTCGATCAGGCGACCGGCGTAGTCGCCTGGCGGGTTGGCGAAGACGGAGCCGGCGCAGGCTCCGGTCGGCTGGGTCTCCCGTCGGAAGCGGGCGTGATCGTCGGCGAGGGCGACCAGGGTGACGGGGTCCGCCTTCGGGAGCCGGAACGTGGCGCTGAGGACGACCTCGGTTCGAGGTCGGGCAGCGGACTTGATCCCGGTGTGGCGGTAGCTCGCCTCCATCCAGCCAGCCAGTTCGTCCCGGACTTCGCCGTCGGCGCCGAGCAGCCGGACCGATTCGAGGTGGTCCTTGAGCTCGGTCCCGTGGGCGCCGGCGTTGTTGACGGTGGCGCCGCCGACGGTGCCCGGCAGCCCGACGCCCCAGTCCAGCCCCGCCCAGCCGCGCTCGGCCGCGTAGCGACCGGTCCAGGACAGCGGCGCCTGGGCGCCGACCGTGAGCCGGACGCTGTCGCCGCGGTCCTCGACCTCGACCAGCCCGTCGGCCCGCTCGCCGGGAGTCCGGGCGAGGACGACCAGTCCGCGGATGCCCTCGTCCGGGATCAACATGTTGCTGCCGCCGCCGAAGACCGTGACCGGCACCCCCTGCTCGCGTCCCCAGCGCACTGCGGCGATGAGGTCATCCGTGTTGGCCGCCCGGATCAGCACATCGGCCGGACCACCGATCCGCCAGGTGGTGTAGAGACTCATCGGTGCCTGCCGCTGGAGCTTCAGACCACCCGTGCCCGGCACCGTCTCGGCGGCGGCGCGAGGCGTCCGTGCGGCCGGCCGAGCGGGCGTGGCGACGGCCGGAGCCGATCCAGAGGACGCGTCGCCCGGACCAGGACCGGTAGGTGTTCCCTCGGCGTCTTCGGTGAGCCGCTGCAGGACCAGTGGGCCGAGTGAGGTGACCGTCCCGGCGCCGACGGTGAGCAGCACGTCGCCTGCTACGAGCCGCGAGACGAGCCGCTCAGCCGCCTCGGAGACGCTGCCGCCCGCGACGGCGGCGGGAACCAGATCGACCAACTGCTCGGCGGTGACGCCAAGGGTATCGGTCTCCCGGGCGGCGTAGATGTCGAGCACGACGGCGAGGTCGGCCGGAGCCAGCGCCGCCGCGAAGTCGGCCAGGAGGGCGTGGGTCCGGGAGTAGGTGTGGGGCTGGAAGGCGACCACGATCCGGCGGCCGGGGAAGCGCGAGCGAGCCGCGGCGATCGTGGCGGCGACCTCCTTCGGGTGGTGGGCGTAATCGTCGATCACCGTCACGCCGGCGGCATCGCCCTTGGGCTCGAAGCGACGGCCAATCCCGGAGTACGTCCCCAGCGCGGCGGCGGCGGCGGCCGGGTCATGCCCCAGCGCGACCAGGACCGCGAGCGCGGCCAGCGCGTTGCGGGCATTATGGGTGCCGGGGACCTGGAGGGTCAGTGCGTACCGCTCGCCGTCCGGTGCCTGGGCCAGCCAGCCGGCATCGCCGGGGACCAGCCGCCAGTCGCTCCCCGCACCCTCGCCGAAGGTGACGACCGAACGTTCCGAGAGGTCCGCCTTCGACGCGACCCGGGCGGCGCCCTCGTCATCGGACGCGATCACCAATGTGCCGCCGGGCCGGAGCTGCCCGATGAAGTCGACGAACGCCTGGTCGTAGGTGGCCTGGTCGGGGAACAGGTCGGGGTGGTCGTAGTCGACGTTGTTGACGATGGCGATGTCGGGGTGGAGCTGGAGGAACGAGTAGTCGTACTCGTCCGCCTCGACGACCATCTCCTCACCACTCCCGGCGGCGGCATTGGTCCCGGTCCGGCCGATCACCGCGCCGACGGCGTAGGATGGGTCGGCCCCGAGCGCCCCGAGCGCGACGACGAGCATCCCGCTGGTCGTCGACTTGCCGTGGGAGCCCGACACCGCGACCCCACGGCGGGCGTCGCTCAGCATCCCGAGCAGCCGGGCCCGCTTGATCACCGGCACCCCGTTCGCCTCGGCGGCCTGGACCTCGGCATTGGCGCCCCGGATCGCGGCCGTGATGACCACCAGTTGTGCCGCCCCGGCCAGTGTGGCGTCGTCGTGCCCGACCGAGACGGCGATCCCCTCCGAGAGCAGCGCATCGGTGATCTCCGACGCCGTCGAGTCGGAACCGGAGACCACGTAGCCCCAGCGATGCAGCAGCCGGGCCAGACCGCTCATGCCGATCCCGCCGATCCCGACGAAGTGGATCGCGCTGCCCGGCAACGGCAGCCCCACTGTGGACTCAGGGGCGGAGGTGGCAGTCATGGGATCAGTCATTGGGACAGTGACCTCCGAGTTAAGAGCATGTGTCGTTGCCTACGGTCCCGCTGGTGGCGGAAAGGACGCTGACCATTTTTGCGTTGCCGGGCGGCTTTAGCGCCCGGTCCCGGCCGCCCGATTGCTGACGTCGCCGCCGATAGGGGATCGCGATTTGAGCGGATGCTCCCGTGAGGCCGAGTGAGCCTACTGGCCCGATTCGCAGATCTCATGGATGCGGCGAACGGCGGCGCGGAACTGCTCGCCGCGGTCGAACTCGTCCCGGAACAGCCCGAAGGACGCGCAGCCGGGCGAGAGCAGCACGACATCGCCAGGCAACGACGAGCGGTGAGCGGTCAGGGCGGCGTCGAGGATCGACTGGTACGGGCCGTGAGGCCGGCCCCCGCTCGCGACGATCGCCTCGCGGAGCCCGGCCGTCGCCGAGCCGTCGAGGAGATGGATTGATCGGGTGCCCCGGGCGACCGCCGCGGCCAGCCCCGAGAGGTCGACCGCCTTGTCAGCCCCGCCGCCGATCCAGTGGACCCGCTGACCCGGGAACGCCGTCAGGGCCGAGATCGCCGCCGCCGGTGCGGTCGCGGTCGTGTCGTTGATGTAACGGACGCCGGCGACGGTGCCGACCTCCTCCATCCGGTGCGGGACGCCGGGGAACTCGCCGAGCGCCGACCGCATCACGATGTCGCGGACGCTGAGGGACCGACCGACCGCGAGCGCCGCCAGGGCGTTGCGGGCACCGTGGTCGCCGGCCAGCGCCAGGCCGCCCGGCCGCCGAACGCGCAGCTCGCCGTCCTCGTCCCGGACCACGCAGTCGTCGCCGGACAGCCACGCTCCGGGCATCCCGTCGTCATGCAGACCGAAGGGGATCACCGACGCCGCCGTCATCCCGGCCCCGCCCCAGACCCGGTCGTCGTCCCGGTTGAGGATCGCCGTCTGGCCGGGCCGCTGGGAGACAAGCAGGCCGAGCTTGGTCGCGGCGTAGTCATCGTAGTCGTCGTAGGTGTTGAGGTGGTCCGGGCTGATGTTCGTGATCACGGCGATCTGCGGAGCCAGCCCGTGCTCGATCAGCGACTCGATCTGCCATGACGACAGCTCGACGACGACCGGCGCCTCGGGCGTGAGCTGGTCGAGCTGGGCCAGCGCCGAGATACCCATGTTGCCAGCCAGGACCGTGCCGGGGAACTCATCACGGAGCAGGTGGGCGATCAGCGTCGAGGTGGTCGTCTTGCCCTTGGTCCCGGTCACGCCGACGATCGGGGCGCGGCTGGCCCGGAAGAACAGGCTCATCTCCATCTCGACCGGGACGCCCTCGCTCCGGGCCAGTTCGAGCAGCGGCGCCCGCCGTGGGATGGCCGGGTTCCGGACGATCATGTCGGCCCCACTCGCCCGGAAATCCGCCTCGTCATGCCCCCCTAGCACCAGCCGGACCGGCAGCCCGTCCAGGCCCCGCAGCGCCTCCGCGAGGTGCTCGGCGCTCTTGCCGTCGGTGGCGGTCACGATGGCGCCCTGCCCGACCAGCCACCGGATCACGCCGACGCCGCCGCCACGGGTACCGATCCCCATGACCGTCACCCGTTTGCCCGCGAGCGAAGGCATCCCAGGATTGGCACCGACGGCCTGATTGGATCCGTTGGGTTCAGCATTCGACATCGTGCATCTCTCGTGCGGAGCTCATCGGCGGACGTCAGGTGTCGAGGGTCAGAGCAGGGCCAGGGCGACCCCGAGCAGTCCGGAGATCATCCCGACCATCCAGAACCGCATCGCCACCTGGGTCTCGGACCAGCCGATCACCTCGAAGTGGTGGTGGAGCGGCGTGATCTTGAACAGCCGCTTGCCCTTGGTGATCTTGAAATAGGCGACCTGGAGGATGACCGAGACGGCCTCGCAGACGAAGACGAAGCCGACGATCGGCAGCAGCAGCCACTGCCCGGTCATGAACGCCGCCGTCGCCAGCGCCGCCCCGAGGGCCAGCGACCCGACATCGCCCATGAACACCTGCGCCGGGAAGGCGTTGAACCAGAGGAACCCCATCAGCGCGCCGACGATGATGAAGCAGAAGGCGACGACACCGACCTGCCCCTGGACGAAGGCGATGATGCCATAGGCGCAGAAGGCGACGGCAGCGGTTCCGGCGGCGAGGGTGTCGAGGCCGTCGGTGAGATTGACGGCATTGGCGAACCCGATGATCGCGACCGTCGCGACCGGGACGTAGAGCCAGCCGATGCCGAACTGCCCGAGGAACGGCACGTAGATATCATGCAGACCGAGTCCGTACGGGTCGGGCAGGTGGAGGATCAGCGCCGCGACGAGTCCGAACAGGACCAGCCACAGCATCTTCATCCGGGCCGTCATGCCGCCTTTCGCCGAGCCGACGAAGCTCTGCCGGTCGTCCAGCGCCCCGAGGATCGCGGCCGCGACGAGGACGCCGATCGGGAGCAGCATCGAGAGCCGGCCGACGACGTTGAAGACACCGGTCAGGATCAGGATCGGAACGATGAAGATGATCCCGCCCATCGTCGGGGTGCCGGTCTTGACCAGATGCGTGGTCGGCCCGTCGGCGCGGACCTGCTTGCCGAACCCCCGCTGCCGCAGGGAGTTCAGGATCGGCCGGCCGAGCAGCAGCGTCAGGACGAAGGCCAGCCCGGACAACCCCAGCGAGGCGGCCATGTTGTTGCCGGCGTCGGTCGGCAGGAAGGTCACGGTGGCGGGGATGATCGAGCCGAGGGGAACGGGGAAGGCGGTTGTCATGCGCCCGGCTCCAGCTCGTCGTCCGGGCCGGGCGTCGGCCGGGTGATCGCGCTGACGATGTCCTCCATCTTCAGTCCCCGCGATCCCTTGAGCAGCACGACGTCACCCTCGCGAAGCTCACCCTCCAGGTAGGCGATCAGGTCGTGCTTGCCGATCTCGTCGAACGAGCGGACGGCGATCGGTGGCCCGTTCGGGGCCGTCGCCGTCGCCGTGGCCTCCTCGGCGATGATCCGGGCCAGAGCACCGTAGGTCACGACCAGGTCGGCGACCTCGGCCACCCGGCGCCCGACCACGCGATGCTCCTCGTCGGCGAGTTCGCCGAGTTCCCGCATGTCGCCTAGGACGGCGATCGTCCGCGTCGCGCGGAGTTCGGAGAGCAGACCGAGCGCCGAGAGCACGGAGGGCGGCGAGGCGTTGTAGGTGTCGTCGATCACCTGGGAGCCGTTCGGCCCGGCCATGATCAGCAGGCGGACCTGGACGTCCTGGTTGTCGAAACCTGGCAGCATCTCGGAGAAGTGCAGACCCAGTCCATGCCCGACCGCGAACGCCGCCAGCGCGAGTTGCACGGCGTGTCCGCCGATCAGCGGGACCCGGATCTGGTACCGATCCCCGTCGAGGTGGAGCCGGAAGCGGGTGCCCTTGAGTCCCTCGGTCCTGACCTCGTCGGCCCAGACGTCGTTGTCGCTGCCGAGCCCGTAGGTGATCACCCGGGCCGGCGTCTGGCTCGCCATCGCCCGGACGCGGGGGTCATCCCCGTTCAGGACGGCGACTCCGTCCTCACGCAGCGACGTGACGAGTTCGGCCTTGGTCTGGGCGATCGCCTCGATCGTCCCCATCCGTTCGAGGTGGACCGGGTAGACATTGGTGACGACCGCGACCTTCGGCCGGGCGATGCCGGCCAGCAGCGCCAGTTCCCCGTGCGCGTAAGCGCCGCCCATCTCCAGGACGGCGACTTCGTCCTGCGGGCTGACCTCCAGCAGGGAGAGCGGCAGGCCGATCTCGTTGTTGAGATTGCCGGGGCTGCGGTACGTCCGGAAGCGACCGCTGAGGACCGCCGCGACGACCTCCTTGGTGCTGGTCTTGCCGATGCTGCCGGTGATCCCGACCACGGTCAGGCCGTCGCCCCGCGCCCGCCGGACGGACGCGGCGAGCCGCTGGAGCGCCGCGACGGTGTCCTCGACGACCAGCAGCGGGAACGTCTTCGGCCGACCTTCGGCGTTGGCCCAGTCCCGCGCCACGATCGCCGCCACGGCGCCACGCTGCCGGGCGGTCTCGACGAAGGCATGGCCGTCGTGGACCTCGCCCCGGATCGCGATGAAGACATCGCCGTCACCGACGGCTCGCGAGTCGCGCTCGATCGTCGTCACCCGCCGGTCGGGGAGCAGCTCGCCGCGCAACTCCGCACCGAGCCCGGCGACGAGGTCCCGCACCATCATCGGCGTCACCGCTCGCCTCCTGCTGTCGCATCCATCGAATGATCCTGTCGGTCGTGTCGCCGATCCCGTCCCGGAGCCGGCTCGCCATCCGCCGTCAGCCGCTCGGCGATCCGCAGGATGGCACTCCGGCTCCGGGGGTTGCTGGCCGTCTCGTCGGGGGCGGCCTTGATCGAGCCGCCCAGCTTCCGGAGCGACGGGACTGTACCGCAGACGCAGATCGGCTGATGCGGCGGACAGACGCAGGTGGCAGCCGCGTCGGCGATGAATCGCTTGACGATCCGGTCCTCCAGGGAGTGGAAGCTGATCACGGCCAGCCGCCCGCCGGGCGCCAGCAGGGCGACCGCGGCGGCCAATCCCTCCGGGAGGGCGTCGAGCTCGCCGTTGACCGCGATCCGGAGCGCCTGGAAGGTCCTGGTCGCCGGGTGCGTCTCGCCGCGCCGACCGCCGACCGCCCGCTGAACCACGGCGGCGAGGTCGGCCGTGGTCCGGATCGGCTCGAGGGACCGGCGCGCGACGATCGCCGCCGCGATCCGCCGGGAGCGGTGCTCCTCCCCCAGCCGGTAGATCACGTCGGCCAGTTCCGTCTCGGCCAGGGTGTTGACGAGGTCGGCGGCCGGGACGCCGGTGGTCGGGTCGAACCGCATGTCGAGGGGGCCGTCGAGCCGGAAGGCGAACCCCCGGTCGGCGGTGTCGAGCTGGAAGGAGGACAGCCCGAGGTCGAGCAGGACGCCGTCGACCCGAGTGACGCCGATGCCGGACAGCAGCGTGTCCAGATTGCGGAAGTTGCCGTGGACGAGCCGGAGGCGATCACCGGAGCCCTTCTCGGCGGCATCGAGCTCGGCTCGGAGCGCGTCGCCCCGGGCGATCGCTGCCGGGTCGGCATCGACGCCGATGACCTGACCCGTCGGAGCCGAGGCCGCGAGCAGGGCGCGGCTGTGTCCCCCGCCGCCGAAGGTGCCATCGACGTAGACGCCGTCGGGGCGTGGCAGGAGCGCCTCGACCGAGCGCCCGAGCAGAACGGGCACATGGCCGCCCTCCGCACGATGGATCGCACGGGGTGGTCGGCGCCTGTCGGGTGTAGCGATCACGCCGGACGCTACGTCGGCGGCCGCGGGGGGTCTGTTCCGTGACATGCCGGCAAGCATACCGGACACCCACCGATGGTGGCTTCTCTGGTCCCGACCACTACCCGACCTGCTATTGACTCGGTGGCACGGTGATTGAATGTACGTACACCAATCCGGCGGATCGCTCGCCGGAGGGGTTGCCAGAACGGGGTTGCGAACGTACGATCTAAATACCCCCGAAATCGCTTGCATGCGAACACATGTTCTGGTAGACTCCACCCATCGCCAGTGAGCGTTGCCAGCAGGCACAAGCGGCCCGACCAGCACCCGGGAAAGGGTGTCACGGTCAGCCCAGAACAGGGAGTCACACATGTTCCTTGGTTGGTATGACGCGGACAAGAAGTACCCGACCGCCCGCAAGCTGACCGACGCCGTCGGCCGCTTCCAGGACAAGTTCGGGGTCGCCCCGCTGACCTGCCTCGCCAGCGTCGAGGACGCCGCCCTCCTGCTCAAGGAGCCGGCCGTCATCAAGCTCGGCATCTCGGTCGTCGGAGCGTCCTACGTCCCTCGCCACACGTTCTACGTCGGCGATGAGGATGTCGTGGTCGATGAGGTCGTCACCGAGCCGGTCCGCATCGCCGCCGCGGCCTGATCCGAACCCGACGATCGACCGTGCCGGCGATCGTCGGGTTCGGCTCCCTGGTCGGGTCGCCGTCGCCCCGGGTCGCCGACCCGTCAGGCGTCGGCCACGACCTGTCATACGGAATCCGGGTAAATGGTTGGTGGACCCGTGGCCCCTCGCTGGCGGAGCAGACCGCTCCCCCGACCGGGGTGAATCTGCTCGCTCACCCGCTGACGCGGCGCTCGCTGCGCTGCGGCTTACAGGTGCCCAGAGAGGGGAGCCTTTACCCGGATTCGGGATCAGGCGTCGGCCACGACCGACAGCAGTGGTGTCCCGACCTTGACCGCGTCGCCAACGGCGACATGGACGGCGTCGACCCGGCCGCCGGTCGCGACCGTGACCTCGTTCTCCATCTTCATGGCCGAGATCACGACCGCGACCTCTCCCGCCGTCACGACCTGCCCCACCGAGACCGCCACGCGGATCACGGTGCCCTGGATCGTGCTGATCAGGTCCGGTCCGCTCGCCGGGGATGCCGATGTCCCGCCACCACGCCGCGACGAGGTGCGCCTGGTGCCGCCAGATCGGCTCGGCTGGCGCTCACCCGACGTCGCGGCGGACGATCCCCGCACCGCGACGGTCAGCCGCCGGCCGTCGACCTCGACGAGCACGGTCTCGACGGAGTCGCCTCCATTGCCGGCGACCGGCTCCGACGCGGCGGAAACGAGTCCGTCGACGAGTCCCGGGTGCTCCGGCAGATAGGCCGTCGTGGCGCGGCCCGACCGGAAGTCCGGCTCGCCCATGATCCGGCGCTGGAGCGGGATCGTGGTCGTGATGCCGCTGAGCTCGAAGCCGTCGAGCGCGACGGCCATCCGGTCGACCGCCTCGGCCCGGTCCCGGCCCCAGACGATCAGCTTGGCGACCATCGAGTCGTAGTCCGGCAGGATCTCCATCCCCGGCTCGGCGGCGGAATCCACCCGGACGCCGAACCCACCCGGCTCGACGTACCGGCCGATCGTCCCCGGTGCCGGCGCGAAATCCCGGCCGGGATCTTCGGCGTTGACCCGGCACTCGATCGCGTGACCCCGCAACGCGGCGTCGGCGGCGGTGAACGAGAGCGGCTGCCCGGCCGCGACCAGCAGTTGCTCGCGGACGAGGTCGATGCCGGTGACGAGTTCGGTCACCGGATGCTCGACCTGAATCCGGGTGTTCATCTCCAGGAACGAGAACTCCCCGGTCTCATCCAGCAGGAACTCGACGGTCCCGGCCCCGACGTAGCCGGCGTGCCGGGCCAGCGAGACGGCCGCCGCCCCCATCGCCTCCCGGATCGCGGGCGTCACGGCAGGAGACGGCGACTCCTCGATCAGCTTCTGGTGCCGCCGCTGGACGGAGCAGTCCCGCTCGCCGAGGCTGACGACGGTGCCGTGCCGGTCGGCGAAGACCTGGATCTCGACGTGGCGGGGCCGGGCGATGTAGCGCTCCAGGTAGACGGTCGGGTTGTTGAAGAACCGGGCAGCCTCCGTCGAACTGCCGACCCAGGCCGCCTCGATCTCGTCAGGACCGTGTGCGACCCGGAACCCGCGCCCACCGCCCCCGCCGGACGCCTTCACCGCCACGGGATAGCCACTGGCATCGGCCCATGCCCGGGCGGCTTCAGCGGAGTCGACCGGACCGTCCGACCCCGCCACGATCGGGACGCCGGCCGCCTTCGCGATCTCGCGGGCGGCAACCTTGTCCCCCATCGCGGCGATGGCGGCGGGTGATGGGCCGACGAACGTCAGCCCAGCGGCGGCGCAGGCTTCGGCGAACGCGGCGTTCTCGGCGAGGAAGCCGTAGCCGGGATGGACCGCGTCGGCACCGCTCCGCCGCGCGATCGCGATGATCCCATCGACATCGAGGTACGGCACGACCGGCCCTCCAGCCCGGGCCGGCGGCAGCCGGTAGGCATCGGTCGCCATCCGGACGTGGCGGGCCCGCTCCTCCCCCGGGCCGTAGATCGCGACGGTCGCGATCCCGAGTTCGCGGGCCGCCCGGATGACCCGGACGGCGATCTCGCCCCGGTTGGCGATCAGGAGCCGCGTCACGCTGCCAGTTCCCATCTCGTCTCCGACTTCTCCTGAAGCTCCGCCGACCTGCGGCGGGCCGAACGGGCCGGATCGGGCCCCCGCTAGGCCGTGACCCACCGTGCGGGTATCATGCGTCCGAAGACCGCTTGCGTGACCAATGCGTCCGGAATCACACGGGCAGATCGCGCCTGGTCACCCGTCGGGGCCGGTCATGCGTCCCATCCCGCTCCCAACCGCCGACGATCCAGGGCATACCAGCCGGGCACCACGCCCGAGCCGTCCACTCCGCCCGTCCCGGTCGTGCGATCCGCATCCCCAGAGGCTTCCGCCATGAGCATCCACCGTCGCTCCGGACAGACCCGCCGCGGCGCCCGCCCATCGCGGTCACCGCGACCCCGCGGCCAGCGCACCACGGGAAACAGCCAGCAGATGCTGGTCGGCGACAGTCTGACGATCCCCGG
>CAXTHM010000052.1:0-24505 GCA_964244115.1 uncultured Thermomicrobiales bacterium
CACGCGGCGGGACGATGTCGCCGATGATGGCGAGACCGAGGGCGAACAGACCGCCGCCGCCGATGCCCTGGATCGCCCGGAAGACGATCAGTTGCGGCATGTCCTGGGCGACGCCGCAGAGCAGCGAGCCGACGATGAAGATCCCGATCGCGAGCTGGAAGATGAACTTGCGCCCGAACAGGTCGGAGATCTTGCCCCAGAGCGGGGTCGCGGCGGTCGACGTCAGCAGGTAGGCCGTCACGACCCAGGAGAGCTGATCGAGCCCGCCGAGTTCGGACGTGATCCGGGGCAGGGCCGTCCCGACGATGCTCTGGTCGAGAGCGCCGAGGAAGACGCCGGCGAGGATGCCGATCATGACGCGGATGATCTGGTCAGGTGGGAGATAGGACGGCGTATCGCCGGTCCTGGCGGGCGCGGTCCCGTCCTGTGAGGCAGCCTGTGCGGACATCCGTCTCCTCCTGATGGTGAGCCGCCTCGGCGGCTCGAACACGTTGCGGACCTCCTGCCTCCTTGCAGCCAACCGACCGGTTGGTGGAACGTCGCGGGAGGACTATACTGACGATCGATACGCTGGTCAAGGCCATGTCCGATCCCCAAGGATCAGGGATCGGCGACGTCGTGGTCCGATGCCGACCAGGGTGCGATTTCCGTATACAGCGAGAGGTAGTAGTTGACGTCACGTATGTCGGGATCGGACAGAAGCGCATCGACGATGCATACCGTTGATGGAGATGATGCGGCCCGACCTGCGTCGGACCGGAGGACGGTCATCCTCGAGCGTGCCCGGAACCTGTTCCTGGAGCGCGGCTACTCGGTGATCTCGATGCAGCAGATCGCCGACGCCGTCGGGATCAACAAGGCGACGCTCTACCACCACTTCCGCGACAAGGACGACCTGTTCACCGCCGTCCTCGGGCGCGAACTGGACGACGCGCGCTGGCACCTGGAGAAGACCATCGCCGCCGGCGGGACCACGCGGGAGATCGTGGAGCGCGTCGCCCGCAACACGATTGCGTTCACCGACGGCGACATGCCGTCGCTGTTCATGAGTCTGAAGAACGAGGTGTCGGAGGAGCGACGGGCGGCCTTCTTCGCCGGACGGGAACTGCCGTGGGTGGCGATCCGGCCGCTGTTCGTCGCGGCGATCGAACGGGGCGAGTTCCGGCCGGACGACCCGGATGTCCTGATCGAGCTGTTCTTCTCGATGACGCGCTCGCAGGCGCCGGGACCGTGGCGATCCAAACCGCCGCCGCCGATCGACGATGCGGTCCGGTCGGTGGTCTCGCTGTTCCTGGATGGTGCGATGGTTCGGACGGATACGTAGTCGGCTGCGGTATTCGCGGCCACCGAACAGCGGGATGGCCGGAGCGAAGCTCACGGATGTCGCCCGGTTCGTGGCGCCTCACGATAGCCCCAAGCGCGGATGCGGTCGCACCGCTGGTCGGGCATCAGTTCGCCAGCCCCCCGGCGCTCTGGCCAGTCACGCCCCGCATCCCTCAGGGGAGATGGGAAACGCGCGCTCTGGCGGCCAGCCAACCTGGCCGGACGAGGTCCGCTCGTGCTGGGCGCCGGCTGGCACGGACTCGGGAGACGCCGCGCCCGCATCTCCACACCCCAGACAGGCAAGGCGATCCCGGATACGTCCAGCGAGACAGTTCCTATCGATCGGAAAGAAGCTCTCCGAAATCCTTGACAGCGACTGTTCGGTATCGGTAGAGTCACGGGCACAATCGAATACACCTCATCCAGAGGGGCAGAGGGACCGGCCCAGTGAAGCCCCAGCAACCACCCGAACGGGAAGGTGCTAACTCCGGCAGGCAGACCTGGGAGATGAGGGGACGTGCGCAGCGGCTTTGGGTCGCGTCGCGTGCGAGTCCACCCCTCGTCTTCCTTCGAGACGGGGGGTTCTTGTTGTCCACTTCGCCATCGTGTCGACTGCTCTTGAGAGATGACTATAGCTGGAGGCCAGCTGTCCCGTGCAGGTCAACACGGACATCGTCCAGACGCCCCGGAGCACTCCAGGCCCTTGACCGATCCCGGATCTCAGAACTGCGGAAGTGAGGTAGACGACATGTCCCGTTCACCGTTCGTCCCGTCACCGTCGACTCATCGCCTTGGTCGCCGACGATTCGCCGGCGCCGCGGGCCTGACCATTGGTGCGCTTGGCGCACTGCCCCTGATCGGCAGCGCACAAGATGCGACTCCAGGAGCGACCCCGGTTGCCACGCCGGTTTTGCCCGCGATCACTCCATACGGGGGTGAAGAGGTCACCCTCTCCTACGGGTTCTGGGATACCGCCCAGGAGCCGGCGATCGACCAGCAGATCGCGGCCTTCAACGCCCTGTTCCCGAACATCACGATCGAGAAGCAGATCGTTCCCTGGGCCAACTACTGGACCCAGCTGCAGACGGCCGTCAGCGGCGGGGCGCCGTTCGACGTCTTCTGGATGAACAGCGCGAGCTTCCCGCCGTACGCGACGTCCGGCGCATTGCTCCCCATCAATCAGATCATCGGTGGGGATGGCATCGCCGTCGATCGACTGCCCGCTCCGTTGGTCACTCCCTACGCGGTCGCTGGCGTCCAGTACGGCGTTCCGCGCGACTTCGACGCAATCGCGATCTATTACAACAAGACGCTCTTCGACGATGCCGGGGTCGCGTACCCGACCGCTGACTGGACCTGGGATACCTTCCGGTCCGCCGCCGAGCAGCTGACCAACACGGACGCCGGGATCTGGGGCGTCGGGTTGCAGACGAGCTTCCAGGAGAACTGGATCAACTTCGTCTACCAGAACAACGGCGAACTGCTGAACGACACGCTCACGGAGGTGGTGCTCGATCAGCCCGCCGGCGACGAGGCGATCCGGTACGTCACCGGGTTCTTCACGGATGGACTGACGCCGTCGATCGCGGTGCAGCAGTCGAATCCGGTTGCGGACACCTTGTTCCCCGCCGGTCAGGTAGCGTTCATGCCCGCCGGGTCCTTCCGGGCGGCGACGTACGGCGCGCTCGACCTCGATCTCGGCGTGGCGCCGCTCCCGTCGAAGGCTCGCCAGGCCACGATCACGGCCGGGGTAGCGAACGTGATCTGGAGCGGCACCGGCAACCCTGGCGCCGCGCTGGAGTGGGTCAGGTATCTGCACGGTGACGAAGCCCAGACGATCCTCGGGCAGAGTGGATCCACGATCCCCGCGCTGGCGGGTACCCAACAGGGGTGGGTCGACTCGGTCCCCGGGCTCGATCTCCAGGTCTTCGTCGATGCCGCGCAGAACTATGGCGTCGGCTTCGACTGGCCGCAGGACGTCGGGGACTGGCTGACCGCCGTCCAGGATGTCCTGGTCGATGGCTGGGCTGGCGACATCCCGGTGGATGAGATCACGACGAGGGCTACCGAGGCCGGCAATGCCATCCTGACGGCATAGCCGAAGGCGCTGAGGTCGGTGACGTCGGCGGGGAGTCCCTGGAGACTTCCCGACGACGTCACCAGGGAGCGACGCCCGCCCGGATACGCTGGCGCCAGGACCCCAAGACACTGTCCGCACTGGAAAGACCTCCCGTCCCTGCACTGGGTGCTGTGATGACCACCGCCACGATTCCGCCCTATCGTCGTCCCCGTAAGGGAAGAAGCTACGCTTCGTCCACGGCGCGGTGGGGCTACCTCATGGTTGCGCCGCTGGTGATCGGTTTCACGGTCTTCTTCCTGGTCGCCCTGGGCGCTTCACTCGTCGTCAGCTTCACGGAGTGGACCCTCCCGGCAACGCCGACATGGATCGGGGTCGGGAACTACCAGGATATCTGGCACGATGCGACCTTTCGGATGGCCCTGCGCAACACGTTCGCGATCGCCATCCCCCTGATCGTCCTGCGCCTCGTGCTGGCCCTGCTCCTGGCAGTCGCGCTCAACTCACGCATCCGCTTTCGCACCTTCTACCGGCTGGTCTTCTTCCTCCCGGTGCTGACGATGCCGGTCGCGACGGGGCGGATCTGGAAATGGCTGTTCGATCCCGGTTTCGGGCCGATCAACGCCGGTCTCGGGCGCCTTGGGCTCCCGCAGCCGGACTGGCTGCTGTATCCGGGCTCCGCGACGGTCGCGGTGGTGATCGTGCTGCTCTGGAGCTCGGTCGGCTACGACATGATCATCTATCTCTCCGGCCTCCAGGCGATCCCCAAGGATCTCTACGACGCGGCGGCCCTCGACGGCGCGGGTGGTTGGCGCCAGTTTCGCGATATCACCATCCCGTTGCTGAGCCCGACGATCTTCTTCCTCTCGGTGATCGGAGTCATCGGGTCGCTCCAGGTCTTCGACCTCGTCTACGTCATGACTCGCGTCGACACGACCAATCGCCTTCCCACCGCCGTCTACTACATCTACGACACCGGCTTCGCGGACCGTCAGATGGGCTACGCGACGGCGCTGGCGTGGGTGCTCCTGGCCATCATCCTGGTCTTCACGCTCATCCAGTTCGCCCTGCAGCGGAAGTGGGTCAATTACGCATGATGACGAGACGGAAACCGCTCCGGCACTACGCGGGCCGCGTCGCCCTCCACGGCGTCCTGATCCTCCTGGGGATCACCTTCATGCTGCCCTTCGCCTGGTCGCTCTCCACGTCGCTCAAGCCGTTCGGCGACCTGTTCTCGCCGAACCCGACGTTCTTCCCGAGCCACATCGACTGGGACAATTACCGGACCGTTCTGGAGCAGAGCGATTTCGGGCGGTACTACGTCAACTCCATCGTCGTGACGGTCGGTCGCACGGTCGGTCAGGTTGCCATCGCCGCGGTCGCTGCCTTCGCCTTCTCCAACCTTCGCTTCCGCGGCCGGGACGTGATCTTCTTCGTCCTGCTGGCGGGCCTGATGGTTCCGGATCAGGTCCTCATCGTGCCGCGCTTCATCATCATGCGCGAGCTCGGGTGGTTCAACACCTACCAGGGCCTGATCGTACCGTTGATCTTCAGCTCGTTCGGCGCGTTCATGCTTCGCCAGTACTTCCTGGGGATCTCGCGGGACTTCCAGGAGGCCGCCACGATCGAGGGAGCGAATCCGCTGCAGATCTTCTGGCAGATCTATCTCCCCCTCGCCCGACCGGCGCTGGCCGCGTTCGGGTTCCTGGCGTTCCTCTCGAGCTGGAACGAGTTCCTCTGGGGGCTGACGGTGACCAACAGCTCCGACATGCGGGTGCTCCCGGTCGGTCTGGCACTCCTGCAGGGGCAGTACTTCACCAACAACGCCGTGCTGCTCGCGGCGGCCAACCTCGCGACCATCCCGCTGCTGGTCGCGTTCGTGTTCTTCCAGAAACACCTCGTCGAGGGGATCACGCTGGGTGGTCTCAAGTGATGCGGCCGGGCGTCGACGTACCTCGCCCGCGGGA
This sequence comes from uncultured Thermomicrobiales bacterium, assembly GCA_964244115.1. Taxonomy (GTDB): domain Bacteria; phylum Chloroflexota; class Chloroflexia; order Thermomicrobiales; family UBA6265; genus CADCWK01. The sequence goes on from CAXTHM010000052.1 coordinate 5,368, forward strand.
TGCAGTTCGAGCCCGAGTGGTTGAGCGGACCTCTCCCCCGGCCCAGGGTGAACCTGCCTGGTCACGCGCTGAAGCGGCATCGGCTCACGGATACCCGGAGGTGCGAGAAGTGGCCCTCATCGCAGCGGGACATCGACGGCAATCCCTGTAGTACGCGTTTCCTCACGAGATCGGGAAGACCGCCGCACGATGCTGTGCGGCGGTCTTCTCCGGTTCGTCGCGTTGAGGAGGTCGGGTGAGGGTCAGTGCCCGGCGAAGACCGGCGGTCCGTCGGGCCGGGCCGGCTCGCCCGCCGCGGCGCCCTCCTCCGACGGAGCCTCCTTGAGGGGAATCTCGCGGAGGAACAGCGCGACGACGAGGGCGATCAGGCAGAACGGCAGTGCCCAAAGGAAGACATCGCCGAGCGCGTCCGAGAATGCCTGGAGGACGTAGCCCTTGGTCGGCTCGGGCAGCGCCTGGATCGCGGCGATGTTGTTGGTGTCGATCGGCGGTGCGCCGGTGGCAGCCGAGTCGGCCGCCTGCGAGTTCTCGGCGATCGAACTGGCCAGGTAACTCGCCAGCTTGCTGGTCAGGATCGCGCCGAACAGCGCCGCGCCGATCGCGCCGCCCAGGCTCCGGAAGAAGGTCACGGCCGATGTCGCGGCGCCCATGTCCCGCAGCGAGACGGCGTTCTGGACGGCCGTGTTGATGACCTGGAACGACATGCCGAGTCCGGCGCCGAAGAGCAGCATGTAGGCGGCGATCAGCCAGTATTCGGTGTCCGGGCTGATGAGGGACATGAGCCCCAGAGCGACGGTCAGCATGATCCCGCCCAGGATCGGGTAGATCTTGTAGCGCCCGGTCTTGCCCATCGCGATGCCGGAGCCGACCGAGGTCAGGATGATGCCGAGGACCGTCGGGATCAGAGCCAGACCGGATTCGGTCGCGCTCATCCCCTTGACGGCCTGGAAGTAGACCGGCAGGAAGATGAGGGCGCTGAACATAGCCACACCGGAGACCGTCGCGTAGATGTTGCTGACGGTGAAGATGTTGCCGCGGAACAGGTGCATCGGGATGATCGGTTCGGGAACTCGCAGTTCCGCGAGGACGAACGCGACCCCGAACACCACCGCGAGTACCACGAGGCCGAGCGCCTGGATCGAGAGCCAGCCGTACTCGTCACCGGCCCAGTTGAGGTAGAGCAGCAGGGCGGTGACGGCGCCGACGATCAGGGACGCGCCGGCGTAGTCGACGTTCGCCTCGCGCCGGACGCGTGGCATCGTCAGGTTCCGCGAGGTGATGTAGAAGGCGACGATCCCGATCGGGACGTTGATGAAGAAGATCCAGCGCCAGCCGGGGCCGTCGGTGAAGAAGCCGCCGAGCAGCGGGCCCGCGACGCTGGAGACGCCGAAGACCGCGCCGAACAGCCCGCCGTACTTGCCTCGGTCGCGGGGCGGGACGATGTCGCCGATGATGGCCAGACCGAGGGCGAACAAGCCACCGCCGCCGATGCCCTGGATCGCGCGGAAGACGATCAGCTGGAGCATGTCCTGGGCGACGCCGCACAGCAGCGAGCCGACGATGAAGATCCCGATCGACGTCTGGAAGATCAGCCGCCGGCCGTAGAGGTCGGAGATCTTGCCCCAGAGCGGCGTGACGGCCGTCGAGGTGAGCAGGTAGGCCGTGACGACCCACGAGAGGTGGTTGAGGCCGCCGAGTTCGGAGGTGATCCGGGGCAGGGCGGTACCAACGACGCTCTGGTCGAGGGCGCCGAGGAAGACCCCCGCGAGGATGCCGATCATCACCCGGATGATCTGGTCGTGTGGCAGGTAGGATGGCGCCTCATCCGGAGCCGTTACCCCGGGCGCCTGAACTGACGATGCCGACTGTCCGCTCATCCTGGTCCTCCTCGTCCGACTCCGGACGTGGTTCGGCGGTTTCCCACCGAAGCGACTGCCGATGCATCGTTGTAGCCAGCCCGACGGCTGGACTTGGAGCGTGCGCGAGCCCACCCTGCTCCGGGGCGCCGCGCCAGACCACACAGCCACATGATGAAAGGCTGTGACAGGACTCGCAATCCAGACGGCCCGACCGTTCGAGGCCTGGCCGTCTGGACGGGGACGCCGCCCGGTCAGACGAGCGCCCCCCCAGGGGTGGCCGTCCACCCGGTCGTCACTGGCTGACCGTCTGCCGGTAGCGCCAGATCGCGAGCGGGACGAACACGATCAGCAGCGCGACCGACCACATCACCGATGCCTCGACCGGATGCCGCATCGGCCACGCGCCGGATTCGAGCCCGGGTCCGCTATTGCCGAAGAGGGTACGCAGGGCGGCCGTCGTCGCGCTGATCGGGTTCCACTCGGCGAAGATCCGGAGGAACCTGGGCATGCTGTCGGTCGGGACGAACGCGTTCGAGGCGAAAGTCAGCGGGAAGATCGCCATGAAGCCGACGCCCTGGGCACCCTCGGTCGACTTGACGACGAGACCGAGCAGGATGCCGATCCAGCTCATCGCGAAGCCGAACAGCAGGAGCACCGCGAACCCTCCGATGGCGGACTGCACGCTCTCGTGGATCCGCCAGCCGACGATCGCCCCGGTGACGCTCAGCACCGTCACGCCGAGCGCGCTCTGGATCAGGTCGCTGAAGGTGCGCCCGAACAGGACCGCGGCTCGCGAGATCGGGAGGGAGCGGAACCGGTCCATGACGCCGGTCTTCATGTCATCCGTCATCCCGACCGCGGTCCCGATCGCGAGGAAGGCGATCGACTGCGTGAAGATGCCCGCCATGAGGAAGGACCGGTAGTCGATGCCATCGGGGACGTTGATGGCGCCGCCGAAGACGAAGCCGAACAGGACGACGAACATGATCGGCTGGATCGTGACGTCGAGCAGCTTCTCCGGCACCCGGCGAATCTGGGTCAGGTTGCGCCGGATGATCGTGACCGAGTCGCTGATGAGCCACTTCAGGTTGTCGAGGGAACCGGGTCGCGTCGACACCGCGGGGAAGGCGGCCTCGTTGGGAAGGGCGCGTTGCATCAGGCTGCCTCCTCATCGGCTTCGGTCGACTGACCGGTCAGGCGCAGGAACACGTCATCGAGGGTCGGCCGTCGCAGGCCGATGTCGGCGATGGTGACGTTCAGCTCGTCGAGCAGTCGGACGACGGCGATCAGCGTCGCCGAGCCCTCCGGGGCCGTCACCGACAGGCCGCCGGCCCGCTCCTCGGACGGTGACACGTCGAGCCCGAGCCGGGTGCGGAGCGCGTCCGACGCCGCCGGGAGCTGGCCCCGGTCGGTCAGCACGAGATCGATCGCTTCGCCGCCGACCTGGCGCTTGAGCCCATCCGGGGTGCCGGAAGCGACGATCCGGCCGTGGTCGATCACGATGATGTCGTCGGCCAGACGATCGGCCTCGTCGAGATACTGCGTGGTGAGCAGGATCGTCGTCCCGCCGCGGACGAGCCCGTCCAGGACCTCCCACATCCCGATCCGGCTGCGCGGGTCGAGCCCGGTCGTCGGCTCATCGAGGAAGATCACCGGCGGCCGGGCCATCAGGGAGGCCGCCAGGTCCAGCCGGCGACGCATCCCGCCCGAGTACGTCTTGGCTGGCCGGCGGGCGGCCTCGGTCAGGTCGAACTGTTCGAGCAGGTCCTGGCTCCGGCGGCGGACCTCGGTACCGGGCAGGTGATAGAGCCGCCCGACCATCGTCAGGTTCTCCTCGCCGGTCAGCAACTCATCGACCGCCGCGTACTGCCCGGTCAGCCCGATCGACCGCCGGATCTCGTTCGGCTGGGTCGCGAGGTCGAAGCCGGCGACCGTCGCGGAGCCGGCGTCGGGCCGGATCAGCGTCGTCAGCATCCGGACGATCGTCGTCTTGCCGGCCCCGTTCGGGCCGAGGAGGCCGAGCACGGAGCCGGTCCGGACGGCGAGGTCGACCCCGTCGACGGCAATCGCCTTGCCGTATCGTTTCGTGAGCCCGTGGGCGTCGATCGCGAGGCTGGCCCCCGCTTCCTGGTTACGCATCGTGATTACCCCGATCCTTCCCGCGAGTGTTCGATCGACCTGCCCATCGTACCCGACAAAGGGGGCATTTCCCGTCCCGATTGACCACCGATGTGTCGAGATGGTGCATACGTTCGCGCCATCCCGTACAATGCATGCGTCGTACACCGTACGACCATGGTACAGCGTACGACTGTCGTACGCTGTACCATAGCGACTTGATCGACCGGCGTCAACTGGTCCGACGCGTTGGGTTCAAGAGTCGGGGAAGTGGATGGGCGAGCAGGGTGAGGGGATACAGGAATCGAAATCGGGAGCGGGGAAGATGTCCGTTCCCGGCTCCGTCTGGTTGAAACCGGAGCGCCCGGACCGCGGCAGTACGTCGCCCCTCGGCCGTGGTCAGATCGTCCGCGCGGCGATCGCCCTGATCGACGAAGAGGGCGTCGACGCCCTCTCGATGCGGAAGCTCGCGGCCCGGATGGGCGTCGGGGTGATGTCGCTGTACTGGCACGTCGAGCGGAAGGACGACCTGCTGGAGCTGATCGGCGACGAGATCTTCGGGGAGATGTCGCTGCCCGACGCGCCGTCGGGCGACTGGCGAGCCGACCTGTCGCTGGTCGCCTACGAGACGCGAAAGATCTTCTCTCACCACCCGTGGCTCCTGCAGACGATCGGCACGCTTCCGCATTTCGGGCCGAACTTCCTTCGGCACGCGGAGTTCTCGTTCGGGTCGCTCACGCAGGCCGGCGTCGACCCGGCGATGATGGCCGCCGTCGTCGGTACGGTCGACAGCTACGTCTTCGGCAGCCTGCTGAGCCGGATCGCCGAGGCCCGGTCCGACACCTCGCATGCCGCGCCACCCGAACAGGTCTTCGCGCAGTTCCAGGCGACGCTGTCGCGCGGCCAGTACCCGGCGCTCCGAGGGATGATGGTCCACTTCGAGCGCTGGGTCGACGATGACGAGACAGCGGACCGCAACTTCCGGTTCGGGCTGGATTGCCTGCTCGACGGCATCGAAGCCCGCCTGGCCGCGTGTCCCGCCCAGTCGGCGGACCGGCCAGTGGCGGGACAACCGACGATGCTCCCGTGACCATGAGAGGAAACGACCACTTGGCGAACCGGATCGACCTCGACGGCGTCCTGACCTGGTACGAGGAGCGCGGCACCGGCGATCCGCTGGTCCTGCTGCACGGCGGGTTTGGCACCGCGAGGGCCTTCGACCGCATGGCTCCGGGTCTCGACGGGTCGTTCCGCCTCTCCATCCCCGAGCGGCGCGGCCATGGCCGTACGCCGGACGTCGATGGGCCGATCACCTTCGACCTGATGACGGATGACACGATCGCGTTCATCGAGCGGGTCATCGGTGGCCCGGTTCACCTGGTCGGGCACAGCGACGGGGCGATCCTCTGCCTGCTGGTCGCGCTGAAGCGGCCGGATCTCGTCCGGAGGATGGTGCCGATCAGCGGCCAGTTCCACCATGAAGCGACGGCTTCGCTGGATTTCTCGCTCGAGGAGATGGAGCGCTGGATGGGCGACGACTACGGCGCGATCTCGCCGGACGGCCGTGAGCACTTCCCGGTCGTCGCTGCCAAGATCCTCCGGATGTGGCGGGAGGAACCGACCCTGACGGTCGCGGACCTCGCCGGGATCGCCGTCCCGACCCTGATCATGGCCGCCGACGACGATGGCGTCGCGATCGGCCACACCGTCAGGATGTATCACGCCCTTCCGGGGGCCGAACTGGCGATCATCCCCGGCACCTCCCACGGGCTGATCGACGAGAAGCCCGATCTGATCGACCGGCTGATCCTCGACTTCCTCACCCGCGACCCGGTCCCGACGATGATGCCGGTCCGTCGGGGCAAGTCATCCAACGACGGACGCACGTCTCTCGTAACGGGGTCCGCATGGTAATCGAGGGGGGTCGGTGAGGCACAGGCTGACGGGGCCGAGTGCACCGAGTGGCTGTCCGTGGAAGGAGATTAGCCATGCCCGCCGATCTCGACACCGTCATGGTCGCAGGCTACCCGCTGGTCGACACGCTCTATCGGACCGCCATCGCGCCGCACAAACCGCGACGCCGTGGGCGCCGAGCGGTCCTGTCGGACGGTGAGGTGCTGACGTTGCTGCTGGGCCAGAGCGAACAGGGCCTGCTGCGCCACGCGGCCACGTACTGGCAGGCGTCTTCCCCCCGCTTGCTCAGTCGGAGCGCCGTCAATCGTCGGGCGCGTGATCTGGGCCCGGTCTGCGAGCAGCTCACGGTGCTGCTCGCCGAGGAACCGGGAGGACCCATACGCCGTACCAGGCCGTCGGCACCACGCCGGTCCCACTGGCCCGCCTCTGCCGCGGCAAGCACCACCGGCGCTTTGCCGACGACGCCATCGGCTGGGGCGGCAGCGACACGCACGTCCCTTTCGGCTGTGCGCTGCTGCTGGCGGTGGCGGTGGCGGTGGCCGCTGATGGTCCGGTCACCGGCTTCGTCGTGGGCCCGGCCAGGACCGAAGGACGCTGGCTCCTGGATGCCCTGCGGGGGTGGCGGGCCGCTCCCGGCCGACCCCTCTGGACCGCCACGGATCCGCCGCCCCCGCGTCCACGGGGCCGATACCGGGATCGGGGATCGCGGCGGCAGGGGTCCGTCGGCCCGACCGGCCAGCGGTGGTGGCCAGGCAGTGCCGGCGCGATCAGCGCCGGGCCATACCGTGCCGACGGGGGCTTCACGGGCGCGGTCTGGCAGGCTCACTGGCGCACGGCGGCTGGCGGCTGGCGCGACCGTCTTCACCCCGGCCATGTTCGGCCCCTCGCCGCCGGCGCGGCGGCTGCGCGGCCTCCAGCGGTGGCGGCAGGTGGTCGAGACGGTCAACGCGATCCTGGCCGAAGCAGTGCGCCTGGCCTCCCCGCAGGCCAAGACGCCCTGGGGCGTGGTGACACGGATCGCGGCCACATGTGCGGCCTTCAATGACGGGGGCTGGCTCAGCCGATTGCTGGGTCGCCCTGACGTCATCCTCGCAACGCTGCCCCCTAACACTCTGCATCAGCCGTCCCGTAGGGGCGACGCTTGCGAGCCTGGCCTGCGCAGCGGCCCGTGACGTAGGGGCGACGGCTTGCCTTGCCCGGTCGCCGGAGCGACCATCGCCCCGCGGGGCGATGGTCAGCGTCCCGCGTTCAACGGCGTTGGTTGTACCCAATACGTTCGCCCGACCAGGAATGGCCGCGAAGCGAGTCGGGCTCAGGGACGATAACCGGGCCGATCCGGGGTTCCAGGGTCGATCCCGATCGCGACGCCGCAGACGACGTAACGCGGTGATTGGACGCGTAACCGATCGATGCTATACGGAATCCGGGTAGAGCATATGTCGATCCTGACGGCCCGCGCTGAAGCCCGGCTGCCCGCCCCACCGCAGTGGGGAAGGGCTTGGGGGAGGGGTCGCTTCGCCACGAGGTCCGCGACCTCGGCTATTCACCCGGATGCCTTGGGGCAACCGTTGACGTTCGAGCCGCAGTCCTGGCGACATCGTTCCTGAGGCCGAGCCACTCATGCTCGGGTAACGTCCGCCCGCCCACCGAGCAGCTTCTCGACGATGACGACGTCCCGCCAGACGCCGTCGAGCTGGGCGTGGCGCTCGTAGACTCCGACCTCCCGGAAGCCGACCCGGCGCATCAGGGCGCGGGAAGCGGTGTTCTCGACGAAGATCCGCGAGACCAGCTTCCAGAACCCGGCCGCCTCGGCCGCCGCGAACAGCGCCTCCAGGGCGAGCCGCCCAGCGCCCATCCCCCGGGCGGCACGGTCGACGTAGACCGAGTACTCCGCGATCCCGGCGTAGCAGGCCCGGGGGCGATAGGTCGAGGTCGCGGCGAAGGCGATGACCCGTCCCTCCGATTCGATCCCGGCCCCGGTCAGGACGACGACGACGGGGTGGGTGCCGTCGAACCACGGCAGGACGTCCTCCGGCCGGCGTGGTTCCGTCTCGAAGGTCGCGATCCGCTCGGCGATCCCCTGGTTGTAGATCTCGGCGATCGCCGCGGCGTCGGCCGGCGTCGCGGTCCGGGTGCTGAAGTCGGCCATGCTGCTCCCCATCATCGCCGGCCCTCGCGACCGGACGGGGCGTTCCGCCCCTCAGACGTTGCGCTGCCGGACGATCGCGACCGTCGGCTCGGTCATCGTCATCGCCAGGCGCTCGATCCGCTCCGTCCGGGTCGCCCGCTGGCGCTCGGCGATGAGCATCAGCAGCGCGGCGAGCGCCGTCGCGACCGCGAACCCGGAGAAGGGGATCGCGTAGCTGCCGGAGAGACCGTAGAGCAGCCCCGCCAGGACCGGGCCGCCCGAGCGGGCCAGCGTCGCGCCCAGGGCGATCAGCCCGGCGATCTCCCCGTAGGAGCGCCGCCCGAAGTAGTCCACGATCAGCGCCGCCCGGACGATGACCAGCGAGCCCGACGTCGCGCCGAACAGGGCGACGAAGATCACGACGCCCGGGGTCTGCGGCCAGAGCAGCAGCGTCACGATCCCGACCGTCTGGAGCCCGAGGACCACGGCCGTCGCCATGCCCTTCGGGACCAGCCGCGTCACCGCCGTGATCAGGATGCGGCCGACGACCGCCATCGCGCCGATCAGCCCGGCCATCAGGGCCGCGAAGCGGGGGGCGTAGCCGGCGTCGAGCAAGTAGGCGACGAGATGGACGGTGATCGCGCCGGTCGCCAGCATGGCGAGCATGAAGGCGACGAGCAGCCACCAGAACGACGGGTCCCGGGTCGCCTCCCGGACCGAGAGCCCGTCCGGCCCGGCGGGGCGCGGCGCGGTCCCGCCCGATGCCGCCGCGGACGGCTCCGGTCGATCCCCGTCCGGGTGCTGCCCGTACCGTTCCGGCCGGCCGCGGAGGAGCAGAGCGTGCGGCAGCCCGGTCAGGACGCCGTAGGCGACGGCGAGGACGACGAGGGTCTGCCGCCAGCCGACCGCATCTTCGAGCGTGCTGGTGATCGGCAGGAAGACGGTGCTGGCGAAGCCGCCGCCGATCGTGATGATCAGCAGCGCCCGGCTAAGGCCGCGCCGAAACCAGCTCGCGACGAGGACGAAGGCCGGCTCGTAGAAGGTCAGCGACATCGCCAGCCCGACGAGGGCGAAGGCCGCCAGGTAGACCGGCTGCGTGGTGGCGGAGGCCCAGAGCAGCAGCGCCGCCATCCCGATCAGCGAGCCGGCGGTCATCGGCCAGCGGGCGCCGTGGCGATCGGCCAGCCGCCCGACCAGCGGCGCGGCCAGCCCGGAGACGAGGATCGCCAGCCCGACGCCGATCGAGAGGAAGCTGCGCGACCAGCCGAGATCCTCCTGCATCGGGACGAGGAGGGCGGCGAAGGCGAAGTACAGGCATCCCCACGACAGCAGCTCGGTGAAGCTGAGCGCCCCGACCATCCACCAGCCGTGGAACGCGGCGGCTGGGCGACCGGAATCAGGATAAGCATCAGGACCGGCGGACGATGGGTCGCCTGGACGTCTCATCGGGTCAGCTTACCGGAGCCGGGTCAGCCCCGCCCGGCCAGGCACCGGCAAGCGCGCCGTGCCGTTGGGCAGATCGCCCGAACAGGCGACACGTCGTCGGCCCGAACCGGCCCGGTGCTTGACAAACCACCGTGCCGCTGCCGAAATAGCCGACGTGCACGATGACGATGGCGCAGACGCCGCTCCCGATCCCGATCGCCTCCAGACCGCCGACGTGTCGTTCGAACTCGTGCTCGGCGCGGTCGGGCCACGCCTGAAGGCGATCCGGCTGCGACGCGGGGAGACACTGACCCAGGTCTCGGCATCGACCGGGATCTCGGTCAGCACCCTCTCGCGGCTGGAGACCGGTCACCGAAGACCGACGCTGGGACTCCTGCTGCCGCTGGCACGGACCTATCAGGTGCCACTGGGCGAGCTCATCGACGAGCCGCCGATCGCCGACCCACGGGTGCAGACGCGCCCGGTCACCCGCAACGGGATGACGTTCATCGCGCTGACCCGTCGTCCCGGTGGCCTGGAAGCCTTCAAGATCGTCATCCCGCCCAACCGGTCCCTCGAACGGCCGGAGCAGCAGGTCCATCTGGGCTACAACTGGTTCTACGTCCTGTCTGGCACGCTCCGGCTGCTGCTCGGCGAGCATGACCTCACCCTGACGGCGGGCGAGGTGGCCGAGTTCGACACCCGGACACCGCACGCGATGACGAACCCCGGGCCGGACCCGGCCGAGGTACTGGCCCTGTCCGGCCCCCGGGGCGAGCGGATGCATGTCCGGATCAAACCGCGGCGGGCAGCGGATTCCTGATCGGATCGACCGATCATCCGGGATCCGGGTAAACGGTCGGTGGCCCCTTGCTACCTCGGTGGCGGAGCAGACCGCTCCCCCCAGCCCCGCTCCGGCTCACCTGCTCGCTCACCCGCTGAAGTGGCTCTCGCTGCGGCTCGCAGGGAGCAGGGAGCCGGGAGCCGGGAGCCGGGAGCCGGGAGCCGGGAGCCGGGAGCACGCCGTTGTACCGCGAGCAGGCAATGATGAGCATTTTCGAGTTGCCGGGCGGCTTCAGCGCCCGGTCCGGGATGCACGATCCCCGCAACCACGCCGGTACGGAAACGTCCTCCGGTCCGCCCGGCCGTCAGATGCCGTGGCGACGACTCCCGAGGACGAGATCGTTGGCTTCGGCCTCCATCCCGGCGGAGAACGAGTCGTCCGTCGCCTGGTTCCGGCCACGATAGGCCGCGACGGCCAGCTCGGTGTCCTCGTGGATCAGGTCGGCGTTGATCTGGGCGCCGGCCCAGAGCCCCCCGGCGGCGGCGGTGATGACCTGGGCGACCAGGTTGGTCACATTCCCCGCGGCCCACACGCCCGGCACAGCGGTCGCTCCGGCGGCATCGGCGGGGATGTGGCTGCCGACGACGTGGCCGCCCATCTCCATGTCCGTCGTCTCCAGACCGAGTGAGGCCAGGACGTCGACCCGGGCGTCGAACCGGGGCGTGACGACGATCGCCCGCCGCGGGATGAGCTCACCGGAGCAGAGCCGGACCCCGCTGAGCCGGTCGTCACGGGATTCGATCGCGGCGACCTCGCCCTCGACGACGGCGATCCCGCGGGCAGCCAGTTGCTCCGCCTGCTCCTCGGTCAGGGGCGGGGCGGAGTGCAGGAACAACGTCACGTCGGCGCTCCACTGCCGGAACAGCAACGCCCCGTGGACCGCGAACGGCCCCGTCCCGAGGATACCGATCGCCTGGTCGCGCACCTCCCAGCCGTGGCAGTACGGGCAGTGCAGGACGTCCCGGCCCCACCGCTCGGCCAGGCCGGGTACGTCGGGGAGCTGGTCGATCAGCCCGGTCGCGATCAGCAACCGTCGCGCCCCGACCGAACGGCCGTCGGCCAGATCCACCTCGAACCGCGCGTTGCCGGTTGCGCCGCCACCGCTGGACGGATCACCCGGCAACGTCCGGGCATCGGTGACCATCGCCTCGATGACCTGGACGCCATAGTGCGCGACCTCGGCGCGGCCGATCGCGAGCAGCTCACCGGGGGGCGTGCCCTCGCGGCCGAGGTAATTGTGGACGTGGCTGGCCGGGGCGTTGCGCGGCTCGCCGGAATCGATCACCAGCACCGACCGGCGAGCCCGGCCGAGCGCCAGGGCGCCGCTGAGCCCCGCCGCGCCGCCACCGATCACGACGACGTCATGGACCGGTGCCGATGCGGCGGGTTGCCCGCCATGCGTTCCGCTCAGGACCGTGTCTCCCATGTTCGTTCCCCTCTGATGCTGCCAGTGGCCTGCGGCACGGCCGCCGATCATTCGTTGCGACAATGTCTCATCAGAGTGTGAAGCGAGAGCGCACCATCCGGCAAGCGTCTTTGCTGATTACGCAAATCGTCGGCGGTGTGGGCGGGTCGACGGCGTAGAGAGGTGAAAAGACCGGGCGGCTATCGGCCCTGTCGACCCGGGCTCGTCACCCGGGCCCGAACCGCCATGGGGACCGTGGACGGTCAGCGGCGAGTCGATGGCGCCACCGTCGGGGCTTGGTTTGCCTTGCCTGCGCCGTCGAGCGCGACGCGGATCGCAGGAGGCTACGGGATGCGATCACGCAGTCCCGATCATGGCCGGGCATCACGGGCGACGGCATCCGGCGGTCAGAGCCGGACGATCGGGAATTGGCGACCGCCATCCGAGATTGGCCAAGCTCTCAGTCGGTTCGGCAACGCCGATTCCCATGAGGGACCGGGGCGTCCAGGTCGGTCAGTGCGTGGCGAGCGCCGTCGTCGGCTCCGTGTCGGCGGCGTGGTCGCTGACGTGGACCGGGTGGCGCCGTGTCACCGGGATCATGGCGAGACCGAGCAGGGCGCAGGCGGTGATCACGACGACCATCATCGTCGCGCTGTCCTCCCCGCCGAGCCCGACCAGCGGCGAGACGAGCGCCCCGAAGCCGAACTGGAGCGCCCCGAGCAGCGCGGCGGCGGTCCCGGTCCCATGGGCGACGCTGACCATCGCCAGGGCGCCGGCGTTGGAGAGCGTGAAGCCGATCGCGGTGATGAGCAGGAACGTCATCGGCAGGACGGTGTAGATCGTGGCGACCCCGGTCAGGACCGTCGCGGCCAACAGGAGCGAGACCACGACCATCGCCAGCTGCGAGGCCTCCAGGATCCGGGCCGGCTGGATCCGGCTGACGAGGCGGGCGTTGATCAGGCTGGCGAGGATCAGGCCGGCCGAGTTGCCGGCGAAGGCAAGCGAGAAGGCCCCCGACGACAGCCCGAAGACGTTCTGGAGCACGAACGGGGAGGCGGCGACGTAGCCGAGGACGGCGCCGAAGCCGAAGGCCGAGATCGCGAGATAGGCGACATAGCTCCGATTGCCGAGATGCAGCCGGGCCGTCCGCACGGTCTCCCCGATCCCGCCAGTGCTGCGCCGGTCCCGGGCGAGCGTCTCCTCGACCAGCAGCGCGACACCGGCCGTCATCAGGGCGGCGGCCCCGGCGATCACCCAGAGGACGCCGCGCCAGCCGATGCCGGGCAGCAGGGCGCCGCCGAGCAGCGGCGCGACGACCGGCCCGAACGAGCCGATCGCGGCGAGGATGCTGAACGCCCCGACGGCCGCCCGGCCGGAACTGACATCCGTCACGACCGAGCGGCCGATCACGAGCCCGGCGGCCGCGGCGAACCCCTGGATGAAGCGGAACGCGATCAGCGGCTCGACGCTCTGCGACAACGCGGCCCCGAGGCTGGCCAGGGTGCAGATCGCGATCGAGATCAGCAGCGGCTGGCGCCGACCGAACCGGTCGGACAGCGGACCGATCACGAGCTGGCCGGCGGCGAGCCCGAACAGGAACGCCGTCAGCGTAAGCTGGATCGCCGAGGCCGAGGTCGAGAGGTCGTCCGCCATCGTCGTGAAGGCGGGCAGGTACGTGTCGACGGAGAGCGGCCCGAGGGCGGAGAGCAGCGCGAGGGCGACCAGCAACTGGGCGGGGACGCCGGAGCGCGCCGCGGCCGGGGTAGGCACGATGAGTGGACCCTTTCGAGATGGGATGAGATGAGATGGGACGGGGGACGCGATGTCCCGCAACGCTGGCGAACCAGGCCGAGCATGTCTTGAGGCGCCAGTGTAGCGGCGGCTGCCCCGGTTGGGGATCGGTCGAAGTTAACAGGAATCGTCCGATCCTTGGGGGGAAGCCCCGAAGGCCACCCGACCGACCGGGTGGCGTTCGCCATCCTTCGCCGCCACGTCCCGGAGCGGATGGCAGCGTCATCTCGCGCCGAGCCCGCGGCCCACCGTCTCGGCGCCTCCCGTTGACGACGGTCCACACGAGGCGGCACGGGATTCGCGGGGACGCGGCATCGTTACCACGCGGTCCTGTCAGGCGCCGGAACACGGGCGACGGGTCATGGACGGGTCGCGTCATCCCGACGAGACGGAGGATCTGGTCATGCCCCAACCAAAGCGCGTCGCGGCGCGAACGACCCCGACCGCAACGTCGGCGGTGACACCGACGCACAAGCCGACGCCGATCGCGGTGCCGGAGACCTTGATGGACCCGTTCACGGGTCAGCTCGACGTCAGGTTGATCGCGCAGATCATGGAGAGCCGGGTCGCGAAGACCCCGGAGGCGCAGCTCGCCCTGATCGACGAGATCGTCGCGGCGTCGACGTGGCGTCGCCCGAAGATCGAGGAACCGGACACGCCCCTGGGTCAGGCCCAGGCGCTCGTCTACGACGCGCTCGAGACTGACGACATCGTCGGCAAGGAGGCGTTGCTCCGGCGGGCAGTGGCGATCACGGAGGATTGCGTCGATGCCTGGGTGCTGCTGGCCCAGGATACCGCCCCCGACGCCGAGACGGCCCTCGAGTTCTACGAGTCGGGGGTGGAAGCCGCGGAGCGCGTGCTGGGCGACGCCGCCTTCACCGAACACCGAGGGCAGTTCTGGGTCCGGCCCGAGACGCGGGGGTACATGCGGGCCAGACAGGGCATGGCCCTGGCGCTGTGGGACATGCGCGAATTCGACGATGCGATCGCGATCTACCAGGACCTGCTCGACCTCAACCCGAACGACAATCAGCACGTCCGGTACCTGCTCATCACGGCCCTGCTGGAACGCGACGAGGACCGCGAAGCGGGCACCCTGCTCAAGCGATACGCGGATGACCTCTCCGCGACCTGGGCCTACAGCCGAGCGCTCCTGTCCTTCCGGACGGAGGGCAACGGCCGGCGGGCGAATGCGTCGCTGAAGGATGCGAGCGTGGTCAACTACATCGTCCCCGACTACCTTCTCGGCAGGCTCAGCGCTCCGCGCGACCTGCCACCAGAGCTGTTCGACGATGTGGAAGGCGAGGCGATTACCTACTTCTGGTCCGGGATCGCGGGGTGGCTCCGGACACCGGGGGCCATCGACTGGCTCCGGGAGCGGCAGCCGACGTAGCCCACGGCATCCCGAGCGGTCCTCCGTTCGCACACGCCGCCGAAGCGACGGGCGGGCCAGCGTCGAACAACGGGAACCCGGGCGTCAGCCGATGATCTGGCTGGCGATGTCCTTCGGGGCGTTCGTCACGACCTCGGGCGTGGCGCCGACGAAGACGGTGTCGTCGTGGCGGAAGCCGCCGATGCCGGGCAGGTAGATCCCCGGTTCGGCGGAGTAGACCTCGTTCGCGATCAGCGGGCGCGGGTTGAACGCCATGTCGTCCGGGAACTCGTGGCCGGCGATGCCGATGCCGTGGCCGGTCCGGTGGTTGACGAATTCGGCGAAGCCATGGGCCTGGAAGACAGCCTGGGCGGCGGCATCGACGCTCGCCAGGGCGTTGCCGGTCGTGAACTCGGCGATCGCGGCCGCCTGGGCCTCCGTCGCGGCGGCGTAGGCCGCCCGCTGCCGGTCGCTGGGCTGGCCGCAGAACCAGGTCCGCTCGTTCTCGACGACGAGCCCGTTGATCCGGACGACGACGATATTGACGATCCCGTGGCCGGTCTGGATCGTCTCGCCGGTCGACGCGCCGGTCCCGTGCGGCGATGCCGAGGCCGGCCCGGACAGCGTGTAGGTGTAGTACTCGACTTCGTCACCGGTGTGGCGCCGGGCGGCCTCGTCGGCCATCAGCGCCGCCATGCTGAAGTCGAGTTCCTGCACGACGCGGCCCGGCCGGATGTGCTCGCGGTAGCGCTCCTGCCCCCAGTCGGTCAGCGCCCCGGCCTGCCGGATCAGCTCCAGTTCCTCGGCGTGCTTGACGAGGCGCAACTCCCGCAGCTCGCGCTCGAGCGGGACGAGCGTGACGTCGCCCAACCGCTGGGCGGCCAGCCGGAGCGGCTCGGTGGCGGCATCGACGCCGATCCGGGCGCGGCCGAGCCCGGCGCCCCGGAGCCGCTCGGCGAACAGGTCCGGCACCTGCGGCGTCAGGTGCAGCCGGTCGGTCAGGCGGGGGTGCTCGCTGTAGAGGGTGACGTCGTCCACCCAGAGCGAGCCGCGCTCCCGGGCGAAGCCGACGTGGTTGGTCGAGAGCTCGTTCAGGACGACGAACGGGTCGCCCGTCCGGGGCACGACGGCGATCACCGGGCGCTCCCAGGGCTCGACGTCGAGCAGGAAGTTGGTCGCGTAGAAGAACCAGTCGGGCGTCAGGAAGGCAAGCGCGTCGAGCTCATGGGTCTCCATGAACGCCCGCATCTGGTCGGTCCGGGTGGTCTGGACGGCCCGGCTGAGGAATGGCATCGCGCGAAAGCTCCCTTGCTGGCCACCGGGACACGGCGGCGCGGTGGCGCGGTGGCGATCGGTCTACCGGCAGGATAGCGAAGATGGGCCGGTCGCGAAACCGGCCTGGCGGCTGAGCAGTCGGTCGCTCGGTACGGACATGCGCATGGGCAGCCGACGGAAGCGCGGCCGTTCCGGTTAAGATGTCACCGGAAACGGACGCGCTGATCGGCCAGCGGAGGCCGGGGCGGCCGTTGTCGCTCCTCCGGCTCCTGACCCGATCATCCGACGACATCGCATCGTGATCGGGCAGATCATCAGCGACCCCGAGGTTCCGGGGTTCATCAGACAGGACGAGGCGATCATGGACACGACGATGCAGGCGGTGGTGACGCATGGGCCGAAGGACTACCGGGTCGAGACGGTGCCGGTGCCGGTGCCGGGCCGCGAGGAGATCCTGATCGAGGTCGACGCGGTCGGGATCTGCGCCTCCGACATGAAGTGCTGGCTGGGCGGGGCGCTGTTCTGGGGCGCGAACGGCTCCGGCGGCTACGTCGAGGGCCCGGTGATCGCCGGGCACGAGTACTCCGGCCGGGTCGTCGCCCTGGGGGACGGCGCCGCCGAGAAGCACCACGTCCAGATGGGCGACCGGATCGTCGCCGAGCAAATCGTCCCCTGCGGCGAGTGCCGCTACTGCCGCAACGATCAGTACTGGATGTGCCAGCGCCACTACGTCTTCGGGTTCAAGCGCCAGACCAACGGCGGGATGGCGAAGTACAACCTGTTCCCGGCCAACGCGATCGTCCACCAGGTGCCGGAATCGCTGACCTCCGGCGAGGCCGCCTACATCGAGCCGATGGCCTGCGCCTGGCACGCCGTCGAGCGGGGCGAGATCAAGCCGGGCGACACGGTCGTGATCTGCGGCGTCGGTAACATCGGCCTCTGCATGCTCCAGATCGCGAAGCTGAAGCTGGCCGGAACGGGCACCCTGATCGCGCTGGATGCCAAGCCCTACCGGCTGGACCTGGCCAAGCAGTTCGGCGCCGACGTCGTGATCGACGTGACGCGGGAAGACGCCATCCAGAAGGTCCGGGACCTGACCGACGGCTACGGCTGCGATGTCTACATCGAGGCCAGCGGGAACCCGGCGGCGGTCGGCCAGGGGCTGGAGATGATCCGCAAGCTCGGCACCTTCGTCGAGTTCAGCGTCTTCAACGAGCCGGCGACGATCAACTGGACGGTCATCGGCGACACCAAGGAGCTCACCATCCACGGCAGCCACCTCGGTCCCGGCGGCTATGCCCCCTCGATCGCGGCGCTCACCAGCCACACCGTCGATGTCCGGCCGCTGGTCGCGGAGGCGTACCCGCTCGACCGGTTCGACGAGGCGATGGCGGCGGCGCTGAGCGGCGACGTGCTCAAGACGCTGGTCGTCCCGGTCTGAGCTACCCAACCCCCCAGCCCCCTCCCCATCTCGATTCGCCTCTTCGAGGCCTCATCGGATGGAGAGGGGAGAACGGCCTCGCCGATGGTTGCTCCACACTGTGCACGGTCCGACGCCGCCCCATGTCTCTGTCCGATGCTCACGATGATGTGGTCATGACCTATCGATTCGAGCGGGAGCGGACCGACGGCTCGGCCTACGCCAGCGGCCACGTCCTCCATAGCGCCCCCGGACGGACGGGCTTCCCGGTCCGGCTCGCGACGGAGCTGTTCCAGCGATGCGCCACCCATCTTGCCGAGCGCGGCGTCCGGCCGCCGCTCACGCTCTACGACCCGTGCTGCGGGGCGGGGCAGTTGCTGACGACGATCGGGCTGCTCCATCGGGACGCCATCGGCGACCTGATCGGCTCCGACATTGACGAGGAGGCGGTCGAGTTGGCCCGGCGCAACCTGGCGCTGTGCTCCCCGGCGGGCCTGTCGGCCCGGATCGCCGAACTGGAGGAACGTCACCGCGCGTTCGGCCGGCCCGGCCACGCCGCCGCGGCCGAGGATGGCCGGCGCCTGCTCGACGGGACCATGGCCGCCGGCGACCGCCCCCTCCCGGTCTCGGCCTTCGCCGCCGACATCACCCGACCCGGCGCCCTCGCGGGCCGGATCGCGGGTGGCCACGTCGACCTGGTCATCACCGACGTCCCCTATGGCAACTGGTCGGCCTGGTCGACCGACGGGACCGACCCGCCGGAGGCGACGGAGGCGACGGAGGCGACGGACGATGCGCGGACCGAGACGCCGATCGGCCGGATGCTGGAGACGCTCCGGCCGGCGCTGGCTCCCGGCGCCGTCGTCGCGGTCGTCTCCGGCAAGGACCAGCGGGCGACCCATCCGGCCTATCGCCGCGTCGAGCGCTGGCAGATCGGTCGGCGCCGGATCGAGATCGTCGAGCCGATCCCGGACGACGACGGGACCTGACGCTTGGGAGTCGCGATGCCGTTCCGGTCCGCTGGCGTGCCGGAGCGACGCATCGGCCGGTCAGGCCATATCCTTGAGTGAGTTCGTGATGAGCACTGCTCGTACCCTCCCTGTCAGAAAGTGATCCGCCCGATGACCATCGACGGCCTGACCGTGCTCGCGGTCCTCATCTTCCTCGTCCCGTTCATCATCTTCGCCGCCATGGCGATCGGTTCCCGTCGCGCCCGCCGCGACCAGCGGTAGCGCTAGGGCGAACCCACTCGCACCCCGACGGCTTCGGCCGCCGGAGCGTCTCGCCGGCGACGCCCTGGTCGAAGGCGTGCCGGTCGATCAGGGCGGACCAATCCCTATGTCTGGGCCAGTATCGACCGGAATCGCGAGGTGATCTCTGTCCAGGAGGCGTCGTGCCAGCGCCCGGCTCTTCGACGCCAGGCCGGCCACCGACCGGGCGATGGCCTCCCTTGGCGACCTGTCCCTTGCCGAGTTCTCGGCGGACGACAAGCTGCAGTCAGCGGTCTTCGTCACCACCCGGAGTGATCCTGATCGCCCGCCCGCCGGACCCGGTAGGGAAGCAGCGTGCCAGGCAGCACCACCGCCG
>CAXTHM010000052.1:24515-29404 GCA_964244115.1 uncultured Thermomicrobiales bacterium
CACCACCCGGAGTGATCCCACCCGCCCGCCCGCCGGAACCGACTCCGCAAGTACCTGGGGAGGGGTGCAGCAGCCCTGATCGAGATCAGACGACTCGTCTGAACCCCGCCGTGGGACGCCCGCTGGCGGCTACCCTCCGCGCCCAGGTGATCCTGGATGAGGGTGCCCGCCATGAGCAGATCGGGCAAGATCGGAGAAGCGGACAGGGCCGGAATTGCCTACACTGGTGTCCGGTCAGTGCGAACGGTCCCCGTGGACCATCCCGCGACCGCACCGGTCGACCCGGCGCTCCCGACGCGCCGGTGCCACACGATGCCGAGGCGAGACGCATCGCCGCGCCACGACCAGAGGAGCCCAGCTTGGCCCACACGAGCACGTACCTGAACTTCGACGGCAACACCGAGGCGGCGTTCACCTTCTACAAGTCCGTCTTCGGGACGGAGTTCGTCGGCGGCATCATGCGGATGGGCGGCGTCCCGCCCGAGGCTGGCCAACCCGAACTGTCCGAGGAGCAGAAGCACCTCGTCGTGAACGTCACCCTGCCGATCACCGGCGGTCACCTCCTGATGGGGACGGACGCGACGGAGTCGATGGGCTTCCACCTCGTCCAGGGCAACAACGTCTCCATCGCGATCAGCCCGGACACCCGGACCGAGGCCGATGCGCTGTTCGCTGGCCTGTCCGAGGGCGGCCAGGTCCAGATGCCGATGATGCCGATGTTCTGGGGCGACTACTTCGGCTCGCTCGTGGACCAGTACGGCATCCACTGGATGGTCTCCACCTCCGCGACCGAGTAGCACCCCGGCACCAGACCGGTCGATGATCGGCCCATGACCGGCGGCAAACCGGCCCTGAAGGGACCGGCTGAAGGACATAGGATTCGGCGTTGACGGCCAACGGCGACAATCCGATGACGAGGCCGGGTCGACGGAAGACCTCGGCGAATCCGATGTCGTTCAGCCGGTCCCTTCAGGGCCGGATGTTGGCCGGTCCGTCGCCGGATGTTGGCCGGTCCGTCGGCGGTCATGGGCCGGTCTGCCGCCGGTGATCCGCACGTCTCGACGGCCGGAACCTCCACGATTCTTTCGGTCGGCTCCAACCGGAGCATCCGCTCCGTGGGGCGCCTCCCGTGAGCCGGTGGCGATGGTGTCGCCGGCCGCGGACCGGGCGGGCGCGGGTCGACGCCGATCGGCGCGCGGCGCGGGGTGAGCGGGGACCGTGGATGGATCCGGCCGACTCCCGTAAGCTGACGCGTCGTTCGGTCGTCGCGGTCTCCGCCGGATCGGCCGCCCTGATCACGCTCGACCACAGACACAGAGGGATCGCGATGGCGTCCGCCCAGTCCAGACCGGCTTCCCCGGCTTCCCCGGCCACCCCCGGCGCGGCCGGCCTGACCTCGGCCCCGTTCGGGACGCTCGACGGCCAGGCTATCGAGCGCTACACGCTGACCAACGCCAACGGGATGAGCGTCAGCCTGATCACGTACGGCGCCGCGATCCAGGCGATCACCGTGCCGGACCGCGACGGCGCGATGGCCAACGTCTGCCTCGGCTTCGACGACATCGCGGACTACGCGGCGAAGAGCCCGTTCTTCGGCGCCACGATCGGCCGCTACGCCAACCGGATCGCCCTCGGCCGGTTCGTGCTCAACGGCGAGACGTACCGGATCGCGACCAACGACGAGCCGAACACGCTCCACGGCGGCACCCGCGGCTTCGACAAGTACGTCTGGGACGCCGAGGACGCGACCGCGGACGACGGCGCCCCGGCCGTCCGGTTCAGCCGCCTCAGCCCGGACGGCGAGGAGCACTACCCCGGCAACCTGCACGTCTCGGTGACGTACACGCTGACCGACGACGACGAGCTCCGGCTGGGATACGCGGCGACGACCGACGCCCCGACGGTGATCAACCTGACCAACCACGTCTACCTCAACCTGGCGGGGGAGGGGACGGGCAGCGTCCTCGACCACGTCGTCCAGCTCAACGCCAGCCAGTACACCCCGGTGGACGCGACCGCGATCCCGGTCGGCGGCACCCAGCCGGTCGCCGGGACGGCCTTCGACTTCACCACCGCCAAGCCGATCGGCAGGGACATCCGCGACGGCTCCGACGAGCAGATCGTCTTCGGCCGCGGCTACGACCACAACTGGGTGCTGGACCGACCCGACGGGCGCTCCGGGGGCGACCCGACGACGCTGGTCGAGGCCGGCAGCGTGACGGACCCGGCCAGCGGGCGGACGGTGACCTGCCTGACGACGGAGCCGGGGCTCCAGTTCTACAGCGGCAACTTCCTCGACGGCACCTTCGCCGGGACGAGCGGCGGCGTCTACCGCCAGGGCGACGCCTTCACGCTGGAGACGCAGCACTTCCCCGACTCCCCCAACCAGCCGGACTTCCCGACCACGACGCTGGAGCCGGGCGACACGTTCACCTCGACGACGGTCTACCGGTTCGGGGTGGCGTGACGTCACCCCCAAACCCCCTCTCCATCACGCTGGCGTGCTTCGCACTTGCGGATGGAGAGGGGGCTTTTTCGCGTCGATTGTCTACGCATCCTGGAAACATGGGGGGGGCAGGTTTGGGCGGTTCATCGTCGTAGGGGCGAAGCTTGCGAGCCAGGCCGCCGCAGCGGCAATCGTCCCGCAGGGCGATAACGGTGCTGGCAACAGGGATGCCCGCTTCATCGTCTCGTTTCGGCTGACGCACGTCTACACGTCGTAGACCTTCATGACCTCGTCGCCGTAGTGGTTGATGACCTTGACGGCGATCTTCCCGGTATCGGGCTTCGGGAACGGGCGGCTCTCGGTCCGGTAGAGGCTGACCCAGGCGTCCTCGTCGATCTCCGCCCGGAGCGCCCGCTTGAGCTTGTCGTACGGTTCCTGCTCGCCAGTGAAGTAGGCGTGGCGGACGAAGAAGCTCTCCTCGTTGTAGTCCGTGTCGATGAACCAGCAGGCGATGTCGTCGGTCGCGTTCGATCGGATTGCGCCGGTCGTCGGGTCGTAGACATCGACGCCATGGATCTTCACGGTGATCTGCCCGTCGGCCTTCGCGATCTCCACGTCGGGCTCGCCGAAGACCATGAACAGGTTGCCGGAGCCGGTTTTCTTGAGCAGCTCGTCGCCCATCGCCAGGTCCGGGTTCATCCGGGCCGGCAAGACCTGGAGCGAGCCGTACCGTTTGGCCTCGTCGGAGATGCCGGCGTCGAAGGCGAAGCCGCAGACAACCAGGACGTCGAAGCCGATCCCCTTGACCGCCTCCTTGGCGGCCTCTTTGATCTGCCGGGCGCCGACGGTGCCGTGCTCCGGGCCGAGCGAGACGGCGACGCGGAGATTCTTGCCGTCGCCGTCGGTGTAGTCCCCGGTCGCGTTGATCCATTCGCCGGCGAACGGGTCCAGCCGGTCGAAGGTCAGGCGCTCGCCCTTCGTCCCGTTCTGGACGCCGGCCTTACGAAGGTTATCGAGGATCATCGTCGCGAAGTCGCCCTGCTCGGCGACCTCGGCCCGGCTGACGGTGCCGTCCATGTTGTCGTCGGCGGTCGAGAGGACACGGTGTGGCGACAGGCTCTCGACGGTGAACGGGCCGCTGACCCGGACGCGCCCCTTGTCCTCGTAGGGCTGGTCGTAGAGCGTCTCGCTGTCAGCGTGCCGGGCGATGGCGGTGTCGATCTCGGTACGCGACATGCCCTCGTGGATGTCCGGGTTGTTGGCGATCGACTTGAGCGTGACGTGCGGCACGCGGCGGTAGACGAAGCCCTTGCGGATGTCGCCCTCCGTCCGGTACGGCGGCGGCGCGAGGCCGGTCAGCTCCCGCTCCTTGCGGATGCCGGCATCGGAGTCGGCCAGCAGGTAGAAGGGGTAGCGGGCCGCCATCAGCCGCGTTCGCGCCAGGGCCAACGCCACCCGCGACGTGTCGACCGTAATCCAGCGCCGGCCCCACTGCTCGGCGACGTAGGCCGTCGTCCCGGAGCCGCAGGTCGGGTCGAGGACGAGATCGCCGGGGTCGGTGGTCATGAGGAGGCAGCGCTCAATGACTCGTGGAAGGGTCTGGACGACATACACCTTATCTCCACGGCGCCCAGCGATGACCGTGTCAGCCCAAAGACTATTAAGAGGAACTGCAGAAAAGTCGTCAAGGTAGCGCTTATAGGAGAGGGAGTCACGCCGAGTCACGACTCGTCCAGCCGTCTTCAACCTTGCCATGCCAGTTGCATTCGTTTTATAGGACCCGGAAAAGGTCCGTCCATCAACCTGTACTGGGAACACGGGATTTCCTTGACTGGTCAGGTTGTCGGCTCGGTATAGTCGAGTGCCGGGTTGAAGAGAATCCATGACGAGCGGATCGTCGGGGTCAACATTTAACACCGATCCGTCAGGTAGTTCAGCCTTCTTGTATTCGCCTGCACCATCACCGCCTACTATCTTATCCCGATAGATCTGCCGATATTTGACACGTTCCTTGTTGATCGAGTACCAGAGCAGGTAATCTGAGATGCCCGTAACAAGATTGGTGCTATAGCCACTTGTCTTCGCAAAAACAATCTGGCCGCAGAAGTTTTCGGGACCGAAAACTTCGTCCATGACACTCCGAACGAGATGGACGTTCTCATCGCCGATCTGGACGAACACACTCCCCGAGTCAGTGAGCAACTCCCGTGAAGCGACAAGTCGATCCCGCAGGTATGCCAGGTACGAGTGAATCCCAAGCTGCCACGTATCCCGGAACGCCTTGACCTGCTCGGGCTGGCGGGTGGCGTCGGTGGCGCTGCCGTCCTTGACGTCGCGCTTACGGGTGCTGACCTGCCAGTTGGAGCCGAACTTGATCCCGTAGGGCGGGTCGAGGTAGATGGTCTGGACCTTGCCCTTGAGTCCCTCCTTCTCGGCCAGCGAC
>CAXTHM010000053.1:0-28930 GCA_964244115.1 uncultured Thermomicrobiales bacterium
CATCGCGGTCTCGACCTCCTGCATGCCCAGTTCGGGGTGCTCGTGGAGGAAGCGGCGGTCGGCCACGAGGCCGGGCAGGATCTCGTCGATAGCGTCATGCAGGGTGGCGGAGGTCGTGACCACGGGCGCGCTCCTTTGCCTGGGGCGGCCGGGATGCGGACGGGGCCAGACGTCTGCCCTCCGATCGCGGCCTGTGAATCGAACCTCCCGCGACGATACCAGAATCGACCTCTCGGTGCCCGGAGCGGTCGTAGACCGTCGCGTCGTCATTGGGCATCAGGCACGAGTCGCGACGGGAAGCTACCTCGGCCGGAACCGCCCGGGGCACTGATCGAACGCGGTCATCACCATGAACGGAGGACAGCCAATGGCTGTGACAATGAGGGAGATATTGACACCCCACCGCATGAGAACATACGATCTACTTCGTCGCTGGTTCGGCTTTGCCCGAGGGAAGGCCAATGTCTCATCAGCAATGATGGCGACAGGGGCTTGACATCGATCGAGTGTCCGTATACAGTGTACGTACAGTTCCGAGGGGCTACAGGCACCGAGGAAGCGATCACCACTCCTATCGACGGCGCGTCGCGTTGCGGGGCGAGGCGCGGACCGGGGTAGACGGTGGGTCGGATCGGGAAGTCGGTCGGGTTGCGGGACCCGGCCGGTCGGAACGTTCAGGCGTGATCGCGGACTCGGCTGTGGTTCGTCGGAACTGTCTCTTTTTCGTGTCGGCGCAACAGCATCCTCGATATGCATCCTAACGTCCATTTGCAGGGGTAGGACTCGCCCCATCCGTGCCGCCGCAGCGGCCTTCGCCGCCAGGCGAGGTCGCGGCGATAACCAACCTGTTGAACACATGGCGATTCATGCACAATGTTGCATGACACCAGACAACGGTTTGAACCCGGGACGCCAGCTATCGCCCTGCGGGGCGATGGCCGCTGCGGCGGCCGGACTCGCAAGCGTCGCCCCTACGAGAACGGTACGGCTCCCCTCTCCGGGCACCTGCGGAGCCGAAGCCGCTTCAGCGGGTGAGCGAGCAGGTGAGCCGGAGAGGGGTTGGGGGAGAGGTCTGCTCCGCCACTAACCCACTCCGGATCTGGTAGCTCCGACCCTTTCGCATCCGTTCGGCAATCGTCAGGGCGATCATCGCTGCGGCGGCCGGGCTCGCTCGCTTCGCTCCTACGGATCGCTCGATGGAGCCTTGCGTGTTGCTATCGGCGCACATCTCGACAGAACCGGGCCGGAGTGGGACGCTTCGACGCATGTTCGCCGCGCTGCCGGTCGGCAGTCGCGCGGTCGTTCTCAGAGGAGAGAAGATGTTCACCACCGACCAGATCGCCCTCCAGCTCTACACCGTCCGCGACGCGATGAAGCAGGACTTCATGGGGAGCCTCGGGGTGGTCGCCGACGCCGGCTACAAGGCGGTCGAGTTCGCCGGGTTCGGGGACCACACCCCGGCCGAGGTCCGGGCCCGGATCGATGAGCTCGGGCTCCGGGCGATGGGCGCCCACGTCCCCGCTCCCCGCGTCATGAACGAGCTCGACGCCGCGATCCAGGACATCCACACCGTCGGCGGCGACTACGTGATCATCCCGTTCCTCGCCCACGCGGACTCCTTCGCAACGCCGGATCAGGTCCGCAAGCTGGCCGAGACCTTCAACGCGATCGGCCCGAAGGTGAAGGCGACCGGGCTGAGCTTCCTCTACCACAACCACAACTTCGAGTTCACGGCGTTCGAGGACGGCGGCGAGGACCTGTCGCCCTACGAGCTGCTCCTCAGCCTGACCGACCCGGCCACGGTCGGCTTCGAGCTCGACGTGTTCTGGGCCGAGGTCGCCGGGCAGACCGGGCACCGCCTGATCCGACAGTATCCGAACCGCTTCCCCAGCCTGCACATCAAGGATATGGACGATGCCGGCGAGGACGCCCCGGTCGGGGCCGGCAAGCTATCGTGGCAGCCGGTCCTCGAGGCCGGTGAGCAGGTCGGCGGTTCCCGCTGGCTGGTCGTCGAGCAGGACAACCCGAAGAGTCCGGTCGAGAACATCGCGACCAGCTTCACGAACCTGAGCGTGATCGTCAGCGGCTCCTGACCCTGATCCCGCCCAGCGGACGCCGCGGATCCGGGCGTGCTGGCCAACGGCCGACCAGAAGGGTCGGCCGTTGGCCGTTCGTAGGGCGGTCGGCCAGACTCACCAGCGTGTCATGCCGAAGGAGGACCAGATGTCCGTGACTGGAAACCGGTTGTTCCCCGACGGGTTTACCTGGGGAGCCGCCACCTCCGCCTACCAGATCGAGGGCGCCGTCCGGGAGGATGGCCGCGGCGAGTCGATCTGGGACCGGTTCAGCCACACCCCTGGCCGGATCGTCAACGGTGACACGGGCGATGTCGCCTGCGACCACTACCACCGCTACCGCGAGGACGTCCAGCTCTTCCGGGAACTGAACCTGGACGCCTACCGGTTCTCGGTCGCCTGGCCGCGCGTGCTCCCGGATGGACGCGGCCGGGTCAATGACGCCGGTCTCGACTTCTATGACCGGCTGGTCGACGAGCTGTTGGCCGCCGGGATCGACCCCTGGATCACGCTCTACTGCTGGGATCTGCCGCAGGCGCTGGAGGACCAGGGGGGCTGGGCCAACCGATCGACCGTCGATGCGTTCGCCGAGCAGGTCGACGCGGTCACCCTCCGTCTCGGCGACCGGGTCCGCAACTACGTCACGGTCAACGAACCGTTCATCGTGGCGTACCTCGGCTACGGCGTCGGTGTCCATGCACCCGGTCGCCGCGACATGACCGCCGCGCTGGCCGCCGGCCACCACACCCTCCTCGCCCACGGGCGGGCGCTGGAGATCGTGCGATCGAACGTCCGTGACGGCCGGGCCGGCATCACGCTCAGCCTGGCTCCGACCTATCCCCTCGACGGCGACCTCGGCGCGGACCACGACGCCGCCCGGCGCGACGACGTCCTCTTCAACCGCTGGTTCCTCGATCCCCTCTTCGGCCGGGGCTACCCGGATGACCTCGCCGCCATCGCCGGGGGGACGATGCCGGAGGTCCAGGACGGAGATCTGGCGCTGATCGCGGACCCGGGCGACTTCCTGGGCGTCAACTACTACACGCCGACCTACTCCTCGTCCGACCCCGCCCTGAATGACTCCCTGGCCCATCCCGACCCGGGCGTCGAGCGGACGGCTATGGGCTGGCCGGTCGAGCCCCGGGCCCTGACCGACCTGCTCGTCCGGATCCGGCGCGACTACGCCCCCCCGTCGCTGCTCATCACCGAGAACGGATCGGCCTTCGACGGCGACCGCGTCGAGTCAGGTCAGGTCGCCGATCCGCGCCGAACGGCCTACTTCGAGGGCCACCTCGGCGCCGTCAGCGATGCGATCGCCGCCGGGGTGCCGGTGGAGGGCTATTTCGCCTGGTCGGCGCTGGACAACTTCGAGTGGGCCGAGGGGTTCGGCAAGCGATTCGGTATCATCCATGTGGATTACGAGACGCAGCGGCGGATGATCAAGGGAAGCGGTCGCTATCTGGCACGGGTCGCCGCCGCCAACCGCCTGCCCTGACGGCATGGGACAGCCACCTCGGCGAATCGTTCGCCGTTCGCTCCCCGCCCAAGAAGGAGAACCGGATGTCCGAGAGCGGTAGCGGAGTGTTCCCCGACGGGTTTACCTGGGGCGTCGCGACCTCGTCCTATCAGATCGAGGGTGCTGTCCGGGAGGGAGGCCGGGGCGAGTCGATCTGGGACCGGTTCAGCCACACCCCTGGCCGCATCGCCCATGGCGATACCGGCGACATCGCCTGCGACCACTACCACCGTTACCGCGAGGACGTGCAGATCATGCGCGAACTCAACGTCGGCGCCTACCGGTTCTCGGTCGCCTGGCCCCGGATCCTGCCGACCGGGACCGGCGCCGTCAACGAGGCCGGCCTCGACTTCTACGAGCGGCTGGTCGAGGAGGTCCTGGAGGCGGGGCTGGAGCCGTACCTGACGCTCTACCACTGGGACCTGCCGCAGGTGCTCGACGACGCCGGCGGCTGGCTGAACCGGCGGACCGTCGAGGCATTCGCGGGGTACACCGACGTGCTGACCCGGCGGCTGGGCGACCGGGTCAAGAACTGGATCACGATCAACGAGCCCTGGGTGACGGCGTTCCTCGGCTACGGGGTCGGCATCCACGCCCCCGGCCACCGCGACATGACCGAGGCGCTCCAGGCTGCCCACCACGTCCTGTTGGCCCACGGGCGGGCGATGCCGGTGATCCGCTCCAACGTCCGCGACGCCCAGGCGGGGATCACGCTCAACCTCAACCACAGCTACGCCATGGACCCGGACCGCGAGGCCGACCAGCAGGCGGCCTACGACGCCGACATCGTCGCCAACCGCTGGTTCCTCGACCCGGTCTTCGGCAAGGAGTACCCGGACGAGTTGCCCGGCCTCCTCGGGGCGACCGAGCCGACGATCCGGGACGGCGACATGGCGGCGATCGCGGCGCCGACGGACTTCCTCGGGATCAACTTCTACATGCCCGGCTACGCCTCCGCCACGCGCCGGTCGGCCCCCGGCGAGATGCTGCACCCGGACCCGAACGTCGAGCGCACGGCGATGGGCTGGCCGGTCGAGGCCCGTGCCCTGACCGACCTGCTGCTCCGGGTCACGAGCGATTACGGCCCGGAGGCGATCTACATCACCGAGAACGGCGCCGCCTTCGATGGCGACCGCGTCCTGTCCGGTCGGGTCTCCGACCCGCGCCGGACGGCCTACTTCGAGGGCCATCTCGGGGCCGTCTCGGACGCGATCACGGCCGGGGCGCCGGTCCGGGGGTATTTCGCCTGGTCGATGCTGGACAACTTCGAGTGGGCCGAGGGGTACGGCAAGCGCTTCGGGATCGTCCACGTCGATTACGCCACCCAGGAGCGCACGATCAAGGACAGCGGCCGCTACTTCGCCCAGGTCGCGGAGACCAACCGCCTGCGATAGCGGGTACGAGGATGCGGTCTTCGGCCCCTGCGAGTGGATCGAACGGAGCGCATCTCCCATGGCGGGAAACGCGCTGCGTCATCATGCCCATTCCCGGTGCCACCCGATTCCGACCCGGCGGTCATCGATGATCTGGACCGGCTCGTGTATCGCCGGCAACGGACCGGTGACCGTCAGCGGGATGACGGTCAGAGCGCGGATTCGGTCGGGGAGGGCGTTCCCGTCGCATTCCGGACCATGACCAGGAACTCGACCGGACGGCCTCGGACCGGGCTCTCGCAGGTGGCGACCGGCCGGAAGCCGGCCCGGCGGTAGACGGCGATCGCCCGGGTGTTGAACGACGCGACGGCCAGCCGGAGGGTGGCCGGCTGCCGGGTCTGGATGGCGTGGTCGAGGCAGGCCGCGAAGAAGGTCTTGCCGAGCCCCTGTCCGGTCAGGTCCGGTCGGAGCCCGAGGCCGATGTCCAGCGCATCCTCGGCGTACAGGCCGGCGTCTCGTGCGCCGGAAACCTGCGCCTGCACCCCGAAGCAGACGAAACCCGCCACGGCCGGGGCCGGGTCCCGACGAGCCGGACCAGTGGGACGCGCCCTGCCCCACGCCCGGCGGGCGATCCGGGGGAGCCAGCGATCCCCGCGGCCAGGTGATGGGATGCCCACCGGCGGGACCGAACCGGGCACGAGATCCACCGCCTGGAAGTCCGGTCCGAGCCCGATGAGATCCGGCCAGGCGTCCTCGTGCAGGTGGTAGAAGTCGTACGGCGCCGGGTAGCGCCACCGGGCGATCTGGCGCGCGTCCGGCTCGGTCAGCGGCCGGAACCGGAAGGCGCCCCGGCCATCATCGGCCCCGACGTCGGGGGTCGTGTGCGCAGCGGCGGGCTCTGCATCCCGCGATCGCATCGCCAATCCAGCACTCCGATCCGCTCAGGAGCCGCGGGGTCATTGACGACCGATACCGGCTCCACTCCTGATGCCTGGGTCTCGAGCAATCTCGTCGCCACCGGCCACCGCATCCCTGTCCCGGTGCGCATGACTCGGCACCTACCCGATGTCGGCCATCGCCGCGGCGTAGAAGTCCCTCTGGGCGGGGTACTTCTCCCACTGTCGATGATCTCCCGACGGACCGCGTCAGCCAGCACCACCATGCGTTCCGTCACGATACGGTAGCACGACGTTCCATATCGGTGGAGCCTGGTCTGCCGTCGTCGGATGGTCAGCCCACGGTCAGGGGAAGCGCATGGTCGGACCACGCGCCGAAGAGGTCGTAGAGCCGAAGCGTCAGGTTGGTGGGTGCGCTGCCGACCGGAATCGGTACGGGGAGCGAGGCCACGAAGGTCCGGTCCCGGCCGCTCCGGAACGACCAGGCGGCCGGCGTGAACGGCTCTCGGGCCGCCGGGCCGTGTACACCCAGGTGGACCGCCCAGCCGGTCAGCCAGTCGGACCAGTGCCCGGTGAGCGGCGGGCCGTCAGGATCGGAACGGACGAGATGACCGTTGCGTACCGCGAGACCGCGCTGGGGTGCTGCGGTCGCAATAATCACGAGATCGTCGAGCGTCACGATCAACTCGGTCGGGTCCGTTTCGCGGTCATCCAGGGCGACAGTGGCGGAGAGCGCATACCGCCGGGGTGGTCCAGCCGGATGGCCCCCAATCGTCTCGCCCGGGGCGAACGCTGACAGGTCCGACGGCTCGACCAGTACGGTTTCCACCCGGGATATCTCAGCGCGACTGGGCGGTGTACTCCCCTCGCCGGGCACCTGCGGGGCCGCAGCGCAGCGAGCGTCGCCTTCAGCGGGTGAGCGAGCAGGTGAGCCGGAGAGGGGCCGGGGGGGAGGTCCGCTCCGCCGCCTGGGCGCTTCGATCGGACCTCCCTCTCGCACCACGCTGACCGGAACACCGGCCTTGACGAGGCGAGATCGGGTCGCGGCGATGGCGAGCGGTGAGGCGTCGATCCCGACCGACGGCCGACCCAGCCGGCTGGCAGCGAGTAGCGTCGTGCCGGAGCCGCAGCAGGGGTCGAGGACGAGGTCGCCGGGGGCCGTCGTCGCGAGGATCAGCCGTTCGAGCAGGGCGACCGGTTTCTGGGTCGGGTAGCCGGTCCGCTCGCCGCTCGTCGGGGCGACGGACGGGATCTCCCAGACCGAGCCGACCGGCTTGCCGCCCTTGAGGTCGTACTCCCGACCGTAGCTGCGCATGAACCGGGTGCCGTCTTCGCGGGTGTGCCGGTACTTGTTCGCCATCGCCGGGCTGACCTCGCCGCGGACAGGCGTGAAGACCGCGGTATCGGACTTCGCGTAGAGCAGCAGCGTGTCGTGCTTATGCGGGAAGCCCCGGCGCGAGGTGCCGTTGCCGAGGCCGTAGCTCCAGACGATCTCGTTGCGGAAGGCGTCGGGGCCGAACAGCTCGTCGAGGAGCAGCCGCAGGTGGGCGCTGGCCCGGTGGTCGCAGTGCAGACAGAGCCAGCCATCGTCGGCCAGGACGGAACGGAGCCGGGTGAGCAGGTC
Organism: uncultured Thermomicrobiales bacterium; assembly: GCA_964244115.1. Lineage (GTDB taxonomy): Bacteria > Chloroflexota > Chloroflexia > Thermomicrobiales > UBA6265 > CADCWK01. The sequence goes on from CAXTHM010000053.1 coordinate 7,485, forward strand.
GTACATGAAGGTCAGGTAACCGGGCAGCCCCCCCTCCCAGACATCCCGGTAGGCCGGCAGGCGGAGATCGGGCCGGCCGGAGCCCCGCTCGCCGACCGGGACCGTGGCGCTGAACGTCGCGCCCGTCGCGAACGGTGGGTCGAGGTAGATCAGCCGGGGGGGCCCGGACGGGAGCGCCGGGTCGCCGGCTCGCCAGGCACCCATCACCCCGCCCGCCTCCCCCGAGACCAGGGTGGTGGTCGCCAGTGGCCCGGATTCCGGTGGTGCCGCCGAGGTCCAGCGCTCATGGGGGCGAAGCGGTGGGCCGGTTGGGGACGCCGGGAGATCGCCGGTCGGTCTGCCGGGCCAGTTCAGGCTGATACCGGTGGCTGGGCCCGGTCCGGGCGGTGGCATGCGGTCGTCCCCGTGTCATCCCGCCCCGAGTCCGGTGATCCGGGGCGTGGAGGTAACAGCCTACATGGCCCCACGGGGCACTGTTGCCCTGTGCCGCGGCCTCTCTGGGCCATGGCCCATATCGATCGAGGCATAGGGCAGCGGCGCCAAGGCATCGCCCTGGCGCCGCTACCCTGTACACCGTTTCCTCTGGGGATCGGCCCCGAGCCTATGCCTCGCTGGCCCCAGCCTGGCCCGCTTCGATGACCCATGACGTCAGCGTCGAGACGGTGGCCGTCTCGTCGGTCACGTTCGGGACGGTCCGAAAATCGGCCGTCCAGGTATCAGCGGTCAGGGTATTGAGCGTGTAGCCGTGCAGCCCGTCGACGAACTGGATGTGCGGGTTGATCAGCAGCGCCAGCTGGAGCTGCGGGACGAGCGGGTTGTCGGCGGTCAGGGAGGTGCAGACGAACTCGGTCGCGACGGTGGCCGAGGTGGCGTCCTCGAAGTCCATCTTCAGGTCGTTGACCCAGGCGCAATGGATGTCCCCGCTGAGCACGACGGCATTCATGATCGACCGGCTGTCGATGTGCTGGAGCAGGCGGTTCCGGGCGGCGGGGTAACCGTCCCACTGGTCCATCGGGAACGACGGCTCGCCGGTACTGACGTTGAGCTGGGCCATCATGGTCTGCTGACCGATCGACTTCCAGGTCGCGACGCTGGCGTCCAGGGTCGCGAGCACCCACTGCTCCTGCTCCGGGCCGAGCATCGTCAGGTTCGGGTCGAGCGCCTGCGGGCAGCGGACGCTGACGGTGTCGCCGCAGGGCTGATCGCTGCGGTACTGGCGGCCGTCGAGCATCGCGACGTCGAGCAGCGAGCCGTAGCGAAAGCTGCGGTAGAGCTGCATGTCCGGGCCGGTCGGGATGCTGGACGGCCGGAGGGGCATGTGCTCGTAGTAGGCCTGGTAGGCGGCGGCGCGGCGCTCGAGGAAGGTGTCGGTCGGGTTCGCGTCCTCGCTGATCGCGTTGGCGTAGTTGTTCTCGACCTCGTGGTCGTCCCAGGTCACGATCCACGGCGCGGCGGCGTGGGCGGCCTGCAGGTCGGGGTCGGTCTTGTACTGGGCGTGGCGGTTGCGGTAGCCGGTCAGCGTCGTGGTCTCGTCGCCGACGTGACTGCGGACCGGATCGTACGTCGAGGGGACGTAGCCGGACTCGCTCGGGTACTCGTAGATGTAGTCGCCGAGGTGGAGGACGAAGTCCGGTCGGTCTCCGGCGATCCCGCGATACCCGGTGAAGAAGCCATGCTCGTAGTTGGAGCAGGAGGTGTGGGCGAACCGGACCCCGTCGACCGTGGCGTCGTTGGCCGGGGCCGTCAGGGTTCGCCCGACCGGGCTGACCTCGGAGCCGACCATGAACCGGTAGAAGTACTCGGTCGCGGGTTCGAGCCCGGTGACATCGACGTGGACGCTGTGGGCGAGATAGGGGGACGCGACGGCCGTCCCGCTCTGGGTGATCTCACCGAAGGCGTCGTCGGCGGCGAGCTCCCAGCGAACCTCGACCGGGACCGGCGGCATCCCACCGCCGCCGGTCGGGGTCGGCGCGAGCCGGGTCCAGAGGACGACCCCGTCCGGGAGCGGGTCACCCGAGGCGACGCCGAGGGTGAACGGCGAGCCATCGAAGGCGATCGAGGCGACCGGCGTGCCCTCGGGTGCTCCCTGGCCGAGGACGACACTGGCGCGGCCCGGCAGGCTGGCCATGATCCCGAGGGAGGCGAGTGCGCCGGTCCCGGCGATCAGCCGGCGGCGGGACATCGAGCGGACGAGGGCGTTCTCGAAGCGGGCTCGGGCCGGCGAGATGGCGGTCGTGGTCAAGGACGTCCCTTTCAGCGGGTCGGTCGGTCTGACATCGTCGGACGTAGTGGTGGTGGATGCAGACATCGTGGTCATGGGCAGCGGTGACGGCGGCGGATCGTGCCCATCACCGCTCAGCATACCGAACGCCGGTCGTCGGTCCGTCAACGAAACGTTACGTGGACGAGGCCGACCTGATTCGACCCTGGCGTTCGTGCGCGACGACGGGATGGCCATCGCCACTATTTGACCGGGAGTTAACACACACCCGAGGCGCCGCCATCACGATGACCGATGCCAACGAGCAACGGTCCGGACCGGATATTCGAGACGGGGAGCTATCCTGTGCAACTGACTTTCCTGGGCACGGCCGCGGCCGAGGGCTACCCGAACGCGTTCTGCGCCTGCGCCAACTGCGAGACCGCCCGGACCCGCGGCGGCCGGAACATCCGCCACCGGTCGAGTGCGCTCATCGACGGCCAGTTCCTGATCGACCTCGGGCCGGACCTCCAGTCGGCCTCGTCGGCGCTCGGCATCCCGCTGACGGGGATTCGGTACGCCGCCCAGACCCACGAGCACATCGACCACCTCGAGCCCGGCAACTTCTTCAGCCGGAGCGACATGGTCGGCGTCCCGAACAAGATCGAGATGGAGTGGCTGGCGACAGCGGGGGCGCTCGACCGGGCCAGCCGGACCTTCGACGGCTTCCAGCCGGGCGAGAGCTTCGCCAGCGCGGCGGTGCAGGAGCGGTTCAATGTCCGGCACACGGCGATCGCCCCGTACGAGGAGCGCCAGCTCGGGCCGTACCGGATCTTCGCCGTCCCGGCCAACCATGCGAAGAACATCCAGCCCCTGCTCTACGCGATCGAGCGGGACGGTCGCCAGTTGTTCTACGCCACGGACACGACGACGCTCCCGGCCGAGGTCTGGCGGGCGCTGGCGGAGCGGGGCTGGCGGTTCCACGTCGTGGTGATGGACCACACCTTCGGGGTCGAGGACCGTTCGACCGGGCACCTCAACGCGGCCGAGTTCCGTCTCCACCTCGATGCCATGCGCGAGCACGGGCTGCTGGCCGAGGATGCCCGGATCTACGCCACCCACATCGCTCATCACAGCAACCCGCCGTACGAGGAGCTCGTCGCGCTGACGATGCCTTACGGTTACGACGTCGCCTGGGACGGACTGACGATCGAGGTCTGAGGCCGGGGTCGTCGATCAGGTGCCGGCCTGCTCCGCCAGCAGATCCCGGATCGGGACGTGCTGCGGGTCATGCCCGGCGCTGTCATCGTCGACGATCGTCCAGAGCACCCCGCCGGGCTGACACGCCTCATCATCGGCGCCACTGACCGCCGTCCGGAACGCGAGCCAGGCGGCGTCGAATTCGGTCATGACCTCGGGCATCGGGCGGCTCGCCATCCGCGACCGCAGCTCGTCGTTGAACGCGTCGAGGTCCCACGGCTCCCGGCTGGCGACCTCCTCGCCCTCCGGCAACGGCGTGCCGGTGATCCGCCGGACGGCCATCCGGTCCCAGAGGGCAAGATGCGCCACGACGTCGTGGAGCGTCCAGCCTCCGCCGATCTGCTGGTCGGCGTCGTCCAGCCGCTCGGCCACGAACCGCTCGAGCTCGGCCCGCATCGCACCCATCGTCGTCAGCAGCGTCTCACGGTCCGTCTGTCCTCTCCGATCGTCCGGGCCGTCCTCGGGCTGGCCGGCCGGAATACCTGGGTCGTTCGTTTTCGCACCTGGTCGGATTTGCCGACCAGATTCCCCATTTCAAGGACATTGGGTCGAACGGTGTCATGTCGACGTAGTGACATCGGCAGCATTCCGGCTGACGGGGAATGATCTCGCGGAATAGGTATCGATAGCTGGTGGAATAAGTAGTTCTACTTATGACAAACACGCCGCGATCCGTCAGCATGATAGCTGTCAGCCGACAGACCGTTCCGGCGACGATCAGCCGGGACGGCGCGGAGTTCGGGGTCGATCGAGGGGCTCAGGCCAGGCTGAACATACGTGGGGTGCTCGGCTGGTCGTTGCCCATCATTGTGGAGCTATTGGGTCATCGGGTGGTGGCACGCGGACCGGCGAGCTCTGTCGGAGAGTCCGGATGAGTCATGAGATCGGGTTTCTGCTCGCGACCGGTTTTGGGTTGGGCCTGGCTTACGCGGCGGTGCCCGGCCCGGTGAATACGGAGTCGATCCGGCGTGGGTTCGCCGGGGGGTTCTGGCCCGCCCTCCTGATCCAGGTCGGCGCGATGGTCGGAGATATCGTCTGGGCCATCCTCGGGCTGGCCGGCGTCGCGGTGCTCTCGGGTTCCGACGCGATGTCGGTCCTGCTCGGGGCGGCCGGAGCCGGGTTCCTGCTCGTCCTGGCCCACGGGACGTTTCGCTCGGCGCTGGCGGGGGTCGATCAACGGGCCATGCCGTCGGCCAGGCCGGGGCGTCACGTCGTCGTGGGCGCGATGTTCTCCCTCGCCAATCCGATCGGGATCGCCTTCTGGGCCGGCGTCGGCGGCGGGCTGGTCGTCACGCTGGACACGCCGTCCCAGAGCGAACTCGCCGTCGTGCTTGCCAGCTTCATGGTGGCGGTCGTGTTCTGGGCAGTGCTGCTCGCGGCGGGGATCACCGTCGGGCGGCGCTACGCGAGACCCGGACTGTTTCGCCTCATCGATGTCGGGACGGGTATCGTCCTCGGCTGGTTCGGCCTCCGGTTGCTCTATTCGACCGTGCAGGTTGCCGCCGACTGGTTCCAGCCGCTGACGACCCTGATCGCGCGGATGTGAGCCGCCACGGGGTCCTGGCGACGCCAAGTCGCCTGTCCCGCTACCCCTTCGGGATGGCGGTCGGCAGTCCGCGCAGCGTGGCCTCGATTCCGGCGGTGTTGCTCTTCGGCACCCCCATCAGCCGGTAGATCGGTGTCGCGCGGGAGTTGGTGAAGTCCCAGGTCTCGGTCACGCGGGTCTTCCCGTCGGCCAGCGGCTCCAGTTCCCAGCGCCAGGTGTGGCCGGCCGGGTGGCGCCACTCGATCTCCCGGTTCTCGGTCAGCCGCGTCACGGTGCTCTTGATCCGGTACGGCACGCCGAACTGCTTCATCGACACCGTGAACGTGTCGCCCTGCTTGAGATGGTCCGGGCCGGAGACGCCCTTGCCGACGGTCCCGGAGCCGTCCAGCTCGTGGTGCCGGCGCGGGTCGGACAGGCGGGCGAAGATCGCCTCGGCCGGGATATCGACGGTGACGCGTCGAGAGACGGCCTTCGGGCCGCGGTCGACCGTCTCGACGGTGACGGGTGACGTGGACATATGGTGCTCCCGTGTGCCCGGTTCGCTGCCCTGCCGCGTGTCGGATCGGTGGCGGCAGGGCCCAGGCCGCTGAGGCTGACACGCACGAGATGTTCCGCTCCCGAACGAAAGGGCTCCCGCCGACCGACGTGGTGCGGTTCCAGCTCCGTCCTGATCGACGCGGTCCGATCCTGGCCCGATCGAATGCCGGGCTCGCCGGGCCTGGTGACGAGGGCGTCGGCTACGCTGATCGCCGTGTCCTCACCCCGTACGCTGACGGTCCCGCACTACGGGCGTCTGTCCGTATGGACCAGATACGTGAGGGCGCCAGCATCTCCGGATCGTTCGTCAGATCGCGAGAGCGTCCGCTGGCGTGCCGCGGATCGTCTGCCGTACCTCGACCTCCGGGAGACCACGCAGGACGCCGAGGCTGTCGTCGGCGGCGAGCCGGTTGTGCCGCTCCAGACCGCAGCGCTCGCAGCGGTGGACGATGACCTCCTCGCCCTTGGGCCGGCGGAAGGTGGCGACGGGCGCCATCAGGCCGCCGCACTGGCTGGCCCGGTCGCCCATCGTCCGGTCGTCGATGTGGAGGCTGTAGAGGCAGTGCGGGCAGTGGTTGCGATGATGCCCGCCGGATACCGTCGGCCCGACCCGCTCGCCGCAGTGGCCGCAGGTGAACGGGTCGCGCTCGTTGGGCGCCGGGGTGGGCTTCGGCGCCAGCATCTGGGTGCGGCGGGCGGTGCGGGCGCTGACCTGCTGCTCACGCTCGGCGCGGCGCTCGGCGCGGCGGGCGTCTCGGGTACGGCGATGGGACGGCAACGGGAACTCCTGTCGGCGGCGCGGGTGATCCGTGGGACCTAACGATACAGCGGGTCGACCGCGGATCGCGAGTATCAGCCATCCCGGTGGGCCCGGATGGCGAACGACCGGCCCCGGTCCGAGCCGGCCGAATGGGTCCGGATCTGCCGCCGGGTCAGCAATCGTTTACTCGCTCCGACACGATCGATACGGTAAAGTCCACCGACGCAGACCATCGCAACCCAGTCAGTCCAGGTCGAGGAAACGCATGCCGGATCACGCTTCCGTCCGAGACCGGGTCGCGTCGGCTCCCTGGCACCGCGAACCGCTTGGCAGTGTCCTCCCGGCGGCCGATTCGGCGAGCTGGCTGACCCTCCTCTTCGCCCGCCGCGCCACGACGGCGATCACAGTCGCGATCCTCTACGTCCTCTCCCTGACCCTGCTCCTGGTCGGCATGACGCATCTGCCGGACTACGCCTTCAACTGGGAGGAGTACACCGCCGCCGACCTCCTGCTGGTCGTCGACGGGCAGCGCTCGGTACTCGACACGTTCCGTCTGAACGATGGACTCATGACCGATAGCGGCCGGTTGCCGTGGGTCGTGATCCCGGCCAGCCTGGGGTTCAGCGTCGATGCGGTCGACCTCGACACGCTGCGGACGTCGCTGGCGCTGATCTCGGCGCTGGCAGTGCCCCTGACGTTCCTGCTCGGGCGGGCGGTGGCGGGGTCGGCGACCGGGGTGCTGGCGGCGGCGCTGGTCGCGCTGTCCCCGGCCTTCCTCATCTACGGCCGGACGGGGACCGTCGTCGGACTGTCGGTCCCGATCGCGCTGCTGACCGCACTGCTGCTGTTGCGGGTCGTCCGGGTGGCCGGGCGACCGCTACCCGGCCGGGTGCTGGCGCTGCTCGGCCTGCAGATCCTGCTGATCGCCGGGGCCTATGCCTACTCGCCGATCCGCCTGTTCTGGGTGATCGCCCTGGCCCTGCTCGTCGTGGAGCTGATCTTCCAGCGGGACGATCGGGGCTGGCTGCTGTCGGCCCTGGCGGTGACGCTGCTGACCCTGCCGGTGTTCCTGACCCTGATGCTGGGCTTCGGGCAGACCAGCCAACCGGCCGCCTGGGATCTCCGGTCCGCGCTCTCGGACTACTTCAACGCCGGCGGTGAACAGCTCGCGTCCTTCATCGAATACCCGGTGTCCTTCGGGTACTTCCTGCCTCCCGAATCCGCCACTGGAGGGACCGGTCATCTTGCCTGGACGCTGGTCCGGTCCAACGTCACGGCGCTCCTGAACCTGCTCGCCGACCGTGACACGCGGCCACCGCTGACCGATTACTGGAACACGCATGGGCAGCTCTACAGCCGCCTGCTGGTGCCAGTGGTCGTGGTCGGCGCCGTGCGGCTCGTCGGTCAGCTCCGCCGTTCGGTCGAGGCGCGCTTCCTCCTCGTCGGCGTGGCCGGGCTGACGTTGCCGCTCCTTGCGACATCGCAGGTTCATCTCGGCCGGCTGGTCTTCGCCAGCCCGTTCCTGCTCGTGATCGCGGCGCTCGGCGTCGTCTGGCTGACGGGGCTGCTGATCGTCCACCTGCCGAACGTGATCCTGCGGCTGACCAGGAATGACCGCGGCCCGGCCAACAGTCAGCTCTCGAGCTTCCGGAGTCTGATCCGCCTCGCCCTGGCGCTGGTGATCGTGATCGCCGTCGGGGCGGAGTCCCGCGAGGCCGACCGGACCACCCCGTTGGCGTCGGAGTCGCACACGCCCGACGTCGTCGCGGCCATCCGTGCCCAGCGCTCGGCCGGGATACCCGCCGTGGCGCTCGTCCTGTCCGGCCCCGCCGACGTCCTCTTCGAGCGCCTCGATGTCGCGACCTACCGGCTGATGATGGGACGTGAAGCCCGCTTCATCGACATGTCCGGGTCATCGGCGGACGACCTGGCGGATCGCGATGGGGAGCGGATCGACGTCTTCTCGGGCGGGTTCGGTGGCGAGGGTTCGGCACGGGTGGCCACCCTGCCGGGCGCCGGGTGCGACGTGGTCTACCTGATTCCCGTCACCCAGTCGCCGGGGTTCCAGCCGGCCCTGAACGACCTGACCAGTCGCTGCGGGCAGCCGCCGGCAACCGTCGCGCTGGAGTTCTGAAACCGAATCCGGGTGACGAGTCGAAAATCGCGGGCAGGGGCCAGACGACCCATGCCCTGGCCCCTGCCCGCTGCGGCGGAGCGGGGAGATGGGGGTCCCACGCGGACCGTTCGGATCGACGGAGTCCTCACCCGGACTCCGTATGGGCTGAGTCGCCGGGCACCCGAACGGCCCGGCGACGGTCGTCCGCCTTACCGGCCCAGGCCCAGTTTCTCCGCCAGCCGGGTCGAGCGTGGCGCCGGCGCCGCTGGTTCGCCGTCGGTCCCGGTCGCGGCCAGGTCGTCGCCGTGGAGCCGCCGGACGGTGCCCTCACCGTTGCCGTTGCCGTTGCGTCGCTCGGTCGTCCCGAGTGTCACGGAGGTGCGCTGGGCAGCATCCGTCCGGAGTGGTCGCAGGCGGCGCTGGGTGCGCCGGCCGGCGGTCGAGGAGGAGGCCAGCCGCCGGTCGAGGATGACGGCCGTCCCCAGCCCGGGCGTGGACTCGATGTGCAGGGTGGCGCCGATGGCGGACGCCCGCTCCCGCATGCTCAGCAGCCCGAGGGAGGTCGGGCGCTTGGCCTGCTCGGGGTCGAAGCCAGCCCCGTTGTCGCGGATCATGACCTGGAACTGGCCGTCGAACGTCTCCAGGGCCACGACGGCTTCCCCGGCGCCGGAGTGCCGGACGACGTTGTGCAACGCCTCCTGGACGATCCGGTAGACCGTGACCCGGATCTCCGGCGTGAGGTCGGGGGGCTCCTGCCCGACGACGGTGATCGTGGGCGTGCCCATCCCGCCCCGACTGAAGTTGGCGATGTACCGCTCGATCGCGGCGACGACGCCGAGGTCGTCGAGGTCCGGCGGCCGGAGGTCGAAGATGACGCCGTGGAGCTCGTCACTGGCATTCGTCAGCAGCGTGCCGATGTCCTGGAAGCCCGCTCGCTGCCGCTCCGGGTCGGGGGCCGAGGTGTCCAGCAGCAGCGCTCGGGTCTGGTAGAGCGCCCCGGTGATCAGCGGCGAGACTGCGTCATGGATGTCCCCGGCGATCCGGCGGCGCTCCTCCTCCTGGGTGCGGATGTTCCGCCGGTTGAGGTCGCGCAGGCGGTCGGCCTGCTCCTCCCGGAGCTGGTTGGACGAGGCCAGCTCGTCGACCTGGCTCGCGAGGCGTCGCGCCATCTCCCGGAACGCCAGACCGAGTTGCCGGACTTCGCGGCCACCGTTGGTCTCGACCGGCGGCTGGACCCGGGTCGGGAAGTCGCCGGCGGACATCGAGGTGACCTGCTGCGTCAGCCGGTCCAGTGGGCGGGCCGTCCGGCCGGCGAGGACGAATGTCAGCAGGATGGTCAGCAGCACCGCCAGGGCGGTCGCGGCGATGCCGCGCTGCAGGACCTCGCGGGTCGGGCCATAGGTCGTGGGGGTCGGGTTGCTGACGACGACGGTCCAGGCGGCGGAGTCGCCGATGTCGACCGTCGTCGAGACCGCGACCCGGTCGATTTCGCCGGCCCCCTGGTAGTCGAAGACCTGCTCGGTCGTGCCGCCGGCGTTCAGGAAGGCATTCAGGAAGGAACTCCGCTCGGCGTCCGGGGCGCTGGTCGTCACGATCTGACGGTCCGCGACGACCATGATGATCGTGTTGCCCCGGGCGAAGGGCGTGAACGTCTGTCGCAGCGGGTCGACGGACAGGATCGCCCCGGCGACCCCGCTGATCTCGCCGCTCATCAGGCCGGGTCCGAAGATCGGGAAGGTCAGTGCCACGAACCCGGCGCTGTCGATCGGGCTGGTCAGCGAGCCGGAGATCGCGGAGGCACCAGTCGTCCCGGTTCGCATGACGGTCGGCGCGACCTCGGCCTGGAAGTCCTCCTGCCGGGGCGTCCCCTGCCACAGGATGACGTTGCCGGCCTGGTCGGTCATGAAGAGCGCGGTGATATTCCGGCGGTAGGTCTGGACATTCTGGAAGACGTCACTGGCCTCGATCTGGTTCTGGTCGGCACTCGTCGCGTCCGGGGTGACCGTGCCGTTGGCCTGCGAAGCCCTCGCACGGACGGCGTCGTTGGTGGCGACGTACTCGAGCACCGAGATGTTGTCGTCGAACGTACTCTCGAGCCCCTGCGAGACGGAGTCGCTGATGAAGGTCTCGGTGTCGACGAGTTGGTCGAGGTTGTTCTGAAGGCTCTGATAGACGATGTACGAGACCACGCCCAGGATCGGCAGGATCGAGATGATCGTGACGAGGACGAAGCGGGTCCTCAGTGACCAGGTTCCTGTCATAGGCCGATGGTCACCTCGGGCGCGGAGATCGAGGATGAGTGGCGACGTCGCCGGCTGGCGTCACGGACGGTCTTGCGGGATTGAATCATATCCGTTCATTGTCGTCGCTGTCGTTCGCGGCGAACGTATCCGAACGCGCCTGTCCTGCTATCCATCCGCGCCTGTCCCACATGGATTTCCGGGTCGTTTCCGGGAATGTCCGACCACGCAGGCGAGCTCCGGTCGCACCGTACACTACGGTCATGACGAGGACGATCCTTCATCGGAAGGGAGACACTGTGGTCCAGACCAGATTGCTGACCGCCGAAGATCTGATCGGGTTGCCGGATGAGTACGAGCTGTACGAAGGAGTACCCAGGAGCGTGGCCGCTGCACCGAATGTCTCCTTGATAGCGGCCAATGTCGTTGCCCTGATCTGGAACCATGTCGGGGAGCATGAGTCAGGGGATGTGTTCAGTTCTGATGCCAGTTTCCGCCTGGCCCGGAACCCCGATATCGTCTACCTCCCCGATGCCGCGTTCGTTCGCGCCGGCCGGATCATCTCGGACGAGGACCTTGCGTTCCCGTTCGAAGGAGCGCCCGACCTTGCGGTCGAGGTGCGTTCGCCGGGTGACCGGAGCACGGAACTCGACGCCAAGATGCGGAGTTATCTCAGGGCCGGAACGGACCTCGGCTGGGCGATCGATCCGGTCGCGCGGACCGTAGCGGTCTACCGGCCGGGGAGTCCTGTCCATGTGCTGCATGACTCGGACACTATCGATGGCGGTGACGTCCTGCCGGGCCTCGAGATTGCGATCAGCCGCATCTTCCGGGTGCGGTCCCGCCGAGGGTGATGAAGTCCGCTCGATTGGCGCGACAGGGAAGGGGAGCTGTGATGGTTCAAACGAGGTTATTGACGGCGGAAGACCTGATTGGCTTGCCTGATGAGTACGAGTTGTATGAAGGAGTACCCCAGCCCGTGGCTGCCGCGCCTCATGGATCGGCAATCGCCGCCAACCTCGTTATGTTGCTTGGTCCGTTCGTTCAACCGAAACGACTGGGTCTTCTCTTCGTCACCGATGCCAGCTTTCGCCTGGTGCGAAACCCGGACACGCTCCTGTTGCCGGACGTCGCGTTCGTGCGAGCGAAGCGAATCCATACCATCGACGACCTCGGTTACCCATTCGAGGGAACTCCCGATCTGGCGATCGAGGTGCGATCACCGAGCGACCGCATCGCCGACCTGGATCGGAAGATGCATCGCTATCTGGCGGCCGGTACGCTGCTCGGTTGGGCAGTCGATCCCTTGCTGCGCATCATCACGGTCTACCGCCCTGGTGAGGAGCCGCTCGTCCTGCGCGGCACCGACACGTTGACCGCCGGGGATCTGATTCCCGACTTCTCGGTTCCGGTCGCTGACGTGTTCAGTCTCGGCGGGTTCTTTCCGGGGTAATGTTCGACGCCTGAACGTTCCGATGCCTCAGCGATGGAGTGGTTGTTCCCCATGTCCGTGATCTCCGAAACCAGCCGACCGATCACCCTCGACGATCTCGGCTCGCGCCCGATCCGTCTCGTCACCTTCGATCTCTACGACACCCTGATCGAGCTGCGGCCCCGCCGCTGGGAGCGTCTCCATGCCGCACTCGAGCGGGTCGGGATCGCTTCGGACACAGACGCCCTGATGCGAGGCGACATCGCCGCCGAGGACTTCTTCACGATCGAGAACGGCCGCTGGCCGATCCGGGATCGGTCGCCGGAGGAGCTGCACACCTTCCGGCTGGAGCACCTCCGCCGCTGGCTGGCCGCGTCGGACATCGTGCTCGACACCGATGCGCTGGCCGGGCTGCTGGAGGTCTACCGCGGTGAGTTCGACGCCCACGCATTCGGTGGCGACTACCACCCGTACGACGAGGTCGTCCCGGCGCTGGTCCGCCTGCGGGAGGCCGGGGTGAAGCGGGCGATCATCTCCAACGCCGATGCCGACATCACCGAGCTCTGCACCCGGCTGGCCTTCGCCCACGAGATGGAGGCGCTGATCACGTCCGCGCTCGTCGGCTGGGAGAAGCCGGACCCGCGGACATTCCACGCCGCCCTCGAGCACCCGGCGATCCGGGTCGCGGCCGAGGACGCCATCCACATCGGCGATCAGCCGAAGTCGGACGTGATCGGCTCGATCGCCGTGGGGATGCGGGCCGCCCTGATCGACCGCTACCACCGGCACACCGAGGGCAACGGCGCCGTGATCGTCCCGTCGCTGCTGACGCTCTCCGATGCCGTCGTCCGGCACAATGAGCGCCTCGCCGCCAACGGGTAGGCTGGGTCGCGCTCGAAGCGCTCCGAGGCGGTCCGCTCCGCCCCCCGAGCGATTCGACCGCACCCCGGTCTAGCTCGGCGTCCCCAGTTCGTAGGTGATCGAGAACGCGACGTCGCCGCTGCGGGTCGCCTCATAGGATGCCTCGCCGCTGAGGCCCGCCAGGGCGCCCGTCCCCGAATCGGCGATGATCTCCCCGCGGCCACGGGCGGCAGTCCCGTCGTCATGGCCATCCCAGCGGATGCCGAAGCTGCCGACGTGGCCGTCCAGTGAGCCGGTCACGTACTCCAGGCCGGTGAAGGTGGTGATCCCTTCGGTGGGGTAGAGCATCAGGTAGCGGATCTCGCTCGTCCCGGCCAGGCTCCCGGTGTAGGTCTGCTCGACCTCGGCCATCACGAGCTTCACGGTGTCATCGATCTCGCGGTACGGCGCCTCGTCCCAGCGCGTGACCGAAAATGTGGCGGCGGATTCATGGTGACGCATGGCGGTCATTCCCCTGATCATCGTCTCTGGCAGCGAAGATCGCTCCGATGTCCATTGTGACGACGCTACCTGTCAGAATGCGTCATGAACAACGCGCGATTCAGACCAGGCACGAATCCGGGGGTGGGGAATGCGGGCAAGCCGGCTGCTGTCGATCGTCCTGCTGCTCCAGAACCGGGGCCAACTGACCGGCCCGGAACTGGCGCGGGAACTCGAGGTCTCGGTCCGGACGATCTACCGGGACATCGATTCGCTCAGCGCCTCCGGCATCCCCGTGATCTCCGACCGCGGACCCGACGGCGGCTTCCGGCTGCTCGACGGTTACCGGACCCGTCTGACCGGCCTGACGCCCGACGAGGCGGACACGCTGTTCCTGACCGGGGCGCCGGACATCGCCGCCGACCTCGGGCTGGGCGAGGCGATGGCGACGACCCAGCTGAAACTGCTGGCCGCGCTGCCGCAGGCATTGCGCGACCGGGCGGAGCAGGCCCGGTCCCGGTTCCATCTCGACGCGCCGGGCTGGTATCAAGACCAGGACGAGCTGCCGTTCCTGCCCCTCGTCGCCGAGGCCGTCTGGCAGCAGCGCGAGGTCTCATGGCGCTACGAACGCTGGGGTGGCGAGATCAATCGGACCGTCGAGCCGCTTGGTCTCGTGCTCAAGGGAGGCGTCTGGTATGTCGTCGGTTCGGACGAAGGCCGATTGCGGACATACCGTGTCTCCCGGATTCTCTCGGCAACGCTGATGGCGACCCGCTTCGAGCGCCCGTCGGACTTCGACCTCGCGGCGTACTGGCGCGCGTGGTCGGAGACGTTCAACGCCCGGATGTACCCCGGCCAGGCCACGATCCGGTTGTCGCCAACGGGCCAGCGCCTGCTCTCGTTCTTCCTCGACAGCTACCGGACGCAGTCGGTCCGCGGTTCGCAGGGGCCACCGGACGATGACGGCTGGGTGACGGCGCGGCTCCCGACCGAGGGGATGACGGCTGCCGCGATGGAGTTGCTCCGGTTCGGGATGGAGGTCGAGGTGCTGGAGCCGCCCGAGCTTCGCCAGCGACTGGCGGCGCTCGCCGGGGAGATCCGGGACCGATACGCCGCGGCGGGCGATCAGCCGGCGGTGACCGACGGCTCCGCGGAAACCACGTCAGCGCCGTCCTGATGCTGTTCGCTGGTCAGCAGCTCGCGGATCGTGCCAGTGAGAAGCAGCACGAGTGGGCAGCCGAGCCCGACGGCCAGCCCGACGATCAGGAAGACCGTCGGGGCGCCGAGGCGGTCCGTGAGCTGACCGAGCAGCCCGTTCCAACCCGCCCAGGCCAGCGTGATCAGCGCCGTCCAGACAGCGTAGAACCGCCCGCGCTCGGTGTCCGGGATGCGCTCGACGATCAGTTGCTGCGAGGCGATCACCAGCAGGCTGTCCGATAGCCCGAACAGGAACAGGGCCGCCGCGATGACCGGCAGGGGCGGGACGAAGACGACCGCGATCAGGAGCAGGGGCGCGAAGTAGCCGAACCCCAGCATGAACGAGCGGCCGAGGCGGCGCTGGACCCGGCTGGCGAGCAGGCCACCAGCCACCGTCCCGGCGCTGAACGAGGCGACCAGCAGGGCGAACGTCGTCTGGGCCCCGTCCCCGAGGTCGAGGGTGACACTGGTGTAGGCGAGCAGGCCGATCTGCATCAGCGTGCCGGCCCCGCCCCAGACCATCTCGGCGCCGACGATCGCCCGGATCGCCCGCTGGCGCCACATCACCCGGAAGCCGGTCGTCAGGTCCTCACGCATGGCGGGCCGGGCGACGGCGGTGCCTGGTTCGGTGGCCAGATTCGGCAGCCGCAGACCGAGGACCAGCAGGACGGAGGCGACGAAGCAGAGTGCCTGGGCGAAGAAGGTCGGCCCCGCTCCGAGGACCGTGACGAGCGCCGCGCCGACGACCGGACCGATCACCCGGATCCCGGCGCCGGTGACCTGGATCAGCGACAGCGCCCGGACGAGCAGCGACCGGTCGATCACCATCGGGACGGCGGCCATCTCGGCCGGGTGAGCCAGCGCCGAGAACGTGGCGACGATGAGCGCGATGGTCGTGATCTGCCAGGTCGAATCGGCGAAGGGCAGGAACAGGACGGCGACCATCCGGCCGAGGTCGGCGCCCAGCATGATCCTCCGCCGGTTGACCCGGTCCGCCAGGACGCCGGCGAACGGGGCGAGGACGACTTTGGGGAGGGTCGAGAGGGCGTAGACGACCCCGAGCATCGTCAGCGACTCGGTCACCGCGAAGACGAGCAGCGGCAACGCGATCTGGGCGATCGACTCGCCGAGATTGGCGGTGATCGTGGCACCCCAGAGCCGGCGGAAGTTCCGGTTCCGGAGCACGTCGGCGTAGGTAACCTCGCCGGGCAGCGCATCGCTCGTCAGCTGTGGGGACGTCATCGGTTTCGCTCCATCGTCTGTCCTGAGCGGACACCGCCCCTCGGATGATAAGAGGACAACGGGACAGACCATGTCCGGGTTCCGGCGTGCCGGGGAAACGACAGCGCCCCTCCCCGTTGTCGGGGAAGGGGCGCTGGAGGCAGAGCCCGAGGGACCGGGTCGTCCGTCAGCTTCCGGTCGATCGGATCACCGGATCGACGATGACCGGGACGGGTTAGCGGCGGCCATCGGAGACGAACGGCAGGAGGGCCATGTGCCGGGCGCGCTTGATCGCCACGGTCAGGGCACGCTGCTGGCCGGCATTGCAGTTGGTCTTGCGCCGGTTGGAGATCTTGCCGCGCTCGTCGAGGCAGCGGCGCAGGCGCTGGATGTCCTTGTAGTCGACGACTTCGCCGGTGCCGAAGATCGGCTCCTTACGGCCCCGTCCCCGGCCGCCGAAGCCACCGCCCCGGCCACCACGGCGATCGCCACGCTCCGGGCGGTCGCCGCCGCCCGGGCGGTCGCCTCGGTCGCCACCTGGGCCACCACCGGGGCGATCCCCACCACCGGGCCGGTCGCCGCCGCCGAAGCGGTCTCCACCGCGATCGCCACCGCGGTCACCGCTGGCGGAACGCTGGGCACCGGCGCCGAACCGGGAGCGGGCACCCTGCTCGCCGGACGGGCGGGCCTGCTCGCTTGTCTGCGTTGAATCAGCCATTGATCTGTCTACTCCTTGAGGCGTCGGACGGGTTACGGGATGAGGGCGCGGTTACCGCGTCTCACGAAACATGACGTGGCGGCGGATCGTCGGGTCGTACTTCATCAGCTCGAGCCGGGCCGGGTCGCTGCGCTTGTTCTTCTCGGTCGTGTAGAAGTGCGAACTCTCGGTGGAGCGCAGCTTGACGACGATCCGGTCGCCCTTCTTGGCCTTTGCCATGGTTGCCTCACTCTTCGTCGTTCTGGTCGGACCCCACACCCTGGGATGACCGGTTGTCGCGCCATGACGGACCGCGCTCGCTGGCTCTTGCCATAGCCGTCCCATCGGTCGCGCGGACGCGACGGAGGCTTGGCCGGGACAGCATGCAAGCATAGCGCACGACCGGCCTCCGCGCGAACGCGACGGCTGGTCCGGCCCGCTGGCTCACCGCAACGAGCGATTCTACCCCGGATCGGGCGGTTCCCGCCACTGCCGACGGCTACCTCGTCACGGATCGTCGCCCCGCCGGGGCTACAGGACCCGCGCGACGATGGGGATCCGGCGCAGGGACCAGGCGATGAGGTAGCAGAGCGGGATGCCCACGGCGACGGCGACGGCGAACTTCGTCAGGATCGGGACGTCGACGGGCATCAGGGCGAGCGCGACGAGGACGATGACCGGCGCATGGACGATGTAGACGGCGTAGTTCTCCCGCGAGAGCCAGCGCAGCCGGGTACCCTGCCAGTCGCACCGGCTGCGGAAGAACGTCAGCAGGGCCAGGCAGGTGCCGACGCAGAAGATCGATTCCCAGAGCGAGAAGGCGAGCGACTGCGGCGTCCCGTTCCCCAGCCAGGCCGTCTCCGTGCCAGCCATGCTGAGCGGCAGCATGGTGCAGGACACGGTAATGAGGGCGATCAGCCCGGCCCAGCCCATCCAGGACGGGATCGTGGTGAACCAGTTCCGGCGCCACGCGACGAGGCCGACGGTGAACAGGGCGACGTACTGGGGCAGGAACGCCGGCGTCGGGAAGTCGATCGTGTCGATGTAGGAATAGACGGGCAGCCAGATCCGGAACAACCAGCTCGCGAGGCCGAGCAGGAGGGCGAACGTCGCCACGCCTTGCCAGGTCGGTGTGGTCGATTCCCTCGGCATAGACGCGAACCGGGCGGGCCGGAAGCGGCGCCAGAGCAGCCAGCCAGTCGTCAGGACCAGCAGGAGTTCGAGGAACCAGAGGGGGCCCGACCGCTCGTTGTCCCAGTACGCCGCGACGGTCGGGCGCTGGTCGTACGCGAACCAGCCGACGGCCAGGGAGATCGCGGGCGAGATGGCGAAGCGGAAGGCGAGCAGCGGGACCAGTAGCCTCAGGATGCGCTCGCGGATGAAGGAGAGGGCGCCGCGACGCTCGTAGGACCCGGGGACGAAGTAGGCCGCGATCAGGAAGAACGCGCCCATGAAGAAGGCCTGGGTCAGCATGATGAAGACGGACAGGACGTGGAACGGCGCCCCGTCGCCGAGCGGCTCGTGATAGTACCAGCCGACGGACCAGGTGTAGGTGACGGCGAGATGATGCAGCACCACCAGCATCGTCAGCATCGTCCGGATGTTGTCGACGAAGAGCAGCCGTCCCCGACGGGCCGCCGTGACCGGCGGTTCTACCGGCTCCACGGGGCGCAAGGACGGGTACGACGTGAGCGTGTCAGTGGTCCCTTCCCGGTCGAGGGCGCGTGCCGATGATTGCACGATCGGTCGATCTCCAGCGTCCGGTGGGCTGCCCGACCCGATTCGGGCGGGTCGGGCCAGCCGTCGGATGAGGTGGGGCGGTCTGGTCGCTGCCTTGGTGTACGCCGTGGACGGGTTCCCGGGTTCAGTGATTCGGGAATCAGATCAATCCGCGCCGGATCGACTCGGCAACGGCGTGGGCCCGGTCGACGGCGCCCAGCTTGTGGAAGATCACCTGGAGGCGCTTCTTGATCGCGATCTCGCTGCGACCGGTGGCGACGCCGATCTCGCGGTTGGTCGAGCCCTGGCTGGCCTGCCGGAGGATCTCGCGGTCGTCGTCGCTGAGGTCGGCATCGCGGCGGGTGGCTTCGCGGGCCAGGCCGCTGAACTGGGCGAGGATACCGTCGAGGAGCTCGGGGCTCAGCTGACGGCGGCCACGGGCGACGGCCCGGATCGCCGCGATCAGGTCCTCGGTCGGCGCGTTCTTCAGCAGATACCCGTCGGCGCCGGCCTCGATCGCCTGGCGAACGTAGGCCTGATCGCCGTAGGACGTCAGGATCAGGACCGCCCCCGGCCACTCCTGCTCCCGGAGCCGCCGGATGGCCTGGACGCCGCTGGCGCCCGGCATTCGCAGGTCGAGCAGGATGACGTCCGGCCGTAGGGCCTTCGCCTGCTCGATCGCGCCGGCGGCGTCGTGGGCCTCGCCGGTGACCTTGATGTCCTCGGTCGTCGCGAGGAGTTTGCGGAGGCCTTCGATGACGACCGGATGGTCGTCGACCAGGAGTACTGAGACCATGCCAAGCCTTTGTGTCTGCGGTCACCACTCCGACGAACCGGCCGGCTGGGACCATCCGGCCGGTCTGACGGCCGGGTCGCTGGATGTCCTCCGCATTGTGCCTCATCGGGCGGTCATGGTGGCGTCGTCGACCGTGCGTCATTGCGTTCATCGGAACCTTGATGAACCTTTTCGGCTCCGGATCGTCCCATCGCCACCTCTCCGGATGCCTGAGCGGATTCGGCCCGGAGCCGGTTCGCCATCCAGCCAGCGCCGCGTCCCGTCACGGTCGGCACCATCACGGCGCGAACGGGCCGGAAATGGTATCCGTTCGCACCGGTTCTCGTGACTGACAGTCAGTATCATTCGATCACGAGTGCGGACAACGGTGCTGAATCCCCTCCTCCCAGCCCGCTGATCAGCCTCGGACGTTCGGTTCGTGACACACGTCATCGGCCGAAGGTGGTCGGCAAGGAGTGGCACCTCCGGGTGACGCGCCGAGTGGGCCAAGAACCCTGATGAACGCCACATCGTGGCCCAGTCAGTGCATCCATGAAGTACGGACACGGACGCGTCGTGGCCAGCCAGCGCGACGCATCTCCGACCGGCGATTGCCAGCCACAGTCGTCGGTCACACGTCCACAGGGGCCGGTATGGTGGAACCCCCGTCCACCAGCCGGCCCCGCTTCATTTTTCGGGATCGGGCATCGTCGCCCGTCCCGGGTGCAGCAGTGTCCAGGTCGATTCGACCCGGTTCCCCCGTCTGCTCACCGCCCCGGACGTCAGGGGGCATGCTTTCTGCTCGACGCGACAGGGCATCCTCCTACGACCGAATCGCCGTCACCGGCAGGAAAGCAGCCCGATGTCCGACGAGTTCGATCCCCGCCATAATCCCGCGTTCCGTCCGAACTGGGGGGAGCGGCCGGAACCGACCTCCACCCCGGCTCCCGGCTTCGGGCAGCCTCCCTCCCCCTGGCAGCCGTTCCGGTCTCCGGACCGGGCGTCCGGTCCCGATGCGCCTGGTCCGGATCAGTGGTTCGGTGGCGCTCCGTCAGCCTGGCCGCCGTTCGATCCCTCGTTCCGGCCGCCCCCGCCGGTTCCCGGGCCCGGCCCGGCCCGTTCGGGCGGCCGATCCTGGGGCACTCCCCTGTTGCTGGCGCTGGTCGCGATCCTGACGATCTCGACCGCTGGCCTGCTGATCGCCCGGTCCGGTGACGACGGCGCGGGGAGCGAGCGGCAGCTCGTCTCCTCCGTCCAGTTCTCGACCCCGGCCGCCCTCACCGAGAGCGGCGGATCGAATCAGGTCGTGGACGTCGTCGCCCGGGTCGCCCCGGCCGTGGTCACGGTGATCAACCGGCAGGAGTCGCAGGCGATCGGGGATGACACCTCGGTCGAGGTCGGGGCTGGGACCGGGTTCTTCATCGATCTCGACGGCTACATCGTCACCAACCAGCACGTCGTCGCCGGCGGGACCGACTTCCTGATCGTGCTCGCCGATGGCTCCACCCGAGCCGGCGACCTCGTCGGGGCCGACCCGGTCAGCGACCTCGCCGTCCTGCGCGTCGATGGCGAGGTCCCGGCCTACGTCGCCTTCGGGGACAGCGACCGCCTCCAGCCGGGGGCGGGGGTGCTGGCGATCGGCTCGCCGCTGGGCGCGTTCAGCAACACCGTCACCGAGGGGATCGTCAGCGCGATCGGCCGGACCGACGCCCAGTTCCAGGGGTCGGGCGGGTTGTACGCGAACCTCGTCCAGCACGACGCCGCGATCAACCCCGGCAACTCCGGCGGCCCCCTGTTCACCCTCGACGGCAGCGTCGTCGGGGTCAACACGCTCGGCATCCCGCAGGACGCTGACGGCACGCCCGTCCAGGGGCTGTTCTTCGCCATCCCCTCGAACTCGGTCGCGCAGGTCGTGAACACGCTCATTGCGGAGGGCGAGGTCGTCTACCCGTATCTCGGCATCCAGAGCGTGGCGATCAGTCCGACGCTCGCGGCCCAGTACGGCCTCCCGGTCAGTTACGGCGAACTCGTGCTGGATGACCCCGCGGCCGGTTCGCCGGCCGCGGACGCCGGCCTGCGGGCGGGGGATATCCTGGTCTCGCTGGACGGCGAGCCGATCGACCTCCAGACGCCGTTCCTGGAGTTGCTGTTCGCGCATGAGCCCGACGACACCGTCGATTTCGTCGTCCAGCGCGGCGACGATCAGATCGAACTGGAGATCACGCTGCAGACGCGACCGGACCAGTAGGGTCGGTCGGTTCGATCTCGAGATGACCGCAGCGTGTCCGTCCGGGAGGGGCGACACGGGTGTTCACGGCAAACGGGGTGGTCGCGAGCAGACCCCTCCCCCACCCCTCCCCGGCTCGTTTCGCGCTGCGGCGCTCACGCCCGGAGAGGGGCTCCAC
>CAXTHM010000054.1:0-13359 GCA_964244115.1 uncultured Thermomicrobiales bacterium
CGGTCCCGTCGACCGTCCCCCATCGGCCCCGCCTCACAAACTGTCCTCCAACAAGGGGGTTGGGGTGGGGTCTGCCCCGCAACCAGCACGTTCGCCAGCGCCGGACACTACCCCACCGGCGTCGCCACCGGCGTCCCGGCCGGAGCAGCGGCCGCACCCGGATACCAGGCCGCCGCGATGTCGAGGTCGGCCGGGATGAGCCCCTTGGTCGCCATCCAGCCGCCATACGCGTCCCACCGCTCCGCCGTCTGGACGCCGAACCGCCCGTCGGCATCCACCCACGTCGGGGCGCTCAGCGGGATCGCCTGCGTCTCGATCTCGACGTCGAGATCCGGTGAGGCCGCCACCAGCGCCGCCAGCGCCGCCGCCGGGTCGGCCGCGGCCGCGGCGTAGCCGGCCCCCATCGCCGCGACCATCGCCGCGACGACCTCGGGCCGCTGGGCGACCGTCTCCTCGCTGGCGACGAGCACCAGCTCGTAGAACGCCGGCACCCCCCAGTCCTCGAACCGGAGCAGCGAGACGTCGTAGCCGTCGCGGTCCGCGATCAGGGTCTCGTGGTTCCAGTAGACCCCCGTGACGGCGTCGACCCGGCCGGAGGCGATCGCCGGCAGCAGGTCGTAGCCGACGTTGACGATCTCGACCTCCCCCAGCCCGACCCCGTCGGCCTCGAGGACCGTCGAGAGCAGCGCCTCGTCGCTGGCCAGCCCGCTGATCCCGATCGAGCGGCCGCGCAGCTCGGACGGCCGGCTGATGCCCCGCTCGGTCAGCGTCATCATCACGACCAGCGGCACCTGGACGATCGCCGCGACGCTGACGACCGGGATGCCCTGCGCCCGGGCCAGCAGCACCTCGGTCTGATAGCTGATCCCGAAGTCGTCCCGTCGAGCCCCGACGGTCTGGAGCACGGTCGCCGGGTCGGCCGGCGTGTAGATCTCCGGCGCGATGCCGGCCGACGCGAACAGGCCCTGGGCCTGGGCGAGGTAGATCCCGGCGTGGTTGGCGTTCGGGTACCAATCCAGCGCCAGCGTCACCGCTGTCGGCTCCTGCGCGGCCGCCGGTCGGCGGGCGGCTGTGAGGCCGAGCAACCCCGCCCCCGCCAGCGCCAGCGGGGCGCGCAGCCGGGCGGTCCGGGCGTCGATCCGGGTCGTGGTCGTGGTATCGAGATGGTCCATGCGTCCGTCGTCTCCCGTAGACATGGCGCTCCGGGTCGTCACCCATTCGCGGGGGACGGCTCGGGCGCCAGATCGGTCAGAGAACGGGGTCAGCCGTTGTGCCCGGCGGCGCCCCCTCGAACGGGACGATCCGGACCACGGCGACAGGAGGAGTCGAGTGGTGATCCCGCGGCGCGGCGTCATCGCCACCGCGCAGGATCGGCCAGCTTCCCTTCGCGGGCATTACCCCGATCAGGTTCGACGGTCGGCGACATCCGGTCGCCCTCTCAGCCCGGCACCCGAGCTCCCGTTGGCATCGGGCGACGCGACCAGACGGTCATCGCCACCCGGTGAAATCCTAGCCTACCCGTTCGCCATCTGCACGGCGACGGACGCTCATCCATCCAGGCTCATCACTCACCGTCCTACCGGTGACCCGATACCGGGACGCCGTGGGATACTCCGTCGCCAACGTTGCACGATCGCCGTCGTAGCGTCGACCGGATCACCACGCCGGTCGCGCCGCCTTCCGGAAGAAGGTCTCCGTGGACGCCCCAGCCCAGCCATCGGCCGCCACGCCTGCCGATCGCCCTGACACTGTCGCGACGGTCGAAGGCGCCATCGCCACCGGGGCCGTTCGGCCCGGCCCGGCCGCCGTCGGTCGGCGCCAGGCGTGGCTGCTCGCCGCCCGGCCGAAGACGCTGCCGGCCGCCGTCGCCCCGGTCGTCGTCGGGACCGCCGTCGCGATCCGCGGCCGGGAGTTCGACTTCGGCGCGACGCTAGCCTGCGTCGCCGTGGCGCTGCTGCTCCAGATCGCCGCCAACTTCGCCAACGATGCCTTCGACTTCCACAAGGGCGCTGACACGGCCGAGCGCCTCGGCCCGACCCGCGTCACCGCCGCCGGCCTGATCCCGTCCCGCCACGTCATGGTCGCGACCGGGATCACGCTCCTGCTGGCGATGCTGGCCGGGAGCTACCTGGTCGTCCTCGGCGGCTGGCCGATCCTCGCCATCGGGCTGCTCGCCGTCGTCTCGGCGGTCGCCTACACCGGCGGGCCGGCCCCGCTGGGCTACGCCGGGCTGGGCGACCTGTTCGTCTTCCTGTTCTTCGGCCTCGTCGCCGTCGCCGGGACCGCCTACGTCCAGACCGGCGAACTGACCAGTCTGGCCCTGATCGCCGGCATCCCGATCGGCTGCCTCGCGACGGGGATCCTGGCCGTCAACAACCTGCGGGACGTCGAGACCGACCGGAAGGCGGGCAAGCGCACCCTGGCCGTCCGCCTTGGCCCCAACGGTGCGATCGCCGAATACATCGTCCTGATGACCATCGCCTACGGGACACCGGCCGCCCTCTACCTCTCCAGCGAACTGGACCTCTGGGCGTTCGTCCCGTGGCTGCTCCTACCCCTTACAATCATGATGACCCGCGGTGTGATGCACGAGACCGGCCGGGCACTCAACCTGCGGCTCGCCGGGACGGCCCGACTGGAACTGCTCTTCGCCCTGTTGTTCGCGATCGCCATCGTCCGTTAGCCATTCCGCCCCGGAGCGCCCCGTGCCGATGCCCGCCCCGCCGTCCCCACCGACGCCCGTCACGACCCCGAAGGCGCCGACAGGCGATCGGGCGGCCGGGGCGATCCGCTCACCCGAAGACATCGAGGTCCTGTTCGGGCAGATCGTCCGGCGTTACGACACGATGAACCGGCTGATGACCGGCGGCCGCGACGGTGCCTGGCGCCGGATGGTCGCCCGGCAGGCCGTCATGGGCGGCCGCGACGGCCGGGTCCTCGATGTCGCCACCGGCACCGGCGACCTCGCCATCGCCCTCGCCGCCGCCGGCGCCCGAGACGTTAGCGCGATAGACCTGTCGCAGCCGATGCTGGACGCCGCCGCCGCCAAGGTCGCGGCCCGGTCGGCCGACGGCACCCCGCTGCCGATCGCCTTCCGGCAGGGTGACGCCATGCACCTGCCGTTCGCCGACGACAGCGTCGACGCCTGCACGGTCTCCTTCGGGCTGCGCAACATGCCGGATTACGCCGCCGCGATCGCCGAGATGGTCCGCGTCCTACGGCCCGGCGGCCGCTGGGTCTGCCTGGAGCTGACGCCCTTCCGCGTCCCGGTGCTGCGGGCCGGCTTCGGGCTCTACTTCCAGCGCGTCGTCCCGCTGGTCGGGGGGATGCTCTCCGGCGAGCGCGACGCCTACCGCTACCTGCCCAACTCGGTCGCGAACTTCCCGATGGCGGGCGAGGTCCTCGTGCTGATGCAGCAGGCCGGGCTCGTCAACACCCGCTACCGCCTGCTCGGCGGCGGGACGGTCGCGATGCACACCGGGGAGAAATCATGGCCCGGGGCGTAGTCGTCGACGTCGCCGGCATCCCCGAGCCCGACCACACCCTGACCCGCTGCCCCTGGGCCGGGACGGACCCGCTCATGCAGGCCTACCACGACACCGAGTGGGGCGTCCCCTGCCACGATGAGCGCGAGCTGTTCGAGCGCCTGATCCTGGAGTGCTTCCAGGCCGGGCTGAGCTGGGCGACGATCCTGCGCAAGCGCCCGGCGTTCACGGCCGCCTTCGCCGGATGGTCGCTGGGGACCGTCGCCGCCTTCGGCCCGGACGACGTCGAGCGCCTGATGGGCGACGCCGGGATCATCCGCAACCGCGCCAAGATCGTCGCCGCGATCGGCAACGCCAACGGCATCGTCGCGTTGCGGGCGGAGTTCGGTTCCCTCGACGCATACCTCTGGGGCCGTTCGTGGGACACCACGGGCCAGCCCGAGCCGGACCGTCCGGCGACGATGGCCGACACCCCCGCCTCGACCGCGGTCTCGCTCGCCCTCTCGAAGGACCTGCGCCGTCGCGGCTTCACCTTCGTCGGCCCGACGATCTGCTACGCCTTCATGCAGAGCATCGGCATGGTCGACGACCACCTCCCCGACTGCTGGCGCGCCACCCCGGCATAAACGTTCCTCGCATGGCTGACGTTTCCGGAACCCATGCGCTGCAGACCGGGCGCTGAAGCCGCCCGGCAACTCAAGGATCCTCGATGTCCCCTACTTTGGCAGGGCAGTGTTGATACCAGGAGCATGTCGTCCTACCCACGACGCGAGACCAGAAGGCAGGGCGTGGACGGTTTTCGAATTGCCGGGCGGCTTTAGCGCCCGGCCTCAGATGCCCGGTTGCTCGCGACCCTGCCGGTGAAGAAAAGGACTCGAAGACGTGGGTTCTACCTGGCTTCGGGATTCAGTTCCCACTGACCGACGACAGCGCCGCATTCTCCCACGCCGCCTCGACCGCCGCCCGATCCGGCACGCCGCAGCGAGAGCCCAGGCACCGGGTCGACAGGCCGGCGACGAGGTTGGCGAAACTGCCCGACCGCTCCGGCCCCAACCCGCGCAGCCAGGCGACCGTGAAGGCGGCCGCGAAGGCATCGCCCGAGCCGGTCGTGTCGACGACCTCGACCATGATCCCCGGAATCTCCCAGACCTGACCGGCGCGATGGACCTGGCAACCGGCCGCGCCGAGCGTCACGACGAGGACGTCCCCGACCAGTCCCGCCAGCCCCGCGACCGACCCACCGGTCAGCCGCTCGGCCAGTGTGCGGGCGTTGCCCTCGTTCACGAAGACGACCGCTGCCCGCCGCAAGGTCGCCACGACCGCGTCATCGGGCACCGCGTCGAAGTGCCCGGTCTCGACATCCATGAACAGCGGCACCGACTCCGGAGCGAGCGGCAGGAGCAGCGGCGCGAACGATCCCGGACAGACGAACCCGGCGCTGTCGCGGTCGAACAGGCCCGGTCTCCGGAACGGTGCCGCGAAGACGGCGGCGTAGTCTGGGGCGGACCGTCGCGACACTCGCCGCGTCGTCTGGCCCGGCCACTGCCCCACCGACCGCTCGAGCTCCCCGGCCGGCGGACTCCCGCTCACGATCGCGCGGTCGCCGTCGGCCCCGACCAGCACGAACCCGCGCCACGACGGGCCGTCGTGGAGACCGGCGAACCGGACATCGACGCCATCACGGACGAGGTCCTCCCGTAATGCCTGTCCATCGTCATCGTCCGCGAACGAGCCCGCGAAGCGGACCCGCGCCCCGAGCCGCCCGGCGATCGCGGCGACGTTGCCACCCATCCCGCCGGGCGCCAGCGCCGACGCGACCGCCGACAGGCGGTCGTTCGTGCGCGGCAGCCGAGGCAAGCGCAGCAGGTGATCGTAGTGGACGCTGCCAGCCACGACGATGAGCGGTTCGCGGTCCATCGGTTCGCCTCAGCCCACCCTGGCCGTCCTCGGCTGGACGGACCCGGACGGTCCGTCACTTCCGGACGAGGCATGGGTATCAGGCAGCGTAGTAAACGTGTGGGTGAGAGACGTTAGAGAACGATGAACGTCCTTTTTTGGCTATCGCCGGTGACCGTTTGGGCCGGCCCTGAAGGGACCGGCCTCGGGGGAGAGGCGGGAGGATGGTCGGTTTCAGGCGACGGGTGGTTGGCGCGGTCAGCAGAGCCAGAGCCGCCGGGCAAACCCGCAAACGGTCAACATCCAAGACAAAACACCGACCGCGTATCGCCAGACCACACGAACCTGCCGGGGACGACGCGGCCTAACGCATCCAGGCGGATACCCTCGGGCCCTTCTGGATCATTTGAAATCGACGCGAATGTTGTCAACGATCCCCGCCAGTTTCGGATTTGCCCGGAGGCTTTAGCTCCGGGAAAGGCTGGCGACCTACCGGTTTCGCTGGAACCAACCATCCTGCCGCCTCACCCCTGAGGCCGGTCCCTTCAGGGCCGGTCTACCCCGTCGCCAGACCCGTTTCGGCAAGACCGATCGCCTCCGGGATATCACCCCTGAGCCGGCCCTTCGGGGCCGGTCCAAACGGCAACCCCCGACCACACCATGCCACCTACCCCGGAAGCACCGGAGTCGGCGCGACCCGCTCCGTCTTGGCCCACGACCCCTGCTTCCGGAGCACCCGCCAGAACGCCCGCCACCCCGCCAGCCCCCAGACGAACTGGAACAGCCCGATGCTGTGAATGAGCAGGATCGTCCGGAAGACCGAGATGTCGCCCGAACGCCCCCGATAGCTGAACGCCAGGATCGCGCTCGTGCTGAAGGCGAGGGTGTAACCGACCAGCCCGAGCATCAGCCAGGTCAGGATCGGAAGCTCGGTCGTCGCCACGTTGTAGACCACCACGACCCAGCACAGCACGATCGCCGCCGGCAGCAGCAGGCAGGACACCGCCGGCCAGACCAGACTGAACAGCAGATCGATGACCGTGTACCACTTCCCCGGCATGACCATGATCTCCGGGATCCGCCGCCAGCACTGGAAGTACCCCTGCACCCACCGTGACCGCTGCCGGACCAGCTTCGGGATGCTGACCAGCCCCTCCTGATGGACGTAGGCCCGGTCGGTGAACGCCAGCTTCCATCGCTTCAGGATCAACTGGATGCCGAGATCGAGATCCTCCGTCAGGCACGCGGTCCACGGCGCCGACCCGAGACTCGTCATGGCCGAGAGCCGCGTGAACTGCCCGTTGCCGCCCAGCCCGGCCGAGCCGAGATGGTTCCGACCCTGCTGGACCAGCCGGACGTGGGTGAAGAACTCGATGTCCTGCAGCAGCCCGAGCATCGTCTCCCGGTTGCGGACCCGAACCCCGATCTGGACGGCGCCGATCTCCGGCCGGCGGAACAGATCGTCCACGGCCGTCAGGACCTGCCTGTCCAGCAGCCCGTCGGCGTCCATCACGCAGAGGACGATGCTGTCGAGGTCGACGCCCTCGGCCTGGCAGTCCTGCACGATCCGGCGATAGGCGTGGTTGAGCGCCTCGCCCTTGCCCTGCCGCGCGTTGGGCGCCACCCGCTGCACCAGCTCGACCCGGTCGTTCTCCTCACCCAGCGCCAGCACGATCTCGGCGGTCCGGTCGGTCGAACCGTCATCGATGACGAGCACGAACGCGTCGCCGGGGACCGACAGCAGTCGCCGGACCGAGGCGCCGATCACCGCCTCCTCATTGAGCGCCGGGACCATGAAGATGTACCGGAGATCACCGACCGCGGCCGCGGCCGGTACGGGGGCGATCGACCGCTCCCGCCGGCGGACGACCAGCAGGGTGATGAAATGGATCAGCGAGATGCCCGTCGCGATCCCGACGATCATCTGCAGCGCCAGCAGACTTGCCTGATAGATCCCGGCCATCGCGATGGTCCCTGCGTAACGATGCGTCCAGTTCGATCGGGATGACGAGCGGTCGCCGGGATCAGGCGCGCGGAACGGCGTCGGCGAGCGTGCGCGCGGGGTCGAACGGGGCCGGCCGCTCGCCGGCGCCGAGCAGCCAGGCGATCGCCTCGGCCGATCGGACCGCCGACCGGCCGTCACCGTAGGGGTTCGGGCGATGGGCCGTGGACGCCTCCCCGGCCGGCCGCTCGAGGAATCCCGACGCCTCGGCCACGATCCGGACCGGGTCGACCCCGATCAGCCGGGCCAGACCCGCCGCGATGCCCTCCGGCCGCTCGGTCGTGTCTCGCAGCACCAGCACCGGGACGCCGAAGGTCGGCGCCTCCTCCTGGATGCCGCCCGAGTCCGTCAGGACCAGGGCCGCCTTCGCCAACAGCCGCGCCATGTCGGCGTAGGCGAGCGGGCTGCAAATGAGCACTCGATCGACGTTCGCCAGACCCTGCTCGACATCGCGCCGGACGTCCGGGTTCGGGTGGGCCGGCAGGACGACGTGGATGTCCGGGTGCATCGCGACCAGCCGCCGGACCGCCTGCAGCACCTGGCGGATCGGCTCACCCCAGGACTCGCGCCGGTGGACCGTGACGACGACGATCCGCCGGCCGGACGCCTCGACCTCGGCCAGCGCCGGGACGCTGAACGGGACGTCCCGCCCGGCGACGTACTGGATGGCATCGACGACGGTGTTGCCGGTGACCAGTACGCGGTCGTCCGCGATCCCCTCCCGCGCCAGGTTGGCGGCGGCCTCGCCGGTCGGCGCGAGGTGGAGGGCGCAGAGGTGATCGATGATGACGCGATTGCCCTCCTCGGGGAACGGCGCGGCGAGGTTGCCGGTCCGCAGTCCGGCCTCGAGGTGGACGACCGGGATCTGACGCCAGAACGCGGCGAGGGTCGAGGCCGACGCCGTGATCGTGTCGCCGTGGACGACGCAGGCGACCGGATCGAGCCGTTCCAGGTGGGCGTCGAGCGCCGGCATCAGGAGCGACGCCAGCTCGACCAGGCTGCCGGACGTTCGCCGGAGCTGGAGCATGACGTCCGGCTCGAGGTCGAAGGCAGCGAGCGCCTGCCGAACGGGCTCGTCGTGCTGACCGCTCGCCAGCAGGACGGCCTCGAACTCGCCGGCCGCGCGGAGGGCGAGCACGACGGGGGCAACCTTGATCGCTTCGGGCCGTGTCCCGACGACCAGCACGATGACGGGCAAGGGCACGCTGGCTCCAGACTCCCTGAGGGCGACGTGGCTCATGGAAGCCAGCGCGACCCGGGAGACCTGGAGGAGCGGCCTAGCGGCGAGCCCGGGCCAGCATCAGCATCCGGATGGCGATGACCATGAGGACCGCGGCGACGACGAGTATGATCGAGATCGTGAACGTGCTCGCCAGCAACGAGATCGAGGCGAGGGGTCCGACTCCGGTGGAGGGTAGCGTAACGACGGCCACCGCCGCAGTCGCCCCGACGCCGGCCGTGACGGCCGCACTCTCCTGTCCGCCTTCCATACCGTATCTTCCTAGCCTGATTTGACGGGATCACCCGATAGTCTCGGTCATGTGACTAGTACTTTATGCGTAGTACTTTCGGCTGTACATGGTACTTTCGTCCCCTCTCATCACCTTTTGGAGCGACTTGGAGCGCGTCGACGGGGCGTCCGGGGATGATTACAGGACTTTCGTCCGCTCTTCGAGGGAAAGACCAGCTATTGCGCCCACGCCCGTGTACGACTGGGTGACCGATACCCCCTACGACGCGCCACGAACCGCCACCGAATCGCCACCGACCTCTGATCGTCGATCCCACCGACCCGGACCGTCCCAGCGGGGCCGGGGGGCTGCACTGACGGACGCCGCGCCGCTCCCGTTCGACACCGCCCCGTAACCGGGCACCATCGTCGAGCTCAACCGGACCCTGGCGGATCTCACGGTCGGCGAGGCGTATGTCTTCTCCCTCCAGGTCTACGATCCCGGCACCAACGGCGACGCCACCGAACGGCTGATGATCGCCTTCGATGGCGCGGTCACCTGGGAGCAACTCCCCGGCCGGACCGACCCCGGCGCCTGGCACTGCGTCCGCGTCGACTGGGTCGCCAACGCGATGTCGCTGGACCTGACGGTCTTGCGCGAAGGCGGCCGACAGCTCATACCGAATCCGGGTGAGGACTCCCCTCTCCGGGCGGTGAGGAGTCGAAGCCGCCAAAGGCGGGTGAGCGACGAGCCGAGCCGGAGAGGGGTCGGGGAGAGGTCTGCTCCGCCACCGACCGGCTTCGGGTGAGTGACGGCTCTTCAACCGGATTCCGTATCAGTCCCGATAAGTCGGCGACACCCCGCGTCCGGAACCTGCACGACTATTCGTTTTATTAAATACGGCGAATTATGCGGTTTTTTGGCGAGATAACGGCACCAACTCGTAGGTTTGACCCTTGTGATCGTCCGGTTCGCAGGGGCGATCCACTACTCGACGGGTGTCATCACCCCGTCCAGAATCAGACGGACATGGCGACGGGCAGCCCTTCATTGGGGCTGCCCGTCGTGACCGTGATCAGGCTGGGATCCGCCAACAACGTCGCGAGCAGCACCAAGACCAGGATGCCGAGCGCGATCGAGAGGGTCTCACGGCCGGTCGGGCCGGACGCATCCCGATCAGCATCGTCCTCGCCGGGACCGTCGCTAGAAGGACGGGACGTAGTCAGGGTCGATCGGCCGGATGCCGTTCTCCGGCGCCGGGTAGCCCCGCTCAACGAGGTAGTCGACGATGTCCTGGATGACGTCGTCCGGCGTCGACGCACCGGCCGTGATCCCGACGACCGTCCCCCGGGACAGCCACTCGTCCGAGATGTCCTCACGGCGCTCGATGTGGTGGCTCTCGACGCCGGCCTTGTTGCCGACGTCGGCCAGCCGCGCCGTGTTGCTGCTCTTCATCCCGCCGATCGCCAGGATCAGGTCGCAGTGGTCGTCCTCGATCAGCCGCTTCAGCGCCCGCTGCCGCTCGGAGGTCGGCTCGCAGATCGTGTTGACGAACCGGAACTCGCCGCCCTCGGGGATGACGAGCGCCTCCAGTTGCCGGGCGAAGGCCATCAGGTCGTCGACGTTCTTGGTGGTCTGGCTGAGCAGCGCCACCTTGCGCGGCGGCGCGACCAGCCCCGCGCCGGTGTCGCCCCGGTTGGTGTTCCAGCCGAGCTGCTCCAGCTTCTTGGCCGCCTTCGCCTTGGACGTCCCGGACCAGGCGAGCACGCTCTTCACCTCGGGGTGGTAGTCGTCGCCGTAGATGACGATGAAGTACCCCTGCCGGGCGAGCTTCTGCGCCATCCGCTGGACCTTGGTCACCAGCGGGCAGGTCGAATCGATCAGCTCGACGCCCTGCTCGGCGGCCCGGGCGGCCATCTCCGGCCCCCAGCCATGCGCCGTGATCGCGACCCGCTTGAATCCCTCACGCATGGCGCTGTCGAAGTCCGGCTGGCCCTCGACGCCCTGCGTCCGGAGCCGCTGGACGACCTGCGGGTTGTGGATCACGTCGCCGATCGGCGCGATCTTGCGGTCGGTCGAGGCAGCGTCCTGGACGATGTCCAGCGCTCGCCGGACTCCCCAGCAGTAGCCGAGTTCCGCGGCGACGACGATCCGTCGCTGCCCTGTCGCGGGCCGGGTCGTCGCCTCCGCCATCGCTGTCGTCATGGGTTCTCCTTGTCGTGGGTCGGGGATGCCTCGATCCGGCGGAAAACCGGAGAGGCGGTTGAGCATCGGGGCACCGGCGGCCACCGGGACGTTTGCGGATCGTGCGGAATCAGACCGGAGAAGACTGCCCCTGGAGAGGCGTACACGTCGTCGAGTATAGCCGGTCAGCGTGACTCACCCCGCCTCGGAGACCGGTCCGTGCCACTGCTCGCCCGGTTTCGTGAGCGCCTGCGCGATCTCGCCGATGTTCCGGATCTCGAGGGCGGGCCGTTCTTCGCCGCCGACCCACGCCGAGCCGTCCCGGTTGACCCAGACGCTCGCCAGGCCCGCTCCCCGGGCGCCTGCGACATCGTACTCGGCGGAGTCACCGATGTAGACGGCCTCGTGGGCCGATGCGTCGCCGATCCGCAGCGCCTCACCGAAGATCGCCGGGTCGGGCTTGTGGACGCCGAACTCCCCCGAGATCACGACGAAGTCCACCAGCGCCTCGACCCCCAGCAGGTCGACCTTTGCCCGCTGGACGTCGGCCGGCCCGTTCGTGATCACCCCGATCCGACGACCCGCCACACCCGGCTGCGCCCGAACCGCCGCCAGCGCCGCCCGGGCCTCGGCGAAGAACGCTAGCTCGTGGAACCGGTTGGTCTGGTACCACCGCTGTGCCGCCATGATCGCCCCGTTCGCCAGCCCGAACGGGGCGAGGACCTCGGGGAAGTGATCGACCCCGTGCGGGTTGATCGCGATCGACCGGGCGATCAGGTCGGCCATATCCGACGGGCGGGAGTGGCCAGACACGTCGAAGGCGTCGCCGAACGCCCGCTCCAGCCGCCGGCCGCGAGCGTGGGTGTAATCGCAGAGCGTATCGTCGAGGTCGAACAGGACCAGCCGGTGGTCGCGGATCGTCGTGGCCAGCGCCCGCAGATCGCGCCGCTTCCCGCTCTCCCCATTCGTCCATGGACCGTCCTCGCAATCCCGTACGCTCACAGACCGCTCCTGCTCATGTTCCGACCGTGCGAACGGCATCTCGTTGGCCGTTCCGGCGCGAAGCCGGCGCACCGTGTTCATCCAGGACCATCGTGTCCCGCCTCGGCCATCCGTGTGGTCTTCACAGCGTTCCGGCCGATCCGAGGCTGAGGCCCGCCACTGCGCGGTACATACTATAGAGTGCGACCGTGGCTCCCTCGCGCGTCCGGCGGTCGGCCCATCGAGCGAGCCATTCGCCGGATGGCTCGATGGGTCCATTCTCCCGCCCACCTACGGGCGGACGCGGGTCTCCTCACACCGTCGCCAGCCCGGCGATCCCGGTCGGGGCTGACCAACCGATGAGGTGTGGTTTGATCGGTCACGCCTGTCTGGCCGTCGATGCCACGTCGCGGTATCGTATGTCCCTTACCGTTCGTATGCGCCGGCCGAGTCCCGCTCGTCGGGTCGCCTCGGCCGAACCCCGAGCATCCCGGAGGATCCCATGGCCGATTATGTCGCTCACATCAGTTCGCCGCCCGAGACCCCGTTCACCTTCCACGTGAATGTGCGTGAACACCACTTCACGACCGGCCGCTCCACGGTCACGCCGGGCGAGAGCGCCGGTCCCGGGCCGTTCGAGCTCCTCGCGTCCGGCCTCGGCGCCTGCACCGCCATCAACATCCGGAGCTTCGCGAAGCGGGAGCACCTCCCGCTCGAAGGCTTTGACATCCAGGTCCGCTTCCACAACGCCGGCGACAGGGAGCATCCGAGCTGGAAGGTGGAGACCGAGATCGCCCTCCACGGGCCGCTCGACGCCGACCAGAAGGCCGCGATCCTGGCCTCGGCCGACGACTGCTCGGTCCGCAAGTTCTTCCTCAGCACCCCGGAGATCCACGAGCAACTCGTCGACGCCATCGACGCCCCGGTCACCCTCGCCGCCGTCTAGCGTTACCCCACCCCCAAGCCTCGCCCCATCCGCGGATGGAGCGGGGCGACGGTCTCGGAGTGGGGTCGCACTGCTCGAACCCATGACCCTGCGATCGGACAGGACAGGACCCGGCTCGGGAAGGCGAAGCCGACATGCAGAAGCCCCTCCCCGGCTCGTTTCGCGCTGCGGCGCTCACGGCCGGAGAGGGGTCTCGCCGCGCTGGGGGGAGAGGACTACTCCACCACCAGCGCATTCGACGGAGCCATTCGTCCCGATTGCCGCTCTCGGGTCGCAACCCCGCCGAATCGTCAGGCCGAGACGAGCCGGGCATCGATCAGGGCGACCTCATTCCGGCGGGTCATCGCGGTCGAGACGGCGCTGGCGAATTCCCCCGCCGTCCGGCAGCGGACCGCCCAGCCGCCGCCGATGACA
>CAXTHM010000054.1:13369-28495 GCA_964244115.1 uncultured Thermomicrobiales bacterium
CGGCGCGGGTCCCAGCCACCGGGCGCCGGCGCGTCCTCCCCGAGCACGATCACGACCGGCGCCAGCCCGAGCTGCCGGGCGGTCGCCAGCTCCCAGCCGTTGCGGGCCAGCGCGTCGATCTCGACCAGGACGACGGTCCGCAGTTCTGGCTCCGCCAGCCCGACGCCGATGCTGGCCGGAATCGCGAACCCGCGCCCACCGTACGATGCCGGCGACATGAACTCGCTGCAGAGCTGGACTGGCAGGTCGGCGACCGTCAGCAGGGCCTCGCCGGCGTCGGCGATGATGACCATCTCGTCGGTCAGCGCCTCGGCCAGCACCCCGTAGACGCCCTCGCGCGTCAGAGGCTCATCGCCTCCCAGGGGCACCCGGACCGCCGCGCCCACCCGCGTCGCCAGCACCCGCTCCGGGATCCCGGCCGCCGCCAGCCCGGCGACGAAATCGGCCAGCGTGATGCCGTCGTAACGCCGGTGGCCGATCTGGATCCGCTCCGCCGTGGCAATGATCCGCTGGCCGGGATCGATCGCGGGCGGGTCGCCGCCGGGCGCGAGGTCCATCCCCCGCGCCCCGAGCAGGATCAACCCGTCGCTCTCCTCGACCGCGCGGCGAATCCCGGCGTGGGCGTCATCCGGCGCGTACATGCCCAGGAACCCCGGGACGTTCTCGCCGATGACCGACTTGCCGAGCAGCGTCACGGCCGCCGGGATGCCGGTCGACGCCATAAATCGCAACACCGTGTTCTGCAGGTTGAAGCGCTGGATCTCGACCCCGATCAGGATCATCGGTCGTTCGGCCGCGACGATCATCGCCCGGGCATCCATGATCGCCGCCGCGAGCACGGCCGCGTCCGACGTCGCCCGGCTGGCGAGCGGCGCCGGCATCGGGGTCGTCGTGACGGACAGGGCCCCGACCGCGATCTCCAGGTAGACCGGCTGTTTGCGGGCCGTCATCGTCAGCAGCCCCTGCTCGATCTCGCGGCAGGCGATGTCGGGGGCGTCGAGCGAGATCGCGGCGGCGACGACCGGCGCGAAGGCATCCAGCTGCGGCGGCCGGGCGGCCGGGTTGAAGGCGGCCACCCCGAGCAGCGGGTGGAATCGCCAGGCCGGGGGGTCCGGCACCTCGGCGATGATCAGCAGCGGCGAGCGCTCGGCGTAGGCCTGGGCGGCGGCGTTGATCAGCGCCAGCCCGCTCGCCCCGTACCCCGCCAGCGCGACGCCGATGCCGCGCATCCGCCCGTAGGCGTCGGCGGCGGCGCCCGCCTCGGCGTCATCGCCCATCCGGATGACGTCGATCCCGGCGCCGTCCATCACCGCCGCCAGCGTCGGCGGGGCGGCCGGACCCGTGAAGACATGGCGGACGCCCAGCCCGTAGAGCCGGTCGGCGAGGTAGTCGCCGATCCGCACCATCGCGGGGATGTTCTCGGCGAAGGGAGCGGGATCGACCATGCTCAGACGTCCTCCCGTGCCGATGACGAACACATGCGCCGCGGCCCCGGCGCGGCGGACGGACAGGGCTGAGGGATGGTACCACCCATCACGTCACCGACCGGACCATGGTGACCGCGCCGACCCTCGCGGACGCCGCCAGTCGGTGTCCGGGCCTTGCGGCATGTCCCTTCACCGGCACGGCTCCAGCGATCGGGCTTCCGGGACCGGGCGCTGAAGCCGCCCGGCGACTCGACGATGGCCGGCCGTCAGTGGTCGTCCACGGAGTCAGAAGCAACGAAACGTGCACCTACGACGAGCTCGATGAGCGGTCGTCGCGGTCCGGTGTCCCGTCCGGCTGCGTCGCACCGTCCGCCGTTTCGGCCCCGGCGGCGCGCGGGTTCGCGGGACCCGCCTGGGCCACATCGTCGTCCGGCTGCGGGGTACTGCTCGCCTTCGGGGGTGGCGCCATCATCGGGTTGCTCAGGCCCGAGATCCGGATCCATTCGCTGATCGAGGCGGGCGGCGGCGGCCGGGTTCCGGGTTCCGACCCGCCGGGCAGGTCGCCGGGGCTCCGGCCCGTGATGGGATGGCGTCGGGGCGGGGCGCTGCGTGGGCGGGATGGACGGTTCCTCGGTCCCTCACCGGGCGTGTCGCCGGAGCCGTTCCGGACATCGACCGCCTGCGTCTGCGAGAACAGCTCCCGGAAGCTGGCCGCCCGGCCGCGCTCGCCGTCGGCCTGGGGGGTGATCCGGAACAGGGCCGAGCGGAAGCGGCTCGCGGCCGGCTCGACCTTGCCGGCGTCGGCGGCGTGCGGCACGTTGATTGCCCGCTGCCGCGGCGCCGACGGCCAGTTGCTGTACGGCTCGGTGATCGGCAGGCGCGGGTCGGTCCGGGCGACCCGCGACAGCGCGTCCGGCGCCGGGTTACTGGTGAAGACGGTCCGTTGCCCCGGCACGTACCCGGGGTCGTAGACCTGCCCGACGACGGCGTTGACCCAGAAGACCGTCCCGATCAGGCCCAGCACGACCAGCGCGACGCCGAGCAGCACCCAGCGCTCGTGGACGATGACCGCCTCGGTCAGGAAGCCGCGGCTGATGATCGGCGTGAGCGACTCCTCGCCGACCGCCCGGCCATAGGTGCCGAGGGCCAGCGTCAGGAAGACGACCCCGTTCAGCCAGGCCAGCACCGCCCCGGCGATCCGGCCGTCCGCCTCCGGCCGCGGCAGCCCGACGATCGTCCCGGCGGCATGGCCGGCCCCGGCGCCCATGACCAGCACGATGCAGGCGACGAGGAATCCCATCGCGTTCGGGGTCGCGCCGAGCAGCGAGGCGAGCGCCCCGCCCCAGGCCCCGGTCCAGTCGCTCGCCACCGCCCAGCCGAGCAGGATCCCACCGCCGACGAGTCCCTCGCGGGCACCGCCGCGCAACAACCCGAGCGGGATCAGCAGGATCGGGACGAGGAAGATCAGGAGGTCCAGGAGCAGGGCAGCGGCCATGCGGGAAAGCTCCCTCGCAACGGGTCGGGATACGTCTCCCACCGGACCAGCGAGACGGGGTGGACGGTCCGGACGACCCGTGTGGGGAGACCGATGGGGCAGATACGGTGGAGTCTAGCATGTGCATCCGTCAAACCAAGCCGAAGCGACAATCTCACGCAATGAGGCTCATTCATCCTCTTTCGATATCGATCAGTCAATCATCAAGTAAAGCAAGAACCTTTTCCCGATAGAAGCCTCGTCCCAGACTATGGATCTTGTTGAAGCTATCAGTGGCCTCGACAATCGCTCGCAGTCGCGGGTTGATCCAACCAATGGAGTCATAGATTTCACTGTGCAGGCGGACAAGATCCGAGCGATGACAAATACGCTCATAGTGACTGACCCGGTTTCGGAGTAGGCGCACCTTATTGAACGCGTCATGATAATCGCTCAGGATCATCCTTCTGGAAGGATTGCTAATCTCCTTCGGCGCATGCGGGAAGATATCCCAGAGCAGGTTGTAACCGAGCCGAGACCAAACCAACCCTTCGTATCTGACGCTTAGGATAGAGATCCAGAAACCCATGTTCGATGCTGAGATAATCTGGTCATCGGTCGGTTCTTTCGCTTCACGATCCCGATACCGCTTGCGAATTTCCTTCAGATCGTTCCACTGTTTAGGAGCAAAATAGACATCTTCACTAAGCCAGGATGTCTCCCTTCCCGTTCGTTCTCGATGACGCTTGTCCAGGGAACGGTAGATGGCATTTCGAAGAGACACTTCAGCTGTCTGTAAAGCAGGATGAAGAGATTCTCCGAGAGCGACGTTCCAGAGATACGCCACCATGACGTCGAAGTCGCTGTCGCCAACCTGCCGATACGACTCAATTCGCGCCGTACTAAGTGAGGATTGAAATTCTTTCATCAGACGATTGACCAATAGTCATCCCTTTGTACGAACATCAATACAAGTAAAGGTGTTGACAAGTCCGGCAACAGTGGGTACCCTTATAGCGTACTCCCCGGGTGTTCCCCCTAGTCCTCCGAGGCTATGGACCCCGGGGATTTGCTTTGCCGCTTTCACATGTGAAAAGGTCGTCTCGTCTCGGCGACGTGCCGAACCGCAATCGAAACGCGCGACCCGATTCATCCTAGAGCAGAGTAATCCCCACGTATAGTCTTCGGAAAGCACCGTGAGCGGGCCCGTTCTGCGCGGAGATCACTTATGTTCTATAATAGGAGAAGTCTGTAGCAGACATGCTCCCGAACGCGCCCAGGCATGCGGCGCACAGGTGGCCGAAACCAGTCGCGGACCTCTCCGCGCGGTGGCCCCGTCGTCCTGCGGTGCGTGATCCGGTGATGTGTCCGGTGGCGTGGATGCCAGACATCGACATCCTGAATACTCCCTGAGAGGGGGACGCTATCATTGCGACCACATCCTCCAGGACAGCTTCCGACGGCTCGCGCGCAATCGAGCGCGAGTCCGGGTACGTTGCCGATCGGACGCCACGTCCTGGCGCCGACGCCGTTCCACCGCTGTCCTGGCACCGCATGGATCTTCACCTGCACACGCCGGCTTCCATCGACTATCAGGAGCCGGACGTCTCGCCCATCCAGATCCTGCAGGCCGCCGAGGCCAAGGGTCTCGACATCATCGCCTTCACCGATCACAACTCCGTCCGCGGCTATGCCGATCTCTGGCGCGAGATCGAAGACCTCGAACTGCTCGAATACCTCAAGCGGCTCCAGCCCGGCGAAGCCGACCGCCTCACCGAGTACCGCCGGCTCCTCAGCCGGATCCTGGTCCTCCCCGGCTTCGAGTTCACCGCCACCTTCGGCTTCCACATCCTGGCCATCTTCCCCGAGAGCACGTCCGTCCGCCTGATGGAGCACCTGCTCATGCAGATGGGCGTGGCCGAGGACAAGCTCGGGAGCGGCGAAGTCGGCGCGACCACCGATGTCCTCAAGGCTTTCGAGATCCTCGCCGAGCATGGCGCTCTCGTCCTCGGCGCCCACGTCAACTCCACGCACGGCATCGCCATGCAGGGGCTCCGGTTCGGGGGGCAGACCAAGATCGCCTACACCCAGGACCAGCACCTCCACGGCCTCGAGGTCACCGACCTGATGCTGGACGGCGGCCGCCGCTCGACCGCCCGGTTCTTCAACGGCACCAAGGCCGAGTACCCCCGCCGGATGCACTGCCTCCAGGGCTCCGACGCCCATCGCCTCACCCGCGACCCGAACCGCGAGACGAACCTCGGCGTCGGCGACCGCCCGACGGAGGTCGAGCTCTCCGAGGTCTCGTTCCGGGCCCTCAAGGACCTGTTCCTGAGCGATCACTTCGAGCGCGTCCGCGGCTATGTCGGGCTCTCGGAGTCCGTCCAGCTGTTCCGCGACGACCGCGCCCAGGGCAACACCGCCGACCAGACCTTCCATGAGAGCCTGTCGACCAAGCGGACCGGCGTCTCGCACATCCTGCGCGACCTCGTCGCCTTCGCGAACGGCGACGGCGGCATGATCTACGTCGGCGCGAGCGCCTTCGAGAAGCGGCCGATCGTCGGCGTCCCCGACGTGGATGCGGCCGTGACCGAACTCCGGTCCGAACTCAGCCAGCTCGTCACCCCGCTGCCCGAAGTGGAGATCGAGTCGATCTCGGCCGACGGCAAGGATATCCTCGTCCTGCGGGTCGCGCCGGGGACCGAGAAGCCGTACGCCCTCGCCCCGAGCAACATCCTCGTCCGGGAGGGGGCCGAGTCCGTCGCCGCCTCCCGTGACCAGATCGTCGCGATGGTCCGCGCCACCGCCGACCAGGTCGCCGCCTCGGCCGCCCAGGCGATCCCCCCCGCGCGGCCCAGCCGCCAGGAGCCGCCCGCCCCCGCCGTCCGGCCGAGCCGCGAGCAGACCCGACCGGTCGTCGCCGAGCGCCAGCCCGACCGGCAGCCGGCCCCACGCCGGGACGACAACGGTCAGCGCCCCCGGGAGCGCGACGACAACCGGACTGCCCCCCGGCCGGCCGCACGGTACGAACCCCGCGAGGATCCGGCCGATGGCCGCGACGAGCGCCCGTCCGGCGACCGGTCCCGGTACGGTGGCCAGCCCCGATCCGTCGCACAGCCCGATCCGAACGGGGCGCGGCCGGAGCGCGACGGCACGACCAGTGGCAACGGCCGCGGCGAACCACGGGGCCGCACCGACGACCGCACGCGGCACGCGGAGCGGCCGATGGTGCGCGGAAGCGAGCAACCCGACCGGCATGCGCGGTATGAGGTCCGCTCGCCGTACGGTGAGCCGGATCGCGACGAGCCGGAGACCGATCTCGATCGGGCCACCGCTCGCCGCCAGCCGGTCGACCGGGATGCCTCCAGCTACGACGACCGCCCACGCCGCGAGGACCGGGCCGGTCAGGTCCCCGAAGCACGGGAACGGTACGAGGCATCCGACGGCGACCAGGACCAGGGCCGATTCCAACCGCTCGACCGGGACCGGTACGAGATGGCCCGCGATGAGCGGGCCCGTGCCAACCGTTCCCAGTACGACGAGGCGGCCCGCCGGAACGATCGCCTGAACGACCGGTTGGACGACGACCAGCCTCGCCGTGACGATCGCCGCGACGATCGCCGTGACGAGCAGGGTGATGACCGGCGCGAAGGCCGTGACACGGGCCGGACCGCGACCCGCTACGCCGACCGTGAGCCAGCCGCTCCGGCCTTCGCGCCGGTCCCGGTCGGCATCACGCCGGACGGCGGCGAGGAGCAGCACATCCCCGCCGCCCCCGACCGGATCTCCCCGTCCAGCGGCGTCGAGATCCTCGCCGCGGCCGATGTCGATGGCGTGCCGTTCTTCTCGCTCCACGACCTTCGCCACGAGGAGATCATCCGCAACGTGACGGCCGACACCGGCCGCCGGCTGTGGCGCTACGCGATCGAGCAGTTCGAGGACCTCGACGCCTCGCTCGCCGCCACCCGCTGGGACGGCGACTACGGCTTCGTCAAGAGCTACCGCCCCCGCGGCGGCGAGCGCCGCTACAACCTCGCCTTCCGCGGCGGCGGCGAGATCCGCGTCTTCTACGGCGTCTCCGACGAGGACATCCACGACGGCTGGCGGGCGATCCTCCCGGCTCGCGGCCGGTAACCGACTCGCTACCGCGACCACGAGAACGGCCCACTCCGAATCACCGGGTGGGCCGTTCTCATTGCTCCTCGGGGAACGGCTCCTCAGTCCGGGGCACGGACGATGATCGTTCCGGGCGCTTCGCCGCGTCGATTGCTGGGATAGTCACACCACGCGTCGTACGTCCCCGGCGGGATTTGGGACGGGACGGTCCACCGGATCGAATCTCTGGCCGGGACCGGAGCTGGCGACCGGTCGTTGAACCCATCCAGCGAGAAATAACACATCCGCGTGCCAGTGTTGGACAGGACAACGGTCTGCCCGATACCGACCTCGAGCACACTTGGACTGAAAGGCCGCTCACCGACCTCGAGTGTGAACACCGCGGTGTTCGTCGCCACTGCGTCGCGTATCGCAGCCCGCTCCGTGCTCCTGGCGACCGCCGACGCCGTCGAGACGACGCCCGTCGCGGCCGCACTCG
Organism: uncultured Thermomicrobiales bacterium; assembly: GCA_964244115.1. Lineage (GTDB taxonomy): Bacteria > Chloroflexota > Chloroflexia > Thermomicrobiales > UBA6265 > CADCWK01. Next base: position 20,865 of record CAXTHM010000054.1, read on the forward strand.
TCGCCGTCTCGTTGACCGCGACCTCGACGATCTGCGCGACACGGGTCTCGCTGATGCTCGTCTGGATCGCAAAGACCTGCGCGGTAGCGGTCGCCGATATCCCCGTGGCGGCTCTCGCCACCGCCGTCTGGGTGTCGACCGCCACGCGTGTCCCAGCCACCTGGGTCTGGCTGATCCGCGTGGCGGCGACCCGTGTCTCGGACTGCCCGACGAGCGCCGTCAACGTCGCCGCTGACTGAGTTACGGCGATCTGCGTCCGGACGATGGCCGCCTCTGCGGTCTGGGCGGAGGTAGTCGCGGCGATCTGCGTCCGGGCGACGACCGCGTCTGCGGTCTGGGCGGCGGCGATCGACGCCGCCTGCGTCGCGAGGGCTGCCTGCGTCGAGATGGCCACCACCGTCGCGGTGGCGTTGGCAGCCCCGACGGTGGCGGTGGAGATCAGGCCGGCGGCGTTCGTCGCGGCCCGGTCATCGAGGCTGACGGTCGCCACCGGGCTCGCTGGCAGGGACAGCAGGTGGGGCGTGCCTCCCTGCGGCGTCCCCGAACCGGCTCTCGGCGTCCCGCCAACGGCGATCGGGGTCGCCAGGTTCGGCGAACCGCTCCGCGCGACTGGCGTTCCGGCCGCGGGTGTGCCCGCGGCCAGGGTGCCGAAGGCTGCGATCGGCGTCCCCGGCAGTGGGGCGATGAACAACGATTCGAGGAAGCCCGTACCGGCGAGGGCGAAATCCGTGGCCATCTGGGCGTCCGTCTGGCTGAGCTCGCCGGCGGGCAACCCGTCCTCGTCGTAGCCACGGGAGAACACGCCGCTCACCAGCACCGGGCCGACCTGAAGCCGGGCGACGCTGACCTGGTTGTCCCGATCCGGCTCCCGGTCGCCATACGCATGGACGCCGAGGATACCGGGATACGGAGCGTCGGCGTAGCTGACCTCGTACGGCCCCCACTCCTCCAGCGCCAGTGCGGCGTTCGCGCTGGAGTCATAGACGTCGAGGACGACGTAGACCTCCCAGTCGTAGTAATAGGGCTCCCGGTACGGGTAGCCGGACTCGCCATTGAAGCTGTAGAGCTCGCCCGTCCCGCTGCCGGAGAGTCCCGGAGCCACGTCCGCCCAGAATGCGTCCGTGTCGTCATCCCACGCGATGTCGAGCGACCCCTGGTCGAACGGTGCCGGCAGCACGTCCTCGTCCAGATACCCTTCGTAGATGATCCGCCGGATCAGCGAGATCGACAGGCGATCGAGCGTACCCGTGAGGACACCCGCGTTCGCCTCCGCCGTGGCCGAGGCCGCTCGGGCCGCCGCCTCGGCCGTCTCGGTCGAGGCCAGCGCCGCCGCCGTCTGCCGGGCGTGGATCCGGCCGAGCAGGTCCGGCGTCGCCTCCCCCGACTGGCTGAACCGCGTGGGACGGGACCAGTTGGTGGCCGCAAGCGACGTCGAGGTCAGCGCGAGCAACAGGACGAGCACACTGATCGTCAGACGGTTGGCGGACATGGCGGCCCTCGTTCCCGGCGGGCCGGGCATGGCGGGAGATCGACCCGGCACCCGATCGGAAAAGGATGCGGTTCGCGTCAAGCGTATCGCCATCCAGTGCCTTTGAACACGAAGGAATCACAGGAATCCCCCGATCGGTGTGATCCATCACGGCAGGGGGGTACGGAGCCACACCGGATCGTGGGGGAACCTGATAGCCGAAGACATCGATCACGCAACGCTGATCCAGCTGGCGGCTTTGGCGGGCAGAGCTCAGCAGGTACGGCGCCGACGTCCTAGCAGATGACGAACGGCCCGGACGCGGGCAGCGATCCGGGCCGTTCGTCGATTGCATCTGACGTCGAGGTTACCGCGACGCTCCGGTCAGCTCCCGGTCCAGTTCGCGCTCGGCCTCGGCGGCCTGACCCGGCCGGTAGTCCGGGCTCTGGTGGCGGAAGTAGGTGTTGAACAGGTGGGCGTAGTGCCCGCCGGAGGTCAGCAGCCCCTGATGGGTGCCGTCCTCGATGATCCGGCCCTTGTCCAGCACGATGATCCGGTCGGCCTCCTGGATCGTCGAGAGCCGGTGGGCGATCACGATCGCCGTCCGGTCGGCTAGCGCCACGTCGAGCGCCTCCTGGATCTGCGCCTCGGTCAGCGGGTCGACGCTGGCCGTCGCTTCATCGAGGATCACGACCGCCGGGTCCTGCATCAGCAGCCGGGCGAGCGCGACGAGCTGCCGCTGCCCGAGGGACAGCGAGCGACCCTCCTCGCCGACGTCGGTCTGGAGCCCGTCCGGCAGGACCTCCAGCCAGTCGCCGCCGGCGATCCGGCGCGCGATGTCGAGGACGTGCGCGTCGGTCGCGTCCGGCCGGGAGTAGCGGATGTTGTCGGCGACCGTGCCGCTGAACAGGAACGGCACCTGCGTCACGACCCCGAGCTGCTTCCGGTAGCTCGGCAGGTCGAAGCCGCGGATGTCGTGGCCGTCGACCAGGATCCGGCCGCCCTGGAATTCGTAGAACCGGGCCAGCAGCTTGCCGATGCTGGACTTGCCGGCGCCGGTGTGGCCGACGAAGGCGACCGTCTGCCCGGCCGGGATGTCGAACGACAGGCCGTCGAAGACCAGTTCCTGCTCGCTGTACCGGAAGACGAGGTCCCGGACGGCGATCGCGCCCGCGAGGGCCGGCGCGGTCTCGGCGCCGGTCTGCTGGACGACGGCCTCGGCGTCGATCAGGGCGAAGACGCGCTCACTGGCGGCGAGGCCGAGCTGAAACTGGCTCCAGAACGACGCGATGCTCGTAATCGGCCCCCAGAAGATCGCGATCGCCTGGATGAACAGGTACCACTCGCCGACGCTGATCCGGCCGTCCAGCACCCGGTCGCCGCCGACCAGTACCATCACGACCGTCCCGATCCCGGCGATCGTGATCAGGATCGGGAAGATGCTCGTGAAGATGAAGCCCTCGCGCAGGTTGATCCGGTACGACTGGTCGTTGGCGACCGTGAAACCCTCGTAGAGCGCCCGCTCCTGGCGGAAGCTCTTGGCGACGCTGATCCCGGTCATCGACTCCTGGACCATCGCGTTCAGCCGCGCCGTCGAGCGCTGAGCCTGCTGGATCGTCCGCCGGGCGATCCGGCGGAAAGCCAGGGCGGCGATCGCGACCAGCGGCGTGATCATGAAGGCCAGCAGCGCCAGGAACGGGTTGACCCAGAGCAGCAGCCCGGCCAGCACGACGACCATCAGCACCTGCGCCAGCAGGTCCAGCGTCAGCGTCGCGACGGAGGCGAAGCTCTCGGTGTCGCTCGTGACGCGGGAGACGACCTTGCCGGACGGGTACCTGTTGAAGAAGCTCAGGTCCCGCTTCATCACCGCCCGGAAGGCATCGAGCCGGATCGCGAGGATGACATCCCCGACGACCCGGGCCGACAGCCACTGGCGGATGAAGTTCAGCGTCCAGACGACGATGCCGCCGGCGAAGATCCCCGCCACGATCGGCACGACCGAGCGGAAGCTGGCCTCGTCGTCCAGCCGTTCCAGCGTCCGGGAGACGAGGAACGGGATCAGGGCGTCGATCACGGAGGCGACGAAGGCGAACAGCGCGACGATCCCCATCACGCGGCGGTGGCGCCGGAAGTAGGCCGCGATCCGGCGGACCAAGTCCCGGTCGTCGTATGTGCGGTCGTACTCTTCGGCCTCGAGCCCGTCCATGAAGAATCCCATGGTGGCTGACCTCCTCTCAGGTGGTAGTGCGCGTTTTGCGGGACATCGCCGGTGAGTTGGTTCGGGACCGTTGGGCCGGTGGGCGACGCCCCCCTCCTACGCCGCGGCGTCGTACCGACTGAAGATCCGGCCGTACAGGCCGCAGCGCTCCAGCAGTTCCTGGTGCGTCCCCTGGTCCAGCAACCGGCCGTTGTCGAGGACGAGGATCTGGTCAGCCCAGCGGATCTGGGACAGCCGGTGCGTGATCATCAGCGTCGTCCGGCCGCGCTGGACCTGCTGGAGCGCCAGCTGGATCTCGTCCTCGGTCGCGCTGTCGATGGCGCTGGTCGCGTCGTCCAGCACGAGGATGCGCGGGTCGGTCAGTAGCGCCCGCGCGATCGCGATCCGCTGCCGCTGCCCGCCGGACAGCGAGACGCCCCGCTCGCCGATCTCGGTGGCGTAGCCGTCCTTGAAGTGCCGGACGAAGCCGTCGGCCTGGGCGCCGTGGGCCGCCGCGAGGATGTCGTCCTCGGTGGTGCCGGCGGGCGCCCCGAAGGCGATGTTGTCCCGGACGCTGCGCGAGAACAGGAAGATGTCCTGCTCGATCGCCCCGATCTGCGACCGGAGCGAGTCGATGTTCCACTCCCGGACATCGACGCCGTCGACCAGGATCCGGCCCGCGGTGACGTCGTAGGTCCGGTTGACGAGCTGGGTCAGGGTCGACTTGCCGGAGCCGGTCTGCCCGACGATCGCGACCGTCTGGCCCGGCTCGATCCGGAAGGACAGGCCCTCCAGCACCGGCTTCCCGCCGTAGCCGAACGAGACGTCCTCGAAGACGATCTCGCCCCGGACGCGGGCGACGTGGCCATCCGGGCGCTCGTCCATCTCCGTCTCGGTCGTGATCAGCTCGATGATCCGGCGGACGCCGGCCAAGCCCTGCTGGACCAGACTCAGGGTCCAGATCGAGATCTGGGCCGGGTGGCGGTAGGCCGCCATCAGCAGGATGAACGCGGTCAGGTCGCCGATGGTGATCTCGTCGCGGGAGTACAGCCAGAAGGCGTGGCCGGCGCCGAAGGCCGAGGCGACGGCCAGGACCAGCAGCGGGTAGTACCGCGCCTGGAGCTGGCCGACCTGGACGGCCAGGTGCCGGACGGTCGTCGCGCCATGGACGAACTTGCGCTCCTCCTGCGCTTCCTGCGCCGATGCCTTGACGGTCTCGATCCCGGCGACGGCCTCGTTCAGGGTCGCGTTGACCCGCCCGAACGCCTCCCGCTGCTCGATCGTGAGCGGGTTGAGCTGGCGGGCGTAGATCGCGAGGGTGATCCCGCCGCCGATCAGGAAGACGAGCGGGGCGATCAGCAACTGGGTGTCGAGGAACGCGACCGCGATCGTCGCAACGGTCACCGTCAGGGCGCAGTCGATGATGATCGCCAGGCCGGGGTCGTAGATCGCCCAGAGCAGCCGGATGTCGTTGGTCGCCCGGGCCATCAGGTCGCCGATCCGCTGGCGGTTGTGGAAGGTCTGGCTCTTGCCGAGCAGCGAGATCGTCAGCTCCTCGCGGGCCTGCCGCTGGACCCGCGCCCCGATCACGCTGAACGAGTACTGACCGATCGCGTCGGCGAGGTTGCCGAGGACGTTGATCGCGATCAGGCCGAGCGCGATCCGGACCAGCCCGTCCCACGATCCGTCGGCCGAATCGACTTCGAGGAAGGCGGCCCCGATCAGGAGCGGCGTGCCGACGTTGCGGAGCGAGGTCAGGACGATCCCGATCAGCGCGACGAGGCCGACCCACGGCGAGTGCCGGTTGTGCGACCACAGCCACCGAGCCGGCGTGCGGTAGTCGTAGTCCGGGATGCCCTCGACGCGGAACTCGCTCGACTGGCCGCGGGTGAACGTCGGCAGCGGCGGAGCCGGCAGCCGCGCCGCCTCGTCGACCGATGACTGATACACGGGAAACCTCCTCCGGGCTGGACCGGGGCGATGAGCCTGGGACGAGACGGACGACGAGATGTGACGGTACGAGCACCGTCCATCCCGGGTCGGGTCGACCCCGTGTTCCGATGCACGACGCGCCGAGGCCCGGGAGCCGGCTTGGGGCCAGCCAGGGGTCGCATGACGCGAATGAGCGGTCGTTTGGGATCGAGGAGCGGGCCCGGCGCACAGTGGCCAACCGACGGATCGACGCGTGGTCGGGGTCAGACGCGGGGAGCGATCGTTTGCCGATCGGGCGGACGATTCGGGGTCGCCCGGGTGGACCTGAGCCTACCGGTCGAAGGTGGGGAGCGGACCGGTCGCGACGAGAGGGGCTGCGTGGCCGGGATCGGACCGGGCGGCGTCCCGGCCCAGCGCGTCCCGCCGGTCCCACGGTACAGCCGGTGAGACGGGCGCCGGCGGCGAGAGGCGGGATCGACGGGCCGCGAGCGGATGCGTGGACACAGCGACACCCCATCCCGCCGCCGCGGGGAATCGGTCGGCAGCGGAGCGCCAGACCACGACACCGGATCGGGCTCCGGAAGAAGCCGGAGACACCGCTTGACGATCGGAGCGGTCATCATCTGACCGCGATCCGATCGGGGACTCGACCGCTCGACGAACAGGGATGGTGGGACAAGGGGATGCCGGTGCGACCCGGCGGGACGGCCCACCCCCGCACCGGCAGACGCGGGCGGGTTCGACGTTGTGACTGCGATGCAACTATCCTAGCCTATCGAAGCGACGTCAAGGGGTCTGCCATCTCCGGAAACGGAGTGGCGCCGCGGCCGGCGGGATGGTTTCGATCCTCGTGATCCGGTCCGACCCTCGGTGACTTACGCCCGGATGCTTGCTCGGGCACATCGACCTGGTCTTCGCGTTCGCCCACGGTGAGCTGGCCAGACGAGCGCCACATCGACGTGGCGACGCCCGTGCAGGAGTCTCCCAGCCATGACCGCCGACGGCCGAAGTCGAACCTCCGCCGCCCCGACCTCCCTCCCGCTCGGCTCCGATGATCCGGATGCCGCCATCGCTCGACCGGTTGCGGGGCAATCCGGGCGTTCAACCGCCGACCAGTGGGACGGCCAGACGCTCCTGACGGCCCTTCGGCTGGCGGCGGGCGATCTCCACGATCAGCGGGAAGCGATCGACGCGCTCAACGTCTTCCCGGTCCCGGACGGCGACACCGGCACGAACATGGACCTGACCGTGACCGCCGCCTTCCGGGAGCTGGCGCCGGTCGCCGACGACCCGGCCATCGCGGCGTCCGACGTCGTCGCCCGGCTGGCTCGCGGGGCGCTGCTCGGCGCCCGGGGCAACTCCGGCGTCATCCTGTCCCAGATCTTCCGCGGCCTCGCCCAGGGGATGGCCAAGCGGGCCGTGCTCGAGCCGCGCGACCTGGCCCGGTCGTTCGCGTCCGCCTCCGAGATGGCCTGGGTCGCGGTGATGAAGCCGGTCGAGGGGACGATGCTGACGGTGATCCGGGGCGCCAGCGACGGGGCGGCCGCCGCGGCCGGGACGGTCGGAGCGACGATCCCGACGGTCCTGGCCGGGGCGCTCGGCGGCGCCGAAGCGGCCCTCGCCGATACCCCGAGACTGCTCCCGATCCTGCGGGAAGCCGGGGTCGTCGACGCCGGCGGCCAGGGCGTCGTCACCCTGATCGCCGGGCTGGAGCGGTTCGCCCGTGGCGCCGCCGAACCGACACGACGGGTCGCGGTGCCGACCGTTCCCCTCGTCGATGTCGCGATCGGCACGGGCGGGGTCGACGAGCATGGCGATGACGACTACGGCTACTGCACCAACTTCCTCGTCCTCGGCACTGACATCGATGTCCCGGCCGCCCGGGCGCGGCTGGCGACGATGGGCGATTCGGCCGTGATCGTCGGCGACGAGACGGCGCTCAAAGTCCACATCCACGCCGCCAACCCCGGTCTCGTCCTCGACTACGCGCTCTCCCTGGGCGCCCTGACCGAGATCAAGATCGACAACATGCAG
>CAXTHM010000055.1:0-13413 GCA_964244115.1 uncultured Thermomicrobiales bacterium
ACGGCGTCGCGGTCTTCACCTGGTACGCGTGAGAAACTGTCCTCCAGCAAGGGGGGTGGGGTGGGGACGGCTCCGCCACCGCCACGCCACGATGACAACCAGGTGCATTCCAGAATACGCATCGCATCTGGATGGTAGGGGGCTAACGGGAGAGGGGGAATGATCCGTTGACGTGGCCACCACGACCAGTCGATATCGACCCGATCCGGCAGGACAGCAGCCCGCGTGACACCGGGCGGGGCGGCCCCTCACGCCCGGACGACACAGCGCTCCCGGAATCGGCGCCGCCCCGCTACGCCGAGCTCCACCTCCACACCTCGTTCTCCTTCCTGGACGGCGCCTCGCACCCCGAGGAGATCGTCGGGCGGGCCGCCGAGCTGGGCTACACCCACCTCGCCATCACCGACCACAACGGGCTGCACGGGGCGCTGGAGTTCGCCCGGGCCGCCCATGACAAGGGCATCACCCCGATCACCGGCGCCGAGCTGACGCTGACCGACGGCAGCCACCTCACCTTGCTCGTCGAGAGCCGGACGGGCTACGCCAACCTCTGCCAGCTCATCACCGCCGCCCACTACCAGAGCTCCACCCCGCCCCGGATCACCAACCCGACCGTCGCCATCGACGCGCCCCGCCCGCCCAACCTGACCCAGGCGGAGCGCGAGCCGGCCCTGGACCCCTCCCTGCTGCGCGACCACGCCGAGGGGCTGATCCTGCTGACCGGCTGCCGTGAAGGGACGCTCAGCCGGCTGGTCGACGCCGGCCGCCAGACCGAGGCCCAGGCGCTGCTCCGGCAATACGTCGACTGGTTCGGCCCCGACAGCGTCGTCGTCGAGCTCCAGCACAACCTCACCCACGGCGACACGCGGCGCGTCCGCGAACTCTCCCGGCTGGCAATCGCCGCCGGGCTGCCCTGCGTCGCGACCGGCAACGTCCACTACCACCGGCGGGAGCGCCACCGCCTCCAGGACGTCCTGGTCGCCATCCGCAGCCGGAGCTCGCTGGACGCCACCCACCGCCAGCGCCGCGCCAATAGCCGCTTCTACCTGCCCAGCGCCGCCGAGATGGCCGCCCGGTTCACCGATTACCCGGAGGCGGTGGCGATGTCGGTGACGCTGGCCCAGCGCTGCGCCGCCTTCGACTTGACCCGGAACCTGGACTACGAATTCCCCGACTATCCGACCCCGCGAGCACAGCAATCGCCGGACGATTACCTGACCGAGGTCTGCGCCATCGCGTTCGCGGAGCGCTACCCGCCCGGCCATGAGCGGCGGGAGCAGGCCGCCAAGCAGCTCGGCCAGGAATTGACACTGATCCGGCAACACGGGCTGGGCGGCTTCTTCCTGCTCCACCGCGACCTGCTGGAACTGGCCAGGGAAGTCGCGACCGAGGTCCGGGAGGCGTCCGGCAGCCCGGCCGCCGGGCTCCTGCCGCCGGGCCGGGGCCGGGGGTCGTCGGTCAGCTCGGTCGTCTGCTACCTGATCGGCCTGTCACCGGTCGACCCGGTCGAGCACAAACTCACCCTCGGGCGCTTCCTGAACGACGAGCTGCGCTCCGTCCCCGACATCGACCTCGACTTTCCCCGGGAGATCCGCGAGAAGCTGATCGCCCGGATCTACGAGGTCTATCCGGACCGCGCCGGCCTGATCTGCGCCTTCTCGACGTACCGCCTGCGCTCGGCCGTCCGCGACGTCGGCAAGGCGCTCGGGCTGCCGATCGCCGACCTCGACCGGATCAGCCGCCTGAGCGAGCCGACCTCCGCCCGGCACCTCGCCGAGCAGCTCGGCCACATCCCCGAGTACGCCGCCCGAACGCAGTCGCCGCCGTGGAGCTTCCTCGTCGAGCTCACCGGGCAACTGGCCGGGATGCCGCGCCACGTCGGCCAGCACGCCGGCGGGATGGTGATCGCCTCGCAGCCGCTGGTCGAACTCGCCCCGATGCAGCCGTCGGCGATGCCCGACCGCCACCTGATCCAGTGGGACAAGGACTCCTGCGACGACGCCGGCTTCGTCAAGATCGACTTCCTCGCCCTCGGCATGATGTCGCTGGTCGAAGAGTGCATGGAGACGATCCACCAGACGCACTCCGACGAGCCGATGGTCGACCTGAGCCGGATCCCGCTGGACGACCCGGATGTCTTCGCGATGATCCAGCGGGGCGACACGATCGGGACCTTCCAGATCGAGAGCCGGGCCCAGATCCAGACCCTGCTCAAGGTCAAACCCGAGACGCTGGGCGACCTCGTCGTCCAGGTCGCGATCATCCGGCCCGGTCCGATCATCGGCGGCGCCGTCTCACCGTACATGCAGCGCCGGACCGACCCGGACTACGAGCCGACCTTCGATCACCCTAGCCTCAGGGAGATCCTCGGCGACACCCTCGGGGTGATCCTCTACCAGGACCAGGTGATCGAGGTCGCGATGGCCGTCGCCGGCTTCACGGCCGGGCAGGCCGACGGGCTCCGGCGCTCGATCACCCGCAAGCGCAGCAAGGAGGCGATGGCCGCCTACTGGGAGCAGTTCCGGGACGGGGCGGCGAAGAACGCGATCGAGCCGGTCGACGAGCCCCTCGCCCGCGAGATCTTCCGCAAGCTGCTCGGGTTCGCCGAGTACGGCTTCCCCCGCGCCCACGCCGTCTCGTTCGCGGTGCTGGCCTACCAGTCCTGCTGGCTGAAGTTCCACTACCCGGCCGCCTTCACCTGCGCCCTGTTCAACAACCAGCCGATGGGCTTCTACCCGCCGCACGTCATCGTCAACGACGCGAAGCGGGCGGAGGTCCGGGTCCGGCCGCCGGACATCAACGTCAGCGAGGTCCGCTGCACCGTCGAGCAGAAGACAGTCGTCCGGATCGGGCTGAACTACGTCGAACACCTCGGCGACGACGCGGCCGCCCGGCTCGTGGCGGAGCGGGACCGCAACGGCCCCTTCCGGTCGCTGGCCGACGTCGTCCGGCGGGTGCCGCTCAAACGGGCAGCGGCCGAATCGCTGGCGGCGGTCGGCGCCTTCGACGGCTTCGGGATCAGCCGCCGCGAGGCGATCTGGCAGATCGGCCTGTTCATCGCCCCGGAGTCGCACGCCGACCGCTCCGTGGCGGCGGCTCAGCCCGCCGCCGACCCGCTGGCCCGGACCGTCCGGCGCCGGAGGGACACCGGACCGCGCGTCACCCAGCAGGCGCTGGAACTACCGACCCAGCAGGACATGGTCGAGTTGCCCGCGATGCCGGCCTGGGACCGGATGGCGGCCGACTACGCCGGGACGGGGATCTCGACCCTCTGGCACCCGATGGGCCTGCTCCGCAATCAGCTCCCGAAGGAGATCGCTCGGACGACCGACTTCGCGGACCTGCCTCACGCCATGACGCTGACGTTTGCGGGGATGGTCGTCTGCCGGCAGCGGCCGGGCACGGCCAAGGGGATCACGTTCCTGCTGATGGAGGACGAGTTCGGCCTCGCCAACGCGATCGTCTACCCGGACCTCTACGACGCCGAGCGGCTGCTCGTCCGCGGCGAGCCGTTCCTGCTAATTACCGGCACGCTCCAGAAGCGGGACGGCACGATCAACCTGCTCGCGACCAGCATCTGCCCACTGACGGAGGCCCGCAACCGGCTGCCGCAGATCGACTCCACCCCAGCTCCGGAAGTCCCGGCCGAGATCCGCGTCCTCGACCCGATCCTGCTCATCGAGTCCCGCGGCAGCCACGACATCCGGGATGATGACCGGCGCGAGCCTGTCCTCGCGCTGGAGACGGAGCTCCGCCGCATCCGCCCGGAGTCCCACAACTATCGGTAACCATACCCCCACCTACCTGCGGGACGTTGTCAGCATCACTGAACTACATGCAGGTCAGTCGATCCTGCCAATTCGACCGAGAAAAACACATCGTGTGTCATAGGCAATTTACTGAAGAGCATCGGTGACCGCTCTAATACCAATCTCGATCTCAGATCTCTTCCTATTTATGTAATTGATACGCTCGTCGATAGCAGTAGAATCGATACCAACCGACTTCAGGGCATCCCTCTCTCTCCCAAGTCTGTTGTGCTCACTATTCACTTCGGCCTTGTTCCGTTCGAATAATGCCTTGTACTGCTTCAATTCACGCTCTGCCCCATCCCTAGCCTCGATGATGTTGTTCAGGTCCTCCTGTCCCTCCGCCATCGACGACTCAAGGGCACGGCGAAGAACGTCCCTTGCAACTTTGAGCCTCCTGGTGGCGTCGACAACATCTCGCTGATCAGGTTGCTTCTCGCGCTCCCATTTCATGTATGCTCGATGTTCACTTCCGGCCACGTTCCACCACCTCCTCCGACGCCAACTGCCGCAGCACCTCGGTCCGATCCGAACATTTCTGGCCAGTTTCGGTCTGCGATAAATGAACAACAGTGCAGTACTTCTGCAGCGCTTGATTTGCCAATCGAGGAGGTCCATCCGCGAATGTATCGACGGCGTCTGCAACGGCTCTGCTCATCGATGCCCACTCGCCAGCTTCCAGATCCGCGTCCTTCAAAGCGCGATACCGACCATAATCTCCGCCTTCGCGGGAAATCCGCTCCACGTAGATGCCAGCGGCCTTTGCCGGAGCCACTCGCTTGATCGCTTCACGGATCACGCTGTCCAATCTCGATTCCGACCAATCCCTTGCTCGCGCCGTGCAATGCCGGCAGGCTAGCGAACATTCGGCATAGGGGAGGAAGATTTCCGGACTTGCGCCGAGCACCTCCAGCATTGCTGGCATGGACGGACTCCCGTATCTAAGCTCCGCATCCGTCGGGGGAGGTTGATCCCTGAGCGAACGGATCTCGGGACTCAGCTGAACCTCCATGCGACTGACAGAAGGTCCGGCGGCGGCAGGGGCGAAGACGAAGGCTTCTCCCGGCTGGAAGCCAATCGGCTCCAACCCTCTCGGATCATCCGGCCTAATCCCCATTGTCAGGCCGACGGCCTCCCGGTCGTCACCGGCCAACAGCTGATGGACCACCTTGGTGCTGGTGTTCTTCATCGCCTGTGGCGCGAGCGAGGAGGGGAGCTGATCCACGATGACGATTCCCTCGCCCAAGGCACGCATCTCAGCGAGCATGTTGACGAACATCTCCGCCGCGTACCGGCGTGGGTTCGCACGCTCCGCTCCCTCTGATGACACGGTTCCGATGAGGTTGTGCGCTTCCTCCAAGATCAGCACATGCTGCAGACCAGTGTTAGATACCCTCGCATACCTCGAGTACTGATAAACGTGGACGAACAGGAACATCATCACCAACGACTTCTCGTCGTGATTGAGCGCGTCGAGTTCGAGCACGACCGGGCGGCTCATCAGGTCGGCGATCGTCAGACCCCGCTCCACTCCGAGCATACGTCCGATCGAACCGCGCCGGAGTGACTCCAGGCGGCCCAACAGCGCGGCCCTGATGTTCGTCATCACCTCGCCTTCATGGTAGCCGGACGCCTCGACGACCCGACCAGCCATGTCGTGCAGATGGGCGATGGTCGGTGGAGGTGGGTTGCCTTCAGCACCCCCAATGTCGGACATGAGCCATCCGGCTTCATCGTAAACCCTGCGCAGCGACTTCTCGAGGAGCATCGGGAGAGGATCCCAGAGATTGAACGCCCCAAGGAAGCAGGTGACCAGTCTGCCGACATGCATCTCGAGCGCGGTTCCCTCAGGAACATCGAGGGGGTTGAATCGGAAGGGCACCGCCCGTTCATTACCGAGAGTGAAAACAGAGACGCCGGGGTCGATCGACCTAAGCGCCCGGTACTCCGACTTCGCCGGCTCCAGGACGAGCCAGGGGATCCCGTGCTCCTGCAATTGCCTCGCGATCTCGAACATCGTGCTGGTCTTCCCCGCACCCGATGTCCCGACCATGAGCAGGTGTCGGGTCAGATCCGACAACTTGATGCGTACGGCTCTGCCCTCCGAAGACCGGCCCAGCTCGATCGCCACCGCGCTGTCGCGGCCACTCCGAAGAGGGATGGATGCCTGGCCGTAATCGATACTGAAGCCCGGGAACTGACTTCCCAGGGATACCGGCAAGGTCCAGAAACCGCCTAGTTCGTCCGCCGTTGCCATACGATGGAGACGATAGAGTTCAGGGGCGAACACCCCGATCTCTTCAGCCAGGTACGTCCACTCATCCGATCCCTGATTGATCTCAGGCAGGATATCCAGGTGCTCTGCAGCTGCAATCGCTCTCTCAAACAGCCCTGTCTCACCATGCAGCGCGACGAGCGACATGCCATTGGCATTAGCGCTGGCGGCCAGCGCTTCAATTACACCACCAGCATCGCCATCATCCGTGAACAGACGGATACCGTACAGATACCATGTTGGGTTCTCGACCAGATCCTGTTGAAGCCGACTGTAGACATTGTATGCCTGTCCGGCATGGCCGTCCGCCGGGATCACGAGGCCGCTCACATACTGCTGTGAAGCGAAGCTCGCCAGATACTCCTTACGGTCGTTGACGGATCGCTTCGCCTCTTCCCCTGGGTCAGCGGGAGCCAGGGTGATATCAACCATGACGTGACCGCGACTTCGCAGTATTGCGGCGCAGACGCTCTCGAGCGTGTTCGGCTTCGGCTCGATCCGACGCGCAGGCACCTCCCAATATTTCGGGATGACGTCCCTGAGCGCGGCTGGGAGCACGTTCCTGATAGACGGCAACAGATCGATCCTCTTGACCAGTTCGAACCCGTACCGGGCCCACGGGCCAACGGTCGTCGCCTTCCTCCGGCGCTCCTCCAGGAGCTTGGCGCCGATCCAATCACTCCCATACGTCACTGGAGACTGGCCCTCGGACGAGTCGCCGAGGTAGGTGTACCTGTAATGCTGTCGATTGGGCAGGATCGACTCATACTGGCGTCGCAGGTCATCGGCCTGCGCGCCGTTCAGTGCTGACGTCCCTCTAACACGGACAACGAGAAAGAGACCGATGTACTCCGGGTCATCTAGCGAGCGCACCAATCGGAGTGCGACCGACGCCCCCCGAGGTCTCATCTGCCGAAACACCTGCATGAAGACGGACGTGTCGCGGACAAGCGAGGCGTGGCGCTCGGGCAGCGATCCGCCGAGACGGCTGAGCTTGGCACTCGAGAGGTCGGGAAGGGCTGGCACCTCCCAGACAAACTGCGTGTCGTAGGTCTGGTTGTTTAGGCTTCCACCGATCACGCCTTAGTCCCCTATGTGTGCGTTCCGAAGGTGATGTCGGGAGAGATCCCCTTTCGGTCACGGATACGCCTCCCTCCGGCCAGAGACTGGAATGCGGCGTGTTCGGAGAACCCTCCCTCCAGCCATGACGACTAAGCCCGCCCGGAGATCCCCTTCAGCTCCTTGTCACCGGAGAACTGCTGCCGCCTTTCCAGAAGCTCCCTTCGCGCCTTCTCGACGTGATTCACCTCGTCCCGGGTCGTCTTGTCAGAGGTGGGGTAGATGGACTTCAGGACCAACTCAACGATCTCCTCCGTCGAGTTCGTCAGGTGGTACAGATTGTTGTCGAACCGATCCAGAAAGATCCTGTCGACCTTCGCGAAGTACTCTGACGACTCCTTTGACCACTTCGATACCTTACCGTCGTAGTCGGACTTCGTCGCCTTGTACTCGTTATTCTTGTCGACGTACGACTTAATGAACCACCCTCCTGCACCAGCGACCACGAGCCCGACAAGAACGACACCCACTCCTAATCCAAAGCCGCTGAAAAACATAATCAAGCCGATTCCCACAGCCCAGAGGGCTGGCATCGGGAAATCGGGTGAGGACAATCCTTCGGGTCTCGATGGGCGCTTGGGCGGCTCCACCAGCCAGTTGTACTGAGACGCGAAGACGAATCTGCCGAAGTCCTGAAGTCCAACGAGGATGTGATAGAGCGAGTAGGTCGAGTCCTGGTGCCGGATCCGCACCCGGCGTTCCTGCTTGCCACCGGTTGTGATCTGGACGAGATCGACGTTGACAGGAACTCCGAGGTCGGCCAGCTGGTGACGGATCCCCTCGTAGAGCGGATCGAGGTTGACGCTGGGCCTGCTGTCCGAGATGGTGACTCTCCAGTTGCTCTCGGAGATGTGGACAAAGTTACTGTCCGACGTAGGACTGTTTGCTGACAAGGTGAATCCCCCCCTAGATGAGATGACCCGATCAGGGTCAAACATCCCGCTCGATGCACAAACGACAAGCCCGCAGGACTACTCACTTGGGTCAAACCAAAAATGAGTCGATCTTCGGCACGATCCTTATCCTCCACTAACTACCGATGTCCAAGAGTGGCTATGAGCCCGACCAAGGCTTCTTACCCGACCTGATGAGCCGGATGGCCTCATCAACGCTGTCGTTACCTACCCTGCCACCTACGCCCTGCACCGGCCCCCAGAGCGTTCCCCCGCAGTCCTTGCAGGTTGTCCGGCTCATGTCGTGCTCCTGTCGAGCGCACTTCAAGCAGAGTTGCATCCGCACCGCCATGGGACCCTCCTAAGCGAACTCACGTTGATCCGTTCGACCTTCATTGCTGTCGCCGGGAAGAGCAGATCTCCCCGTCTCTCACTGTTGGTTCGTCTGGGAAGCCCGACGCCGAGATTCTGCAATCAATGCCCTCTGGCTATCGTCCTTCGCCTGCTTTCGCCGTGCCTTTTCTTGCTCCGCCCGCTGCACTTCAGTCTTGCGCTTCATCTCGGCGATCTTCTCGATTGCCAGCTGTTCTGCTTTACGAACCTCTGAGTAGTTCGGCTGGCTTGGCACTTAGGCGGGCACGAGGTGTCTCATTTTTTGCTAGCCATTGCTGCTCCTTTCAGTTTCAGAGGTGTAAACCTGTTGCGCAGACCCGTATTCGCTAAAGGCAGCACACCTCGACTAGTGCTTGTTGCATCTCAACGGATTTCCACTATATGATTGAATCCCGACCCCTACAACTCCGTGACGGGTCCCGAAAAGGGTCCCGAAACCCGTCCCGATGCCGAGGGGCCCGACGTATGACACCGACGCTCGCGGAGATGCTCGATGGCTATCTGAAGGACCGAGGCTGGAGCTTCGAGCGGCTCGCAGCCGAGGCAGAGCTCCCGAGGAGCACGGCACACCGCTGGAAGACGCAGAGCGAGATCCGTCGGGTGCACCAGTGGCAATACCTCGCCAGGATCGCCAGAGCGCTCGATCTCGACCAGTCCGAGACCGACGCGCTCCTCGCGGCCGGCGGCCATCGGCCCATCCAGACGCTGCAGACGAAGGTCACGGGCGACGCCGACCGGGTACTTCTCGCCCACTGGACCGGCACGGTCCCCAACAACCTCCCAGCCCAGTTGACGAGCTTCGTCGGCCGGATAGATGAGATCGAGGGTGTCACCCGCCTGCTGGCCACCGCGCGGCTCGTCACGCTCACTGGCACCGGCGGTTCGGGCAAGACGCGCCTGGCGCTCGAGGCGGCGCAAGCGGTGCTGGACGAGTTCGAGGAGGTCGCCTTCGTCGACCTGGCCCCCGTCCGCGACCCGGAGCTCGTGATTCCGACCATCTCCCAAACCCTCGGCCTCAGCGAGTCGCTGGACGAGCCGCCCCTTCGGGCGCTCGCGACGCACCTGCGGGACAGGCGGATGCTCCTGGTGCTGGACAACGTCGAGCAAGTCGTCGAGGCAGCGCCACTCCTGGCGCAGCTGCTCGGGGCCACCCGCTCGGTGAAGGCGCTCGTCACGAGCCGAACGCCGCTGCGTGTGCGGGGGGAGCGCGAGTTCCCGGTGGCTCCGCTCGACGTACCCAGTGTCTCCGCCGGCTTCGAAGAGCTCGAGCGCAACCCCGCCGTCGCCCTGTTCGCCGACCGGGCGAGCGCCGTCATCCCCTCCTTCACGCTCACCCCAGGCAACGCCCCGCTCGTAGCCGCGGTCTGCTCGCGGCTGGACGGGCTGCCGCTCGCGATCGAGCTGGCCGCGGTCAGGACCCGGCATCTGAGTCTGAAGTCAATGCTGGGCCAGTTGAGCAGGCTGGCGGTCGCCAGCGGCGGACCGCGGGATCTGCCCGACCGGCAGCGGACGCTGCGGGCGACGATCGCGTGGAGCTACGACCTGCTGGGGCGCGACGAGCAGCGCCTGTTCGACCGCACCGGCGTGTTCGTCGGCGGCTTCACGTCGGAGGCGGCGGACGCGGTCCGTGCCGGGATCGGGCAGGTAGCGATCGACGCGCTGGTGGGCCTGGAGACGCTCGTCGAGCAGAACCTGCTCAGGCGCACGTCGGATGGAGAAGACGCGCACCGGTACGTGATGCTGGAGACGATCCGCGAGTACGCCCTGGAGCGGATCGAGGCGTCCGGGGAGGCCGAGACGGCGCGACGGTCGGCCACCGAGTACGTCCTCGGACTGGCCGAGCGGGCCGATCTGGAGGGTTCGGGGCAGGCGTCCTGGCTGCGCCGGCTGGAGGCCGAGCTCGACAACGCCCGGGCTGGGCTGGGCTGGTGCCGGGAGCACGGCCAGTGGGAGACGGGCGCGAGGCTGTGCGTGGCGCTGATGCCGCTGTGGTACCTGCGGGACCACCAGCTGGAAGCGCGCGCCTGGCTAGAGGCGTTCATGGTGGCCGAGGGCGAGGTGTCGCCAGACCTCAGAGCCAGAATGTTCCTGTGGCACGGGCTGCTCCTGATGCGAGGGACGGGGGACGACGCGTCCGCCGCTCGCCTCTTCGCGGAGGCGCTCGTCCTGTTCCGGGATAGCGGGAACCTGAGCGGGGCGAGCGAGACGCTCCAGGCTCAGGGGGACATGTACCGAAACCAGGGGGACGTGACGATCGCGGGCCAGCGGTACGCCGAGAGCCGGGTGTTAGCCGAGCAGGCCGGCAATGCCTACCTCGTCGCACACGGGTGGATGGGGTTGGCGCTGTGCGCACAGGATGAGGAGGAGTTCGACGCCGCAGTGGGGTACTGGAGGTTGATGCTGGAGTGGGCGGAGCGGGCGGGGAACCAGGCGAGCGTGGCGCTGGCACTGAACGGTCTTGGGGAGATGGCCCGCGCCCGAGGGGACTGGGCGGAGGCGGAGCGCTCCTACGAGCGCACACTGAAGCTGGCCAGGGAGCTGAGCAACGAGTGGCGCACGGCGCTGGCGCTGCACAACCTGGGGTACGTGGCGCTGGCCCGAGACGAACGGGAGCAGGCGGCGCGGCTGTTCAGGGAGAGTCTCTCGCTCTACATGGGACGGCACTACCACAAGGGGGTGGCGGAGTGCCTGGCGGGACTGGGAAGGGTCGAGGTATCGAACGGTCGGCTGGATCGGGCGGCGCGGCTGTGCGGAGCGACCGAAGCGATTCTGGAGGGACTGGGCACCCGACTGGATACGCTGGATCGGGCGGACTTCGAGCGGACACTCGCGACGCTGCGGAGCCAAGGGGACGGGAGGCTGGAGACGCTTCTCGACGAGGGCAGGGCGATGTCGATGGACCAGGCTGTGGAATACGCGGTTGCTGATCACCGGCATACTCCAGAAGCAGCACGGCACGATCAATCTGCTCGCGACCAGCATCCGCCCCCTAACGGAGGCCCGGAGCCGGCTGCCCCAGATCGAGGCGACCCCGACGCCCGAGGTCCCGGCCGAGATCCGCCTCCTCGACCCGATCCTCGTAATCGAGTCCCGCACCGGCCATGACATCCCGGACAATGCCCCCCGCGAGCCCGTCCTCGCCCTGGACACCGAGCTCCGCCGCATCCGCCCGGAGTCCCACAACTATCGGTAACACCGTCGAGAGGTACCGTAGCTAACTCTTCCCAGGGCGCCTGTATTCCTCGAACAGCGCATCATTCGTCGCCAGCTGTTCTCTCCAGTCCGGATTCCTGCTCTTTACTCCCAACTCATCGATAGCGAATCTGACAATCGTCTCTATGGACAGGCGCATCGTCGGCACATGCAGCAGATGGAACCGTCTGTTAGCCACCGGCAACTCTGATTGCAGAATAGACGACCCGATATGAAGATGAGGGAAGTCCTTCTGCCTTGGCTTGTCGGGCGTGTCGCCCGTGTACTCCGGATCGTCTCCGGCGACCGTAACGGTAACTTCTGGCGTCCAATGGGACGTTAGGATGTCGTCACCTTCGGGCTTCTTGTCAGGTCCCCTGCCGACGTTCGTCGCGAACTGATACCAATACTCAGTCGTTTGGACTCGATGTGACCCATACGCAGGATCATCGGTCTCAACGATTCGAAACCATTGGCCCATCGAAAGCCAAACGTCCCCTTCACATGGGAGTTTGACTGGCTCAGCGACTTTCCTCCTGCCAAGGAAGAACGAGAGATCACGGCCCACGATCAATTCGTTCCCGTTCGGATGTTCCAGACGGACATCCGTCAGGCAACTGACCGCATAGTCGAATGGCGCGCGAAAACGCTTGTATGCGGCAAACGGACCCCGAACCTTGGCCAGCCGGCTAGCGATGCCGTCTGGCATAGGGGATCAGGAGGCTGACGCGCGTCACATTGGAATCTTCCCGGTCGAGCAGGCCAGCCTCGTAACGAGCCTTGAAGGTTTCCCCCCTCATATTGAGGAGACGCCTTGCCTGACCATCGAGTCGACGGTCGAACTGCATCTCTCTGACACGCTGCTTGCGATGAGCGGGAGACGCAGTAACTATCCGGGACGGTGCCGCGGTATCGGCGCCTCTCAAGCGGGGTGGGAACGGACGAGACACATGCTGTAGAGCCATGGCGATCCTCCTTTTCGAACTATTGTTGCCCAAACGGCCAGGCAACACCATAGCCAGTTTGACACCGATTCGCATTGACTCCTCCCGCCAACGTCTTCGTCTGAATCAAGCAGCGGATACCTACAGGAGCGCTCGCCAAAAGGTCTCAGATGACCAGGATCGGGCCCAGGAAGGAAACGATCCTTTGCGTTCCCGTATGCCTGGACCATGCCCTACCATAGGACCCCGACTGATCGATCCACCCCGAAAGGCAACCCGATGAGCAAGCCATCGCCGTCCGACGCCAGCGACCTCCTCCGCGGCCTCCGGCAGCGGCGCAAGTACCGCGACGATCCGATCCCCGACGCGATCCTGACCGACATCCTCGAGGTCGCCCGCTGGACCGGCAGCGCCAAGAACACGCAGCCGTGGGACTTCGTCGTCGTGCGGAACGACGAGACGCTCCGGGCGCTGTCCACGAGCGGCGACTTCGCCGGCTTCCTCGGCGGCGTCGAGCTGGCGATCGTGATCGCCATGCACCCCAACTCCACCCCCTACGACGAGGGCCGGGTCAGCGAGCGAATCATGCTGATCGCCGACGCCTACGGCCTCAGCAGCGGGACCGGCTGGTTCAGCGCCGACGGCTCGACGGCGGTCAAGGGACTGCTCGGTATCCCCCAGGACCGGATCTGCCGCTCGGCCGTCGGGTTGGGCTATCCGGACCTGACCGTCCCCGATCCCGTCCCGGTCGCGACCGGCCGCCGCCCATTGGCCGACCTGGTCAGCTA
>CAXTHM010000055.1:13423-21704 GCA_964244115.1 uncultured Thermomicrobiales bacterium
CGAGCGGTTCGGCAACGGACAGCCGTAGAGGATCAGCCGCCGACCGGACCGACGCCACGCCGACGCGACGGCGGACCGGTCGACGGCTGGGCCGATCCTGATCAGCCGATCCTCGCTGAGCGCCGGATCTCCCGGAGCGCCAGGGCCGACGACGTCAGGCAGGCCAGGATCATCAGCGGGGCGAACAGGTCGAGGGCGCGATCCAGGTCGAGGCTGGTCGCCAGCAGGCCGACCGCGACGGCCGTGACCGCCTGGCCGAGGTAGGCGACGAGGTAGACGGCCGAGAGGGTCTGTCCGCGATGCGCCACCGGAGCGTAGCTCGTCGCCAGCCCGAGCCCGCCCAGGATTAGCAACCCCTGGCCCAGCCCACTCAGCCCCAGCGCCACCATGAACAGCCAGAGTTGCCCGGTCGCCGCCGTCAGCAGCAGGCAGGACAAGCCGGCCGTGGTGACTAGTCCCCCGACGAGCATCGCGGCGACCGGACGGATGCGCCGGACCCCGAGCGCGACGCCGAGGATGCCGAGCGGCGTCATGGCCAGGAGCAACCCGATCACGAGCGCGTTGCTCGTCTGGACCAGGTCCCGCGCCATCTGCGCCCCGAGCGAGAGCGCCAATGCCCCGGACGCGTACGACGCCGTTGCCGCCAGGGCCGAGACCGCGAACTTGGGCCAGAGTTCCCGCGGCACCCGGATCGCCTGCGGTCGCCAGCGGGCGGGCGGGCGAACCGTCACCGTCGGACCACCGGCATCGCGGACGGCGACGAGCAGGACGAGCGAGCCGAGGATCAGGGCCAGCAGCACCCCCAGGCCGAGGTGGAGCGGGAACGGGGCGAACTGGACCAGCGTCCCGGTCAGGATCGGCCCGACGAACAGGCCGGTGGCGGCGGCGACGGTGATCGTCGAGGCGGCCCGGGCCGTGTTGCCGCCCGGCTCGCTCTCGATGATGGCCGCGTTGGAGGCGCCGAGCGCCAGCCCCGTCCCGAGCCCCTGGAGGATCCGGCCGGCGTAGAGCCAGCCCAACCCCTGCGCGGCGACCAGGAACAGGCAGGCCAGCGCGATCACCGCCATCCCGGCCAGCATCGCCTTGCGCCGCCCGATCCGGTCCGAGATCCCGCCGCCGACCAGCAGGACGACGATCAGGGCGACCGGGTAGCAGCTGTAGACGCTCGTCTGGACCAGCGGCGAGAACCCCCACTCCGCCGCCCAGAGCGGGTACAGGACGGAAGGAGCGCTGCTCGCCCAGAGCAGCAGCACCACGATCACGGTCGACGACCAGTAGCGTCGGGCGAGTCCGCCCCGATCGACCGTGCCGGGAGCGAGGTCGGACGAATCAACCGCCGGAGAGGCCGCCGGCATCACCGAGTTGGATGGGGATGAGGGCAACGGGTCGGTCCTCTGGCTGATCGGTGTGGCGAAGGACGAGCGCCGGTCGACCTGACGATCGCTCGGCGGCGCAACACGGCCCGACCAGCATGTCACACACCTTCCGTAAGCGCACCCCGGTCCGGGGCCGGAATCGAACAGCGCCACCGGTCGAATGAGCAGATAGCTCGACGGGGCCGATTGCCGCCACGCGCCTCGAAGCGATCAGCGATCGCCGCCCGCATGTCGCGTTGCCGGGCGGCGTTGGCGCCCGGACCTGGTCGAGCCGTATCACGCCGTCCCGCGCAGGGACATCAGGTCGGCCAGCTTTCCGAGCAGCCGGGTATCGTATCGCGTCGTCCCGAGCAGGGACATCAGACCAGATCGCATCATCGGTTCGGGAAGCGTAGAGGACACAGCAAGACGATGGCCGCGTCGGATTGCTCCGAGGCGGCCATCATTGGAGATTCCGACCGAACCCGGGTTCGCCTAGGAGATCGTGATCTGCCCTTCCATCCCCTGCGCACGGTGATTCCCGACGCCGCAGTAGAAGGTGTACGTCCCGGCCGGGATACTGTCAGGCACGGACCACTCGACCGTCGAGCCGTCCTCCGGGAAGTCGACCTTCTCGTCCTCATAGCCTTCGATGATGAAGTTGTGCGGGAACTCGCCCGTGCTGAACAGTTCGAGCGTCGCACCGGTCGCGATCGTCAGCTCGGCCGGCTCGAAGCCGAACTCGTACGCCTCGAGCGTCAGGATCGCCGTCGCCTCGGTGACGGTGATCTCACCCTCCATGCCCTGGGCACGGTGGTTCCCGATCCCGCAGTAGAAGGTGTAGGTGCCCGGCTCCAGATCGTCCGGGACCGTCCAGTCGAAGGTGCTGCCGTCCATGGGGAAGTCGACGGGCTCGGCGTCGTTGTAGCTCTCGATGATGAAGTTGTGCGGGAACTCGCCACTGCTGAACAGGCCGATCGTGTCCCCGACCGCGACGCTCAGCTGGCTGGGCGTGAACCCGAACTCGAAGGCCTCGATCGTGATCGCGCCGGCCGACGGGGTCGCCGCCGGAGACGCGCCGGGCGACGCCGCGGGGGTGGAGTCGCCCCGGGACGGTGCGCCGTACGCCGCGACAGCGAGGGTCGGGACGGCCACCAGTGCGGCCGCGGCACCGATCACCTGCCGACGACCGAGCGCCAGTGAGCCAAACGTCTTCTCTGGTCCGATGCCCATGCGGGATGCGCTCCTCGTTGGTCCAGATCCTGAAGGCGAAATTCCAGCAGGCCGTTGACTTCACTATGCGGCGTCATCAGTTCCTACCGGATGATAAGAGTCTAACAGGACGTGTAAAGACGATAATGCGGGCATTCTTCGGACGACTGTGGTCAGGCGACATCCTTTACCTGGTGGCCCCCTCCGGCCCCGAGGTCTCTGCCGACGACTGGCTGCGCAATGTCGTCCCGGTGGACGGACGCGCTGATCGTACCGACCCGAAGTCGGATCGAGTGCCGTACGATACCGACCGCCGAGTGGTGCGACGACGCACCCGTCCGTTCGAGCCAGAGGAGTTTCGATGCCGCGCGCTCTCCGTGCGATCCAGCCCCGTGTCCCCGTCATCGAACCGTATGACGACGCCCCGCTCGGACCACACCAGATCCGGATCCGGACGACCTTCGCCTCGCCCAAGCACGGCACCGAGCTCGTCGGCTACCGCAACGAGCCGTCAGCGAACCGGCCCTACGACCCGGTCCTCGGCGCCGTCATCCCCCGCCCAGCCGGGGAGACCGTCCATGGGTTCCCGCGCGGCCTCGGCAATATGGCGACCGGGGTCGTCGCCGAGATCGGCAGCGAGGTCTCACGCTTCCGGGTCGGCGACCGCGTCTTCGGCCATTTCCCGATTCGCGAGACCCAGACGGCCGCGGAGACGAACGCCGACCCGATGCCGGACGGGCTCAGCGACGAGGCGGCCGTCTGCCTGGACCCGGCGGTAATGGCCTACGCGATCCGTGACGGCGGGATCAAGCTGGGCGATACGGTCGCGATCTTCGGGCTGGGTGCGATCGGGCTGATGGCGCTCCAGCTCGCCCGGCTGGCGGGGGCCGCGAAGGTGATCGCCCTCGACCCGATCGAGCGGCGCCGGACCGTCGCGACGGCGCTCGGGGCCGATGTGGTCCTCGACCCGACCGAGGGGGACGGGGACGCCGGGCTGGCCGTCCGGCGGCTGGGCGTCCCGGAGTCGCCCCGGACCGAGGCCCCTCGCCGCCGCCTGATCGGCGGCTACACCGAGCAGGCGACCCAGTTCAACGACCTCGGCGTCGATGTCGCGATCGAGACGTCCGGCAACACCTACGCCCTCAACCAGGCGATCCGGTCGACCCGGTTCGGCGGCACGGTCGTCCTGGTCTCGTTCTACGGCCGGGAGGCGCTCGGGGTCCATCTGGGCGACGAGTTCCACGTCAACCGGCTCCAGATGATCTCCGTCCGGGCGGAGAGCCTGCCGATGCGGGACGCACCCGGCTGGGATCTGGAGCGGATGGTCGACGTCAGCCTCGACTGGCTGACGACTGGCCGCCTCCGCACGGACGGGATCGTCACCCCGATCGTCTCCTTCGAGGACAGCGCCGACGCCTACCGGGAGATCGACGAGCACCCCGAGCGATCGATCAAGCTCGGCATCCGGTTTCCCTGACCGCGCGACCAGACGGAACGACGAGCGGGGGACCGGCGCGTGGCGTGCGCCGGTCCCCCGCTCGTCGACTGTGGGCGTCGGGCCATACCCGTTCCGGTCGATCGGCCGGCGCACCGGACTCGCCCGCGTGCCGGCCCCGGTCAGCCCTTGATCCCGACCGAGGCGATCCCGCCGATCAGCTTGTTCTGGGCCAGGAAGTAGACGACGAGCACCGGGATGATCGACATGAGGTTGGCCGCCATCATCTCGTTCCACTGGACCCCGACCCGGCGGACGAACGTCGCCAGGGCCAGCGCGACGGTGAACTGGTTCTGGTCGTCCAGGTACAGCAGTGGCCCGAAGAAGTCGTTCCAGGTCGCCAGGAAGGTGAAGACGGCGATCACCGTCAGCGCCGGGGCGCTGAGCGGCAGGATGATGCGGGCGTAGATCTGCCAGTAACTGGCGCCATCGATGCGGGCGGCCTCATCGAGTTCGCGCGGGATCGTCCGCATGTACTGCCGGAGGAGGAAGATGTAGAACGCGTTGCCGGTGAACCAGGGGACGATCAGCGGCAGGTAGGTGCCGTACCACCCGATCTGGAAGTAGATCAGGAACTGCGGGATCAGCAGGACCGGTCCCGGCAGGAGCATCGTCGCGATCAGCAGCGTGAACATCGCGTCCTTGCCCCGGAAGTGCAGCCGGGCGAACGGGTAGGCGATCAGCGAGCAGGAGATGACGGCCCCGATGATCGCCAGGCCGCTGATCAGGGCGCTGTTGGCCGCGTAGCGCAGGAACGGCTGGTCCGGGTTGAGCAGCGCGTCGCTGAACGTCCGCCAGTGCCAGTACTCCGTCGGGAACCACTCCGGTGGAAAAGTGAAGACCGGCGCCAGATCGGGCTTGAGGGCCGCGGTCAGCATCCAGCCGATGGGCAGGAGGATGAACAGGGAGAACGCTAGGAGGAGCCCGTAGAGGACCAGGGCCCGAGCGATGCCACCCATGCGCCGTCCGGTCAGGCGCCAGTCAGTCCGTTCGATCGTCGCCATCGTGCCTCGTTCCCCGCCTATTGGGTCTCGTAGAAGACGTAGCGCTTCTCGAGCCGGAAGAGTATCCAGACCGTGACCAGCCCGATGACGGTGAGGATCCAGGACAGCGCCGCGGCGTACCCCAGGAACCCCTCGGTGAACCCCTTGCGGTACATGTATAGCAGGTAGAACAGTAGCGAGTTCGCCGGGCCGCCGCTTGCGCCGCCCGTCAGGACGAACGCCAGCCCGAACATCTGGAACGCCTCGATCACCCCGGTGATCAGCAGGAAGAAGATCGTCGGCGACAGCATCGGCAGGGTGATGTGCCGGAACTTCGCGATCGGTCCCGCTCCGTCGATGGCCGCGGCCTCGTACAGCTGCGGGGGGACGTTCTGCAGCCCCGCGAGGTAGATGACCGCCATGCCGCCGACCCCCCATAGCCCGACCAGCGCCAGACCCGGCATGGCCCAGGAGGGGTCCTGGAACCAGTAGGGCGGGCTCTCGAAACCCATCTCGTACAGGAAGTAGTTGACGGCGCCGAGGTCCGGGTTGAGCAGGTTCAGCCAGAGGATGCCGACGGCCACGCCCGGCAGGACGGCCGGGATGTAGAGGATCGTCCGGAACAGGTTCATCCCCGGCAGCCGCTGGTTGAGCAGCAGCGAGAGGAACAGCCCGGTGATCAGGAACAGCGGCGTCGTGAACACGACCCAGCGCAGCGTGACCAGCAGCGACTGGTAGAAGTACTCGTCGCCGGTAAAGATCTCGACGTAGTTCTGGACCCCGACGAACTGCCCCGCGATCAGGAGCCGCTCGTCCGTCATGCTGACCCAGACCGCCCAGATGAGCGGGATCAGCAGGAACGCCACCAGCCCGACGAACCACGGCAACAGGAACAGGTAGGCCACCCGCTCCTCCCGCCGCGCGTTCCTGCCCAGCCTCGCCACCCGCCCACCTCCACCTCGGGACGTTCCAGCGCCGTTCGCCGGCGCTCGAACGTCCCGAGGACATCAACCGGCTGTCACCTCCGGCGGCGCCTCATCGGGCCACCGTGCTATCGGGCCCGGGCTCCGTCCCCCGGCGGGAACCGAAGCCCGGGTTCGCGGGTCAGGCCGGGGGTGGAGCCAGCGCTTCCCAGTCCAGCCAGGCCTGATCGAGGAGCGGCTGGGTCGTCGCCACCGCCGCGTCCAGCAGCGGCCGCGCGTCTTCCTGACGCTCGACGGTCATCAGCCGGAAGATCTCGGCGGAGTCGTAGGCTCCTTCCGGTAGTTGCGGCACGAAGACCTGCGGCTTGGCCTGCTGGAGGACGGTCAGGTATTCCTGCGAGACGGGGTCGTTCTGCCCCCAGCCGACCTCTTGGGCGACCCGGTTGGAAAGCGGCGGGTCGGCCGACACCTCGGTCCGGATGTACTGGGCATCGGTCGCGATGAAGCGCAGGAACGAGAGCGCCTCCTGGGGATGGGCCGAACCGGTGAACGTCCCCCACGGCGACGTCCAGGTGTCGACGAAGGACTCCGACCCGTCCAGGACGTAGAACGGGGCCATCCCAAAGTCGATACCGTTGGCCTCGTACTTGGCGACCTCGGTGAAGTCGCTCCAGGTGATCGCGATCTTGCCCTGGGCGAACAGGTCGGACTCCCCGGCCGGCACGGTCTGCAGGACGCTGGTGCTGGGCGCGTAGCCATCGCGGACCAGTCCGGTCCCGAGGTTCCAGGCCTGGACCATCTGCTCGGAGTTGAGGTTGCCCGTCACCGTGCGGCCATCGTCGCCGTAAGCCCACCGCGCCCAGATGTCGAAGTGCGACGGCTGAACGGAGCACCCGTAGACGGCGTTGGCGGGGTTACGGTCGGGATGGCCGGTCCGCCGGCAGATGTCGGCGTACTGGGTCCAGGTCAGCGACTGGGTCGTGCTCGGGTACGGCAGCCCAGCCTGGTCGAAGAGCGCCTTGTTGTAGAACAGGACGTTCCCGCCCAGGAAATCCCCGACACCGTAGATGCCGGCGGCGATGTCGCCCTCCGGCGCGGCGCGGGCGATCCCGCCGACATTGAAGTCGGCCGGGTCGATCCCCCACTGGGCGAGGTCGTCCGACAGTTCGACGACCAGCCCGGCCTTCATCCAGGCGCGGTCCTCGATGATCGCGATGTCCGGCGGGCTGCCAGCGGTCAGTGCCGTGCGGACCTTGTCCTGGTACTGGGCCTCGGGGTAGGCGGTGTAGTTGATCGTGATGGTCGGGTTCTGTTCCTGGAACCGCTCGATGTAGGTCTTGATGGCCGGGTCGTCCGGGGCGAGGTAGCTCCAGACGCTGAGCTCGACGTTCTGGGCACGAGCCGCACCGCTCTGGAGCGGCAGCAGCGCGACGACGACCAGCAGGATGACCAGACGAAGCGAGATCCGGCGGCGATGATGGTTCATGCGATCCTCCTCAGCGAGGCAACGGGCGAAGACAGCCGGGCACGAGGCGGCTGCCGGGAACGACGCATGATTTGAGGGGCTCCGATGCCTCCTTCCCGGAAACCACGTCACTGATCGTCGACGACGGCGTCATCGAGGCGTCCGAACGATCCGTGCAGCGGGACACGAGCGTGAGGCGCTCCTCCCGATGCGCGATCCGGAGCCAACCAGGCCGATCGGGTCATGGGCTGACGGGCATCATCCGACCGGGTGTCCCGCGTGTCAAGCGTCTGGGGCGGTACGTCGAGGAACAGCCTGCCCGACGGTGGCCGGAAGGTCAGGCACTGGCCCAGAGCGAGCGGACATGGGCGACGGTCGCTCGCAGCGCGTCATCGAATGGCCCGACGATCCGGCACTCGATGCCGACCCAGCCGTCGTAGCCGATCTCCTTCAGAGCCCGGAAGCCAGGGAGGAAATCCAGATGACCGTTGCCGGGCTGCTGCCGGTTGCTGTCGGCGGCGTGGACGTAGGCGATGTGTTCGCCACCGGCGCGGATGCTGGCGGCAATGTCGATCTCCTCGATGTTCATGTGGAAGAAGTCGGCCATCGTGGCGATCCCCAGCCCGGCCGCGCGGGCGAACCCGACGCCCTGCTCGACCCGGTTGACCAGGTACGCCTCGTAGCGGTTGAGCGGCTCGAGGAACAGCGGCACCCCGGCCGCCAGCGCGACCGGCGCGAGCTCGGCCAGTTGCGTCGCCAGCAGATCCGCCTCCAGCTCGGCCCCGGTCCGGTACGGCGACAGATCGGGCAGGGACGCCCGCCCACCGAACTGCGGTACCTCCAGGACA
>CAXTHM010000055.1:21714-27261 GCA_964244115.1 uncultured Thermomicrobiales bacterium
GGGTCAGCGCCAGCGATGCCCGCCGCACCGCCGGGTCCGGGTCGAGCAGCTTCATCCCGCCGGCGATGTTCGCCGCCCGGACCGACGACCCGGCGAACGCCGCGAGCACCTCGTCGTCCGACAGGCGCAGCGATCCCGACGACAACTCAATCCCCTCGATCCCCAGGCGTTCGAGATAGGCGAGCCGGTCCGGGAGCGTCTCACCCGGCGTCATGTCTTCCCGCAGCGCGATGTGCATGGTGGTCCCTCGGTCATGTCGACAGGCAGGATGACGGCTACCGTCACTATGGCAAAGGCGTGGCTGGCTCGGCAAGAGCCCAGAGCAGGGTGTCCCGCACGACGGGCCCGAACCGAGCGGCCAGATCGTGCCCCGTCTCCTCATCGATATACCCGTTGAGCGCGAACGCGAACATCAGCGGCTCGCGACCGCCGAGCATCGCCCCGGCGAAGCCGACGGCCAGCAGGGGCGGCGGGGCGACGTAGCCACTCTTGCGCAGACAGGTGATGCCGGGAGCCCAGACGAAACCCTGATCGCGGTCCTCGCTCCCGAGGATATCGCGAAAGGTCGCGTCGACCTCCGGGTCGGTCAGCATCCGGCCGGAGAGGGCGAACCGGTAGAACCGGACCATGTCTGCGACGGTCGAGCGACAGCAGCGGGGCTCGAACAGGGAATCCGCCGTCGCCTGCGCATAGAGAGTCCGCAGATCAGGATCGATGATCGTCGACGTGAGCCCGGCGAGCGCGATCAGCTCGTCGATCGCACCCTCCGGCAGCCAGTCGATGACCATCTGGGTAGCCGTGTTGTCGCTCCGCCCCATCATCGCGACGAGCACATCCCGAGCGGCGATGTCGTGCCCGTCCCGCAGGTTCTCCAGCACCTCGCTGCCTGGAATCCGGGCCTGAGGGGACACGGTGAAGACCTGGTCCCAACTGGCCCGACCACGCTCGACCCCGAGAGCGAAGGCCGCTAGCAGCAAGACCTTGAAGACGCTCCCCATTTCGAGAACGAGACCCTCGTTCAACGAGATCAGCCCATGGCTCCGCGCCTCGTCATTCCCCGGCGCGACCAGCACCCCAACGTTCGGGCCGAGCGACTGCCAGCGCCGCCGGAGCGCTTCGTCGGATAGTGTCTGGTCGGTCTAATCGCCGGAGTGCAGTACCCGATTCCTCAACTCGCGATCAACTGGTCTTCCCGAATCACATGCCGGCGCCGAAGAATGGGCACGGAGCGGCGAGGTCGTGGGCGTCGACGACTCATCCCCCGCGTCAGGGCGATGAGTGCGGCACCGGTGGCGATGTGCTGCCACTGATCCTCGTCCGAGGTCCAACTCAGATCGAGGTCCGCGGCGTACCCATCACCGAAGTCAGCGATCAGATCGCCAGCGACCTGGAGAGCGTCTAACCCGCTGACATACGTATTGATGATATTTCGACTTTTGATGTCCCACAGCGAGAAGTAACCGGTCACCGCACATCCCTCCACACCACTGCTACAGCTCAATGATACCGGTTACCCATGAGAGGAGGACATCGGGCGGCACCCAGACCGTCCAGTGACCTGGCGTCTTCGTCGTCCGTCTTGCGGAGATCGGACAGTGACCAGGAACTTTCAGTTCGACTGCATGGGTACCAAGCCAGCGACTTCGTGTCCGATGTTGACGAGTGAAGTCAAGCGAATCGAAAACTGACAATCCCGACCAGAGGAGCGCATCTTCGGGCGAGAGGGGTCGCTTTGGCTCTCGTTTGAGTTCGAGGTTGGACGTCAAATCATCCCTGCTCAACTGATTACCAGCCAGGATTCGATATAGGAGACCCGGCAAGGTGCGGTTGGCGTCATCGCTCAACGTTCATCCCTCGATCGACTACCGATGCGCTTCGCCAGCAAGTCCGCGATGTGGACGACGTGCGTGGACCATTGGGCGGCTTCGACGCTGCGCAGGTGCATGGCGCAACCCGGACTGGCAGTCCTCACGGCCTCGAGAACCGAGACGAACACGCTGTCAACTGGCGATGCGCTCCCGAACCACAGTTCGCCGTCTCCGCATGGCGATTGGACCACGACGACCAGGACGGCGACTGCCATGCCCGCTCACGAGCGCGACCAGCGCCGCGCCGGTCGCAATGCGCTGTGCCTCGTCGTTTGACGAGACCCATGCGAGATCGAGGTGGTCTGCAAAGCCTAACCCGTTGGCCTCGATGAGCGCGGCTATGAGTCGTAGTGCCGATGGACCATCGTCGTATTCTGCAATGAAGTTTCCTGTTTTCCTGCCCCAGATCGAGAAATATCCAGCCACGACGTGTTGCCCCTCCCCAACCGTCATGTTAGCCGTCAGTCGCTCCAGCATGACCTGAATGTCGGCTCAAACAGTCCAGCGGGCGGCGCTAGATCCGGTCCGCTCGGCGCGGAAGTGATCACCGACCATGAATTAACGTTCCACGACGAATCGACCTGACCACTGACTATGGCACCCATGCGTGGCGGCAACGGATAGGGGACCGAACATCGATAACCCTTCCCCGAGCTCACTCACCCTCTGGCGTCAAATCCCTCGTGCTCAAGCGCCCTGCTTCGACATTTGACGTGAAATCTACCCGACTGACCTGAGGTATATCGACGATTCGACAGAACACGAGGGAGGTGGCGGCCGCGAATGAGGGTCCTGAATCATCGATTCATTCCAGAAGCGAGTAACCTGACCCGCTCGGCCAGCAACTCGGCGATATGGACGACGCGCAGGGGTCGGCGGGCCGCGTCGACGCCGCCGCGGAGGTGCATGATGCAACCCTGGTTGTCGGTGACGAGGACGCGGGCGCCGGTCCCCTCGGCGTCGTCCAGCTTCCGGTTCATCAGCCGCTCGGCGACGGCCGGGTACTCGAAGCTGAACGACCCGCCGAACCCGCAGCAGAGCGTGCTCTCGGCCAGTTCATCGACCCGGAGCCCCATCACCTCGGTCAACAGCCGGCGCGGCTCATCGACGAGGCCGAGCGCGTTCAGTCCCTGGCAGGAGTCGTGGTACGTCACGCGGCCGTCCGGGACGAGCGCCGATGGGCCGGTCCCGGCCAAGCTGCCGACCGGGAGTTTCGCCACGGCTTCAAGGAACGAGGTGAAGTCCGTCACCCGGCGGGCCAGCCGCTCGGCGCGGGGCAGCCAAACCGGGTCGTCCCGGAACAGGTGAACATAGTCCTGCGCCATCATCGCCACGCACGAGGCACTGCCGGAGACGACGTGGTCAGCGCGGGTCCGCTCCAGCGCCCGGATCGTCTGCCGGGCCATCCGCTTCGCGTTGACCTCGTCGCCGGAGTTGTTCGCCGGCAGCCCGCAGCAGTTCAACCCGGCCGGCAGCACGACCCGGACGCCGAGGTGGCGGAGGACATCGTTGACGGCCTGCCCCTGCTCCGGGTACATCCGGTCGGTAATGCAGCCGGGGAACAGGGCGACGATCCGTCCGGCCGCGCCGTTCTCGACCACCGGCCGGAGCGGCGGCTGGGTCTCGCCGACGCGGACCCGGTCCCGCAACGGACGGCGGGCGACGGCCGGCAGGCTCCGCCAGCGGGTCTGCCGGTTCAGGATCGGCAGGCTGGTCCGGATGAAGGCGTCGCCACGGGTCAGCGGCAACTGCGCCTTCGCGCCGATCCGGGTCGCCGCCGCGAACGCCGCCGGGCGGGAGAGCACGCCGAACGCGACCCGTTTGGCCGGGTGCAGCCCCTTCTTCCGGACGACCATCTTGCGGACGTCGAGGATCTGGCGGGGCAGCGGGATGCCGACCGGGCAGACCGCCTCGCAGGCATTGCAGCTCACGCAGAGGCTCTGCGGACCGGCCGCGGCGTCCAGCCCGTTCAGGAACGGCGTCACGACCAGCCCGATCGCACCGGTGTAGATGTGGCCGAAGACGTGGCCACCGACTTCCCGGTACGGCGGGCAGACGTTGGAGCAGGCTCCGCAGCGGATGCAGTTGAGCGCCTCGCTGAACTCGGGCAGCGCCGCCATCGCCCGCCGGCCGTTGTCGACGAGGACGATGTGCATCTCGTGGCCAGGCGTCGGGCCGGTGATGAAGGTCGTGTAGGAGGTCAGCGTCTGGGCCGTCGCGCTGCGGGCCAGCAGCCGGAGCTGCATGACGGCGTCGTCGAACGTCGGGACGAGCTTCTCGATCCCGGCCAGGACGACGTGGATCTTCGGCACCGAGGATGTCAGACGGCCATTGCCCTCGTTGGTGCACATCATCACCGTGCCGGTCTCGGCGATCAGCGCGTTGGCGCCGGTGATCCCCATCCCGGCGGTGAAGAAGACCTTGCGGATCTCGTCGCGGACGACCCGGACCTGCTCGGCGATGTCCTGCTTCGAGACCTCCCGGCCGAGCCGCTCGGTCAGGACGGCGCCGATCTGCTGCCGGCCGAGGTGAATCGCCGGCAGGACGAGATGGCTGGGCCGCTGGCCCATGACCTGGACGATCCACTCGCCGAGGTCGGTCTCGATCACGTCGATGCCATGCTCGCGGAAATCGTGGTTGAGCTCGATCTCCTCGCTGACCATCGATTTGGACTTGGCGATCAGATCGACGTCATGCAGCCGGGCGAGGTCCCGGATGATCCGGTTGGCGTCCGCCGCCGACGCGGCGTGGTGGACCCGGACGCCGGCCCGCTCCGCCGCCGCCTGGAACGTGGCGACGTGCGTCTCCAGATCGGCGATCGTCGCGGTCTTGCGAGCCCTGAGGCGACGCCGCAGAGCGTCGAAGTCGATCGAGCCGATGGCGTCGCCCCGGTTGCCCCGCCAGGACTGCTGGAAGGCGGTCAGATTCCGGGCCAGCCGCTCGTCCCCGAGCGCCTCGTCATACCGCTCGCGGAACGACCGCTCCGGCTCGCCGTGTTCGGTGCCATCGTGGTCCGGCGGGATACCGTCGATCACCGGCTGGGGGCCACGGAGCACGTCGTGAGGGGATGAGGCAGTCATCGCGATATGCTCCTGAGGGGGCTGACGAGCGGATCGGGAATCCGGGTCGGCTGGGCGCGCCGTGGCCGTCGCGGCCAGTATACGGAGCCCGCCCGTGAGGGCCGAGACGAAGACCTACGTCAGCGCATCGACGAACAGGACGACGATCCGGCCCGGTCCCTGGACGCCGACCGTCAGGACCCGCTCGATATCGGCCGTCCGGCTGGGTCCGGTCATGATCGTCGCGTAGCTGCTGCCGGGCCGGCTGGCCATCGCGCGAAGCTGGGCCGCGGCATCGTCCAGTCCATCCCGGAGGGTATCGGTTGCGACGAGGACGATCAGCGTCCGGCTCAGCATCCCGACCGCCCGGTCGGCCAGATCGGGCTCGGCCAGCAGGACGGAGCCGGTCTCGGCGTAGGCGGAGTGAGCGAACGTCAGGGCCAGCGCGGCGTCCCGAACCGATGCCGGGTCGGTTGCCGTCTCGACGGTGAGACGGTCCCCCAGGGCGACGATCAGGTCGGGAGCCCGGCGACGCAGCTCGGCGGACACGACCAGTCGTGAGGTATCGGCGGCCTGCGCTTCGACCTCGACCTCCGGCAGGGCGGCGGCCGAGTCGGCGA
>CAXTHM010000056.1:0-26333 GCA_964244115.1 uncultured Thermomicrobiales bacterium
GCTGGCGTTGGGGTCTCGGTATGGGTCGCGCTGGCGGCTGCCCTGGGCGATTCGGTTCGGAGCCGTCGCAACTACGTTCAGGTCCTAGAGGAACGGGCCG
This sequence comes from uncultured Thermomicrobiales bacterium, assembly GCA_964244115.1. GTDB lineage: Bacteria > Chloroflexota > Chloroflexia > Thermomicrobiales > UBA6265 > CADCWK01. Next base: position 101 of record CAXTHM010000056.1, read on the forward strand.
AACGAGCCGAGCAGACCAGGGAGCAGGTTGCCCGGACTCGGGTCGCTGAGGAGCGACTCCGCATCGCGCAGGAGCTGCATGACATCGTCGCCCACCATATCGCCGTCGTGAACATCCAGGCCGGCCTGGCGTCCCGGGCGCTCTCCCGGGACGCGATCGGCACCGCCGGTACCGCCATCGACCGGGTGAGCGAGGCGGCGCGGTCGGCCCTTGATGACCTGTCCGCGGTCCTTCGACTCCTGCGGACCCCGGAAGATGTCGAGCCTCGCGACCCCGCTCCCGGTCTCGCTCAGCTCAGGGACCTGATCCAGTCGTACGGCGATACCGACGATCGGGTTCGATGGAAGATCAGCGGTAATGCCGTCCCGCTCGACGCCGCCTGCGAACTGACCGCCTACCGGGTCATCCAGGAAGCTCTGACGAATGCGACCAAGCATGGCATTCCGGGAGACACGCAGCTCTCGATTTCCTACGAGACCGACAGCCTCACAGCGATCGTCTCCAATCGAATCCGGATCGACCCCGACGGAACCCGATCGCGAACGGCAAGACCGGGATACGGTGTAATCGGCCTGCACGAACGCGTCGGCTCTATCGGAGGGACGATTACCACCGACCGTCAACCCGACGGCCTGTTCGTCGTCCGGGCCGTGATCCCGTTCACACCCGTCCGACAGGGTTGAGGAGAACCGAGGCAATGATTCGCGTCCTGATCGCTGACGACCAGCCGCTCATCCGGGCTGGGCTCCGGGGAGTGCTGGAACTCGAAGACGACCTGATCGTGGCCGGAGAGGCGGCCGATGGCGACGCCGCCGTCCGCCGCGCCTACGGTGAGCGAGCCGACATCGTCCTGATGGATATCCGGATGCCTGGCACGGATGGCATTGAGGCGACGCGACGGATTCGCGCCGACGAGAACATGGTCGGGGTTCGAATCATCATCCTGACGACGTTCGAGACCGACGACAACGTCGCCATCGCGCTCCAGGCCGGCGCGAGTGGGTTCCTGGGCAAGGGCGCGACGCCGGACGAGATCATCAACGCGATTCGAACCGTAGCCGCCGGCGAAGCACTGCTCTCGCCGAAAGCGACGCGGTCGCTGATCGAACGGTTCCTGGCGCAACCCCAGCTGGCCCCCGACCGCGATGACCCCGACGCCCGATACGCCGTCGCCATCACCGAACTCACCGACCGGGAGCGGGAGATCGTGGTCCTCGCCGCCCGTGGACTTTCCAACGACCAGATCGGCGAGACCCTCTTCATCTCCTCATTCACCGTCAAGACGCATATCAACCGGGCCATGGTCAAGCTCGACGCGCACGACCGTGCCCAGCTCGTCGTCATCGCCTACCGGGCGAAGCTACTGCGAATAGACTAGCCAGCTCCAGGAAGACCGTCCAGCGAGACGATGATGTCCACGGGGCCAGGCAATAGGCTGAACAGGTCGTACGTTCGCCTTTGGCCTACCGGAAAGGACATCGTCGTGATCGTCGTGGATCCCATCACCAAGTGGTACGGGGACAAGATTGCCGTCGACTCGCTCAGCTTCACTGCTCGGCCGGGCATGGTCACCGGCTTCCTGGGACCGAACGGCTCGGGCAGATCGACCACGATGCGGGTCACCGAGGGTCTCGATCGCCCGACGTCCGGGACCGCACCCGTCAACGGCCGTTCGCTGACCGATCTCACGGCACCGATGCGTGAGATTGGCGCCCTGATCGAGGCGAAAACGATCCACCCGGGTCGCTCAGCCGACGATCACCTGTCAGCTCTGGCGGCCATGAACAGTATTCCCAACCGCCGCGTCCGTGGGGTGATCGACCTCGTCGGTCTCTCATCGGTGGCGAAGAAGCGAGCTGGTTCGCTCTCACTGGGCATGGGGCAGCGGCTCGGCAGCGCCGCGGCGCTGCTGGGGGATCCCGACACGATCATCCTGGAGGAGCCGATCAAGGGGCTGGACCCGGAGGGCACCCTCTGGGTCCGGTATCTGGTCAAGTCCCTTGCGGACGAGAGTCGAACGGTGTTCGTCTCGTCCCATCTCCGAGATGGGCCCGACGGCGGAGCACCTGATCGTCATCGATCGCGACCGGATGATCGCTGACATGTCCGTCGACCAGTTCCGCCGGGTGGGCAGCGATGGTCGGATCGATGTCAAGACCCAGTAGGAACCTACGCTGACGCTGTCGCCAGAGGCCTGGCTTCATCAGGGGAGGACTCCGCCGTGGTCGTCGATCCCATCACTGCCCACCCGTTACGTCACGCCCACTGGACCGCCCGCCTCCTGGCGCTCACGACCGATCGTCGCGTTCAGGTGATCATTCCCGTTGCACTCATCCTCACGAGCCTGCTGACGTACGCGCTGAGCGCCCCGCTCCGGGCCGAAATGCAGAACGCCTGGACGGTAGCGACCAGTGGCAGCCAACAGGAGATGGGCGACTACCTGCGCTCCTTCGGTGTCTGGGGGCCGGTGATCTCGCTGGGGTTCATGGTCGCGCAGGCGATCGTCGCTCCGATTCCGAGTGGGCTCGTTGTCTTCGCGAACGGGATCGCCTTTGGCACCCTGTGGGGCACGGTGCTGAGTGTCGTGGGCCAGACCCTGGCTGCGATCGTCTGCTTCCAGATCGCGCGCAGCGTCGGGCGTGGTCCGGTCGAGAGACTGGTTGGACGCTTCGGCCTTCAATCGCTGGACCGAAGCTTCAGCCGCTGGGGCGCCTACGGCATCCTCTTGCTCAGGCTCATTCCCGGTCTCGCCTTCGATGGCGTCTCCTATGGCGCGGGACTGCTCGACATCCGGTTCCGGACCTTCGTTCTGACAACCGTTATCGGCGTCATCCCTCAATCGCTGTTCTACACCTGGATGATCCAGAACCACCCGGACGTGATGTGGACGATCACGCTCGTCTCAGTGGCAGGATTCGGTGCCCTGGCCCTGGGCGGAGCAGTGTTCGGACTCGTACGACGACGCAACGCTCGATCCGCTGGTAGATAAGACCCCGCAGGCGGCCAACCGACCGTCAGGACCGGCGGAGTTGCGGACGTCTGGAGACCGGATTCTCACCGATGCAGAGGAGCCTCGGGCGCCGCCACATGGATCTCGGACAGAATCTCCCTCTGGCAACGTGCCATGGAATCGCTCGGGAACCGGTGCAGACCGCTTCCCGAGCGCCACTCCGTCCCGTGTCGAGAGCACTCCCGCACCGGGCACGACATCGATGCCGAGCCCGATCCCTTTCGGGTCGGGTCTCGCCATGAATCGTTCGCCGGGACAGGCGTGCGTCGCCCGCGAAGTTCCCGCGTGGCGGACCAGACCTCCCTCCGACTCCACGCCATCTCACCGACCCGCTCTTCCGCAGATCGATGTGCCCGGAACTACTGCGACCGCAGTAGCCCCGATTACTCCCCACGCATCACGCCGTAGGTGATGGCGAATGACATCGTAGTGAGGACCACCGGGAAGCGTTTCCGCGGGTGACGACTGCTCATCATTGATCGAGGGGACTCCATGGCTCGATTGCTCTATCGGATCGGGACGTACAGCGCGACTCACCGGCTCGTCATCATCTCGGCCTGGCTCACGTTCATGACGGTAGCCGGCTTCATCGCTCTCACGGCCAGCAGCCTGACGGATGAGGGCTTCACCATCCCTGGTGCGGAGTCCAGCCAGGCGCTGACGACGCTGGACCGCGAGTTTCCGGGCACCTCGGAAGAGACCCAGCAGTTCGATGTCGTCTTCCAGACCACCGACGGCGGATCCATCCTGGATCCGAACAATGTCGCCATCATCGACTCGACGCTGGCCCAGGTCGCTCGACTTCCGGACGTAACGGACGCTGCCAGCCAACTCACCGCTGCCGATACCACGATCTCCGAGGGTGGCAACGTCGGTATCGCGAGGTTCTCGGTGGCGGGTCTGCAGGATGACGACCCTGCAATGACCGCCGTCATGGACGAAGTTGGCCGAATCGCGGAAACAACCAGCGGTCAAGGCATCACAGCAGAGATCGGCGGCGGGCCAGACGGCGGGGGTCCGGCACTGCTCAACGTCACCGAACTGATCGGTGCCGGAGTCGCGTTCCTCGTCCTGTTCATCACCCTGGGCTCCCTCGCCGCCGCTGGCGCCAACATGTTGACGGCGCTGTTCAGCGTGCTCATCGGCGTCGGCAGCGTCCTGGCGTACTCGTCCGTCTCCGCTATCCAGAGCTCCACCCTTATCCTGGCGATCATGCTCGGTCTCGCGGTCGCTATCGACTACACGCTGTTCATCCTGTCTCGCTTCCGGAGTGAGCTCCGGGACGGACGGACCGTGCCTGAATCGGTGGGTATCGCGCTTGGCACCGCAGGGTCCGCGGTGGTCTTTGCGGGTTCCACCGTCGTCATCGCGTTGGCCGGACTGGCCGTGGTCAACATCCCGTTCATCACCGAGATGGGATTGGCCGCCGCCGCCGCCGTGGTCGTCGCCGTTTTGATCGCTCTGACACTGGTCCCGGTCATCCTCACCGGCCTTGGCTACCGCACGCTGCCGGCTTCTCAGCGCGATGCCGCCCGGGCCGCGACGATGGTGGCGCCAGGCTCCAGGACGCCGTCAGTGGGGTCGGGCGAGCCCATGGCATCGACAGACCGGCAGCTTGGGTTCTTCTCCGGCTGGGCGAACGTCGTTACCCGTCGACCGCGAGTCAGCATCTTCTCGATCGTCGCGGTACTGGCTCTCCTGGCCTTCCCCGTCCTGTCGATGGAAACCGCTCTGAGTATCCCGGGCGGCGCGGTGAACACCACGGAACGTCGAGCCTACGACATCGTCAGCGAGAGCTTCGGCCGGGGTTATCAGACACCGCTCATCGTCCTGGTCGAGGGCGACGACGCGACGACGCAGAGCGCCGCCATCGCCGAGACCGTCCGAGGCCTGGATGACGTCGCGTCGGTCTCACCAGCGCAAGCCAATGACGCCAACACGGCGGCGATCTTCCAGGTGATCTCGGTCGAGGGACCGAACGATGAGCGAACTGCGGGTGTCGTGAAGGAGATTCGGTCAGCGTTCGACGGTCTGAGTGGTCTCAACGTCTCGGTGACGGGACAGACAGCCGTCGACATCGATGTGACCACGCAACTCAACGGCGCCTTTCTCGTCTACCTGTTGGTCATCGTCGGTCTCGCCCTCCTGCTTCTGATCCTGATGTTCCGCTCGATCATCGTCCCGCTCATGGCGACCTTCGGATTCCTGCTGTCTCTCGGGTCCGCGATGGGAATCACGATCGCCACGTTCCAGTGGGGATGGTTCGGGTCATTCTTCGGAGTCGGCGAAGCGATGCCGATTCCCAGCCTCCTGCCGATCATCATCGTCGGGATCCTGTTCGGCCTGGCGATGGACTATCAGGTGTTCTTGGTCTCGCGAATTCACGAAGCGTACAGCCGGGGGGCTTCCCCTCAGGACGCGATCCTGACTGGTTTCAACCGGTCGTCGACGGTCGTGGCCGCCGCCGCAATCATCATGGGCTCGGTGTTCTTCGGGTTCGCGTTCTCTGGAGGCGGCTTCGTAGCGCTCATCGGTACAGCGCTGGCCATCGGCATCCTCATCGATGCGTTCATCATTCGGATGATCTTCATCCCAGCAACCCTCGCCTTCTTCGGGGACAAGGCCTGGTGGATCCCATCGTGGCTCGATCGACTCCTGCCAAGGATCGATGCGGAGGGAAGCTCTCTGGTCCCGCCTGCGTCACCGAGGGACGCGGTCGTCGCTGGCTCTCCAGCCGACTAGGTTCGGCAACGAGACAGCCGGATCGAATCCCGGCCGTTCGAGATCCGGCAATCGCTCGTCCTCGCGCCCTCTGACCGGTCCGACCTGCGGAAACGCAACGGACCGGTCTTCGCGTTCTGCGACCGATTCGGACCTGGCCATCTTCAGCCTCACTGCCGCCCCTCCAGGCAGTTACGAGGAATCTCGCCGGGTATACTCGTCTCGTGAATACAGATCTCCGCCCGACCCCCAGACCCGATTTCTCCACCCGGCTTGCCGCCCTCGCGGTCGCGCCCGGCGTCTACCTGATGAAGGACGACACCGGCGCGATCATCTACGTCGGCAAGGCCATCGCGCTGCGCAACCGCGTCCGCTCGTACTTCCAGTCCGAGCGCGGCAAGGACCCCAAGACCCGCGAGCTCGTCCGGCACATCGTCGACTTCGACGTGATCCGGACCGACACCGCCGCCGAGGCCCTGATCCTCGAGAACGAACTGATCAAGAAGCATCAGCCCAAGTACAACATCCTCCTCAAGGACAGCAAGACCTACCCCTACCTCAAGATCACGAACGAGGAGTGGCCCCGCGTTATCATCACCCGTCGGGTGGTCGACGACGGGGGCCGCTACTACGGGCCGTACACCTCGGCCGGGCAGATGCACAAGACGCTGCACCTGCTCAACCGTCTGTTCACCTACCGGAAGTGCGACAAGAAGATCACCGGCAACGACGACCTCTGCCTCTACTACCACATGCACCAGTGCACCGCGCCGTGCATCAGTGCCGTCGAGCGCCCGGTCTACATGAAGTCGGTCGACAGCGCCGCCCTGTTCCTCTCCGGCCGCGGCGACGAGATCGTGGCGCCGCTAGAGGACGAGATGCAGCAGGCCTCGGACGCCTGGAACTTCGAGCGGGCCGCCGAGCTGCGGGACCGGATCGAGGCCGTCAACCACGTCCTCGAGCGCCAGAAGATCGTCAGCCCGAACGGCCTCAACGCCGACATCCTCGCCGTCGCCCAGGGGCCGGGCGGCGACGCCGGGGTCCAGGCCGGCTTCCTCCGCAACGGCAAGATGCTCGGCAGCGAGTTCTTCGCCGTCCGCTCGACGCTCGAAGATCAACCGAACGAGATCCTCTCCAGTTTCGTCTCGCAGTTCTACATCGACGCCGCGATCGTTCCACCCCTCCTGCTGCTCGAGCACCGGCTGCCGGCATCCGAGGAGGAGATCATCGCCCCCTGGCTCCGCGACCGGCGGGGCGGCAGGGTCGAGATCGTCGTCCCCCAGCGGGGCGACCGCAGGCACCTGGTCGAGATGGTCGCCAAGAGCGCCCACGAGAACCTCGAGCAGAGCCGGCTGAAGTTCCTCTCCGACGAGATGAAGACGACCGCCGCCCTGACGGAACTGGCCGAGGCGCTGGACCTGCCGCGGATGCCACGCCGGATCGAGTGCTTCGACATCAGTACCCTGCAGGGCACGAATACCGTCGCGAGCATGGTCGTCTTCGAGGACGGCAAGCCGGCCAGGCGCGAGTACCGCCGCTTCACGATCAGGACCGTCGAGGGGTCGAACGACTTCGCCAGCATGAGCGAGGTAATCCAGCGTCGCTTCCGCCGGGCCGCCGGGATCGGTGAGGACGGCGAGAAGCGCGCCGCCGACAAGCCGGACGACGGCAAGTGGACGAAGCTGCCCGACCTCGTCATCGTCGACGGTGGCAAGGGCCAGCTCAGCTCGGCCATCGAGGCGCTTGAGGGGGTCGGCTGGACCGGCCAGGCGATCACCGGGCTGGCCAAGGAGAACGAGGAGTTGTTCCTGCCCGGCCGGCCGGACCCGATCCTGCTGCCCCGCGACAGCCAGGCGCTCTACCTGATCCAGCGGATCCGGGACGAAGCGCACCGCTTCGCGATCACGTTCCATCAGCAGAAGCGGAGCAAGACCGCGATCTCGTCGAGTCTCGACAGCGTGCCGGGGATCGGTCCGACACGCAAGAAGGCGCTGATCAAGCGGTTCGGGTCGGTCAAGGGCATCCGCGAGGCGAGCGAGGCGGACCTCGTCACGGTCGCCGGGATCACGCCGGCCCTCGCCGCCCAGCTCAAGTCGAGCCTCTAGCCTGTGGTCGATCTCACCACCGACGCCGTCCGGCTCCTCCACGACGGCGATCAGGTCGCTGCCGGTCGAGAGGCGATCGCTGAGGCCGCCCGGCTGCTCCGGGCCGGTGAGGTCGTCGCCATCCCGACGGACACCGTCTACGGGCTCGCCGCCGCCCTGACATCCGCCGCCGCCCTGGCGGGTATCTTCCGGATCAAGGGACGGGAGCGAACGCAGACGCTCCCGGTCCTGGTGCCGGACCGGACGGCGGCCGAGCAGGTCATTCGATGGGACCGAGGCGGATACGGAGCGGAGACCGAGCGGCTCCTGATGCTCGCCGAGCGATTCTGGCCCGGCGGACTGACCGTCGCCCTGCCCGGCCGGCCCGGCTTGCCGGCGGAGGTCGTGGCCGCCGATGGGACGGTCGGTCTCCGGGTGCCGGACGACGTGGTCGCCCGGGCGCTGCTGCGGCTCACCTCCGGTGCACTGGCCGTGACGAGCGCCAACCGCTCCGGCGCGGCGCCGTTGACCGATGCGGGAAGCGTCGCCCGTGACCTGGCCCCAGCCGGGTTGCGCTGGGAGCTCGACGCCGGGCCATCGGGCCTGGCCGTGGCGTCGACCGTCATCGGGCAGAGCGGTGATGATCTCGTCATCCACCGCCACGGCGCGATCGCCGAGCATGACCTGAGACGGGCCTGGTCGGAGATCACGGCTGGCGTGGACGCCCCCGCTCGATAGGCGATCGTCCCGATGTTGTGTACAGTGCGACGATCAGTGGCCCGAGCAGGGGCACCGGCCGGACCCGTCAGATGAGGAGCGGTCTCGTGCAGGACGACCAGAGCGGGCAGCGTCAGGGCAGCGCCCCACCACCGGGCCACGCCGCGCGGCAGACCGGCATCTCTGGCGTACCCGCTCCCGTTCCGGCCTCGGAGATTTCCGGGGAGCGCCCGGCCGCGCCCGGCCCGACTACCCCAGCGGGCCGCTCCACTGGCCGTGTCGATCACCTCGCCGGCGGCACCCTGATCGTCCCCCGTCCTCGATCGAGCTCCCCGTCCCAGTCGATCTCGGGCGTGGTCGTCAGCGTCGGGGCCGGCCTGCTGGTGCTGGGCCTCGGGGTGCTGGCGCAGATGTCATCGGTCGATGCCGGCGAGATCATGCCGATCCTGCGGGCGACCGGACCGATGTTCTGGGTCGCCGCGACGGTCGTGATCCTGCTCACCGCCGCCGGCGCCCAGGTTGCCGAACTATCCGCCCGGGTGGCGGCCGACGCCGCCGGACAGACCCACGAGCGCACCGAGACCTACACCGCCTGGCTGATCGCGGCGACGGCGACATCCGCGGCCGTCCTGTTGATCGCCACGTATCACAACATCTGGGTGCTGGTCGTCGGGCCGCTCCTGACCGCGGTCAGCATCTTCGTCGGGCTCTTCTCCCGTGACCTCCTCGACGACCTGACCGACAGCGCCAGCCGCGTCGCCTCCCTCCTCCACGGGACGATCATCCACCTGATCGCCTTCCTCGCTCTCTCGATGGTCTATCTCAACAAGCTGCCGGAGTGGCTCAGCGCCGGGCTGATCGCCCTCCTGTCGGGGATGCTGATCCTGGAGACACTCCAGCGAGCCGACGGCTCGACGGGTCGGCGGCTCGGGTACGCCGGCCTCGGGGCGTTGGTCATGGGGCAGTTCGCGGTGGCGGTCAACTGGTGGCCGACCTGGAACTGGACGGGCGGGATCGCCCTCCTCGTCTGCTTCTACGTCGTCGCCGGCATCTTGCTCACGTTCAGCCAGCAGGACGACATCCGGCCGCGGGACGTCGTCTTCTACGGCGGTATCGGGTCGGTTGCGCTGGCCGCGATCGCTATCCTGAGCCGCTGACCCTTCCCTCCGGGCGGGTAGAATGGGCTCGACCAGAGGAGCAGCGCGATGAGCGACAACGGGCGGCACGAACCGGTGATCGAACTGATCATCCAGGCCAGCGAGACGGATACCGAACGTGACGTCAGACCAGTCAGCGACGCCGCCTACGAGGCGTTGCTGGAGATGGACCGGCTCGAAGAGGTGCTGGAGGCGATGGGCGACCTCGGGGCGATGACGCGGCTCGATGCCGAGTCCCTGCCGGTCAGCCCGACGACCGTCGAGGTGATCGCCGAGCTCAATGCCCTGAAGATGCGCAGCGTCGAGCAGATCGAGGCCCGGCTGGCCGAGCTGGCGGCGGCCCTCGACGATGAGTAGCGCCGGCACCCCCAACGCGCCGAGCCTGTTCGACGCGTCCCGGGCCGCGACGCTGTCCCGCTCCGCGCCGCTCTCGACCCGGATGCGTCCCCGGACGCTGGACGAGGTCGTCGGGCAGGCACAGGTCCTCGGGCCGGGGACCCTGCTGCGCAAGGCCATCGAGTCCGACCGGCTGGCCTCGCTGATCCTCTGGGGGCCGCCGGGCACCGGCAAGACGACGATCGCCCGCATCATCGCCACGACGACCCGAGCCCATTTCGTCGCCCAGAGCGCCGTCTCGGCCGGCGTCGCCGACCTGCGCAAGGCGGTCCAGGAAGCGCGCGACCGGCTCGGGATGCACCACCAGCGCACTGTCCTGTTCATCGACGAGATTCACCGGTTCAACAAGGGCCAGCAGGACGCGATCCTGCCCCACGTCGAGGACGGCACGGTCATCCTGATCGGCGCCACGACCGAGAACCCGTCGTTCGAGGTCAACAGTGCCCTCCTGTCCCGCTCCCGCGTCGTCGTCCTCCGGGCGCTGGACGACATCGACATCGTCGAGATCATGCGCCGCGCCCTGGTCGATGACGAGCGCGGTCTCGGGCGGGACGGGATCACGGTCGCGCCGGAGGTCATGGAGGCGCTCGCGAACCTCGCCAACGGCGACGCCCGGTTCGCTCTCAACACACTGGAGTTCGCGTCGACCGGGGTCCTGAGGGAGCCCGAGGGCCAGCGGGTCGTCTCGCTGGACCTGGTGGCCGAGGCGGCCCAGCGCCGGGCCGGGACGTACGACAAGTCCGGCGACGACCACTTCGACGCCATCTCGGCGCTGCACAAGACGCTGCGCGGCAGCGACCCGAACGCCGCCCTCTACTGGCTGGCCCGGATGCTGGAGCGGGGCGACGACCCGCTCTACGTCGTCCGCCGCCTGGTCCGGTTCGCCTCGGAGGACGTCGGCCTGGCCGACCCGCAGGCCCTCACGCTGGCGGTCGCCGCCCAGCAGGCCGTCCACTTCATCGGGATGCCGGAGGGAGCGCTGGCCCTGGCCGAACTGGTCGTCTATCTCGCCCTGTCGCCGAAGAGCAACGCCGTCTACCGGGGCTACAAGCTCGCCGTCGCCGATGTCGAATCGACCCGGAACGAGCCCGTCCCGATGCACCTGCGCAACGCTCCGACGAAGCTGATGAAGACGCTGGGCTACGGCGACGGGTACAAGTACGCGCACGACTTCGAGGACGGGGTCGTCGGGCAGCAGAACCTGCCCGACAACGTCGCCGGCCACATCTACTATCAGCCCAAGGATCGCGGCTACGAGGTCGAACTGCGCCAGCGGATGCGCCGGATCGAAGAGATCTACTCGCGCACCATGACCGTCCCGGAGGACGAGAAGACGGACGGGGGCCCGATCCAAGACCAGACGAGTGACCGTCATCAGAAGCCCGGCCCTCAAGGGACCGGCTGAACGACACTGGTCACGGACACTCGCCTCGATGCGAACTCCGCGTGATCGGGCTGTGGAGTCTTAAACTCACCGTCGAATCAGATGTCTTTCAGCCGGTCCCTTCAGGGCCGGTTCGGTGAATCGACCGATCGCGACTGGAAGAGTGTCTCGTCCCCAATATCCATCCTCAGGAGCACCCCCATGCGCGACGCGTTCTACCGGGCCGACCCCGACCTGACGCTGCCGTTCCAGCGCAACGATGGCCGGAGTGCCGAGCAGCTCCGACCGCTCAGGATCACCCCGAACACCTTTGGCTACGGCGAGGGCTCGTGCCTGGTCGAGCAGGGCAACACGCGGGTGATCGTCACGGCGACGGTCGAGGAGCGCGTGCCCCGCTGGATGCAGGGCAAGGGCCGGGGCTGGGTGACGGCCGAGTACGCGATGCTGCCCCGTGCCACGAAGGAGCGGACGAAGCGCGAGGTCGAGAACGGCAAACCGGGCGGGCGGACCGTCGAGATCCAGCGCCTGATCGGCCGGTCGCTCCGGGCGGTCACCGACCTCGGCGCCCTGGGCGAGCGGATGGTGACGGTCGACTGCGACGTCCTCCAGGCCGACGCGGGCACGCGCTGCGCCTCGATCACCGGCGGCTACGTCGCGCTGGCCCTGGCCTGCCGGGGCCTGCTGGCGCGGCGGGCGATCAAGCGTGATCCGCTGACGGCCGCCGTCGCCGCGATCAGCGTCGGCGTCGTCAAGGGCCGGACCCTGCTCGACCTCGACTACTCCGAGGACGGCGGCGCCGATGTCGATTTCAACGTCGTCATGACCGACCGGGACGCCTATGTCGAGATCCAGGGCACGGCCGAGACGACTCCCTTCAGCCCGGCCCAGCTCGCCGCCCTGCTGGAGATGGCCCATCTCGGCCTGACCGACGTCTTCGCCGCCCAGACGCTCGCGCTCGGGTGACGAGGCGCGTCAATCCGCCGGAGCTGCCCGGATCAGCAAGGTCGGTACGACCTGGTCCCGGAGGCGCTCCATGATCCGGTGGGACATCATCGGCCGGCCGAAGTAGTACCCCTGGGCGTTGGTGCAGCCGAGACTCTGGAGCAACCGGCGCTCGCCCTCGGTCTCGACCCCTTCGGCGATCACCGCCAGACCGAGCGCCCGCCCGACCCCGAGGACGGCCCGGACGATCGCGGCTTCCCCGTCGCCATCGGCGCCGGCGATGAACGCCCGGTCGATCTTGACAGTATCGACCGGGTAGCGCCGCAGCGATGCCAGGCTGGACTCGCCGGTCCCGAAGTCGTCGATCGCGAGACCGACACCCATGCGGCGCAGTTCATGGAGCTGATCGAGGTAGGCCATCCCTTCCCGGGCCGTGATGCTCTCCGTGATCTCGACGTGAAGCATCGACGGCTGGATCCCGGCCTGGTCGATCGCCTCCGCGATCTGCCCGATGAAGTTCGGCTGCCGGAGCTGTTCCGACGCGATGTTGACCGACACCCAGACCGGCGAGACGGCGGACCAGCGGGCCGCCTGAGTGCACGCCTCTCGCAGGACCCACTGCCCGATCGGCTCGATCAGACCGGACGCCTGGGCAATCCCGAGGAACGCCGACGGCCCGAGGAGCCCCAGCTCCGGGTGCTTCCAGCGGACCAGCGCCTCGACACCGACCATCCTTCCGGTCGCGAGTTCGACGATCGGCTGATAACGGACCCGGAGCTCCTCGCGCTCGAGCGCGTGACGCAGTTGCAGCTCGGTCGTGAGGCGTTGACGAACCTCCTCGGCCATGGCGGGGGTGTACGGCAGCCAGGTGCCGCCGCCCAAGGCCTTGGCGCGGTAGAGGGCGGTATCGGCGGCTCGGAGCAGATCGTGCGGGTCGCGGAGCACTCCCGAGCTGACCGCGATCCCGATGCTGGCCCGGATCCGGGTCTCCTGCCCGGACAACACGAACGGCTGACTGATGGCGGCGAGGAGGTCCGCGGCGACCCGGCCGGCATCCTCGATGCCACGCACACGATCGACGAGCACCGTGAACTCATCCCCACCGAACCGGGACATGGTGTCCCGCCGGCCCAGCCGATCGTGGATCCGTTGCCCGACGACCTGAAGGCCGAGATCGCCGGCGACATGCCCGTGGCTGTCGTTGATCAGCTTGAAGTCATCGAGGTCGATGAAGAGGACGGCGATCGGGTCGGCGTCCAGATTGCGATCGTCCTGTGCCGATCGCAGTCGATCCAGGAACAGCGTCCGGTTCGGGAGTCCGGTGAGGGCGTCGTGCGTCGCGTCATGGGCCAGTTGGCGTTCGAGCGTCTTGCGTTCGGTGATGTCGCGGGCGTTGACGACGATCCCATCGATGCCCGGTTCCTCGATCAGGTACGTCGCGGCGAGTTCCAGCCAGCGCCAGCCATCGGTCCGGTGCCGGGCGCGAACCTCGAACCGGACCACGTCCTGCTCCCCGGACAGGAGCGGTTCGAGCGCCTGTTCGGCCCGCTCATGGTCGTCCTTGTGGACGATGTCGGCCGCCTGCATCCCGACCCCGATGGCGGGTGAGAATCCGAGGATCGTCTCGACCGACGGGCTGAGATAGCGGATGGTCTGGTCCCGGTTCAGGACGAAGACCAGGTCGGCGCCGTATCGGATCAGGGTCGTGAGATAGTTCTGCCGGAGCGCCTCCTCGGTCTCGCGCTGCTCGGTGACGTCGCGCGACGTCAGCACGAGGCCGGAGACATCGGGGTCGGCGAGGAGGTTGTCGGCGATGGATTCCAGCCAGCGCCAGGTCCCATCGGCATGCCGGAAGCGATACTGCACGGTCACCTTGCCGCTGCCCGGCCGCATTCCGGCGCGGAGTGCCTGGACCACCGCCTCTACGTCATCCGGATGGATGAACTCCAGCGAATTGTGTCCGGTCAACTCGTCCAACGGATAGCCGAGGATCCTGGTGGCCGCGGGGCTGTCGTACCGGATCATCCCGTCGATCCCGATGATGCTGGTGATCGACGACGTGTGCTGGACGAGTGCCCGGTACCGGCCCTCGGGGGAGTCCTCGTCGGAGGTCGCCACCCGCGGCTCGATGATGTCGCGAGCGCTGACCACGAAGCCGTGAATCAGCGGGTCGTCCCGCAGGTCCGTCAGCACGACGTCGAAGACCCGGCTGGGATCGTTCCGGTACCGAAGCCGCATCCTGGGAAGGGTCGCTCCCGACTCACGGCTGATCGCGAGCGTCGCCCGGAGCGCCTCGAGATCCTCCTCATGGATCAGGCGAGTCATCAGCTCGCCCTTCAGATCATCGGGGGCGATCCCGAGCAGGCGTTCGATCGACGGGCTGATGTACTGGACGGACGAGTCCGTGTTCACGATCGCGATGATGTCCGGAGAGTGGTTCATCACCGATTCGAAACGCTGCCTCGACGCGTCGCTCCCCACCTGGTCGGCGTGCCCGGTCCGTCCGCTGCCGGGCAGTCGCGAGTCACCGCTGGCACCGATCGCGTTGCCCGCGTATCCCATCTCCCGCATCGCGACGTGTGCGAGTTCCCGAAGATCCTCGATCTGCTGATCGGACCAGTTACGCGGCCGATGGTCGATGGCGCAGAGACTGCCGATCGTCTGCCCGTCGTCGCTCGTCAGTGGCATCCCGAGGTAGGCGACGATGCCGAGCTCACCGATCCCCAGATTGTCCCGCACGAGCGGGTCGACCCTCGCATCTTCGATGACGAGCGGCTCACTGCTGCCGAGGGTGAACTTGCAGAACGACCGGTCCAGCGGACTCTCCCCCAGAGCCGCCCAGGGACCTTCGAGACCGAACTGCGCCTTGAAGAACTGCCGGTCCTCGTCGACGAGCGACACGAGCGCGACCGGAACGTCGAGCAGCCGGCTGACCAGCCGGGTCAGCCGGTCGAAACTCTCTTCCGGAGGCGTGTCGAGCAGGCCGAGCCGTCGCAGCGTCTTCAGTCTCTCCGGATCTCCGATGAGATCCGGCGTCCAGTCCCGATAGCGATCAGCATTCATGGTACGCACCCGCGACAGATCAGGGTCAACAATGCCGCGTCGGCGAAACGGGCGAACTGGCAAAAATGATACTTGATCGAAGGATCAACTCGATGAACCGTCCATAGGCAATAGTGTCCAACCCGTGAGAGTCATTGGTTCGCCGGGTCCGGGTCTTCGGCAAGCGTCTAGTCGATCGGCTCTTCCACCCCGACGACGTTCCGGGAACCGGTCAGCGCCTCGAACCGGATGCGGTCGGACGCCAGCCCGGTTCCCGGAAGGCATGGACGTCTGCCGGCGATGTCTTCGAGTCGCTACGCATCAGCCGGACGGCCGCGCCCTGGATTTCCGGCCAGGCGCCCCCGTCGGCATGACCCCGCACCGCTACCGATGGCCCGTGCCGATCCGGATCGGGGCGACGGAGCGGTGTCAGAGGGCGACGCCGATCTCGATCAGTGCCCGCCGGAGCTGATCGGTCTGGTCCGGCCGACCGGCGCTGATCCGCATCGCCTGCCCGCGGAGCGCCTCGTCCTCGACCGGCGCGACCCGGACACCGCGCCGCGCCAGGGCCGCGGTCAGGTTCGGCGCCGTGGTCCGCTCGGCCCGGACCAGGAGGAAGTTGGACCAGGTCGGGTACGGGACGCTGACCATGTTGAGCTTGCGCAGCATGCGGTACAGCCGGGCCCGCTCCGACCGCACCTGCCGGACACTGGCCATCACCGCCGGGAGATCGTCCAGTGTCGCGAGGGCGGCGATCACGGGACCCATCGCGGGCGGCGTGACCCCGTTCGGCTCCGCGAGTCGCTCCCGGAGGCGTGCGGGGACGATCGCATAGGCGAGCGGCAGACCCGCGAGGCCGGCCCAGGTCTCGAAGGTCCGCACGGTGACGACGTTGTCGAATTCGCGAGCGAGGGGCAGGAGCGAGCGCGGGCTGTAGGCGCCGTGGCGCTCGTCGACGATCACCACCCCACCGCCGCAGGCGAGCCGGACCGCTTCGTCCGCCGGCAGGATCGTCCCGCTCGGGTCGTTGGGGCTCTGGATGAAGGCGTTCCAGTCTGGCGGGAGTCCGCCGAGGATCCCGGCGTCCAGTCCGGTCTCGAATCGCGGCGTCCGGTACAGCTCCAGCCTCGTGAGCCCGGCGGCGGCGGCCAGGCGAACCGGCCCCGGGTCGGTCGGCGGGAAGACGACGAGCGGCCCCCGATTCCGCAGGGCGACGAACAGGTCGAGCAGGAGCCGGTCGATCCCGTTCGCGAGCAGCAGCGCCTCGGCCGGGACACCGAGCTGCGCGGCGAGCCGGGCGCGCAGGGTGTCGGCCCGGCCATCCGCCGGGAGGTGCAGGTCCTCGGCACCGGCCAGGGCTTCCAGCACCGCGAACGACGGACCGTACGGGTTGCCCGTGAGGTCGAGCCGGACGTCGGCCTGGTCGAACTCGGCCGACCGGGATCCGGAGCCTCGCCCCCGCTCGGCGCGATTCACCTGGCACCCGCGGTCGGCATCGCCGGCTCGGCCGTCGATCCGGCGGCCGCATCGACGAGCCGGTAGATGACCGGCCGGCCGATCACCGGCGACGCGACGTTGCGGACCGGCGTGCCGCCGATCGTCTGGCCGGCCGGGTTGCCGAGGTGGGCGTGGCCGTGGACGACCAGATCGACGTCGTGTCGATCGATCACCCGGGCCAGTTCGATGTTTCCCAGCATCCAGTACTTCACCGAGGGCTCCCGACCGAGTGTGCTCGAGGTTGGCGAATAGTGGAGCAGGACGATCCGGGCGTCGATGTCGGTCGTTGCCGCGGCGAGGGTCGCGTCGAGCCGGGCGGCCTCACGCCTGGCCCGGACGGCGACGGCCTGGGTGGCCCGGTGCAGGGGTGGGCTCTCCGCCATCTCCTCCGGCCAGAAGCCGCCGCCGTAGCCGCCGAAGCCGATCACCTCGATCCGGGCACTCGATGCCCCGGCGCGATCCGGCCCATCACACTCGTCGGGTTCGGCTCCCAACGGGACGTCCAGCACGACCGACTCCCCGTCCAGCAGGATGACGCCGGCCTCCTCCAGGGTCCGGCGCATCGCGACCCGGCGCAGCCCCCGTCGGTCGTGGTTGCCCAGGACGGCGACGACCGGCACGGTGACATCGGCGAGGTAGGCGGCGACGAGCGCGAACTCGTCGATCCGGCCATGGTCCGTCAGGTCGCCGGCGATGAGCAGGAGGTCCGCCTGGGCCGGGACCCGGCGCAACGCGGAACCGAACAGGAAGTCCCGATCGACCCTGGTGTGGAAGTCGCCGATCGCCGCCACCCGGACCGTCCGCTCCAGACCGTCGATCGGGATCGCCTGGACCGGGAAGGACGTCTCCGGGGCAGGCTCGGTCGGCACGCGACCCAGTGCCACGGGCGGCGGACAGCTGCGTGGGTTGCTGCCTGGCAATGAGACCGGGAGATGATTCGGCATCGGAGATCAACCTGGCAAGCCTGCTGCCGGCCTGAAGACGCAACGGATAGCGTCACTGGGACGGGTCGACCCCGACAGCGCCGGGCCCGGCGTCCGGATCGACTCACAAGCGATACCGCGTCGGCCGCTCCCCTATTCTGTCGCCTCGGTGCGAGCGCGGCAACCGACGGCTCGGGCGGGAGTGGTACCCTCTGGGCAGATCCGATGCCGCGGCCGCTCCGAGGACACGCATGACCGACCGACTACCCGGCCATAACGCTCCGATCACCACCCGCCGGCGGCTGCTGACCACCACGGCGTCCGGCCTGGCCGCCGTGATCGCGACCCCGCCGGGCACGTCGGTCCTGGCCACTCCGAGCCGGCCCGTCGTCGCGCAGGACCAGCCGCCTCGGACCGAGCCCGCGTCGCCGTCGCTCGCCGAGCGCTGGACGGTCCCGGACGGGCTTCCCGACCTCCCCGATGTCACCGCTGAGGCGGTCTTCGCCGGAGACATCGGCTCCGGCCAGGTCCTGTTCGCCAGCGAAGCAGACACGGAACGAGCGCCGGCCAGTACCGCCAAGATTGCGACCAGCCTGACCATCGTCGACATCCTGACCGACCTCGACCAGGTCGTCACGATCGAGGAGGATGACACCGTCGACATCACCGTCTTCTCGAACGCGCAGCTCGAGACCGGTGACGAAGTGACCGTCGAGGGGCTGCTCTACGGCCTGATGCTGCCGTCCGGCAACGACGCCGCCCGGGCGCTGGCGCGGGTCGCGGGGCTGACGCTCGACCCGGACTCCGACGACCCGACCGCGACCTTCCTCGACGCCGTCAACGCCCGGGCCGCCGAGGTCGGCGCCGTCAACACCCTCATCCTGAACCCCGCCGGCGAGGACACCGACGGTCAGCACACCACCGCCCGCGACCTGGCGATCCTCGCGGCGGCGCTGCTCGCCAACGAGGTCCTGGCGACGATCGTCGGTACCCAGGCGTTCGAGATGCAGGTCGCGGGGCCGGACGCCCGGACGGTCTATCTGGAGAACACCAACGCGTTGCTCGGGGAGGACGGCATCTTCGGCGTGAAGACCGGTTCGACCCCTGAGGCGGGCGCGTGCCTGGTCACTGGAGCGCAGTTCAGCGGGAGCAGCCGGGTCGTGATCGTCGTCCTCGGTAGCGATCTGAGCTACGACGCCAATGACCAGGTCTCCGTGGACAAGCGGGTCGACGACTCGCTGGCGATCATCCGGGCGATCCCGCGGGAGTTCACGTGGGTGGACCTGAACAGCGCCAACGCGATCGCGGGCCTCAACGCGGAGGCGGCCGCCTGGGAGGTCACCTTCCAGCAAGGGGCGGAACTCGTCGTCCCGAACGACCAGGTCGAGGACGTCACCTACCAGATGATCCTCGGTCCCTCCGCCGAATCCGGGGACGAAGTGGGCCGCGTGCTATTCTTCCTCGGAGACAAACAGATCGCCGACCAGCCGGTCTACCAGCTCTAGCGACGCCCGTTCGCCTCCTGAGCCTCTGGTACCGGCTTGATGTGTGCGGCGCGAGGACCGGCCACGGGTAACTGGCGGTCCCGTCATCAGGGCACCCCCGGGGGGAATGTGGAACGTCTTCAGCGCGTCATCGCGGCACGCGGCATCTCGTCACGCCGTTCAGCGGAAGAACTCATCACCGGCGGTCGCGTCCGCGTCAACGGCGTCGTCGTGACCGAACTCGGCACCCGCGTCGACGCGATGGCGGACGAGATCCAGGTCGATGGCAAGGTCATCCGTCCCCAGCGGCTCCGGACGATCGTGCTGAACAAGCCGACCGGCTACATCACGACCATGCAGGACGACCGCGAGCGGCGGACGGTCATGGATCTGATTGACACGAAGGAGCGCCTGTTCCCGGTCGGCCGGCTGGACCGGGACACCGAGGGCATGCTCCTGCTGACCAACGACGGGGAACTGGCCAACCGTGTCATGCACCCGAGCTACCAGATGGCCAAGGAATACCACGTCCTGACCGACCAGCGTCCGACCGACCGGACGCTCCAGTACCTGCGCGACGGCGTCCGCATCGACGACCGCGATGTCGTCCCGGACGAGATCCGCCTCCTGCGGGAGACGCGTGAGGGCATCTGGATCCGGCTCGTGATCCACGAGGGGTTCTACCATGCCGTCCGGCGCATCATGGAAGCAGCCAACATCAACGTGATCAAACTCCGCCGCCACCGGATCGGCCCCCTGACGATCACGGGACTCGAGGCCGGCGAGTACCGCGACCTGACCGTGGGCGAACTCAGCCAGATCTCGGAGGCCGTCCACCTCGACCGGGACGCCGGGCGCGGCGGCGAGACGCCCGAGGCGAAGATCGCCGCCCCGATGGCCGACGCTCCCGGAGCCGTTCGGAGCGGACCTCGTCAGGGCCGGTCCCGGATGGTGTCCGATCGACCGGCGTCAGGGAGTTCCCGACCGAGCGAGAGCCCACGCGGCCGGACCGGCCAGCCGGAGCGAACCGGCCGACCGGGGCCGGCCGACCGCCGGCCCGGCAGCCCCGCTCGGCCAGCAACCCCGTACCGCCCGGCGGCTCCGTCCCGGCCGGTATCGACGCCGCCAGCCACCCCGCCCCGGAGCCCGATCGTGGAACGCCCTGGCGCCTGGGCCGCTCGCCGGCCCGAGAACCCGATCCCGCGCCCGGCTCCGGGCCCCACCGCCGGATCGGTTTCAGGCGATCGCCCACGGACCGACGCCCCAGCGACCGGACGCGACCAGCCGATTCCACCGATGAACCGCCCGGAGGGGTCGCCAGCTTCCCCCGCGCCCGAAGGACGGTTCGAGACGGTCGGCGGACAGCGGTTCTCCGAAGTCCGCCGGACCTTCACCTCCGAGCGCCCGGCCGGGGAGGCCGCCGCCCGCCGCCCGGTCCGCCGGCCAGCGCCGCAGCGCCCCCGCCGCGACGACGTCCCGACCGGTCCACGCCCGAACACCGAGCGCCCACGTCCCGCCCCCCGAACGGGCGACGTGCGACCGGCCAGCGCGCCGCCTCGCTGGCAGGGGTCGCCAGATCGTCCACCTCGTGATGGTTCTGCCCGCGGTCCCCGGCGAGACAGCCCCCCGGCCGGCCCGCGTCGGAACGACGCTCCCTCCGGCCCATCGGCGCGAATCGATCGGTCCCGCCCGACCGGCGGACCGGCCGGCGCTCGTGACAACCGCCGGACCGATGATCGCCGGACCGACGATCGCCGACCACGACCGTCCGGCGCGAACGACCCCGAGCGCCGGACCGACGATCGCCGACCACGCCCGACCAGCTCGACCGAGCCCGAACGCCGCCCGGCGGCCGATCGCGGACCTCGCCTGCTGACCCAGCGCCGGACCGCTCGCCCGGACCCGATGGGCGGTTCGGGCCGCAAGCTCGAGACCGTCGGCCGCTTCTCCCGCAAGGTGGAGTCGGACAACCCCGACGAGGCGCCGAGCCGGATCAAGCGCCGCTCGCCGCACCCGCACAGCCACCGTGGGGCGAAACCGAAGCCGGCCGCGCCGAAGATCAACACGTCCAAGCCCAAGTCCATGAAGAAGCCGCAGGGAAAGGGAGCCAAGCGTGGCAACCGACGCTAGGTTGGCCCACGGGGCCAGCGACGACGACCACGGCGACCATCGCCTCGTGATCGCGATCGACGGCCCGGCGGCGGCCGGCAAGACCACCGTCGCCCAGGCCGTCGCCGAGGAGCTCGGCGCGATCCTGCTCGACACCGGCGTCCTCTACCGGGCCCTGACCCTGAACGCGCTCCGCGCCGGCGCCGATCTCGGCGACGGCGATGCGCTCGCTGACCTGGTCCGCGACCACCACATCGACATCGTCCCGCTCTCACGGGACGACGGCCGGCTCTACGACGTCCTGCTCGACGGAGACGACGTCACTTGGGAGATCCGGACGGCGACGGTCGATGCCAATGTCTCGGTCGTGGCCGCCCACGGACCGGTTCGCCACGCCCTGCTGCCGGTCCAGCGGCGGATCGCCGCCAGCCGCGGCCCGATCGTGATGGTCGGCCGCGACATCGGCACGACCGTCGTCCCGAACGCCGGCACCAAGATCTACCTCAACGCCAGCCCCGAGGAACGCGCCCGCCGCCGCCTGCACGAACTCCGGGAGCGTGGGGTCGACGCCGAGATCGGGCAACTGACCGACGACCTCCGCCGCCGTGACGAGCTGGACCGCAGTCGGGCGACCTCGCCGCTGCGCCCAGCCGACGACGCGATCATCGTCGACACCGACGGCCAGTCGATCGAGGCCGTCGTCGCCCTCGTCGAGGACCTCGTCCGGTCTACCTGGGATCGTCTCGGCGTCCCCGAGCGCATCGGCGGGGTCACGAGCGGAAACACTACGGCATGACGACCCCGACGACCGACCCCTTCGCCGAGTTCGGCGACCTGCGGCGCCATACCCTGCGCGACTGGTCCTTCCACGCCGCCCGGGGGTTCTTCACGGTGGCCCTCTGGCTGCTGGCCGGCTACCGCGTCTCGGGAGTCCGCAACGTCCCCCGGACCGGGCCGCTGATCGTGGTCGGCAATCACCTGCATAACCTCGACCCGCTGGTCGTCGCGGTGGCGGTCCCCCGCCCCGTGCACTACATGGGCAAGGCGGAGTTGTTCCGGATCCCGGTCCTCGGCCCGCTGATCCGGTTCGGCGGCACCTTCCCGGTCGAGCGCGGCAAGGCCGACCGCAAGTCGATCCGCCAGGCCGAGGCGACGCTGGCCCAGGGGATTGCCTTCGGGATCTTCCCGGAGGGCACCCGCAGCGTGACCGGCGCGATGTCGAAGCCGCTGGCCGGCGGGGCCCTGATCGCCCTGCGGTCCGGAGCCCCGATCCTCCCGGTCGCCGTCACCGGGACCGAGTTCCTGCCCTTCAACGGCAGCAAGGCCCCCAGGCGCCGCTTCCGCCGCGCGGTCCGCGTCACGATCGGCGAGCCCTTCATCGTCCCCCGCACCGTCGACGGCGAGCGCCTGACCAGCGAGGGCGCCACCGACCTGATGATGCGACGGGTCGCCGCCCTGCTCCCCGAGGCGTACCGCGGCATCTACGCCAGCAGCGGCGATGTCGAAGCGAATTGATCGTCCAGGAACGTCCGTCGACAGCGACGTGGAGCGGATGGTGGGCGATATCGGCCCCCTGTCCACTCCACGTCGCCCCGTTTCGCGGGAAATCTACGGGGCAGTCGCGCTGGTCGAGGACGTCGTTGGGTCGATCGTGAAGACCCAATCCCCCAGCGGCTCGATCTCTCCGCAGGTTCCACTGCCCGGCGGGGAGTCGCCGGCATCGGCGGGGACCTGCCCGGGGTCCGCAGAGATCCGGACGGTCCAGGGTCCCGTGTCGTACGGGATCGGCTGATCAGTGATGTAGTCGAACCGCGTCGTCTCGTCGTAGGGACAGGCGTACCCATAGGTCGCGAGCGGAAACGTCTGGCCACCGGTCTCGATGCTGACGCTGGCGAAGGGTCCGACACCCGCGACAGCGACCGAGGCGCCGATCCGACCGCCCGTGACGTGGGTTACGTTCGCAACTGACCCATTGCTGGCGATCTGATTGCCCGGAGCGACCGAGACGCCGGGACCGATCGGGACCTCGAAATCGAAGACCAACGGCTGCGAGGCGATCATATAGCAGCGGGTCTCATCCACCGGCTGATCGGCAGGCTGTCCGGGGTACGGCGGCTCCCGCTGGCATGGCTCGCCAGGGACGATCTCCTGAATCGGGACGATCTCATCGTTGATTACTTCTGTCTGCACCGCGTATCGCAGATCCGTGATCTCGAAGCGATACCGAGCGACGGTCATACCCGGCGTCAGACCGCTGTTGTAGAAGGTCCGGACCATCGTCTGATCCACGAGTGGTCCCTGAGCACCGGGTCCTCCGAGGGCATCGCCCGCTTCGTCGTAGAGGGTCGCCTGTCGCAGATCGACGTCACCGGCAGGCAGCCCGTCGGGCGGCGTCACCCGGACCGTCATCGCGACGCTGTAGGGATCGGCGTAGACGCGCCCGATCGTGACGGTGAAGCCCTCGACCTGCTGGGTCAGATCCAGATCGGTCCCGAGATCCTCCTCGGCGATCCGCTCCGTCCCGAACCCGATCTCGAAATACCGTCCCCAGTCGATCAGCCCGGCGGCGGACGCTGCCGTCGCGATGACCACCAGGACGGAGAGCGAGGCGGCAACAGCCGACAGCCACGATAGGGAGCGGCGGCGGCTCCGGGCGAGAAAGGAGACGGGGCGGCCGGGCGTCGAGGACGGCTCGTCGCTCAACTGTCCGGCCCATCCCTCGATCATGGGAACCAGATCGATTCGGGGCTCGACGGCATAGAGCTGCTCCAGCCGGGCCTCGAGGGCCGGATGGCGGATGTCCTTCCCTGGATCGGGGGCGAATCGGTCGGCATGACTATCGGAATTCATGGTCACTCCATCCTCGAAGGCGGTCGATGGCACGATGCAATCGCTGCCGGGCCGCTCCCGCCGAACAGCCGAGCACGTTGGCGATCTGGACCGAGGTCAGGCCGGCCGCGAAGCGAAGCTGGATCACCTCCTGATCGTCCTCGGAGAGCCGACCGACCAGGCGGGCGAGCATCCGCCGCTCCTCATCGAGGAGCGCCCATGCTTCGGGACCTGGTCCGGGACCGGCGGCCTCCCGGCCCTCGCCGAAGATCGCGTCGATCGCGACCGGCTCGTCCCGACGACGGCGATACCACGACGTGGTCTCGTTCCGGGCGATCCGGAACAGCCAGGCGACCCGAGCCGACTCGTCGCCCCGGAATCCCCCTAGGGCCCGATACGCCTTGAAGAAGACTGTCTGGGCGAGATCCTCGGCGTCCTGTGCTGTCGGCGTCCGGGCGCGGAGGAAGCGATAGATCACGGTCAGATGAGACGTGTAGAACTCGGCGAAGTCGTCCACCGTCGCGAGCTGCTCGTGCTGGCCGACCTGACGTTCGGCCGCCTCGCGCGTGCCGACGTCATCGTCCGATGACACCTGGACATGGCTCCCTGACGTCACGTCGTCCACACCTCCCGCGTCACCTGATCGATCAACCCGCTCCGGCACCGGGCGGGCCCACCATCGGCGATCACACAGGCAAACGCTGGCTCACCAGATCTGTGACAGGCGAAAACGAAGCAGCGCCCACCCCGCGTCGAAACGGAGTGAGCGCTGATCGTCGATCTACGTTACGAGGACGGGTCAGCCGTTGCGGAAGTCGTCCTCGAACTCGGCCTGGATCTCGTCGTCGTCGCTCACCCCGCCGGTCCGGGCCAGCGTGCGCTGACGTCGGGTCATGCGGACGCTGCTGGGAAGCTCGGGGTCGGGCTCGCCCCACTCCATCTGGACGGTGTCGATGTGGACGACGTCGCCGTCGCTGATCCCGAGGCGGTGCAGCTCGGAGGTGATGCCGCTGCTCTTCAGGACGCGCTGGAACCGCTGGATCGACTCGGCATTGCCGAAGTTGGTCATCTTCGTGAACCGCTCGATCCCGACACCGGCGATCCGGTAGTGGTGGGCGGACTGGCGAGTCGCCTCCCAGGCCCGCTCGGAGACGTTACCGATCGTATAGACCTTCGGCTCGGCCGGCGGCGCCTTGGCGGCGGCCTCCTTCTCGAGCTGGATGACCTCCTGCAGGGTCCGGTTGGCGGCCAGCATCAGGTCGGCGATCCCCTCGCCCGTCGCGGCCGAGACCTCGAAGATCTGCGGGTAGCGACCGGCAAGCGCCTCCCGCAGACGCGGCAGGTTCTCCCGGGCCTCGGCCAGGTCGACCTTGTTCAACGCGACCAGCATCGGCTTGGCGCGCATCTTCTCATCGTAGAGTTCGAGCTCGCCGTTGATCGTCTCGAAGTCCTCGATCGGGTCACGCCCCTCGAGTCCACCGGCGGCGTCCAGGACGTGGATCAGCACCTTGGTCCGCTGGACGTGCCGGAGGAACTCGTGCCCGAGCCCGGCCCCGTCGGCCGCGCCCTCGATCAGGCCGGGGATGTCGGCCAGCAGGAACGTCGTCCCCCATTTGCCACCGATCTCGACGACGCCCAGGTTCGGCTCCAGCGTCGTGAACGGGTAGTCGGCGATCTTCGGCCGGGCCGCGGTGGCCGCCGTCAGCGTGGTGGACTTGCCAGCGTTCGGCAGCCCGACCAGACCGATGTCGGCGATCATCCGGAGTTCCAGCCGGACCCAGCGCTCCTGGGCCGGCTCACCGAGTTCGGCGATCCGGGGCGAACGATGGGTCGACGTCTTGAAATGCGTGTTGCCCAGACCGCCGCGACCACCGCGCGCGACTAGGAACTCCTGGTTCGGCTCGGTCAGGTCGGCGATCTGCTCGCCGGTCTCATCGT
>CAXTHM010000057.1:0-11895 GCA_964244115.1 uncultured Thermomicrobiales bacterium
GCTGGCGATCTGCCCGAGGATGAGGTCGTTGCGGTCCTGAAGGAACTCCATCGTTCTCCCGGACCCGACGACCCGACGGCGATCCGGGAGACGTTCGGGCTGAATGACAGCCGGATGATGCGGATCATCAATCGGCTCGAGGACGCGGGCTCGGTCGAGGTCGAGCCCGACGGGACGATCGAGACGCTCCATCGTCGGCGCGACATCCGCTCCGACGCTCAGGCCGCCGTCTCCACCCAGCGCCAGTACCGGCAGTTCGCCCGCTCACGGGTGGAGATGATGCGCCGGTACGCCGACCAGCGATTCTGCCGTCGAGCCGATCTGATCAACTACTTCGGCGAGGCGTTCGATCCGCCGTGCGGGAACTGCGACAACTGCGAGGCCGGCCATGGCATCGCCGACCAGCAGGACGGTGACCGCCCGTTCGGCATCGACAGCACGGTCCATCATCGGCAGTGGGGCGACGGCACGGTGCTCCGCTACGAGGATGACACCGTCGTCGTCCTGTTCGACTCGGTCGGCTATCGCACGATCCTCGTCGAGCTCGCCCGGAGCGAGGGGCTGCTCACCGCTGTGGCGGGATGACCCTGATCATCGGCCTGGAGGGTCATGGCCGCAGCGGCGCTCCGGATGAGGCTTGCTCCGTCCGGAGCGCCAGTGCGGCCAGGCGGTTGCTTCCTGTTCGGAGACACGGTGAGGGCCGACCTCAAGCGAACGAACGCTCCTCATCATTCGATGACGAGGAGGAACTCGGGAGAGGGTTCGGTCCCGCAGGGACATTCGCCGGGTTGCCCGGCTCCAACGGGTGACGCGTCTCGCTTCTCCGGATGACCGCGGAGCCGGAGCCGCTTCCAGCGGCGGAGTGAGCAGATCTACCCCGGCCATGGGAGAGCTTTGCCTCGCCACCCGAGCGCATCGACCGCGACCCGATCCTAATCGTGCAGTTCCGCGTCTGCCGGCTCATGGTTGTGCGGGATCGCGGAGCCCGGCCAGCGAATCGCGTCGGGGACCGGCCGCCGGCTGCGCGCGGCGGGAATCCTTGTCGGGAGCAGGTCGGCGGAGTCCGTGCCGATCACCGGGTCATGGGCCAGTCGGCGCGCGGGGCGTCCGGTGGTCGCGGGACGGGCTGGGCGATCGGCACGCACGGAAGAGCCGCCGGGCACGGCGTTGGCCCCCCGGCTCATTGGCGTTGATCTCGCGATGGCAGTGGGACTCGGGCGGGAGGAAGGGGCCGTGGCGTGTCCGGCCCGGGACCGGCGATCGGACCGGGGCAGGAAGCTGGTCGGGCCGAACGTCAGATACCCGAGCGATCCGGCGTAGGGGAGGCAGAGGATCACGAACGCCCAGAGCAGCTTGTTGTCGCCCCGGACGCTCGGACGTTCCCGCAGATCGCGGAGCGCCACGACCTGTAGACCGTACCAGGCTATGGCGAAGATCAGGACCCCAACGCCGGTTACGATCGTATTCAGCGCCACAGTCCCCCCTCTCTCGTCCACAAGTGTATCCGAAAAAGGATGAATGAGCGGTGATCCGTTTTCCGATTCTCCACCTGAACCGAGCAAATCATTCGTCAGCAATCAGCACCGCCCGGCGTCCGTCGGGCGGGGACCGGCGATTCGCGAAAGGCGTACGTACACATTCGCGAGAATCGTCACATCTCACTGGTGTGACCGGGCACATGGATCGAACACGGCGACGATGTCCGTAGATCGTCGACCCGTCTCGTCAGGGTCTCGGGTGGGGCCGCGTTGGCTGGGAGCTGGACATGCACCGCCGTTATCCCTAGCTCCGCCAGGGACTCGAGCCGGCTGCGAACGTGGCTGGCGGGTCCGATCACGCTGAGGCGCTCGACGAGTTCGATGGGCACAAGCTTCGCCGCCGCCGCGATCCGTCCCGATCGCCGGATCTCCGGGAAGCCGCCGCCGCTCGCCAGGAGCGCGTCGCTGCCCAGCACCTCCCGGATCCGACGGATGAGCGGGGGAATGTCGAAGCCGGCCCCTTCGAGTTGACGGTCCATCCCGGGGAGCGCGTTGATGAGTGCGACGGTGGATCGCAACCGGTCGATCTCCGGTCCGGGATCGTCCGTGATCAGGGCTCGGGTGCCGTAGGTGAAGGTGAGGGCGGCCGGGTCCCGCCCGGCGGCGGTCGCGCTGTCCCGGACGATCCCGATTGCCTCGCCGAGATAGGCGTCGCTGGCGAGATCGTTGAACAGCACGCCGTCGGCCACTTCTCCGGCCAGCCGGAGCGCCCTCGGTCCGGCGGCGGCGATGATGACCGGCGGGGCCGATGGTCCCGTCAGCGGGTTGATCGTCCGCTCCCAGTTCCGGACCGGGAAGACGGCGCCCTCTGCCAGCGGCTCGTTCGACATGACCCGGTGCGGCGGCTGCCACCAGGTGTGGAGGAGCTCGACCGTCCGTCGGAGGCCGTCGAGCGGCCGAGCCGGGACCGGGACGCCGAGCCCCTGTCGGAACCAGGCCGGCTCCCCTCGACCGATGCCGAGGAATGCTCGCCCGCCGGAGACGATGTCCAGCGTCGAGAGTGCGGCCGCGATCTGGTTCGGGTGCCGCAGGAGCGGGTTCGTGACGCCGGTGCCGAGCCGGATCGTCCTGGTCTCGGTCGCCAGCAGCGTCAGGATCGCGAAGGCGTCCCAGCCCTCGGGATCCTCGGTGACCCAGATCGCGTCCGCGCCCCCGGCCTCGGCCGCCCGCGCCAGCGCGACCAGCCGGTCACGGGCGGCCAGCGTCGCCTGACGGGTCCCGGCAACCTCGTCTTTCGCCTGTGCTCGGGCGAGGTCATGGTGGCTGAGGGAGATGCCGAAGCGCATTGGGGCTGGCTAGCGCTCTGACCGGACGTAGACGAGCGTCCCGCCGGCCCGCTCGTCGCCGTTGCGCAGGACGGTCCCGGGGGCGCCGTCCGGGAGTGGGAAGCTATCGCCCCGGTCGAGCCCGCCAGCGGTCTCGGTATCGATTACCTCGGCGTAGAGGTCGTGCTTCGGGCAGTACCAGACGTTCTCGCGGCCCTCGACCGGTCGCATCCGGTGGCGGTCGCGCGGGTGCGTGCGGCCGATGTCGCAGAGCGGGTTGGGGACGGATGTCGTCGCGGAGTCGACCATGGAGGAACTGGCCCTTTCGAGGGTGGTGGCGTCGGTGGCAACGAGGGCGGGGATCCGGTCGCCTGCCGAACCGGGGAGATCGGGCCAAGTATGCCATCCGGCGCACACGCGGAAGCCGGCCCCAGCCGAGGGCCGGCTTCCCTCACCAGGCGCGGGACGTGATCAGCCGGAGGTGATGTCGCGGCGCCGGAAGATGGACAGGGCGACTGCCAGCAATCCGATCAGCCAGGCGGCGATGATGATCGCGCCGCGGGTGGCGTCGAAACCGTCGACCGCCTGATCGGACCCGACCGACGTCAGACCCGTCACGTTGTAACTGATGAAGTATTCGCTGACGGTATCGAAGGCGTCGGATGCCGCCCCCAGCAGAACCCATACGACCGGCTCCAGGAAGCTCAGGGCCAGCGTCCCCGCGATCCCGGCCGCCGTGGACTTCGAGAGGATCGTGATCACGAGGGCGATGATCGCGTAGACGCCGATCGAGAGCAGGCCTCTGCCGATCGCTTCGAGGACATCGACCCACTCGCTGCCCGAGACCGTCGTATCGTTGTCGGCCAGGCTGGCGAACAGGAAGGCCAGCCCGACGCTGGCGACCGCCGTCACGATGAGGGTCAGGAGTGCATACGCCGCGATGACGATCAGTTTCGCGGCGATGAACGGGACTCGTCCGCTCGCGCGGGAGACCATGGCTCGGATCGTCCCCCAGCCGTACTCGGACCCCATCGACTGGGCCGCCAGGACGATGACGAGGATCGACGCGATCTGGAGACCGATCGCGAAGCCGCTGGTGCGGGTCGCGTCCGGTCGAAGGGTCTCATTCGTCGCCGGGTTGTCACCGAAGAAGTAGATGGCCGCGTAGAAGGCCGCGATGATGACGGTCAGGATCGCCAGCATGATCCAGGTCACGGGCCGTTTGACGGTTCGGAAGATCTCACTGTTGAGCAGGGCGAGCATCAAGAAGCTCCTATCGGTTCTGGTCTGATCCGGTGGCTGGCTCGACGTCCAGCAGGGCCGTGAGCGAGCGCGACTCGCTCAGCCGCCACGACCGAAGCGTCGGCGTCGGCGCGGTCCGGTCTCCTGCTCACCCGGCGAGCTGCCCTCGGTGAGTTCCAGGAAGATGTTCTCCAGCGTGTTGGCCCGTGGCGAGACGGCGGCGGCCCAGATCCCGACGCCGGCCAGGGCGCGGTTGATGTCGCGGCCGACCTGCGGCTCGGCGCTGACGATGATGTCGCCGTCCTCGTCCCCCGGCTGGATGTTCGTCACCCCGCCGATGCGGCGGATCGTCTCGACGGCGGGCGTCACTTCCCGCGGCTCGACACGGACCTCGATCACGCCGCCCTTCTGGGTGAGCTCGCGGACACGACCCTGCCGTACCATCTCGCCGCGGCGGATGATGATCACCCGGTCGGAGACGTGCTCGACCTCGTTGAGCAGGTGGCTGGCGAGCAGGACGGCGTGGCCGTTCCGGGCGAGCTCGGGGATGAAGTCGCGGATCTCGCGCTGTCCGGCCGGGTCGAGGCCGTTGGTCGGCTCGTCCAGGATGATCAGGCCGGGGTTCTGGAGCAGCGTCAGCGCGATGCCGAGGCGCTGCTTCATGCCCAGCGAGTACGTCTTGTACCTGTCACCGGCCCGCTCATTCATGCGAACGAGCTCCAGGAGCTCGTCCACCCGGGCGTCGGAGACGTTGCCGAGCGCCTTGCCGAACGCCCGCAGGTTGTCGCGACCGGAGAGGTAGGGGTAGAAGGCCGGGTTCTCGATGATCGCTCCGGCGCTCTTCGAGACGACCTCCGGGTGCTTCTGGACATCGTGGCCGTAGAGCTCGACGCTGCCGGCGGTCGGCCGGATCAGGCCGAGGATCATCGAGACCGTGGTCGACTTGCCCGAACCGTTGGGGCCGAGGAAGGCCAGGACCTCGCCGGCCCGGATCTCGAATGAGAGGTCGTTCACGGCGACGATGTTGCCGAAGCGGCGGGTCAGCCCGGACACCTTCAGGACCGGGGTGTCGCCGGACTGGTTGGGAAGGGAGAGTCCCTGCGGCCACGTCACCGGCGATTGCGTCTCGCGGTGCGTCGGCTGCGTCGGCGATTGCGTCTCGGTCGCGGTCATTGATCGCCCTTCCACGGTGCTCGGTCTGGTGAAGACGGCGTCGGGTGGCCGCGACGGAGCAGTCAGACACCGGCCTGGATGCGAGGGTAGAGCGAGAACGTCACGAAACAACGGCAGTATGCCATTCATCGCCTTTTGGTCGACTGCGCCACAACTCCGGGTTCGGGATGACGGATCGCCCGGCACGGGCCGAAGCGGGGTTCGAGGGGGTCACCTTGCCCGAGACCCGGGCGAACAGATAAAGGCCGCCGTCGTGCCGCCGAACGCCCCCTCCTCCGGTCCCTCCCCACCGTGGCGGCGCGGGAAGCGGTGCTCCGGCGCGGGCCGCTCGGATCGACGGGTTCCTTACCCCGATCCCGTATCCCGTATTCGGCTCCGGGTACTGGTCGTCGCGGTCCTCGGGACCGCGGTGCTGATCGTTCTCCTGCTGCTCCGGATGCCACTGAAGCCCGCACGGGTCGGAGTCGTGACACGGGGTCGGCTCGACGCGATGGCCATCGTCATCGGCGACGCGACGGCCTACATCGGCCAGTCGATGCTCGACGCCGTGCGTCATGGTGCTCAAGGGCAATCATCTCCGAGCCGGCCGGCGCCCGGATCGACACGGCGACCAACGTCGGTATCGCCGTCGGAGCGCTTCTCGATGGGTTTGCACCGACGACCTGAGGCGTTCGGCCCGTTCCCGGTCGGGAACGCGGCCAGTGCTGTTGGCGTCGCCGGTGGTCATCGCCCATCGCCGGGAGTTCCCTCGACGCGGATTCGGGAGATGTGCCTGGCAACGGGTCAGACGGCAGGGTCGTCCAGCGTCGTCGCGATCCCCTCTGAGTCCCGGAGGATGACGCGTTCGAGGTGAGGTCGGCTGAACCGAAACCCGAGGTCGCGTGCCTCCGTCCGACCGGTCGCACCCTGATCATCCGGAGCCATCAGGTGACGTGCCGTTCGGTCGACGTCCGAACCCATTCGATCGTCCCGCCCCAATGAGTAGAATGCGGTTCAAAGCGCCTCACGCGTCAAGGAGTATCCGCAGGACATGGACAGCAGCCGACCAGACGCCTATGGCCATTGGGCGACGCCCGAACAGATGGACCGGAAGCACGTCTTCGTCGTCAACGGGGCGCCCGAGTTCCTGGACCTGGTTCGTGAACTCCTCCAGGACGAGCAGTACAACGTCACCACGACGAATTTCGTTCCTCAGTCATTCGCGACGATTGCCGCCGCCCAGCCAGCCGCTCTGGTGATCGACCTGGCCATCACCGAGCGAGCTGGCTGGAACTTGTTGCGGGAGCTCAGGCGGGCGGTCTCCACGCGGGACATTCCCGTTCTGCTCGTCTCGACGTCATGGCAGCTCATCGAGGATGCCAGGGCACAGCATGAGGAATTCGGAGGAGACCGCTATCTCTCCAAGCCGTTCAATATCGATGATCTGCTCAACGCGATCCAGGAGCTGATCGGGTCAGCCGAGGCCGAGCCGAAAGCCACGGAGATCTGACTCACGCTGATCCACCGACCGGCTCCGATCTACCCAGGACATCCCTCCATGCCTCATGGTGTCGATCTCTGGAATGTCTGGTCGAGGAGCAGATGATCGACCTCACCCGCGAGGCAGGTCGAGCGGTGGTCGGCTTCATGGTCGACCGACTCCGCGATCACGTCCGCGGGCAACAGCCGGTTGCAGTGGAAGCGCCTGGTCAGCGGACGGCTGCCTCGACCGGGGTGAATCTGCTCGCTTCTCCCCGCTGAGGCCGCTCTCGCTGCGCTGCGGTTCCACAGGTGGCTGGAGAGGGGAGCACAGCCGTCCATCGAGATCACGCCTTCAGGTGAGTCCCGCTCCAACCGACCCTCGAATGATCGACCACCAGACGTAGCCCTGGTGGGATCCGAGGTGGTTCTTTTCGCTACTCCGCGGTCGCCTGCATCGTGACGTGAGGCGGGGCGACGCCGAGCTGGCAGCAATTGAGCGGGCAGACGTCGTGGTTGAGTCCATTATAGGTGGGAAAATTGAAGAGATAGCACCTAAGTGATGAGTTCATCTAGCACGATTGCAGCCCTTGAACGTATTGGAATGACTAGGCAACGTTTGCCTTGGTAAGTGACCTTGCGCCCTTTCAATGCGCTTATTTCAGCGGCCCTGGACTTGCCGTCGTAGATAACTACCGCGATGACCCGTGACGAGTTAGTGGATCGGCCAAACAATGGATCATTTTGAATTCGATCCACTCCCGCTTGGAGCTGCTTCCCTATATGACTCGGATCGGACAGGCGTCCCTTCCCCTCGATCACGATCCATTTGCTTTCGTTTTTGCTCGGTGGTTCGAGGAGGACAATGAAGTCCGGGCGGGTCTCGTCAACCTTGAATGAGCCACATCGGTCACAGGAGATGATCGTTGAGCTGGGAGCCCTTGTGGTGACCAGTGCTCCACTTATTCGACAAACCGAGGAGATGCATTCGTGTCCAGCGCTCTGATGGAGATGCGCCAGCGCTGGACCTTGTGATTGGGTCGATCGGTGGCTCATCGGAGTGAGCTTATCCTTCGGTTGACGACGCCAGCGCCAGACGGAGTGTTTCCTCGCCAAGCTCTGCGTAGACTCTAGCGAACTCCTCTTCGGATATTCCATAGTCGGCTTCTATTGGGAGTTCACGGACGATCGTCCTCCTATCAACCTGTTCGAAATGATAGACCGCGATCCTGTCAGTCCCGATTACATCCGTCGCCGAGTACCCCGTTGCCTTCAAATCTGGATCCGGAATCGCTGCTGCGAGAATATGATTCGAGAGTTGGTTGAGAATGATAGAACTATGAGTTGGACTAATTACTCTGACTCCCGCATTGCTCAACCGTACCAGAAGCCGCGCCATCTGCCGCTGATTCTCAGGATGTAGATGCGCCTCTGGTTCATCGATGACCAGGAGGTCATTCGGTTCCAGGATCCGCTTCAGATAAAGATCGAGTGGGGCGAGTTCTCCGACCATCGACGAGGCCCGCTGGACGGGCAGCGTGAACCCAGCGCTGTCGTAGAGGATGTTTCCCTGGGGATCGGCGGTGATGGTACCACCCAGAATCTGCAATTCGAGGAAGGCCGCGATCTCGTCGATCTCCGCAAACCGATTCGTTCTTCTTGGAGACACCGCTTGGAAACGCGTGATGATCGTTTGAAGGAAATCTCCACCTACACCGGAAACAGCTTCCACTTCGATACGGGCGGAGCCCAATCTCCGACGTACCACGTCGATTGCCATTGAGGTTACCAGCGGCCAGGCTGTCAGTATTCCCGATCGGGATGACGGGAGATAGTGACTCCGATGGTTCACCAACCCGTATGAGGCGGCAAGCTGCGACCAGAGCACTTCCGCACTCAGACGGTCCGCCAGCCCGATCGGATACTCGCTAGCATGATCCACCTCTGGGATGAGGGCGGAATCAAAGTCGGGGTCGATGATTGAGAGGACCAACTGATTGTTTTGGGAAGTAATCGAGAGTAGCGGAGTTGAAGTATAACTTGACGACAGAGAAATTCTAAATCGTTCCCCTAAACTGGCAAGGACTTCATTTCCGAAATAATCGATGAACGCTGCATTCAGCGCCACTTGTAATGATGAC
This sequence comes from uncultured Thermomicrobiales bacterium, assembly GCA_964244115.1. Taxonomy (GTDB): domain Bacteria; phylum Chloroflexota; class Chloroflexia; order Thermomicrobiales; family UBA6265; genus CADCWK01. The sequence continues at coordinate 8,818 of CAXTHM010000057.1, forward strand.
ACAAAGTCGCTGTACGCAGCCGCGACACCCTCCTGGCGCTCTGGGTCGATGCGATGCGTCTTGCCGGCTTCTTTGCGCCGGAAGAGCCGACTCAGATAGCTCGCGGAACGCAATTGACCGTCGCGGCCCGGAGGGAAGTCGAAGAGATCGAAATCTGAGTCGAGCGAAGACGAGTCGAAAACCTTTGTGAGCAGATAGAACATCTGCGCAAGGTAACTCTTGCCCGAGTTATTCTGACCGATGAAGACCGTGAGTGGATGGAGTTCGACCATTGCCGATGATATAGGGCCGAATTCTTCGACAAGGAGGATCGGATTCGGGGGAGAGGATGTTCCCGCGATCGACTCAAACGACGTCTGTGACACGCTCATCAGTTTCTGCCCTCCTCCAATCTGATTCTAGCGCAAGTGATCGATCAGACGACCTTTGGGTTGGCGAACGGCGGCCTATTGAACTATGTCTGCATCGTGACGCGGGGCGGGGCGACGCCGAGCTGGCAGCAATTGAGCGGGCAGATGTCGTGGTTCGGTCCGCGGGTGCCGAGGGCGGCGCGGTCCGGGTGGTCGGTCATCCGCTCGGCGATCAGTTCGCGGATCATGCTGACGAAGCGCGGGTCCGTCCCGACGGTCCCGGCCCGCTCCATGTGCATCCCGGTCGCCTGGGCGTGCTCGGTGGCCTCCTCGTCGAGGTCGAACAGCACCTCCATGTGGTCGGAGATGAAGCCGATCGGGACGACGATGACGTCGTCCTGACCAGCGGCGTGGAGCTCGCCCATGGCGTCGACGACGTCCGGTTCCAGCCAGGGGATCCGCGGCGACCCGCTCCGGCTCTGATAGGCCAGCCGGTAGTTCGGTGTCCCGGCGGCCTCGGCGACGAGCCGGCAGGCTTCGGCCAGTTGCACCTCGTAGGCCGAGCCCTGCGCCATCGTCAGCGGGATGCTGTGGGCGGTGAAGACGACCTCGACACCGGCGCGGCGCTCCTCGGGGAAGCGGGCCAGCGCCGCCCGGACGTTGTCGACCATCGGCTCGATGAAGCCGGGGTGGTTGTAATAGACCCGGATCTTGTCGAAGGCGATGTGGTCGTCGATCTCGGCCAGCGCCCGGATGACGTCCTCGCGGTACTGGCGGCAGCCGGACCACGAGCTGAACGCCGACGTGACGAAGACCACGCCGCGCCGGACGCCGTCGGCGCGCATCTGCCGGAGCGTGTCGGCGACGAAGGGGGCCGAGTTGCGGTTGCCGAAGTAGATCGGCAGCGTGATCCCGTGGCGGTCGAGTTCCTCGCGCAGCGCCGCGATCAGGGAGCGGTTCTGGGCGTTGATCGGGCTGATGCCGCCGAAGTGCTGATAGTGCCCGGCGACCTCCTCCAGCCGTTCCCGCGGGACGTTCCGCCCGGCGGTGACGTGCTCGAGGAACGGCATGACCTCGTCCGGCCCCTCCGGCCCGCCGAACGACAGGAACAAGATGGCATCGTACTGCCGGGCAGTGTCGTCATAGAGCGGAGCGTCGGCCGTCTGGGCACCGTGGATCGACATGGGACTACCTCTGGTATGGCCGACGATTCATTGCGTTCAGGAGTGAGATCGGACGAGCGAGTCCAGTCGATGACGCGGTCGGGGGACTGACATCACTCCCGATCGCCTGGCTCCAAGGACACTGGAAACGCCAGGGCAAGACGGCGAAGCCGACCGGCGAAAGCCCCTGGCCGGGCGCATCCGCGGATGCGAGCGGGGGGAGGGGGGCGAGATCCCGCCAGCTCGGCAGCCTCCTATCTGAAGTGGAAAGAAGTGTGCCACGCCGGACGCCCGCGCCGTCCGGGGAACGGAACGTCTGCCCGATCCGGCGTGTCCCGACAGGAACGGACCTGTGGCAGGATGGCTGAACGGCGAGCCCGTGCCGTCAGGGGAGGGGAACATGGTCGACATCGTCATCCGTGGTCAGGAACCGACCGACGCCGACGCGGTCGGCCGCATCCTGACCCAACCGGGAGTCGTCCCCGGCACGCTCCAGGTCCCGTACACGCCACTCGCCTCGCGGCGGGAGTCGGCGAACACCTTCTCGATGAACGAGCACCGGCTCGTCGCCGAGGTCGATGGACAGGTCGTCGGGCTGATCGGTCTGCACCTCAACGCGCGCCCGCGCCGGTGACGCTGGTCAACCAGCCGGCGCTGCCGCTGCGGGACCTGTCTAAGCGACATATCCACTCGGGTCATGAGTCGGATAGCCTCCACGACCCATGGTCGCCATTCGGTGATGACGACCTGTTTCGGCTGGCCGAGACACTCGCCCGGAGGAACGGCTTCGTCCGGGACGAGGACCTCGCGCACGCGCTGGATGTCGCGCTCGGCCGGGCCGGCGACCTCGGCGTCACCACCGCCTGGCCGGACCCGGTTGCCGACGCTCGCCGAGTTCGAGCGGGTCGCCATGGCCTGTCAGTCGATCGAGCCGGCCCTCGTGACTGACGGGCCGCGGATCGGGAGATATCACCTCGTTCTGGCCAAGTTGTAGACCATGATCGAACTGCTGGCCGAGACGCCGACGTCGGGCGACGCCGATCAGGGGCATGGCCGGGGGAGACGTCGACGACAGACGGCGCTCGCGATGTCCAGGCACTTGCCAGACTGGCTCCGGCGGGCCACCTGAACGCCATCCAACACCTCCTCGGAAGCAGTCATCAGCCTTGACCCGACTCTGGCCGCCGCCGTGTCTCACTTCAGGATGCGCTCGCCGAGATACCGGACGACCCCCACCATCCGCGGATGGTGGGGGTCGTCCACTCGTCGATCGGGTCGAGGGGTGTGCCTGGAGGCTGCGCTAGATGGTGGCCGCCGGGGTCGCGTCGTCCGTCGTGTCGTCGGTGTCGTCATCGCCGGGCAGGTCATCGCCGGGCAACCCCCGACCACCGAACCCGCCGGGACCGCCGAAGCCGCCGCGACCACGGCCGCCGAAGCCGCCCGGACCGGCGCCCCGGCCCGCCAGGAAGATGCCCATGAGCGGGGCCGCGCTGTCCGTGATCGCCGTCCGGGCCGCGTCGGCGGCGTCGGCGGAGATCTCGCCGGCTTCGAGCCGCGCGTCGACC
>CAXTHM010000057.1:11905-23654 GCA_964244115.1 uncultured Thermomicrobiales bacterium
GTCGACCCGCGCCGACCAGCCGGGCATCCAGGTCTCGGCGACGACGAGCAGGCCTACTTCCTGGGCCTGCCCGCCATGGGCACGCCGGACGAGCGTGCCGGCAGCATCGCCGGCTTCGAGCCGCGCGTCGACCAGATCGGTCAGCGTGGTCCGGATCGCGGTATCGACGGTGGCGGTATCGCTGATGTCGAGGTTGCCGGCCAGTCGGCTGACGAAGTCGTCGTAGCGGGTGCCGGCCTCCGCCTCGAATGCCTCCTCGGTGTCCGTGTCGTCCGCCTCGGTGTCCGTGTCCGTGTCCGGGGTTCCGGTCGCCGGGGTGTCCTGGGCGCGGACGAGGGAGCCGCCGACGAGGGTGGCGAGGCCGAGACCGGCCGCACCGGCGAAGATGGTGCGCCGGCCGAAGGGCTTGCTGTTGATGTCGCTGTCCATGGAACGTGAACCTTTCGATGGGGCAGTCGCCCTTCGGCGCTGCCGGGTGGGTCGTTCCGGGGCGGTCTCGCTTGCCGCGCATACACGGCGAGCTCCTGCCCGGTGACACCACTCTAGCCACGGTCCCGTATGGTCAGCGTATGGCGCCGGGCAACCTCAGGCGATCTTGCCACGTTCGGTGAGATAGTCCTGACGCCGTCGAGCGGACCGCCATACGGGGAGCATATGGGCGCGACCGTACGCTCCGGGGAGCACTGGGTCGTGTGTGCGATGATCGTGTCCAGGGAGGCCGAGGATGCGTGTATTGGTGGTTGAGGACGAGGCGGCGCTGGCGGACGTGATTGCCCGTGGGCTGCGGCAGACCGGGCTCGCGGTCGACGTCGCGCTCGACGGCGAGGAGGCGCTGGACAAGGTGGACATCTCCCCGTACGACGTCGTCGTGCTCGATCGGCAACTGCCCGGCATCCACGGGGACGACGTCTGCCGGCGACTCATCACGCGCCCGGAGCCGCCCCGGATCCTGATGCTGACCGCCGCCGGCAACGTCGACGCCCGGGTCGAGGGGCTGTCGATCGGGGCCGACGACTACCTGCCCAAGCCGTTCGTGATGGGCGAGCTCGTCGCGCGGGTCCGGGCGCTCGGCCGGCGGCCCAGCGCGATGACGCCGCCGACGTTGACCGTCGGGGATCTCGACATCGACCCCTCGCGGCGGACCGTGAGCCGGGCCGGGCGGGATGTCTCGCTGACCCGCAAGGAATTCGGCGTGCTGGAAGTCCTGGCGTCGTCGCCGGGCCGGGTCGTCAGCGCCGAGGAATTGCTCGACCGGGTTTGGGACGAGGCGGCCGACCCGTTCACCAACGCCGTCCGGATCACGATGATGACCCTGCGCCGCAAGATCGGGGAGCCGGCCATGATCGAGACGGTCGTCGGGGTCGGGTACCGGCTGGGTGACCCCGCGTGAGCGGATTGTTCCGACCGACGGTCCGCCTGCGGCTCACGCTGCTCTACGGCTGCCTGTTCTTCGTCGCCGCGGCGATCATGCTCATCTTCCTCTATGGCCTGCTCCGCCGGGAGCTGCGACCACCGGCTGGCCCGGAGGGTTTCGGCGCTCCGAACGGGCAGATGGCTGGCGGCGATGCGGGCTCCGAGCAGGGTGGGCCGCTGGCCGACGAGGACGATGTCGCGCGCCGGATCTTCGAGGTCCGGCGCGACGAGCGGGCCGGGCTGTTGCGGCAAATTCCCGGCCTGGCCGTGGTCGCCCTGCTCGTCACGAGTCTCGGCGCGCTGGCGCTCGGCTGGGTGGTGTCCGGGCAGATGCTCCGGCCGTTGCGCCAGATCACCCGTCACGCCCGGCTCGCGTCCGAGACGACCCTGTCCGATCGGATCGGGCTCCGGGGACCGCCGGACGAGCTCAAGGAACTCGCCGATACCATGGACGCCATGCTCGGCCGGCTCCAGGCGGCCTTCGAGAGTCAGCGCCAGTTCGCCGCCCACGCCTCCCACGAACTCCGGACGCCGCTCGCCATCATCCAGGCCGAGGCCGATGTCGCCCTCGCCGCGCCGGATGCCTCACCCCGCGAACGGGAGCTGGCCCAGGCGGTCCGGTCCGCCGCGATCCGGAGCGAGCGGCTGGTCGACGGGTTGCTGGCCCTGTCCCGCAGCGAAAGTTCGATGCGCGACAGCGTCCGGCTCGACCTCGCCGACCTGGCGGGGGACGCTGCCGGCGAGCTCGTCGGGTCGGCCGACGCTCGTCAGATCGCCCTCGACCTGTCGCTCGATCAGGCGGTCATCCGGGGCGACCGGCCGTTGCTCGAGCGCATGGTCGCCAACCTGCTCCAGAACGCGATCCGCTACAACCGGGTCGGCGGCTGGGTGCGCCTGGCGGTCGGCACCGAGGTCGTGGCCGGTGTCGCGACGGCCGTCCTCGCGGTCGAGAACAGCGGGCTGGTGATCTCGGCGACGGAGATCGACGACCTGTTCACGCCCTTTCGGCGCGGGACGGCGGCGATCCGCGAACGGACGGCTGGCTTCGGGCTCGGTCTGGCGATCGTCCGGTCGGTCGCGACCGTCCACGGTGGCGAGGTCACGGCCCGGCCGGGACGGGAGGGCGGCCTCGTCGTCGCGGTCCGGCTGCCAATCGAGGCTCCCCGGCCGACGCTCGCGACGTGAACTGATTCCCATACGCAAACCATACGCAGCGCTCGCTATCGTGGGACCCGTCGGGCACGTTGGCCCGGCCGCTACCGGCTCCCTGAAGGGGACCGGCCCAATGCGAGGACGACCAGCCATGACCGATGACCATCTATCCACTCTGCCATTGCTCGTCTCCATCGCCCTGACCGGCACCCTGCTCGCGACCGTGATCGCCTGGCAGGCGACGGGCGTCCCGATGGTCGCCCTCCTGCTCGTACCCTGGGTGCTGGTGATGATCGGCCTGATCATGCCGCAGTCGTCTCCGGCCGGCCGCGATGCCTCGATCCCGTCACCCGTCCGGCGGCGGACCGTCGCGGCCGGGATGGCGACCGCCGCGGTCGTCGCGGCCCTGACGACGGCCGGCGACTGGAGCGACGCCGGCGACGCCGACTCGGCATCTCCGACCGTCCTTGCCGTCGCCGACTCGTCCACCTCGGCCGATTCGGCCTGCGGTGCGCTGACGCACGCCACCACCGGCCTTGGCGACCGGTAGCGGGAACCGTCGCCCGGCCTCGATTCCGATCCCTCGAACCGGTTGAAGAATGGGAACGCATGTTCTACCCTTGTACCCCAAGGACGTTCTGCTCCGCGGAGGTAGACCATGTACCCTGTCCAGTCCATCCCGGTCATCCTGCCGACCGATGAGGAGCGCGAGGCGCTTCGGGTCGTGGCGACGCTGATGAACCGCTCCGGCCGCACGCTCGCCACCCAGTTGCTCACCAACGAGCAGTCCTACCACCACGCGCTGATGCTCGCCGAGTTGCGCGACCAACTCCTCTCGGCCGGCATGCTCTGCGAGGGGCTGTCCGAGATCGTCGAATAGGGTTCGACGGCCGTCGGTGAGCCGGGCGTGGGGAGTCGGGGATGGCGGTCTACGATCTGTACCTGGAGTCCGGACCGAAGCGGCGCCGGACGATGGTCCATGTCCCGGCGTTGCTCGGTTGTACCGCCAATGGGCCGACGACCGACGTGGCGCTCGATGCGACGCCGGAGGCGGTCCAGGCCTTCCGGCGCTTCCTTGTCCGGTCGGGCGAAGCCGTCGATACCGACGACACCGTCGATCTCGCCGTGGTCGAGCACATCATGACGGGCCAGATGCTCGGTGACGGCTCGCCCTACATCAGTTTCACGGTCGACGCGGACCCGGTTTCGCCCGATCTGATCGAGAGCAGCGTCAGCCGACTCTCGGCGATGTTCGGAGAGCTGGCGACCTGGGCTGCCACCCGACCCGATGCCGGGCTCGACCTCGAGCCATCCTCCGGACGCACCGCCCGGGAGATCCTGCTTCATGTCATGGGTGGGCAGGGTGCGGCGCTCTCGATCGCCCTTGGTTCGGCCCCCGGGTTCGGGGCAATCCACGGCGCGGCGAACCGGGGCGAGCGGCCGATCCCGGTCGCCCTCCTGGAGGTCGCGGGACTCGCCGCCGGCCAGCTCCGGGCCACGACCGAGCAGCAGCGCTGCCAGACCCGGGTAGTGGCGTCGGGCAGCTACACGCTGCGCAAGGCGATCCGGGGCTCCCTCGAGCACGCCTGGAACCACCTCGCCGAACTGGGCCGTCGGCCGGGTGGTCCCTCGCTGTAGGGCGTCAGGTTGACGGGCGGCCGGAGCGTCACGAGGAGATGCCGAAGACCCGGGCGTGCTGCTCCAGGGCGCTGCGGACGTGCAGATCCCAGTAATCCCAGGTGTGGCCACCGGGGTGTTCGGCGTAATGGTGGGTGATGCCAAGCTCGTCGAGTTGCCCGTGCAGTTGCCGGTTCTCGCCGATCAGCTCATCTTCGGTCCCGCAGTCGAAGCTGATCTCCGGCCACGTCCCCGCCGCCGCCAGCTGCCGGGCGTGGGTGAGGATCTGGGCGTCGGCCGGCTCGGGCGTCCGGTCGGCCATCAACCAGCCGATTCGTGGGGCGCTGGAATGGGCCCAGATCGAGCTGAACAGGTCCGGGTACTTCATGCCGAGCCGCAGGGCGCCGAAGCCGCCCATCGACAGCCCGCCGATCGCCCACGGGCCGGAGCGGACATTGAAGACCCGGGAGACGTGCGCCCGCAGGTCCCGGACGATCGCGTCCTCGTACCGCGCCACGCCGATCCGCTCATCGACGTCCAGATGCCGCTCGGTGTCGACGATGTCGAGGTAGCCCGACGTGCCACCGTCCGGCATCACGATCAGCATCGGGTACGACGACGCGTGCTCGACGAGGTTCGACTTGTAGACCCAGGCCATGTGGTCATCGGTCAGGCCGTGGAGCTGGAGCAGGACCGGGTACGGACCCGTGCCCTCCCGCGGCAGGATGACGTTGTAGGTGGTGTGCCGGTTGAGCGCCTGGCTGAAGAACTGGACGCTGACGACGGACATCGGGACTGCTCCTCGCTGAGTCGGGTTCGGTTGATACGCTGACATTCTCTCCGAGATCGTTCCTGGCCACCGAGGATTACCAGCGATACCGATACTATGGTGCTGACGTAGCAGCTGGGGATCGGGATCGTTCGGGGGAGGTGGCCGCAGGGTCACCAGTTCGCCCCGTGCTGCCGAAGCGGGGTGAATGCAATGATCCTGGACAACGTCCGCTCCTCGTGGTTGGTCATCGTCGTCCTTGCACTCCTGGTTGCGCTCGCCGGATCGCTGGCTGTCCCGACGGCAGGGGCGAACGGTGCCGAGGGCGGCGGTGAAGCGGACTGGGCGACATGGGAGCAGCGGCCCGATCCGGTCTTCTCCGGTCAGTACATCGCCAGCGACCCGACCGTGCTGAGCGGCCGGCCCGGCGAGCCGTACCGGATGTTCTACACCTGCTACCGGGTGCCGGACGGCCCGTTCGACCCCGACACCGTCCGTTCGGCGATCTGCGCCGCGACGTCACCGGACGGCTTCGCCTGGACCGAGGTCGCTGCCGGCGACCCGACGACGCCGGGGCTGGTGCTGGCCGGGCGCGAGGGCGAGTGGGACGAGAACCTGGAAGGGTCGTTCGCGCTCTACCGCGATGGGCGGTATCTGCTCTATTACTCCGGCTATCGGCACATCGGTTACCCGGCCCTCGGTTACCCGGCCGCCCTCGCCGTCGCCGAATCGACCGACGGGATCACCTTCACTCGCGTCAGTGACGGGCCGATCCTGCCGCCGACCGCCGGCTGGTACGACAACGACGCCGTCTACAGCCCGGCGATCGTCGAGTCTGACGACGGGCTGGTCATGGTCTACGCCGGGCACTGCTACACCGACTGCGAGCGCGGGTTCGGGAACACGCTCCTCGGCGCGACCTCCCCGGACGGCATCGCCTGGGAGAAGATCGACGAGCCGATCCTGCGCGGCGGACTGGACGGCGCCGACTGGACGGGGGACGGCGTCGCCGAGCCGGGGCTGACCCAGGGGCCGGACGGTCGCTGGTACCTGTTCTTCACCGGTCTGGCCGGTGAGGGGCGAGAGATCGGGATCGCCGTCGGGGACACGCCGCTCGGTCCCTGGCAGGTGAACCCCGAGGCGATCGTCGGGCCCGGTGCCGGGTTCGATCGGTCTGGCACACTCGCCCCGTCGGTGCTGATCGAGGGGTCACGCGTCCGGCTGTGGTACCTCGGCATGGCGCCGGACGAGGACATCGCGATCGGGTATGCCGAGACAGCGTGGCCGCTCATCGTGGGATCTGGCGATCGAGCCGAGTGGAAATCGATCCCGGCCGGTACTCCCACGACATGGTCTACACCGCGGGGACTTCCGGCGTGGTGAGCGCCTGCCAGCGGGGCTGGTCGTCGTGCTGCCAGGTCGGGCGGCCGAGTCCCTCGGGGTTGTAGACGATCTCGCCGGCCCGGACGGTGAGCTGGCAGGTCAGCCGCTGGGTGCCAGGGTAGACCCACTTGCCGCAGTCGACGTAATCGAACTTGCCCTCATCGAGCCGGAAGACCGCGACATCGCCGTCGGAGCCGACGTTGAGCGTGCCGAGTTCGGGGTGGTTGATCTCCCGGGCCGGCGCGACGGTCGACTTGGCGATCACGTCCACGAGCGGGACACCGAGGTTGAGGATCTTGTTCATCGTCGTCAGCATGCTCAGGACGGCGCCGTTGAGGTTCCCGGTGTGGAGGTCGGTGCTGATCGAATCGGGGATGAAGCCCTGCTCGATCGCCGGGACGGCGTTGCGGAACCAAAACGACCCGGCCCCGTGGCCGACGTCGAAGATCACGCCGCGTTCCTGCGCCCGCCACATGTGCTCGTAGACCCGGCCGTCCTCGTCGATGATCGGGAACTGCTGGGCGAAGACGTGGGTGTGGATGTCGCCCGGCCGGAGCTTCTCGCTGATCAGCTCCGGGTAGGAGCGGTACCCCTGCCACGGCCAGAAGTCGACCATCACCGGCACGCCGGCGATCTCGGCCGCTGCGATCGCCCGATCGACCGCCGCCCAGGGCAGGTAGTGGTCGTCGAAGACGTTGGCGCCGGCGTTCCGGAAGTCGCGGTAGTGGGCCGTCTTGATCCCGACGGCGATGTCCGGGAAATCCTTGACCGTCGCGGCGGCGAGGTCGACGCGCATCTCGTCCGGCTCGTGCTCCCAGGGGCCGATCATCCCGGAGCCGACGATGTTGACGAAGGACAGGACGCGGACCTTCGAGCGTAGGATCACGGACTCGACGAAGTCCTGGAAGTCGCGGTAGCCGGCCGTGCCGGCGTCGACGACCGTGGTCACGCCGGCCGAGAACGTTGCGACGATCGGGTCCATCGAGAGCCGCGAGCGCTTGTGGGTGTTGAAGGCGTGGACGTGCATGTCGATGATGCCGGGGGTGACGATGTGCCCGGAGACGTCGATCACGCTCGCCGCGCCGGTGCGGTCGAGGTCGGGGCCGACCGCGCTGACCCGGCCGGCGATGATCGCGACGTCGGCGATGCCGTCGAGCCCGTTGGCCGGGTCGATCACCCGGCCGCCGGTGAGCAGGAGGTCCGTGGGTGCCGTGGTGCTGTCAGCCATTCCGTCTGTCCCCGATGCCGGAACGGTCGATCATGACCGGTCCCGAAAGAAGCCTCCGGGCATCTAACGGCACCGGCCGAGGGCTGTCAAGACGCCTCGACGGCCCGCCGGTGAGGGCGGGCCGTCGTAGCAACAGCGTGTTCTCTGCTGGCGGGTGCTACGACTGGAGCGACCGCTGGAGCAGGGCGACGCTGTAGAACTCGTAGGAGGCGGCGGTGTCCGGGAAGTCGATCAGGTGGACGGTGAAGCGGGCCGGGACGCCGTTCTCGGGCAGGTTGTCGGCGAAGAAGGAGCTGTAGGCCTCGGCGTAGGCCTTCCGCAGCCGGGCCTGCTCGTTGGCGTAGCCCATTGGGTCGGCCAGCGGGTTCGGCGACTTGGGCTGGGCACCGAAGGCGTGGAGTTCGATGAAGTCCACGGCGCGGAGCGAGTCGGCGATTCCGGCATCCTTCAGCCACTTCTCCCAGCATTGGAAGACGAGCGCGACCTCGCGGTGCGGGTCCATCGTGACGAGCTCGTCCAGCCCGAGGACGCCCTTGGCCGAGAGCCCGCCGGTCAGCCCGGCGAAGTGGATCCGGAGGTCGCCGTCGGACTGCTCCTCGGTGACGAGCGCCGAGAGGACCGGCCGGTCGCCGTCGAAGTAGTAGGTCAGCTTGCCGCGCTTCTTGACGTTGAAGGCCATCGATTCTCCAAACCTATTACGCCGGACTCGGTTCCGGCCCACGTAGTGATTCGGCATCCGGGAACGGACACGCCCGGTATCCTAACCGGATCTGCGACGGCAGGGATCACCGCCAGCCGGTGAGTGTCGAGGTGAGGCGCCGTCGGTTCGGGCCGTCATTGCGCTTTCTCCAACGACCAAGTGCGACCATTGCTCCAACCATCAGCACGGTTATGGTCAGGCCAGTCAGCAACGAGTATGTCCAGGAAGCATCGAGCAGTCGTAGCGTGATGACGGCCACCAGCCCAGAGTAGAGGCCAAGAACGGGATGCTCGTATGGCTCGGCCTCAGTTGGAGCCTGTGGAAGTCCGTGCCGCTTCGACAACCAGGCCGCGACGCCAAGTCCGATCAGTCCCCCGGGCAGAATTCCGACGGTGGCATCAATTTGGTCTGGACTCACTATCCATCCAAGACCCGCTCCAATCAGCATGAACAGGACGATCGTCGACCAGAAAATGAAGCGCGGCGTGTAGCGGAAATCTCCTCTGGCCATGGTCTGATCCAGTCGACGATCTAACGGCCCTGGACACGATCGCTTCTCGAGACCCGGCGGGCCAGCCAGGCGCTGATCGAGACGTACAGGATGGCGTACAGCACGAAGACTGCTCCGCTGAGAGCAGCGAAGTCGCCGGTCCCACCTCGGAAGTACAGCATAACGCCAATGGTGACTCCCACAATCATAGCGAAGCCGAGCGTCGATCCGACCTGGATGTTCTGAAATTGATCTTCGATTTCTGGATATGCTCGCAACCAGATGATCAGGTAATGAACGACGAGCGAGAACGATAGCCAGGTCAAAGTCCTCAGGATGCCATCCCAACCATCGTTCGGGTCAGTCAGGAAACCGATGACGACTCCGAAGACCAGCACGATAGCCAACGAGATTGCCTGATTTCGAAGCGATAACTGTCGGAAATCCAGTACTCCCACTTTGCTACTCCCTCTCGACAGTTCTGGTCCTCCTGGACGCAGCCCGACGCCGGACGGACGACTCAGGCCGACTGCCTCGGGGTTGGACTGGCGGGCGATTCTCGAGATAGCGGTTGTAGAAGAAGATGATCAGCCCGGTCAGGGCCGTCGCGACGACAGCGACGATGACGGAGAACCCGACTGGCTGCGACCGGATGAGCAGCGTCGCGAGCGCCGCCAGACCGGTGCTAGCTGATGCCCATCGCGGGATCGTCTCGCCGGCGCCGGATTCGGCAAACCAGCCAGCGGCTGACGCCGCTGAGCGGTTACTCCGCCAGCGGCCTTGGAACACGGACATCGCCAAGATGGCGATCAGGACCACGGAGATCATCGTGCTGATGTACTCGGTCGAGAAGGCGCCGTCGTCCGGAGCGAGCCCGATGGCAAAACCGGCGAAGACCATCAGGAGGAGCCAGATGCTGATGACTCGGCTGAAGGTATCGAGCATTTGGTCTGAACCATTCTGCTTGAGGAGCCGACTAAACGATTTTCACTTGTCGTTCGATTGTCGCGATTCTCGTGCCGACAGGCAAGACGAGGACCCGGACGCGGCCTCATGCGCCCGGGTCATCATGTGGGTGACGTGACGTGACGTGACGTGACGTGACGTGACGTGACGTGACGCTGGACGCCTGGTCCCGGACCGTTAGCTGGTTCGCAGGACGAGGCGGGTCTGCCAGGGGTCGAGGACGTCGAGGGAGCCGTCGGCGCGGGCGTCGATGGTGACGCCGGCCGCGGTCAGCCGGCTGGCGACGGCGACCATGTCCTCCACGGTCGGCAGGACGATCTCCCATTCGACCAGGCCGGCCGTACCCTCGGAGCGCAGCTGGCCATTGGCGCTCTCCCAGGCGTTGGTGCCGAGATGGTGGTGGTAGCCATCCACGCTGAAGAAGCGTGCGCCGGGGAAGCCAGCCACGACGTCGAAACCGAGGGTGTCGGCGTAGAACCGCTCCGCCGCCTCGACGTCGCCGACGCGGAGATGCATGTGGCCGAGCGTGGTCCCGACCGGCATCGGCGCCCAGCGCGGATCGCCGTCGCCAAGCTCGGCGACGATGCTTTCGAGGTCCAGCGGTACCGTCGTCATCTGGACCCTTCCCTCGCGCCATGTCCACTGGTCGCGGGGGCGGTCGCGGTAGATTTCGAGCCCGTTGCCGTCCGGGTCGTCGAGGTAGAGCGCCTCACTGACGGCGTGGTCGGAGGCACCGAACCGGTAACGGGTCTCGGCCAGACGAAGGATGACCCGGGCCAGGGCGGCGCGGGTCGGGAGCAGGATGGCGGCGTGGTAGAGCCCGGTCACATCGCGCGGCAGCGGGGCGATGCCCGGGCGGACGACCAGCCGGATGATCGGCTGCGGCCCGGCGCCGAGGGTGATCGTCGGCTCGCCGTGGCGGCTGCCCTCCTCGATGACACCGAGGCCGAGGAAGTCGCGATAGAAGGCGAGGGAGCGCTCGCGGTCGGCGACGGCGAGGGTGGCTGGTCCCAGGCGAAGGGCGGGCGCCAGCGGAATATGGTCGAGCGTGCCGGGCACGGCGGGGTCGATGGTCTGCATGTTGGCAACTCCGGGACGACGGGCTATCAGGACGATGACGGTGTGTAGGAGTTCACTCTATCACGATACTAACCTTGCGTAAGCGACAGGCGAGATTCCCGGACTGCCGGCGTCGTCGCATTGGCTTGGCGCTTGACAGGAACCGGGACCGTCCGCAGGATGCCGTCCTGATGCGATGCGCTGTTCACCCGATGGAGGGGCGAGCATGGCCGATGGCGACAGGGGCGACGGACTGGCCGCGTTCGACGGGCTCGGGATGCACCTCGGCAATCTCAGCCGGTTGAGCCCGGCGGTGACGAGATCGATCTCGGCCGAGAATGTCGATGGCGCCAAGGGCGGCGGCGCCCGGGCGACGCAAGGGACCGGCGCGATCGCCGGCCGGGAGCTCGGCCGGGGCTGGAAGGTCTCGCCGAGCATCGACATCGGCCCGGGGGAGACGGCGACGATCGCCGAGATCGACGGTCCCGGCGCGATCCAGCACATCTGGCTGACGGTTCACCCGACCCACTGGCGCCGCCTCGTGATCCGGTTCTTCTGGGATGACGAGCCGGAGGCGAGCATCGAGGTCCCGATCGGCGACTTCTTCTGCTCGGGCTGGGGTGAGCGGTGCGACATCGCCGGGCTGCCGGTGGTGGTCAACCCGGCCGGTGGCTTCAACTCATACTGGGAGATGCCGTTCCGCACCCGCGCCCGGATCACCGTCGAGAACCTGACCGACGATCCGGTCCGGGGGTTCTACTACCAGGTGACCTACGCGCTGACGCCGGTCGGGCCGGACCGCGCCTACCTCCACGCCCAGTGGCGCCGGAGCAACCCGGTCGAGGGGGCGGAGCACACGCTGATCGACGGGGTCCGGGGACAGGGGCACTACGTGGGGACCTATCTCGCCTGGCAGGCCAACGCCAACGGCTGGTGGGGCGAGGGCGAGCTGAAGTGGTACCTGGACGGTGA
>CAXTHM010000057.1:23664-25118 GCA_964244115.1 uncultured Thermomicrobiales bacterium
ACGGTGACGACGAGTTCCCGACGATCTGCGGGACCGGGACCGAGGACTACTTCGGCGGCGCCTGGAACTTCGAGCACCCGATCGGCCAGTACGGCGTCTTCTCGACGCCGTACCTCGGGATGCCGCAGGTCATCCAGCCCGACGGGCTCTACCGGGCCAACACCCGGTTCGGGCTGTACCGGTTCCACGTCATGGACCCGATCCGGTTCCGCGACGACCTCCGGGTCACGGTCCAGGCGCTGGGCTGGCGACGTCAGCTGAACGGACAGATCCGCTACCTACCGCTCAAGGACGACATCGCGTCGACCGTCTGGTGGTACCAGTCGGAGCCGCACGCGTCGTTCCCCGTGCTTCCGGACGCGAATACCCTGGAAGTGACCTAGCAGGTTCCCCAGGCTCGTCGCGGTCCTGCGATGCACGGTCCTATTCGGACGGACAGGGAGAATTCGTGACCGAAACAGGAATCGCTCATGCCTCTTCGATCGGCACCGGAAGCGCAGGGCCGCGGTTCGCGGTGCAGACGCTCCTGTTGCCGGGCCGGGATCTGGCCGAGCAGTTCGCCAACGCGGCGGCCTACGGCTACGACGGAGTCGAGGTCGCGGTCGGCCCGTCGTTCGACCTCGGGGATCGCCTGGCGGAGCTCCGATCCGCCGCTGCGTCCTCCGGGCTGCCGGTCGCCGCGATCTGCACCCACCCGATGCACGACCCGCTGCACTCGGACACAGCCGAGCAGCGCCGACGCCTCGCGGCGCTCGCCCAGCTGCTGGATCAGGCCGACGAGCTCGGCGCGGCCGGTGTGGTCTCGGTCCCGATCCGGCCCGGCGGGGCGTTTCCCGGCGCTGATCCCGCGACCGGGGCCGATGCCTTCACGCCGCCTGAGTCGATCGACCTGGCGTACGCCGGCCGCGTCCTCGGGGAGTGGGCCGCGACGCTGCCCGAGGGCCGGAGCCGGATCTTCCTGGAGCCCCTCAACCGGTTCGAGGCGACGCTGCTCAACCGCGTCGGGCAGGCCGCCGATCTCGCGAGGGCGATCGACCATCCCCGCGTCGTCGCGCTGGCCGACCTGTTCCACATGAACATCGAGGAGGCCGACATGGCCGAGCCGGTCCGTGCGGCCGGTCGGCTGCTGGGCCACGTTCATATCGCCGACAACAACCGCCTGGAGTGCGGCGCGGGCTGCATGGATTTCCGCCCGACCTTCGCCACCCTCGCCGGGATCGGCTACACGGGCTGGATCAGCCTGGAGTGCTTCTCATCGGGTGGGCCCCGGGTGACGGAGCCGGCCTCGGAGTCACTGCCGGCATCGGTGCGGTTGGTGCGGGAGGTCTGGCGGTCGGTGGATCAGCCCTAGGGATCTGTCACGGCTGATTGGCTGCCCTGGAGCAGACCTCTCCCCCAACCCCTCTCCGGCTCACCCGCGCGCTCACCCGCCAAGGCGGCTTCGGCTGCGCAGG
>CAXTHM010000058.1:0-23980 GCA_964244115.1 uncultured Thermomicrobiales bacterium
TCCGCCTCCGTCACCTGCGGGCGACTCCGTCCCGACCGGATGGAGAGGGGGAGGCAGCTCCCCCGTCAACCGCTATGAGCCGCGCTATAGGGCCCGGAAACGAGCCGACATCGAACGTGTCTTACGGCTGGCGCGGCATGACATGGGCCGGGATCGGGCATTGGTAAGGTCGGCCGGCGGTCGACGCCTCGAACTCCGCTCGCGCCTTCGCCCGCAGCGCCGGGTCGAGGTAGAAGTCCGACGCCGCGATAGCCATCGCCTTAGCGGCGTGGATCATCCCCTTGTGGCCGATCGAGACACCCGTCGACGCGGTGATCGCCCAGCTGTGGCCGGGGATCGCCAGCGGCCAGCAGGCCGTCGTCACCTGCGAGGTCGGCGTGATCCAGGAGACGTCCGAGACGTCCGTAGAACCCGGCAGGACCTTGTCGGCATCCCGGATCGGCCAGACATCACCGGACAGACCGGCATCCAACAGCGACTCGGGCAGGCTCTCCGAGGCGAGGACGCCGCGCCGCAGGCTCTCGGGGAACGCTCCGGCGATCTCCTGGGCGTAGGCGACCTCCTCATCGGTGAACTCCATCGGCCCGAGGTGGTCCAGCGCGGCCATGAGCTGGTCGCTCAGGACGCGGTTGGTCAGCATGTTGTAAGCGCCGGAGACGAAGTTCTCCTCCAGCCGCGTCTCCGTCATCAGCGCCGCCCCCTGCGCCACCTTCCGGATTCGTTCGGTCAACTCCTCGACCTGGTATCGCTCCGGCGCCCGGATGAAGTACCACACCTCCGCGTCGTCCGGCACCACGTTCGGCGCCCCACCCCCGTTCGTGATCACGTAGTGGATCCGGGCCGCGTCGATCACATGCTCCCGCAGGTAGTTCACGCCCACGCTCATCAGCTCGACCGCGTCGAGGGCCGAGCGCCCCGTCTCCGGGTTGGCGGCCGCGTGGGCGGTCCGACCCCGGAACCGGAACTTCATGTTATTGACCGCCAGGCTGCTGCCCGCCCAGACGCTGTTGCTGGAGTTGGGGTGCCAGGTGATGGCGAGGTCGAGGTCGTCGAACGCCCCCGCCCGTGCCATGAAGACCTTGCCCTCGCACGTCTCCTCGGCCGGACAGCCGTAGTACCGCACCGTCCCCGGCGTCCCCGTCGCCTGCAGCCACGCCTTCACCACGCTCGCCGCCGCCAGCGCCGCCGTCCCGAGCAGGTTGTGCCCGCAGCCATGCCCCGGCCCGTCAGGCACGAGCGGGTGCTGGGTCGCTTCCCGCTCCTGCGACAGGTTTGGCAGGGCGTCGTACTCGCCGAGGAAGCCGATGATCGGCCCGCCGGGGCCGGAGCTCCACTCGGCCATGAAGGCGGTCGGCAAGTCACCGATGTTGCCAGTGATGGTGAAGCCGTCGGCCCGGAGGTCCTCACGCTGGAGGCGGCAGGCCTGATATTCGGCGAGGGCCACTTCCGGGTGATCCCAGATCGTATTGGCCATCTGGACGAAGCGGCTCTGGCGCTCCTCCAGCCACTCGGTCACGTCCGCGTGCGTCGTCTCGGTCGTCGCTGTCACTCGTCACCTCTCCTGATTCGGATACGGGCTCTCCACGAGCCGCATCTCAACGGGGTCAGCATCACCGAGAGCACGTCCCCCCGCAATGGGCAGGCTGCCCGATCGGGCGGGATCGTCTCGTATCGGATGGACGCGACTCGCGATCAGACCGTGAGGCGCCAGGCGATCCGGCCGTCATCGACCGACCCAGCGACCAGACCTCGGTTGGCAAGACCGGCGATCACGCTCCGGATCGTCGTCCGCAACAACGCGAGCGCCGGGATGTCGGGTGGGGCCGCCCCGAGACGCCGTAGCACCGCCGCCTCGATCTCGTCAGCGGCGGACGCGGTCTCGATCGCCCTCAGCGTCGCGACCTCGACCTCGTCGAGCGCGGCGGCGTTATGGTCGATCAGGGACTGAAACGCGTCGTCGTCCAGGACCGGACCGTGCCCGCTCACGAACCACCGGTGGTCGAGCGTCCGGGCTCGTCCCAGCGACGACCGGTGATCCGTGACCGAGAAGATGAACGGGACCCGGTACTTGTCGATCGTCTCACGGGGGAAGACGACGTCGGTCGCGAAGCAGACATCCCCGACGGTGTAGCCGATCTGATCCGGCGAGTGCCCCGGCAGCCGGACGACACCGATGGTGAGATCGCCGATCTCGATCGCGTCTGTCGTGACGACGTGATCGACCGGTGACGGCGACGCGAGCAGGAACTTGCCCCGCATCGTCAAGGGGGCGGAGGCGCCGTAGAGGATGGCCGGACCGAGCTCCGGGCAGCGGGCGATCGCCGCTTCGACCGGCGACGCCCAGACCGGGCAACCGGTGCGCCGGACGACCTCGGCGTTGCCGCCGACGTGATCGGCGTGGGCGTGCGTCGTCAGGATACCGGCCACCGTCCCCCACCCCGCCTCCGCGACCATCCGAACCGCGCGGCGACCACTGTCCCGGTCGATCCCGGTGTCGACCAACAGCGCCGAACCGTCAGCCAGTCGGATTACCCCGATATTGGCCGCCGCCCGGATCACCGCCGTCCGCTCGTCGATTTCCTGCCAGTCCGCCATCCCCGCCCTCCCAAAGTCGCCGGACGATGCCCCGCTATACTGCCGCGACGATCCCGGTACGAGCATGCCAGAAAGGTCCGATCGGTGCCGACCCCCGCCGCCAGCGTCAATCTGAACCGCCAGACCATCCGCCACATCGTCGAGGTCGGCCAGTTCGACCGGCCCTGGATCGAATCGCTGTTCCGGCGGGTCGAGCGGATGCGCCAACTTCCCCGGGGATCGGACCAGCTCCGGGGCAACATCCTCGCGACGCTGTTCTACGAGCCATCGACCCGGACGCGGCTCAGCTTCGAATCGGCGATGCACCGCCTCGGCGGGCAGGTGATCAGTACGGAGAACGCCGGCGAGTTCTCCTCGGCGATCAAGGGCGAGACGGTCGAGGACACGATCCGCATGATCGGCGGCTACGCCGACGCGATCGTGATCCGTCATCCCGAGCAGGGCGCGGCGGCGCGGGCGGCGGCCGTGGCCGAAGTGCCGATCCTGAACGGCGGCGACGGGCCGGGCGAGCACCCGACCCAGGCCCTGCTCGACCTCTACACGATCATGTCCGAGCAGGGCCGGATCGACGGCCTCAAGGTCGCCCTCGTCGGCGACCTTCGCTTCGGCCGCACCGCCCGATCGCTCGCCAGGCTGCTGACCCTGACGACCGGGACGGAGATCATCTACGTCTCCCCACCGGCCGTCCCGATGGGCGATGACGTCCAGCAGGCCGTCGCGGCGGCCGGTGTCGCCCAGCGCAGCGAGTCGGACCTGAGCGCCGTCCTCCCGACCGTCGATGTCGTCTACCAGACCCGGATCCAGCGCGAGCGGTTCGCGACCCGGGAGGAATACGAGGCCTCACGCGGCGTCTACGTCCTCGACCGGCAGTCGTACGAGCTCATGAAGCCGACGGCGACCGTCCTGCACCCGCTGCCACGCGTCGATGAGATCGCGACCGAGGTGGACGCGGACCCGCGATCCGCCTACTTCCGGCAGGCCCGCAACGGCGTCTTCGTCCGGATGGCCCTGCTGGACCTGCTGCTCGGCCAGGGCTGACCAGACGCGACCTGTTCCAGATCAACGCCTCGCCCGGTGGCGCCGCAGGACCGACCCGCCGCCCAGGGCCATGAGGCCGAGGGCGACGAAGGACAGGACCTTGACCACCCCGAAGAGGTCGGCGAACGCGGCGGCGAAGAAGATCGGTACGAAGGCGACCGAGTTCGAGATCGTGAAGAAGGTCGCGTAGACCCGGGCACGCATCTGGTCGTCGGACCGCTCCTGCAGGAGCGTCTGCGCGGGCACGATCACGTAGGCATTGCAGATCCCCGCCGCGAACAGCAGGGCGCCGGCGAAGATCACTTCGAGCGCGACCGGGTAATCCTCGAAGACCGCCGAGACGATCTCCTCGCTCAGGGCCGCCAGGAGGATGGTGACGCCAGCGCCGAGCAGCGCCCAGTCGATCAGACGGTCCCGCTCCAGGCGGCTGCTGATCCGGGAGACCGTCAGGACCCCGACGACGACCCCGATGCCGGCCGGCGCCACGACGTAGCCGATGTCCTCCGGCCGCAACCCGACGACACTGCTGATGAAGTCTGGCCCCAGGGCAGCGACCATGAGAAAGGTCGTCGCCGCGAGCGTCAGGTAGGTGATCGCCCGGATCAGCATCCGGTCCCGGGCGATGTAGACCAGCCCCTCGCGCATCTCGACCCAGAGCCGGGTGATGAAGTGGATCCGCTCGTCCGGCAGCGCGAGTGCCCGGCTGGCGGTCGCGTTCTTGGGCAGCGTCAGCACGAGGCCGGCGCAGACCAGGAACAGCGGCACCGTGAACAGGATCACCTCGTCGACCCCGAACACCTGGACGAGGACGGGACCGAGGGCGGCGAAGCCCAGCACCTGCGCGGCCGTCGCCGTGAGATTGAACAGGGCGTTGGCGCTGATCAGTTGCGGTCTGGACACGAGGGCGGGGATCGTCGCGCCTTGGGCCGGGGCGAAGAACTGGCCGGCCATCCCGAAGAAGAACGTGCCGATGTAGTGCCCGATCAGGATCGTCTGGGCGACGCCGCTGGTCGGGATGAAGAGGATGCCGACGACCGTGATCGCCCGGATCACGTTAACGATCGACATGATCGTCCGCCGGTTCCAGCGGTCGGCGACGACCCCGGCCAGCGGCCCGAACAGGACGGCCGGCAGCGAGAAGGCGAGGATGACGAGGCTGATCGCCGTGTTGGCCTGGGCGAGATCGTTCGCGTCCACGACACCCTTGACCCGCAGGAGCAGGGCGAAGTTGACCATGTTGTTGGCTGTCTGCGAGATCGCCTGCGCCACCCAGAGCCGCAGGAACGGTCCATTCCGCAGGACCTGGCGGATCGACTCGTTCTGGATCGGCAGCGCCGCCTGCCCCGGCTTGAATGGCTCCCGGTGCACGCCGTTGCCAGCAGGGTCCGACCCGAGCGGGGACCTCCGCTCCCCAGGGAGGGGACCCGAGGGCAGTGCGCGGGGACGACCGAGAACGGGCGTCCCGCCGGGCAGTTGACGCGGACCGCGCGGGGCATCGTGCCGCCGCTGCCGCCCCTTGCCGGACCGGGACCGGTCGCGCTCAGCGGCCATTCAGCTCATTTTCCGAGGGGGACGGGGCGAGGTCCTGGTTCGAGCCGCTCTCGTCCTCGAACCCCGCGTCGGCGCTATCGTGGGCGGCGAGGAGTTCACGAGCCGCCTCGTAACCGGGTCCCCGGCTGACGAACAGGCGGGTCCGGCGCTGGACCTCTCGGCGTGGCAGCAGGACGCGACGGCCGCACCGGTCGCAGGTCAGGCCGATGTCGGCCCCAAGCCGGACGACCGTCCATTCGAAACCGCCGCACGGGTGTGGCTTGCGCAGCCGGAGCACATCGCCGAGGAAGAGCGCGATCGGCGCGTCCCTGTCCTGTTCCATGCCAGAGGGTCCTCGGTGATCGGGCGGGGAGAGACGAGCAGGTCAGACGTCGTCAGCGGCAGTCGGGGAGGTCTCGGGATCGATCCGCTGAATCAGCGATGGGTCATCGTTTCGGGTGTTGTTGACCGCCTTGCCGACCGGGAAGCATTCCATCCGATCGGCCGGGTACGGCCGGAGCAGTTGCTGGACCTCCGGCCAGTCGGTGAGGTCGGGATCCAGCCAGGCCGCCTCGTCATCCAGTTCGAGGATGACCGCCATCCGGTGGTGGATCGGCGCGACGAGCTCGTTCGGCTCCCCTGTCACGATCGTGAACGACCGGACGGGGTCACCGCCCGGGCCGGTCGTCTCGTCCCAGAGGCCGGCGAACCCGAACACCTCCTGGTCCGTGGGCCGCAGCACGACGGGTTGCTTGCCCTGATCCGTCTGCCGCCACTCATAGAAGCCCGTCGCGGGAACGATGCAGCGGCGGCGGGCGATCAGTGAGCGGAACATCGGCCGCTCGTTGAGCGTCTCGGCCCGGGCGTTGATCGGCTCGGGTGCCCGACCACCGTCACGGGACTTCCAGCGCGGCAGAAGACCCCAGCGCATCAGGTGCGCCTCCCGCTCCCCGTCGTCACCGGACAGGACGACGGGCAGCTGCTGGGACGGGGCGGCGTTGAAGGTCGGCTTCAGATCGAGGTTGAGGTCGCGGATCAGGAACCGCTCCGCGAGATCGTCGACGCGCTCGAGGATGAACCGTCCGCACATGGCGACCCCCCACTGAGTCGCCGCGGTCGGGCTCGACTCCGGCGAAATAGCGACCGCGCTAGAAGCTCAGACCCGGGATGTTGAGCCCACCGGTCAGGACCGCCATCTTCTGCTCGGCGACGCGGCCGGCCTCGTCCATGGCGGAGGTGATCGCCGCGGCGACCATCTCCTCGAGCAGCTCGACCTCTTCGGGGTCGACGGCGGCCGGGTCGATCTTGATGCCGCGGAACTCCTTGGACCCGCTCACGGTCGCGACCACGGCCCCACCGCCAGCAGTGCCCTGGACCTCGAGTTCGGCCAGTTCTTCCTGAATCTTCTGCAGGCGGTTCTGCATCTGCTGGATGGCGCGCATGTTCGGCTGGCCCATGGGTGATGTCCTCGTGTTCGCGTCGTGACGCTCGAACGGCCGTCATCGCGACGGCACTGATGGGACGAGTATACCAACTGGCGCCGGTGCGACCGGCTGAAATGCGCTACCGGGCGACCCTTGCCCGGTCGCGATGGCCGGCCTTCCAGCCGTTGACCCGGTCCAGCATCGAGCGCGCGTTGAGCCGGGACGCCTCCGTCACCGGCAGCCCATCAAGCATCGCCGCGAGCTCGTCCAGCCGGTCGGCATCGGCGATGGCCTCGACCCGGCTCACGACCCGGCCGCCGGTGTCGGCCTTGGAGATCCGGAAATGAGTCGCACCGAAGGCGGCGATCTGCGGGAGGTGCGTGATCACGATCACCTGATGGTCGCGCTCCAGGCCCCAGAGCTTCTCGCCGACGACCTGTCCGGATCGACCACCGACCCCGACGTCGACCTCGTCGAAGACCAGCGTCGGTGTCTCGTCGACCGCCGACAGGATCGACTTGAGCGCCAGCATCAGTCGGGCCGTCTCACCACCCGACGCGACTCGAGCGACCGGTTTGAGCGTGTCGCCGGCGTTCGACGCCAGGAGGA
The DNA here is from genome assembly GCA_964244115.1 of uncultured Thermomicrobiales bacterium. Classification (GTDB taxonomy): domain Bacteria; phylum Chloroflexota; class Chloroflexia; order Thermomicrobiales; family UBA6265; genus CADCWK01. The sequence goes on from CAXTHM010000058.1 coordinate 7,197, forward strand.
AGGCGACCCGATCGGCCCCGGTCTGGTCGGAGGAGACCAGCCGTCCGCTGTCGCCGAACGGCACGCCACTGGCGGATTCGATCTGCTCGATCGAGACGGCGAAGCGGGCCCGACCCATGTTGAGATCCATCATTGCCCGCTCGATCTCGACCCCGAGGCGATCGCCCGCTTCCCGCCGGCGACGGGAGAGCTCGGTCACGATCCGACCGACCTCGCCACGGGACGTCTCGGCGACGCGCTGAAGGGCGTCGACATCGGCCCCGGCGCCCGTCAGCGACTCCAGTTCGATGGCGGCCTGCTGCCAGGTCTCCAGGATCTCGGCGACCGTCGCGCCGTACTTGCGCTTGAGCGACTTGATCAGGTCGAGTCGTTCCTCGACGGCCAGGAGCCGGCCAGGGTCGCTATCGATCTCGTCCCGATAGGCCCGGAGATCGGTCGCCAGATCCTCGAGCAGGACGACGACCTCGTTGAGCCGGGAGTCCAGCTCGACCGCCGCCGGGTCGATCTGGGCGACATGGACCATCGCCCCGACCGCCTGGCGCAGGCCGAGCAGCGCTGCCGGGACGGTGTCGCCGCCACTGAAATCGTCGTCGATCCCGCTGATCAGGGTCTGGACCAGCCCGATGTCCTCGGTCAGCCGGCCGGCGTTGGAGAGCACGCGCCGCTCGGCGATCAGATCCTCCTCCTCGCCCTCGATCAGCGCGGCCCGCTCGATCTCGGCAACCTGGAACTCGAGCAGGTCGATCCGCTGGGCCCGGTCGCGGGCATTGCTCGTCAGGTCGGCGATCTGGCGCTCGACCGCCCGGAGCGCACCGACCCGCCCGGCGACATCCGTTCGCAGGGCGACTGTCCCGGCGAACCGGTCCAGCATGTCGAGCTGCTCGGCCGGGCGAAGTAGTGAGAGGTGGTCGCTCTGGCCGTGGATGTCGACCAGGAAGGCCCCGAGGCGGGACAGCGCCGAGGCGGTCGTCGTCCGGCCGTTGACCCGGGCGATCGTCCGGCCAGTCGCCGTCACGTCGCGGGACAGGACGAGCTGGTCGTCCGCCGCCTCGATCCCGAGATCGTGCAGTGTCGCGACGAAATCCTCTCGTCCCTGGAGAGCGGCGACGTCGAACAGCGCCTCGACCCGGGCGGTGCTCGCGCCGGAGCGGACGACGTCGCTGCCGGTGCGCTCGCCGAGGACGGCGCCGAGGGCGTCGATCAGAATGGACTTGCCCGCGCCGGTCTCGCCGGTCAGGACGTTGAAGCCCGGTTCGAGACTGATCCGGGTCTCGCTGATGATGGCGAAGTCGCGGATGGTGAGTTCAAGCAGCATCGTCGTCCCTCACCATCCCCTTGCGGCCCGTGGTCGTTCGCCTGAGCGTAGTCCTGACGGGACAAGTATCCGGGTTGACGCGAGGGTCGCGCCACGGGTTCCAGAAACGGGGAGGCGGCCAGGCAGCTAGCGCCACCTGGCCGCTTCGGGTTGGGTCGGGAGTCGAGTCATTCCGGCCATGAGAACCGGCCCTGAAGGGACCGGCTAAACGACATTGGATCCAACGATGACTGCCAGTCTCGACAGATCATCTGGTCAGGAGGACGCTAGCGGCCCACCCGAGGGTGATTGGTTTCGCCATCGGTGACACCGGGCGATCGGACCGATTCCACGATCCCCCATGCTATGAGGTGCCCGCCGACATCGAATCCGACGTCGTTCAGCCGGTCCCTTCAGGGCCGGCTAACGGCCGGATCTAGTCGGCGGCGAGACCGGCGTCGAGCGCCCGGGCCATGACTTCCGGCTTGACCGGGATGTGCGTCACCCGGATGCCAGTGGCGTCGCGGATCGCGTTGGTGATCACCGCGGCGCCCGGGACGGCCGGCGGCTCGCCGATGCCCTTGGCGCCGTACGGGCCGTGCTCGGAGGGGACCTGGACGAGGATGATCTCGATGTTCGGGATCATCTCGGCTTTGGGGATGGCGTAGTCCATCAGCGAGGCGGTCATGAGCTGGCCGTCGCTGTCGTAGGCCATGCCCTCGTAGAGTGCCCAGCCGATCCCCTGGCCGACGCCGCCGTGGATCTGGTCCTCGACGAGAGCCGGGTTGATCGCCTGCCCGACGTCCTGGGCGGCGACGTAGCGGTGGATCGTCGTCTCGCCGGTCAGCTCGTCGACCGAGACCTCGGCCATGTGGACGGCGAAGCCCGGCGCGGCCTGCGTGATTGCGGAGGCGCCGCGACCGAGCACCGGGTTGACGCCGCCGTCGCCGGCCATGCTCTGCTCGGCAATGTCCTTCAGCGAGATCGACATCGACGGGACGCCCTTGACCTGGACGTTGCCGTCCGCGATCTCGAGGTCCTCGGCCGACGCCTCCAGCTTGCGGGCAGCGATCTCCAGGATCTGCTGGCGGGCGTCCTCGGCGGCTCGCTGGACGGCGGCGCCGACGGTGTAGGTGATCTTCGACCCGCCCGTGCTGCCGGACCACGGCGCACTGGTCGACGTGCCGACGGTGATGTTGACGTTGGCCGCGTCGATCCCGAGCGCCTCGGCGGCAATCTGGGACATGCCGGTGTTCGACCCGTTGAGATCGACCGAGCCGAGCATCATCGTCAGCTTGCCGTCCGCGTCGAGGCGGCAGATCGCCGTCGCCGGCTCCAGGCCACCCGGCCAGCCCCCGACACCGATCCCGATGCCGTGGCCGCGCTGGCGAATCGCGTCACGCTCCTGCCAGATCGGGTGCTCGCGGATCGCTTCGAGCGTCTCCTTGAGACCGATCCGGGGCCAGGCCCCACCATTCGGCCGCTCGTCGCCCTCGACGGCGCAGTTCTGGATCCGGAACTCCATCGGGTCCTTGCCGAGGGCACGGGCGAGCTCGTCGACCGCTCCCTCGATCGCCAGCGACGCCTGCTGGGCGCCCGGCGCCCGGTAGGCCCCGGACTTGGGCCGGTTGCTGATGATCTCCCGGCCGGTGATGTCGAGGTTCGGAAAGCGGTAGTAGCCGCCGACGAGGATCGCGGCGATGCCGAGCGGCGAGCTCGGGGCGATCCCGGCGAGGAAGGTCAGGTCGGCTTCCAGGGCGGTGATGAATCCGTCCGAGGTGCCGCCGAGCTTGACCCGGATCTCGCAGGCCGGAGCCGGGTTGGCGGAGAGGAAATCCTCCATCCGGGTGAGCTGGAGCAGGACCGGCCGGTTGACCACGACGGCGGCCAGCGCCACCATCGCCTCGTTGAGACCGAACTTGCCGCCGAATCCGCCACCAACCGGCATCTGATGGACTTCGACCTCACTGGCGTCGAGGCCGAGCGTCTGGGCGACCTTGTTCTGGACGACGAACATGCCCTGGGTGCTGGTGTAGACGTCGAGCTTTCCGAGCGGACTCGGGGCGACCAGCGTCACCTGGGGCTCGATGTAGCCCTGGTGGACCGGTTCGGAGAAGAAGGTCAACTCGACGACCGCGTCGGCCTCGGCGAACGCCGTCGCGACGTCGCCACGCTTGTAATCGACCTCGTTGGTCACGTTCGCCGGCAGGACCTTCTCTTCGGCGTGGCCGGCGTCGGAGTTGTGCAGCTTCGCCTCGGCCTCGTCGACATGGGCGGCCGAGAAGCGCGTCTGCGGACCGCCCTCGCGGAGGCCCTCCTCGATCGACGTCACCGGGGCGAGCGGCTCGGCGTCAATGTCGACCAGCAGCACGGCATCCTCGGCGATCGCGTCGCTCTCGGCCAGGACGATCGCGAGGGGCTGGCCGTTGTAGATCGCCTCGGTCGAGGCCAGCGGGTTCTCGCCGGCCTTGACCGGCAGGTCGCCGGCGAGCAGGACCGCGACGACGCCGGGGATGGCGAGCGCCGCCGACGTGTCGATCCCGTTGATCGTGGCGTGGGCGTACGGGCTGCCGACGAGCCGGGCGTGGAGCATCCCCGGTAGGCGCAGGTCACCGGTGAAGCGCTCCTCGCCGGTCAGTTTCTTGGGGGAGTCGATGCGCTTGAGTCGCTGACCGACGGAACGCATCTCGCGCGGTTCGGTGGCTACCATGCCTGACCCTCTCATTCATTAGGAGTGGAGATCTGTTGGGGAAGCAGCGGGACGGGTCGACCGGATAGCCGACCCGTTCCTTACTGCCGAAATGATACCACCGGGCCATCGGGCTCTGGTCGGGCCGTCGCTCAGACAGCGGACGGGACGACCTGGCGCATGACGATCCGGACCTGGTGGTCGCCGACACCGATCTGGTCGCTCCAGGTCCCATCCTTCTGGAGGGAGCCGTGGCCGACCGACCCATGCGTCTCGCCCTCACCCTGCGGGCGGACCTGGTCCGAGGCTCCGGTCACCCGCTGCCCCGCGATCGATGACGCCAGCACCTCGGCCATGATCGTCGCGTGGTGGCGCTCGATCGACGCGGCCACCTCCGGGTCGGCCTCGTAGGTCAGCTCGATCCGGTCCTCCACCCGGTAGCCGGCCTCCTTGCGGGCGTCCTGGATGCCGCGGACGAAGTCGCGGGCCAGCCCCTCCTCGATCAGTTCGACGGTCAGGGTGGTGTCGAGCACGACCGTCACGGTACCGCCCTGGGCGGCGGCGAAGCCGGGCCGCTTGAGCAGATCGACGAGGATCTCGTCCGGGGCGAGCTCGACGGTCTCGCCGTCGGTCAGCGTCAGGGTGAGCGTCTCACCACCGCCAACCGTCGCGGCGACGTCGGCCGGCGCCTCCGCCGCCAGCGCCTGGCGGACGGTGCCGATCCGCTTGCCGAGCCGGGGCCCGAGCAGCTTGAGATTCGGACGGATGTTGTAGGTCACGACATCGCCGAGCTCCTGCTCGACCAGCGGCCGGACCTCCCTGACGTTGAGTTCGTCCGTGATGAGGTCGCCAAGACGTCTCAGTGCCGCGGCCGTCTCCGGCCGCTGACTGTAGACGAGGATCGCGGGCAGCGGCTGCCGGACCTTGACCCCGCCCTCCTGCCGGGCGGCGTGGCCGAGGTTGACGACCTCCAGGACGGCGGCCATGTCGGCGCTCAGGCGCTCGTCGATCGCGGCCGCGTCGACCGTCGGGTAGTCGCACAGGTGGACCGACGGCGGCGCGGCGGCGTTCGCGTCCCGGACGAGATTGCCGTAGATCTCCTCGCTCACGAACGGGATGAACGGCGCGAGCAGCCTGGAGAGCGTCGTCAAGACCTCGTAGAGCGTCCCGTAGGCCGAGAGCTTGTCGGCATCATTGTCGGCTCGCCAGAACCGGCGCCGGTTCCGCCGGATGTACCAGTTCGAGAGCTCCTCGACCGTGAACCGCTCGATCTCCCTCGCGGCGCCGTCCGGGTCGTAGGCATCGAGCCGGTCGCGGACCACGCCCGTGACCTGGTTGAGCCGCGAGATGACCCAGCGGTCGAACAGCGAGCGCTCGGCCAGCGGCGGGACATTGCCCGGCGCCGTCGGGTCCCAGCCGTCCAGGCGGGCGTAGTTGGCGAAGAAGCCGTAGCAGTTCCAGAGCGGCAGGATGAACCGCCGCCGGACCGCGTCGGTGATGTTCGGGCCGAAGTTGACGTTGGCCGACGGGTTGACGGTGCTGAACAGCCACCGCATCGTGTCGACGCCGATCTCCTCGGCCGCGTCGTCCAGCCAGATCGCGTTGCCCTTGCTCTTGTGCATCTCCTCGCCCTGCTCGTCCTTCATCAGGGCGTACGAGAAGACGTTGCGGAAGGGCTTCTCGCCGGTCAGCGCGGAGCTCTGGGCGATCAGGGAGTAGAACCAGTTCCGAAACTGGCCGGGGAAGCTCTCGCTGACGAGGTCGGCCGGGAACCACTTCCGCCAGTACTCGCGGTCGGTCAGGTAGTGCAGGGTCGAGAACGGCACGATGCCGGCGTCCAGCCAGGGGTTGCCGACATCCCGGACCCGGGACGCCTGGCCACCGCACTTCTGACAGGCGATCTTCACCTCGTCCACGTAGGGCCGGTGCGGGCTATGGCCGTCGAATGCGTCCCAGCCGGCGACCGAGCGCTCATGGAGCTCGTCCCGGCCGCCGACGACGTCGAACTCGCCGCAGTCGTCGCAGACGTAGATCGGCAGCGCCAGCCCCCAGTAGCGCTTCTTGGAGATCATCCAGTCGTCCATGTGCTCGAGCCAGTCCAGCTCGCGCTCGCGGCCGAACGACGGGATCCAGGTGATGTCCCGGGTGACCGCCATCATGGTCTCCCGCAGTTCCCGCATGGAGATGAACCACTCGTCGACCACCCGGAAGACGAGGTCCGTCCCGCAGCGCCAGCAGACCGGATAGCGGTGGGTGTACTGCTCGGCGCGATGGAGCAGCCCCTTGGCGGTCAGGCGCTCCATGATCTCCGTGCCGACCTCATGGACGTAGCGGCCGGAGAGATCGTCGAAGCCGGGGACGTAGACGCCGAACTCGTCGATCGGCGCGATCACGGGCAGGTCCTCGACCTTGGAGAGGGCGAAGTCCTCCTTGCCGCAGCCGGGCGCGATGTGGACGATCCCCGTGCCCTCGGTCGCCGTCACGTCAGCCCAGCCGATGACCCGGTGCTGGACGCCCTCGGCGGCCGGGAGCTCGTCGAACGGCCCGCTATAGCGCCAGCCGACCAGGTCGCTACCCGGCAGCTCGGCGGTGACCGTGTGCTGGCCGCTGATGACCCGGCGGACCAGGTCCTTCGCGACGTACGAGACGCGCGGCTCGCCCTTGACGGCGTACTCGACGCGGGCGTAGGTCAGCTCCGGGTTGACCGCCGCCGCGACGTTGGCCGGCATCGTCCACGGCGTCGTCGTCCAGACCAGCAGGTCGGCGCCGTCCTCGTCCAGCAGCGGCAGCCGGACGAAGACGGAGAGGTGGGTCCGGTCCTTGTAGCCCTCGGTCACGATCTCGTGCTCGGACAGCCCGGTGCCGCAGCGCGGACACCACGGCATGCAGTCATGACCCTTGTAGACCCAGCCCTTCTCGTGGCAGGTCTTGAGGAAGCTCCAGATCGTGTAGTTGTTCTCGTCCGAGTACGTGAAGTACGAATCGTCCCAGTCCATCCAGTAGCCGAGCCGGACGGACTGGTCGGTCTGCCGCTTCGAGAAGCGCTGGACGCGCTCCTTGCAGAGCTGGACGAACTCGGCGACCCCGTAGGACTCGATGTCGCGCTTGCTCTTGAGCCCGAGTTCCTTCTCGACCTCGACCTCGACCCAGAGGCCCTGGCAGTCGAAGCCGTTCTGGAAGCGCTGGTCCTTGCCGAGCATGGCGTTGTAGCGCTGGAACAGGTCCTTGTAGGTCCGGCCCCAGGCGTGGTGGACGCCCATCGGGTTGTTGGCGGTGATCGGCCCGTCGATGAACGAGAACCGCTCCTCAGCGCCGTCGTTGCGGGTCAGGTAGCGCTCGACGATGCCGTCGCGCTCCCACCAGGCGAGCAGGTCGCGCTCCATCTTCGGGAAATCGACGCGCTGGGTCACTTCTCGGAACGTCGCCACGGGGCAGGACTCCATCGGTTCGGGGACGGCACGGAGGTCGGATGAGGATTCGTCTCGAAAAACACGAAACCCGTCCTCGGACATGGGTCGAGGACGGGCGAACCCGCGGTACCACCTCGGTTGGCCTTCGCGTGAAGACCCACTCGGGCACCACCCTGACGCTCCGGCAGAGACGGAGGGCAGAGCGTGCGTCGCGCTAACGGGCGACCAGACCGGCCGGCGCTACCAGACGACCTCCGGGGAGGGGTCCCTGTTCACGCGGCGCTCGGGAAGGATGACCGTCGCGCTCCGGTGGCCCGCCTCTCACCGGCGTCGGGCTCGCTGCTCGGGGAGTTGGCGCGGTCGTGTTTCCGTCGAAGCCCGATCATTCTACATGTTCCGGCAAGGTCCCCAGGGATACGGACACCTGTTCGCATGTGGTGGTCGCCGTCTTGCTAGCGATTCAAACGGCGGATCGGTGTACCGCGCCGATGCGGACCGGCATCGAATCCCCACGCCTACGAATAATACGCTTCGTTGAGCATTGGACGATCGAAACCTTCCCGGCCCGGACGATAGTTCGGGCGAGGAATCCGGAAGGGCGTACGATGCCCTGGTCCCCGACCGGCGACGTTCCGAGCCGACTCGTATTGGACGATGGCTCCGCGATCCTCCGGCGGACCTGCCGGCGACACGTTCTGGCTCAGCCACGGTCTCCGTGGCATCAACGGGAGCAACACGATGACCAACCGAGATGACGGTTCCGGCAGCGACGGGGTCAACCGGCGCGCGATGCTGAAGGGCGCGGCCGGCGCGAGCGCGGCACTGGCCCTCGCGGCCCGGCAGCGGGGCTTCACCTCCGCCCAGTCCACGCCGGGGGCGACCGCCGCTCCGGTCGCGACACCGGCGATGAACACCGCCGCCTCGGGTGAACTGCGCTATCAGCTCGTCAGCTCCGCCGCCAGTGAGATCAACCAGACCCAGGCGATCATCGACCAGTACTTCACGCCGCTCTACCCGAACATCAAGGTCACCGTCGAGCCGCAGCCGGAGAACCGTGACGAGCAGCTCGTCACGTCGATGATCGGCGGCAACGCCCCGGACGTCTTCGACACCTGGCGGGACGACGTCGCCAAGTACGCCGACGTCGAGCAGGTCCTGGACGTCCAGCCGCTCGTCGATCGCGACTTCACCCCCGAGGCGATCGCCGACTTCTTCGACTGGCAGTGGGCGGACTTCGTGCTGCCGAACGACATCCGGTTCGGGCTGCCCAAGTACGTCAACATGATGGCGATCTGGTACAACAAGGATCTCTTCGCCCAGATGGGCATCACCCCGCCGGACGACACCTGGGACCACACCCGCTACGCCGAGGTCGCGAAGCAGCTCACGGTCCGCGAGGGCGACAGCGTCGAGCGCTGGGGGCTGTTCTTCCCCGGCTACGGACTGGACCGATGGTCCTACAAGCTGACCGCGTTCGGCGGCAACCTCGTCGACCCGGCCGACAACACGGTCGCGGCCTTCGGTGAGGAGCCGGCCCTGGCCGCGTCCCAGTGGATCTACGACCTCACGTTCGTCGACGGCGCCAACGCCGAGTTCGGCCTGCTCTTCACGGGCGGCAGCGGCGGTGTCGCCAATACGACGATCGCCTTCGGGCAGGGTCGGCTGGCGATGGTCGAGGACGGGTTCTATCCGTTCGCGATCGCAGAGCAGGTCCGGGCGACCGGCAGCGCCTTCCAGTGGGGCTTCGCTCCGGTCCCGCCGGGTCCGGCCGGACGCCATGTCCTCGGGACGGCCGATGGCTTCTCGATCTGGGCCGGTTCGCCCAACCAGGAAGCCGCCTGGGAACTCGTCAAGTTCCTCTCCGGCCCCCAGTTCCAGCTCGAGAGCACGAAGATCACCGGCTACCTCCCCTGCCGGTACTCGCTGCTCGACTCCTGGGCCCAGATCTGCACCGACAAGTACCCCGAGCTGGCCGATGCCAACCTCGAGATGGCCCGGACGGCCATGGATCAGGGCTACCCGCGCAACCGGGCCCTGTTCGCCAAGGACGCCCAGGCCCAGCTCACGATCGACGCCGGCATCCAGGCCGTCCTGCTGACCGGCGACGAGGAGCCCAGCTACCTGGTCGGCGTCGCCGAGGACACGACCGCCGAGCAGCAGGGCTAACACCCGGCCCACCGTCCCGAGGGTCCCATCGGTCGTCCGCCGTGGGACCCTCGTCGTTTCCCTCAGGAGCATCGAGATGGCCTCAGTACCGGCATCCGGGTCCGCCAGTCCGGTCCGACGACCGGCCTTCGACGAGTCGTCCATCGTCCGGCCGAAGTTGCCCTGGCTCACGAGCAGACGGAAGGAAGCCATGCTGGCCTACCTGTTCCTGTCGCCGTGGATCATCGGTTTCCTCGTCTTCACGATCGGCGCGATGATCTACTCGCTGCGCCTGTCGTTCTTCGACACCAACCTGCTCAACCGCAGCGAGTACGTCGGGCTGGGCAACTATCGCGAGCTGCTCGACAACCCGACCTTCTGGAAGGCGCTCCGCGTCACGGGGATCTACACGGCCGTCGTCGTCCCGGTCGGGACGGTGCTTGCGCTCGGGATCGCCCTGCTCCTCAACCAGAAGCTCGCCCTCAGCGGGATCTGGCGGACGGTCTACTACCTGCCGGCCGTCGTCTCCGGCGTCGCGGTCGCGGTCGTCTGGAACTGGGTCCTGAACCCGAGCAGCGACGGGTTGATGAACCAGTTCCTCGCCGTGTTCGGGATCGGCTCGCTGCGCTGGTTCTCATCGTCGGACTGGGCGCTGCCCGGCCTGATCCTGATCGCGCTCTGGGGCACCGGCAGCAACATGCTGCTCTACCTGGCCGGCCTGCAGAGCATCCCGTCCGACGTCAAGGAGGCCGCCCGCGTCGACGGAGCCGGACCGGTCAAGGCGTTCTTCTCGGTGACGCTGCCGCTCCTGACGCCAACGGTCTTCTTCAACGTGGTGATCAACGTGATCTCGGCCTTCCAGGTCTTCACGACCGTCGCCGTCGTGACCGAGGGCGGCCCCAATAACGCCACCCTGACGATGGTCTACTATCTCTACCGGGAGGCCTTCCGGACCTTCAACTTCGGCTACGCCTCCGCGGTCGCCTGGGCGCTCTTCGCTATCATCATGTTCTTCACCCTGATCCTGGTGCGCAGCTCCAATACCTGGGTCCACTACGAAGGAGCGCTGCGGAAATGAGCTCCCAGCCCACACCGATCAACCCGGTCTCACGGGTGTCGATCGTCTCCGGGACAAGTGCGCAACGTCCCTACCGGAACGTCGAGGCCGTCACGCCGGATTTCCGCTTCGACCCGGTCCTCAAGGCCCGGGCGGGCAAGGTGCTGCTCCACGCCGTCGTAGTCTTCGGGGCGCTGATCTTCGCCGCCCCACTGCTCTGGATGCTGGTCACCTCGTTCAAGACGGACGGGCAGCTCTTCGACTCGCCCCCGACGATCCTGCCCAACCCGGTCTCGTTCGACGGCTATCGCGAGCCGTTTCAGAACCTGCCGTTCGGTCGCTTCTACGTCAATACGATCGTGATCACGGTGCTGAACATCATCGGGCTGCTGTTCTCGGCGACGCTGGCCGGGTTCGCCTTCGCCCGGATGCGCTTCCCCGGGCGGAACGTTCTGTTCGTCGTCGTGCTTGCGACGATGATGCTGCCCGAGCAGGTCACGATCATCCCGATCTACGTCGGCTGGACCCGCCTCGGGACGTTCCTGACCGACCTGTTCGGGACCCAGATCTCGTTCTTCAACACGCCGGTCCCGCTGACGCTGCCGGCCTTCTTCGCCGGGAACTACGCCGGCGCGTTCGCGATCTTCCTCGTCCGGCAGTACATGATGACGATCCCGCTCGACTACGACGACGCCGCCCGGATCGACGGCGCGGGCTGGTTCCAGATCTTCTGGCGGATCGTCCTGCCCCAGGCCGGCCCAGCCCTCGGCGTCGTCGCGATCTACGCCTTCACCTGGAACTGGAACGACTACCTGGGTCCGCTGATCTACCTCAACCAGACCGACGCATTCACCCTGGCCCGTGGCCTGGCCCTGCTCAACTCGCGCTTCACGACGGACTACCAGGGCATCATGGCCCAGACGGTCCTGAGCCTGATCCCGGTGCTGCTGCTCTTCTTCTACACCCAGCGATCCTACATCCAGGGGACCGTCGTCTCGGGCGTCAAATAACCGTCGTGGCGGTGAAGCTTGCGAGCCATCTCGCCTGAACGTTGGCTTGTAAACTTCGCCGCTACGACGACGGACCCCGATCGCCACCAATAATCCGGGCTGGACCCGACCACGGCTCGCAACGGAACACTTGGACTCGCTCTCCGATCACCTCCCGGAGCCGCACCACGCTCCGCTCCGCCCGCTCCGGGTCCGGCTCCACGACGTAGTGGGTCGGCCCGGCGCCGGTCAGCGCCACGGGTCGTCCGGTGATCGTGGCAATCCGCTCTCGCAGGTCGATCAGTTCCGGTGCCAGTCCGATGAGCGCTCGTGCGAACCCATTCCCCAGCCGGTAGGGGTCGAGCGGCAGGCCAGCCGCGATCCACCCCGCCTGCGTTCGGACATCCTCGCCGTCGTCGAAATCCTTCGGTGTCAGCGAGGCGAACAGCCGGGCCGTCTTGCGCGGGATCGGTGTCGCGAGGCGCGGGAACACGACGACGAAGCTGGTCGGACTGACGGCGGGAAGCACCGCGATCCGCTCGCCACGGCCGGTGACGAGAGCGGTCCCACCGGTCAGGAAGAACGGCACATCACTGCCGAGATCCGCAGCCAACCGGAGTCGTTCTTCCCGGCCGAGTGACCGGCCGTCCAGCGTGTTGGCCAGATCATCCACCTGCTCTCGCAGAGCGGCGCTGCTCTCCTCTCCGGGCACCAGCGGAGCCGAAGCCGCTTCAGCGGGTGAGCGCGCGGGTGAGCCGGAGAGGGGCTGGGGGAGAGGTCGGCTTCGCCACAAGGGTGCTTCCACCGCCATGCGCTCAGCCAGGACCATCCCGGCGGCGGCATCGGCGCTCGCCCCGCCCATCCCGCTCGCCGCCGGGATGCCCTTGTCCAGTGCGACCCGATAGTCGCCGCCCACTCCCAGTGAGCGCAGCGTCGACTCGACGGCCCGCACCGCCAGGTTCTCCTCGGCGTTCAGGCCCGGATCGTCGATGGCGACGCCGTTCGCCGACGTCACGCCTGACAACGCCACCAGGGCGATTGCCCCCTCGTCGCGTCGCCCGGTGAGCGTGAGCCGGTCGCAGAGGGTGATCGTCTGCATGATCGTGACGAGTTCGTGGAACCCATCATCACGCCGGCCGACGATCGCCAGCCCGAGGTTGAGCTTGGCCGGGACCGTCGCGGTAACCACTAGAGTGTCCGGAGGCATCAGTCCTCCACCGGGACGGCCCGGGAGCGGTCACGGCGGCTGGTCTGGGACGTGTCCTGCTTCGGCAGCGAGGGTGCGGCCCGCCGGACCGCGACCCACTCGTCGATCGTCAGCGTCTGGGCGCGGCGGTCCGGGTCGATCCCGGCCCGGCGCAGCCAGCCCTCGACCTCGGCCTTCGGGAGCCCGAACCGGGCGGCGATCGAATTCGCGACCTGCTTGCGCTTCTGGCCGAACCCGGCCCGGACGATCCGCATGAACGCGTCGATCTGGTCCTCCGGCAGGGGCAGTTCGGGCTTCACGTCCAGACGCAGGACCGACGACGTCACGGTCGGCGGCGGGACGAAGACGGTCGGTGCGACGTCGAACAGGATCCGGGCATCGGCGTAGAACTGGGTCGCGACGCCGAGGACGCTCAGGTCGCCCGGCGACGCCACGATCCGCTCCGCCACCTCCCGCTGGACCATGAGGACGAGACGCCGGGGCCGGTGCGGCTGGTCGAGCAGGTGACGGATCACGCCCGACGCGATGTTGTAGGGCAGATTGGCGACGACGCTGAACGGCTCGCCGTCCGGGAACAGCTCGGCGGTCGAGATGTTGAGGGCATCGACCTCGATCAGCCGGAAGCCCTCGTGGGGACCGAAGGTGGCCCGGAGATGCCCCGCCAGCCGACGGTCGTACTCGACCACGGTGACCTCGCCGGCGTACCCCATCAGCGACTCCGTCAGGATGCCGAGGCCGGGACCGATCTCGAGGATGTGGTCGTCGCGTGAGACACCGGCCAGCCGGACGATCCGGTCGACCACGCCGCGCTCGAAGAGGAAGTTCTGGCCCAGCCCCTTGCTCGGGCGAACATCGAGTTCCTCGAGCAACGCCCGCCAACCGGCCCGCGTCCGGGGCAGACCGTAGTCGTGCTTGACGATCTCGGGGATATCGTCCGGATCGACCGGGTCGAGCGGTTCATCGATCATGCCGTCACCCTGATTCCCGGCTCGGCCGTCACCCGCCCGATACCCCAGAGCGGTTCCCTCGCCTGTCCAAACGCCTCCGCCATCTCGACAGCCGAACCCGGCGGCACCGCCAGCAGCAGCCCGCCGGACGTCTGCGGGTCCCAGAGCGCGGCTCGTATCCCCTCCTCGACCGCGCTATCCAACTCGATCCCGACCCGTTCGCGACCGACCGGCCCCAGCCAGTAGTCACGGTTCCGGCCCAGCCCACCGCAGAGGTGGCCTGACCGGGCAGCGGCGAGGGCGCCGGCCAGGAGCGGCACGGCCGTGGCGCAGATGGTGGCGCCGACACCGCTGCGCCCGACCATCTCCGCGAGGTGCCCGAGCAGACCGAAACCGGTCACATCGGTCACCGCGCTGGGGGCGAATCCGGTCGCGATCCGGCTGGTCCGCTGATTGAGGCGCAGCATCGACGCGACCGCCGCCTCGACATCGTCCGACGTGGCATCCCCGGCCCGGTCGGCCGTCATGACGAGGGCTGTCCCCAGGGGCTTCGTCAGGAACACGATGTCGCCAGGCATGGCCGTCGAGCGGGCCCAGAAGCGATCCGGATGGACCCGGCCGGTGACGGCCAGCCCGAACGTGACCTGCGGGTGGTAGATCGTGTGGCCCCCGACGATCTGGCCACCAGCCTCCCGGACCTTCGCCGCCGCTCCCCGGAGGATCGCGGCCGACACCGCGGCATCCAACCCTTCCGGGACGGAGAGGACGCTCAGCGCCGTCATCACCTCGCCGCCCATGGCGAAGACATCGCTCATGGCGTTGGCGGCGGCGATGGCGCCGAAGGTCTCCGGGTCGCTGACCACCGGCGTGAAGAAATCGACCGTCTGGACGATGGCGAGGTCGTCGGCCAGGCGGATGACCGCCGCGTCATCGCCGGTCCGGAGACCGACCAGCACATCGTCGGCCGCGACGATCGCTGGCACATCCGACCCGTGCGGCTCGATCAGGCCGCTCAGGGACAGCAAGGCCGCGAGCGGCCCCGGACCCATCTTGGCGGCGCAGCCACCACCCGCCGCCAGCCGTTCGGCCGGAGCATGTTCATCGCGTTCGGTCGTCATGGCGTGCATCGTGACAGTGGACAGGTCTGCATGGATCTGACTATATGGGGCAGCCGCGATCGCTGTCGAGTAAGCCGCCCCAGGCGGACAGGAGCAACCCGTTGACCGGACTCAGTACCACCGACCTCGCCCGCGTCGCCCTCGATCTCGTCGGGATGCCTGAGTTGCCGGGCGACAGCGACATCTACGTCGAGGGCAGCGGCCTCCGGCGCGTCATGATGGGGATCGACATCGCCGGGGCCGAGCTCCTCCTCGCCCGGCACCTCGGGCTGGACGGCGTCATCTCCCACCACCCGGCCGGCGGGAACGCCCACCTCCACTACCCGTGGGTGCTGACCACCCAGATCGACTTCCTGATCGACGCCGGCGTCCCGGCCGACATCGCCGAGGCGGCGATCCGACCGAAGATCCGCGCCGCCGAACTGACCGCCCAGACCCGCAACTTCGACCATGTCCCGTCGATCGCCCGGCTGCTCGGCATGCCGTTCCTGAACGTCCACCTGCCGCTGGACGAGTACGGCCGCCGCATCATGGCGGCCGCGGTCGAGGATCACCTCGCGACCGTGCGGCCGAACCGGGAACCGCTCGTGCGTGACGTCGTCGCTGGGCTGGCGACGATCCCCGAACTCCGGGACGCCCGGACGGACATCGAGGTCGCGGTCGGCGATACCTCGGCCCCGGCCGGACCGGTCTTCGTCTTCCACGGGGCCGGCACCAACGGCGGCTTCGCGGCGGCGAAGGCGATGTGGGACGCGGGGATCGGCACGGTGGTCTACATCCACATCGCGCCACCGGACGCCGAGCAGCTCCGGGCGCTCGACCGGGCCGGCAAGAGCGTCGTCGTCAGCGGGCACATCTCCAGCGACATGATCGGGATCAACCGCTACGTCGCCGAGCTGGAGCGGCGCGGCCTCGACGTCGTCCGGATGAGCGGCCTCTAACCAGCAAGACACGAGACCGAACGGAGGAGCACATGACCGATCAAGGCATCACCTGGATTCACCTCGTCCCGACCCCGGTATGGGAGCAGCAGCGGGGTAATGAGACCTACCTGCCGGAGGCCTACGACGCCGACGGGTTCATCCACTGCACGATCGGCGACGGCCGGATGCTGGCGGTAGCGAACATGTTCTACACCGGCGATCCCCGCCCGTTCCTCGCCCTGTCGCTCGACCCGGCCCTGGTGACGTCAGAGGTCCGGTTCGAGGACCCGGATTCCGTCTTCCCGCATATCTACGGTCCGCTCCAGGTCGCGGCGGTGACCGGCCACCGTCTCGTCGAGCGGGACGACGAGGGCCGTTTCATCCGGTTCAGTAGCGCTCAGGCTGGGTGAGTTTCACCACGGGCGAGGGGATTTCTCGCCATCGATCGGGTGTCGAGGCGAGGGGGATTCGGATGGCGGAACCGTTCGCGAACGAGGCAGCGTCAGATCAGGGCAACGGCGTCGATCCGGCTGAAGTCGAGGCGCTTCTCTGGACGAACGACCGGGAACGCGAGCGCGCCCGGCGCTACCACCGCGTCCGGCGCACGATCGGCCGAGTGAACTCGGCCGTCGGGCTGGCCCGGACGGCGCTTTTCCTCGGCTCCGGCGCCGCGGATGCCCTCGAACGATCGCTCCGCACACGGCTGCCGCATGAGGCGCTCGTGGCCCCGGCCTATGGCCTGACGGTGTCGACCGCGACCTTCCTGCTCGACTTACCCTCGGCCTACTTCGGCGGCCACCGGATCGAGCGGACGTTCGGCCTCAGCCAGCAACCGGACATCGACTGGCTGCGGCAGCGCCTACTCGGGTTCACGCTGGGCAGCGGCTTCTCGGCCCTGGCGTTCGCCGGGATGCATCACCTCATCCGGCGCCGGCCCGACGACTGGTGGCTGCTCCTGACCGGCGCGGCCATCCCGGCGACGATCCTCCTCGGGACGCTCTTCCC
>CAXTHM010000059.1:0-8018 GCA_964244115.1 uncultured Thermomicrobiales bacterium
TCCATGAAGGGTCGCGAGCACACCGCACAAAATGGCGGCACGATCCGCACCGGTGACACCATCACGATCGATCCGGCGCCGAGCGCCTGATGAGACGGGCGGGCTGGCGACGTCGTCCGGCCAGCCCGGACGTGCCGATCGGTCATCGCAGCCACCCCCAGGTCCCGGCCTGGGGGCTCCTTGCGTGCTCCCTGCACTACAACCGCAATTCCTGCGAAGATCCGCATCGCCTTTGCCTGTAAAGTGGCGGAGGACACCGATGCGGACTGGGACGCGGGATGCTGATCGCCCGCAGGATATGGGGGCTTGAGAGCGGATGGGATGCGGGATCGACCAGCATAAGTCCACGGCGCGCGATGACCCGAGCCTGTCGGAGGAGGCCGGGACCGGAGATCGGTTGACCGGCGTGCCAGACCCGGGCAGCCCCGCGTTCCAGCCCGAGGAGATCGTCGACCGGCTCCTGCCCGGCCGGCCGCGCGTCAGCCCGGACGGCAGACAGGTCCTCTTCACCGTCCGAAGCGCCAGTCAGCGAGGGGAGCACCGGACTCAGCACCTCTGGCTCGGCAGCGACGATCGACCCGCTCGCCCCTTCACCGCCGGTGCCGGGCAGGACGACGAGCCGGAATGGTCGCCGGACGGCCAGCGGATCGTCTTCCACTCGGACCGCGAGACCCGGGGGACCGGTCGGCTCTACGTGATCCCGGCGGACGGCGGCGAGGCGCAGCATCTGTCGGAGCTGTCGGGAGAACTCTCCGGCCCGGCCTGGTCCCCGGACGGGAACTCGGTCGCGGTGCTGCGAACCGACCCGGGGCCGGAGCGGGCACGGGGGCCAGGAACGGACGACGCGGTCGTCGTCGGCGTCGACCTGCCGGTGCGGCGCCTCTGGCTGGTCGATGCCCTCTCCGGAGCGACCCGGCAGCTGACCTACGGTCAGCGAAGCGTCTGGTCATTCTGCTGGCTGCCAGACGGAGAGTCGCTCGCCGTCGTCATCGCCGACTCGCCCGAGCTCGACGCCTTCTTCGGCCCGGCCGATCTCATGCTCCTCCCGGCATCCGGCGGATTGGCGACGCATCTCGCCTCCGTCGCGATCATGCCATGCGATCCGACGCCAGTCGTGATCAGCGGGTCCACATCGATCGCCGTCCGCGGGAACAGCGGTCGCGAAGACCCCACCGATGGCATCTGGCTCGTCCCCGTCACCGGCGGGCCGACCCTTAGGCGAGCGATCGCATCGGTCGGATCGATCGAAGAACTCCGGCACAGTCCGACGGCCGGCCAGGTCGCGGCCCGCCTGGTCGAGCGCGGCCGGAGCCGGGCCGTCACGATCGACGTGCTGACCGGTGAGGTCCGTGAGATCGGGACCGGACCGGGAACGAGCGCTGGCTCCGCCCCATCGCTCAGTGCGGACGGCCGGGTGGCGGCGCTTGAGTGGTCATCGGGCAGCACGTTCGAGCAGATGGGCATCGCACCGACCGACGGCTCCGGCCCGGCGAGAGAGGTGACCAGCTTCGGCGACAGGATGGCCGACCGGCTCAACCCCACGCGGACCGTCGCATGGACCAGTACCGACGGTGTCCGGATCGAGGGGATCCTGACGGTGCCGAGCGCGAGCGAGACGTCCGGGAGGCTCCCGTTGGTCGTCCAGGTCCACGGTGGGCCGTCAGGCGTATGGGACAGCGGCCTGCACCTGACCTGGCACGACTGGGCCCAGTTCCTCGCCAGCCACGGGTACGCCGTCCTGCTGCCGAACCCGCGCGGCAGCACGAGCTACGGTGCCGAGTTCCAGCGGCTACTCCAGGACGACGTCGGCGGCGGGGAGATGCACGACATCGTCTCCGGGGCGCGGGCGATGGTCGCGGCCGGGATCGCCGACCCGGACCGGCTCGGGATCGGCGGGTGGAGCTGGGGCGGCTACCTCGCGGCCCGGACGATCACCCGGACGACGCTGTTCCGGGCAGCCGTCATGGGCGCCGGGGTGACCAACCTGGCGTCCGACCACGGCCAGAACGACCTGCCGGGGATGAACCTCGGCATCTTTCCCGGCCACCCCTACTCGGCGTCCGGGCAGGACGCGTATCTCCGCCCGTCGCCGATCTCACAGGTCGCCGCCGTTCGGACCCCGACGCTGATCCTGCACGGCGAGGACGATCTCCGGGTCAAGCCCGAGCAGGGGGCCGAGTTCCATCGCGCCCTGGTGACGCTCGGCATCCCGGTCGAGTTCGTCCTCTACCCCCGTGAGGGCCACGTCATCGCCGAGCGCGGTCACCAGCTCGATCTCCTCCGCCGCGTCCTGGCCTGGTACGACCGCTGGCTGCGCGCCTGAGCGGCGGGAACCAGGCGATCAGGGCGGCACCGCCCATGCGTCCCGAAGGACCATGAACGCCGTTTCGCCGGATCGTCAGGAGACCCGCATGGTTCGCATTGGAACATCTGAACTCGACATCTTCCCCCTCGCCCTCGGGGGCAACGTCTTCGGCTGGACCGCTGACCGCGAGGCGTCGTTCGCCGTCCTGGACGCCTTCACGGCCGGCGGCGGCAACTTCATCGACTCGGCCGACGTCTATTCCGCCTGGGTGCCGGGCAACTCCGGCGGCGACTCCGAGAAGATTATCGGCGAGTGGATGGCGGACCGCGGCAACCGGCGCGACGTGATCCTCGCGACCAAGGGCGGCTCGCTCGAAGGGCTCACCGGCGGTTCCCGCGAGTCGCTCCGCAAGGCCATCGCCGGCTCGCTCGACCGCCTGAAGACGGACTACATCGACCTCTACTACCTCCACCGCGACGACGCGGACACGCCGCTCGAAGAGACGATCGGAGCGCTCTCCGAACTCGTCGACGAGGGCAAGACCCGTTACGTCGCGCTCTCCAACTTCAGCGCCGACCGGCTGACCGAGGCGCTGGCGATCGCCGAGCGGACCGGCGCTCACCGGCCGGTCGCGCTGCAGCCGCTCTACAACCTGGTCGAGCGAGGCCAGTACGAGGGCGCCCTGGCGCAGGTCGTCGAGACCTCCGGCCTGAGCACGATCCCGTACTCCTCGCTGGCCAGCGGCTTCCTGACCGGCAAGTACCGCGACGGCGCCGAGCCGGGCGACAGCCCCCGCGCCGGCGGGGCGTCGAAGTACCTCGACGCCCGTGGCCGACGCGTCCTCGCGGCGCTGGACAGCGTCGCCGCCAACCACGAGGCGGAAGTCGGCTCGGTCGCCCTCGCCTGGCTGGCCGCCCAGCCGACCGTGGTCGCCCCGATCGCCAGCGCCAGCAAGGTCGAGCAGGTCCCCGCCCTCCTTGCCAGCGCCAGCCTGAACCTCGGCACCGACGAGTTGCAGTCGATCACCGACGCCTCGAAGTAGTCCCGCGACGCGTCGACTGCCTTCGTCAGCCCGGATTTGCAGACGAGACGAACGCCCGGAAAGCGACGTGCTTTCCGGGCGTTCGTCTCGTCTGTGGACGGAGTGTGGCTGCCGTGACGCCGTGACCGCGCCGTCGGGCGCCCCTGCAGCCGACGCGGACGTTCAACAAGACCACGCGAGTCGCGAACGGTTATCGCCCTGCGGGGCGATGGCCGCTGCGGCGGACGGGCTTGCAAGCGTCGCCCCTACGGAACGGCTGATGCATATTGATTGTGGCCATTCGCCGAATCGCCCGGCCCACCGGGCTTTGGGTCAGATCCGACTCGCCAGCGACCGCGACACGGTTGCCGACCGACGCCGAACGTACGCGGCAAAAAACAATATGCATCACCCGTTACGGAGGAATTCGCTGCGACGCGTGGCCGACCACAAGGGTTGACCTACCCCAGCAGCCTGGAGGCGGTCTCGACGTACACCTTGGCCTGCGTGACGAGGTCGTCGATGTAGACGCACTCGTTGGCGCCGTGGGCCCGCTCCCCGCCAGGACCATACCCGACCGTGTCGATCCCGGCCTGCCGGTAGAAGCGGCCGTCGGTCGCGCCGGCGTTGGCGACGAAGTACGGCGGCTCGGTCCCAGTCACCGTCGTCGCGGCGGCCTTGAGCGCCTGCACGAGCGGCGAGTGCTCATCCGTGATGTTGGCGGCGATCCAGTCGCCATGCGGATCGACGGTCATCCGGTAGCGGAAGTCCGGGTCCTCGGCGGCGATGGTGTCCAGCGTCGCGACGATCTCCGCCACGGCCGATTCCTTGTCCTCACCGGGGATCAGGCGGCGATCCACGGTGATCGTGCACTCGCCCGGCACGACGTTGTGAGCGACGCCGCCCGTGATCGTGTTGATGCTGATCACCGGCTTGCCGATCGCCGGGTGGAACTTGTCGATCTCACGCTCCAGCGCGAGGACGGCCTTCGACGCCTTCGCGATCGCGTTGATGCCGTTGGTCCGGGCGGCGGCGGTGTGGCTGGCCCGACCGATGAAGGTGATCTCGATGCCGAGGATGCCGCGCTCGGCGTTGCGGACCTTGAGGTCGCTCTTCTCACCGATCAGGCAGTAGTCCGGCCGGGGCAGCCGTCCGGCGGCGATCTCCTCGAGGACGAAGATCGAGCCGTCCTGGGCGCTGGTCTCCTCGTCGCTGACGACGTGGGCCTGCAGGCAGCCCCGGAGCGGGACATCGCGGAACAGCGACATGACGTACAGCATCACGCCGACACTGCTCTTCATGTCACTGGCGCCACGACCGAACAGCCGCCGGCCGTCCTCACCGACGACCGGGTCGAACGGCCCGTTGGTCCAGGCGTCCGGGTCGGAGACCGGAACCGTGTCGAGGTGGCCGTTCATGACCAGGGTCGGCCCGGTCGTCGGGTCGCCGATCGAGACGATCACGTTCGGCCGGGCCGGGTCGCGGCTGACGACCTGGTACGCCAGGCCCCGCTCATCGCACCATGCGGTCACCGAGGCCATCACGGCCGCCTCCTCACCGCTCGGCGAGGGGATGGCGATCAGGCGCTGGGCGATCCGGACGATCTCGTCCCGCTCGACGGCGGGGACCGACTGCTGGGTCACGGGCTGGCTCAAGGCGATGGCTCCTCTGGGATGGGAAGGCACGATGAACGGGCGCCGTCCGGACCGTCATCGACGGCGAGGCGACGCCCACCTCAGACGCGAACCGGGTCGTCCTCCGGCCGCTACAGGCGCTCGAACCGGGAGACGTTGGCGACGAAGACGACCGCACCGCCGACCTCGACCTCGAAGTTCTCCGGCATGTAGAGCAAACCCGGTTCCAGGGCCGGGGAATAGGGCACGGCGATCTGGGTCCGGCGGCGGCAGATCCGGCGGAGGATGCTCATCACGGCCGGCACGACGTGATCCTCGACCCCGATCAGCAGACTGGTATTCCCGGTCCGCAGGAACGATCCGGTCGTACTCACCTTGGTGAACCGGTGACCCGCCCCGACCAGCGCCTGCGTCAGCGTGTCGGTGTCCTCGTCCTGAACGATAGCGATGATCATCTTCATCGGTGTCCTCCGCACTATCGTCGGGTCCTAGAATCGGCAGTCTAGCGATCCGGCCGGTCGCCGTCCACTGCCCCAAGGCAATCAGGACGAGCTGGCCGCGTCGAACCTCGAACGGTAGGCAGCACGCACCTGGCTCAGGCGGTCGTCGATGGGGTTTCGGCGGCCGCTCCGGCGAGCTGGAGCCGAACGATGAAGGTCGCCCCGGCGCCGACATCACTCAGGACCGAGATCGTGCCGCCGTGGGCGACGACGATCTCGCGGGAGATGCTCAGGCCCAGCCCGAGGCCGCGCTTGATCTCGCCCTCCTCCTCGATCCCGCGGAAGAACGGCTCGAAGATATGCGCCTGGGCGTCCATGGGGATGCCCTTGCCGTGATCGATCACCCGGACGTCCGCCGTCGAGCCCCGCACCTGGAGCCAAACCTCGATCGGCGCACCCGCCGGGCCATAGATGATGGCGTTCCCGATCAAGTTGTCGAACACCTCCCGGAGCCGGCGATGGTCGCCCATGACCATGAGCGGGGCCGGCGCCTCGAACCGCAACGTGCCGGGCCGCTCCATCGCCAGCCGGGCGGCATCGACGGCGTCCGAGACAACCGACACGAGGTCGAGTTCGGCCATCTCGAATCGCATCGTCCCCTGCCCGAGGCCCGACAGCGTGACGAGATCGTCGACCAGTCGCGCCAGGTGGCGGCTCTGGCTGGAGATGACCTCGACCATCTGGAGGTGTGAGGCGAGTCGTCGGGGTGGCGACGCCGCCTGGACCCCGGCGTCGCCGGCGACATCGCCCGCTCCGACGGCGGTCCGCTCGGTCGCCCGCTCCGTCGCTTCCCGGCTCAGCCGGCGAGCCAGCAGTTGGGCGTAGCCCGAGATGGAGGTGATCGGGGTCCGGAGCTCGTGACTGACGACGGTGAGGAAATCCTGCCTAGCGCGATTCGATGCCCGCTCGCCGGCGACGATCTCGGCGTTGCGGATCGCCATCGCCGCCTGCGCTCCGATCCGGCCGAGCAGCGCGACCTGCCCGTCGCTGTACTGGCCGGGCTGATGGGATTTCAGCGCGATCGCGCCGATCAGCTCGCCGGCGACCAGGAGCGGCACCCCGGCGGCACTGTGAAAATGCCGCACGCCCGACCGCCCGACCGGCAGCGCGGTCCCGTCGGGCCGGACCAGCGGGAATCGTTCCGTATCAGCACCGACTACGGATCGCCGGGTGGCAAGCACCTGGCTGATGATCCCGTCGCCGGGGATCCGTTCGCGCTCCCTGCCGGACGCGTCGGGGCCAGCTCCGGCCGGAGGACCGACGATCACCTCCGGCATCTCCTCGAACCGCTCGGGCTGTCGCACGCCGGAATAGGCGTGGTACGCGATCCGGACGCGGGTGCGGGCGGGATCGATCAGGGCGATGACGATCGCGTCGGCGCGGCTCCAGCGGTTGAGCTGGGCGGCGAGTTCCAGGCAGAGGCGGTCGACGTCGATCGTCGCGTTCAGGACCTGCCCAACGGCGCTCAGCGTCCGGAGTTCCGTCATCGCCCGCTGCAGATCGGCGTTGCGGTCCCGGAGCTGGGCGTTGAGATCGAGCAGGCGGTTGATCCCGTAGAGCAGCACGAACGCCAGCAGGCAGGCCACCCAGGGGTCGAGCCTCAGACCGACCGTGTCGATCACGACGGCCAGCGCCGCGGCGACGAGCACGCTGACCAGTTCCCACGCCAGCGCCTGGACCACCGGCGGCCGGGCTCGCTGAGTCAGCCAACCCGGTGGTCGGGACGAGCCGAGCGGTTGCCCGGCCCGGGAGGAGCCGCCGATCACGAGGAACTGGACGAGCAGGTAGACGCCCAGGAATAGGACGAAGCGAGCCAGATGCTCGTCGCCGGGCAGCGTCAGAGGATCGGTCGCGGACCAACCGGCGATCACGCCGCCGGCCAGCAGGCCGAGGATCGTCCGCGCCGCCCGTGCACCAGGCACGAACCAGCGCATCGGCGTGCCGGCGTACCGGTCGGCCAGCGCCGCGGCCAAGCTGCCGACCAGCGTCACGAGGGCCGCTTCGATCGCCCCGAACGCGAGGAAGGCCGTCAGGGCGAACGCCAGCCCAGCCGTCCAGCCCCAGTCCGTGCCGGACGATCGGCGACGACCGATGACCGTGCGGGCCGAGAGCGCCACGGCCCCGATGAACGGCAGCAGATCCCAGCCCGGACTCATGGACCCGCGCGCGGACACGAGCGCCCACCCGAGGGCCACGCCCGCCGCGACGAGGAGCCCCACGGCGACGCGACCCATCCTCCCGCCGGACGACGGATTGGGCGGCCCTCCTGTCGCTCCGGTTGTGGTGGCGCCGCGGTCCAAGCTTCCCACCGGTCAGGCTCGATCTGGCGAAGCCGCACCGGTCGCCGGGCACCTGGGTACCGTCCATCTTCCCTAGCAAGCTGCTGACCGCACACCGTTTGTCTGGCCCGGTACGGTCAGCTCCCGATCGTCCGCGCTCGCTCCACCGTAGCCTGCACGACACCCCGAAGAGGGCCGTGCAGACCGCTGCCAGCCGCCACGACTTCGATCCCATACAGATCGAACGCTCCGCCGGCGTAATCCGAGACCAGCCCGCCG
>CAXTHM010000059.1:8028-12098 GCA_964244115.1 uncultured Thermomicrobiales bacterium
TCGTGCAAGGGGCCATTGGTACAGACGATGCTGCCGCTGTACGGCGTGGCCTTGCCGTCGAGGTCGGTGAACGTGCCGCCGGCCTCCTCGACGATGAGCGCGCCGGCGGCCATGTCCCACGGCTTCAGGTTGCGCTCGTAGAATCCGTCCAGCCGCCCGCAGGCCACCCACGCCAGGTTGAGCGCCGCCGCTCCGTCCCGCCGCACGCCCTGGCAGGCGTCCATCAGCGCGTCCCAGACGGCGAGCGCCTCGCCGCGCTGCTCGGGGTTGTAGGGGAAACCAGTCGCCAGAAGGCTCCGGAGCAGGTCGTCTTCGGTCGAGACCCGGATCGGAGCGCCGTTCAGGGTCGCGCCCAGCCCGCGCTCGGCGACGAACAGCTCGTCCCGCATCGGGTCGTAGACGACGCCGAGGACGGCCTGACCGTGCCGCTCCAGCGCGATCGAGACGGCGAAATGCGGGTAGGCGTGGGCGTAGTTCGTCGTGCCATCGAGCGGATCGACCACCCAGCCGAACTCGGCGCCGTCCGCCCAGCGAGTCCCCTCCTCGCCGAGGAAGCCGTGATCCGGGAAGGCGCTCTTGATCCGGCCGGAGATGAGGTCCTCCGAGGCCCGGTCGGCGTCGGTAACGAGGTCGATCACGCCTTTGTAGTCCACCTCCCGCGTCTGGCTCAGCCGACCCCGGAGGATCGCCCCCGCGTCGAGCGCGGCCCGGATCGCGATCGCCCGGGCGCCGTCGGGAAGGGTTGTGTCGGTCATGGATCGTCCTCGCGGTGTGTGCGGTGTGTGCGGTGGTCAGGGGCCGTCCCGTCGTC
Source organism: uncultured Thermomicrobiales bacterium (assembly GCA_964244115.1). Taxonomy (GTDB): domain Bacteria; phylum Chloroflexota; class Chloroflexia; order Thermomicrobiales; family UBA6265; genus CADCWK01. The sequence continues at coordinate 8,840 of CAXTHM010000059.1, forward strand.
CGGACCGATCATCCGACCTGACCCGGATCGCGTCAATCCTGCCCGATCAGGCTCGGGACGGGCGTGAGCTCGGCCAGCGGCCAGCGCGGCCGGACATCGCCCGACCAGTGCCGGCTCGCCTCGCCCAGCCGCCAGAAGGCCGCGGCGGCGATCATGGCCGCGTTGTCGGTGCAGAGCCAGAGGGCGGGGTAGCGGACCTCGGGCGCCCCGCCATCGGGCCAGCTCGCCGCGACCTCACCGGCGATCCGCCGCCGCAGGGCGGCGTTGGCCGCGACGCCGCCAGCCAGGACCAGCGACCGGGCCCCGTGCGTCCGGGCCGCCGCGACCGCCTTGCCCGCCAGTACGTCGACGACCGCCGCCTGGTACCCGGCCGCCAGGTCGGCGACGGGCAGGTCGTCCCGCAGCTTGCGGGGCCGGTGGACGGGGAAGGGCGCGTCGTCGGGCGGGGCCGGTTCGGCCGGCAACCGGTACGGCTCGATCAGCCGCAGCAGCGCCGTCTTCAGCCCGGAGAAGCTGAAGTCGTCGCTGTCCGGCAGCCAGGCCCGGGGCAGGTCGAACCGCGTCGGGTCGCCTCCGGCGGCGGCGGCCTGGATCACCGGGCCGCCGGGGTAACCCAGCCCGAGCAGCCGGGCGCCCTTGTCGAAGGCCTCCCCCGCCGCGTCGTCGCGCGTCCGGCCGAGGTGGCGGTAGCGGCCGGGCGCCTCGATCAGGATGATCTCCGAGTGGCCGCCCGAGACGAGCAGGCAGAGCGCCGGCAGGGCGGGCGGCTCGAAGGGTGGAATGTCATCGTCGTCAGGACCAGGCGGCACGATGTCGGGGACCAGCCAGTTGGCGGCGATGTGCCCCTCCAGGTGGTTGACGCCGATCAGCGGACGGTCGGCGGCATAAGCCAGCCCCTTGGCGGCGTTGACCCCGACCAGCAGCGCACCGGCCAGCCCCGGACCGGTCGTGACGGCGAAGGCGTCGATCTCGCGGGCCGTCACACCGGCCTCGGCCAGCGCCGCCCGGACGACCGGCATGATCGCCGTGACATGACCCCGAGCGGCTAGCTCCGGCACCACCCCACCGTAGGCCTGGTGCAGCTTGATCTGGGAGGCGACGACGCTGGACCGGACCCAGCGGCCATCCTCGACGACCGCGGCGGCGGTCTCGTCACAGGACGTCTCGATCGCCAGAATCCTCATGGATGCTCCTCCACCTGCCACACCACGGGCGCGTCTCTTCGCCCGCAGATGTCCAGCACTCCGCCGCCTGAGACCGGGCGCTAAAGCCGCCCGGCAACTCAAGAACCTCCGCGTCCTGGCCCCTGATCTCTCGTCGTGGGGAGAGAAACGGCCCCTGAAGAGAGCACGTCTCCTCATCAGAAACATCGACCGGAAGCTCGGAACGCACAGACCGTTTTTCGAGTCGCCGGGCAGCTTCAGCGCCCGGTCACTGGCATCTCCGTCGACAACGAGACGCACTCTCAGTCCCGGGCGCTGACTTCAGTCGATGCCAGGTCAGCCACATCAGCCGGCTGACGATCCGAGCCGTCATCCGAGAGATCCGGAGCGCTGGCGAAGCCCGGCTGGGGATGCCGAGCGAGGATCGCAGCGCGGTTACGGGCGATCAGGTCGAGCGTCGCCGGCTCGGTCAGTTGCGGCGACCACATGATGTAAGCGTCCTCGTTGTTGTCGCTGTAGTACCGCTTGCGCGTTCCCTGGACGGTGAACCCGTACTTCCGGTAGAGCGCCTGGGCCGGCTCGTTCGAGACCCGGACCTCCAGCGTCATCCAGGACGCCTTCCGGTGCACCGCCTGGTCGATCAGCGAGACGAGCAGGAGTTCGCCCAGCCCGTGCCCGCGATGGCCGGGATCGACGCCGATCGTGGTGACGTGGGCCTCCTCGAACATGTGCCACATCCCGGCGAACCCGATGATGCGGCCGTCCCCGTCGAAATGCCGGACCAGCTGCCGGAGCGGGCCGAGGCCCGGCACCCGCCGGCCCGACTCCGGCGACGCCCCGTCGGCCGCGGCGTCGGCCCGGTAGTCGCGCAGGACGAGGTAGACGTTATGCTGGCGGTCGGCCAGTTCCCGGCGGTAGGCCGCCGAGGGCCAGGGGTTGGTGAAGCACCGGCGCTCGACCCGGCTGACCTCCGTGACATCGCCTTCGACCATCGGTTCGATTCGATACACGGATCGTTCTGCCTTTGCCAACCCGGTTGGATGATTGGACATCGTGGTCGCCCGGTCCAGGAACTCGCGAGCGTCCGACGGCGCCCGGACGCTGACCGCTCATCGTCCGGGATAGTATCGACGCTGACCGACCCACATGACAGGTCTTCGCCTGACCACCGCCGGGGATCGATCCGTCAGGTCGGCGCCGAGGCCGGGCGAGCGGCGCTGTGGAGGTAGGTGGCGTCGAGCGTCTCCGGGTCGTCCACCTCCCCGGCCAGCCAGCGGGCCCGGCCGACCGCCGCGACACCGCCCGGCCGGCGGGACCGAACCGCCGCGGCCGGCACCCAGAGGTCGGTCGCCCCCAGCGTGGGCGCCATCGCGGCGATCTGCGCGTCGTCGATCTCCCCGACCAGCGTGACCGGCCCGGTCAGCCCCGCGAGGCGACGGCCGAGGTCGTCGATCGAGCCATTGTGCGGTTCCCCGACCATGATCGGCTGTCCGGAGTTGCCGACCGGGTGCGCCTCCGCCGACCGGAAGACGGCCGAGACCACCCGTCCCCGCCCGGCCGAGACGACCCCGACCGCGAGCCGACCGGGGATCAGCACCGGCAGCACCGTGGCCTCCAGCGTCCCGACGCCCACCAGCGGCAGACCGGAGCCGAGGGCCAGCCCCTTGGCCGTGCCGAGTCCGGCCCGGAGGCCGTTGAACGTCCCCGGCCCGACCGCGACGGCGATGGCGGCCAGGTCGGCGAGTCCGATCGCCATCCGGCGCAGGAGATCGTCGACCGCATCGAGCAGGACCGTCGTCTGCTGCCGGCCGGCGGGCCAGCTCGACTCGGCGGTCGCGATTCCGTCCGCCAGCGCGACGCCGATCTGCTCGCTGGAGGTGTCGATCGCCAGGATCCAGCGGCGTCGGGTCTCGACTTCGACGTTGACCATGTCCATCATCGCCTCATCGTACAGCGCGCCAGTGATCGGTTGGAGCGGACCGGGCCGTCGTCGGTGCAGATAGTGAGCAGAGCGATGCCGTACCCAGACCGGGCCAGGTGAACAGGCATGTTAACCCGTGCTTTACACGCGCCCCCGCGGGATGCGTCATGCTCCC
>CAXTHM010000059.1:12108-23343 GCA_964244115.1 uncultured Thermomicrobiales bacterium
CCCGCCGCATCTTTTCCAGCCTTCGCCCACGACGACCCATGACGATCAGCGCCATGATCTCCGAGGAGTGCCATGCTACGAGACACTGAGCTGACGATGCCGGGGTCCGCGACTCTGGCGACGACGGTGAGCGGGAGGCGTTCGCTGGCCCGGCGCATCTTCCGGAGCGAGGAGACGCTGTTCCTGCTGTTCATCCTCCCGAACCTGATCCTGTTCTGCATCTTCACGTACTGGCCCCTCATCTACAACGTCTACCTCAGCCTGACCTCCTGGAACTTCCTCTCCCCGACCAAGCCCTTCGTCGGGCTGGACAACTTCCGCTACCTGTTCAACAGCGACGAGTTCTGGGGCGTGATGCGTTCGACCCTGATCTACACCGTCGGGGCCGTCGGCGGGTCGGTCCTGATCGGGCTGCTGGCGGCGCTGCTCCTCAACCAGAAGCTCCGCTTCCGGACGGGCGTCCGGGCGATGATCTTCGCCCCGACCCTGCTGTCCGGCGTCGCGATCAGTATCGTCTGGTTCTACATCTTCGACCCGCGCGTCGGGCTGCTCCGCGAGGCCCTGTCCTGGGTCGGCGTGACGTCGCCGCCGTGGCTGCGCGACCCGGACTGGGCGATGGTCTCCGTCATCATCGTCTACGTCTGGAAGAACCTCGGCTTCGCCGCCGTGATCTACCTCGCCGGGCTCCAGGGCATCCCGAAGGACCTCTACGAGGCCGCCAAGGTCGACGGGGCCAACGCCCTGCAACGCTTCCGGGACGTGACCTGGCCGCAACTGAGCTCGATCCACTTCTTCGTCATGGTGACGTCGATCCTCGGGACGCTCCAGTCCTTCGACATCATCCGGACGCTGACGGAGGGCGGCCCCGTCAACGCGACGACCAACCTGATCTACTACACCTATGAGCAGTCCTTCATCAACAACAACGCCGGCCGGGGCGCCTCGTCGGCCCTGATCCTCTTCGTCGTGATGCTGGTCGTCACCGTCGTGCAGTACCGCATCTCCGAGCGGAGGACGAACTATGCCTGATCCACGACCGCTCGGACCCTTCCGCCGCCGCGCCCGGGCCTACGCTGACCGGAGCCGCCAGCTCGGCATCGTCGCGACGGCCTCCGCGCCGACCCAGAGCGCGCGCTCGCTGGACGACCTCGCCCACCCGCGGCCCAACCTGCTGTCCCGGATCCCGTTCGGGACGATCGCCGGCTACGTCCTGATGACGATCCTCGCGGCGATCATGGCCGTGCCGCTCTACTGGATGATCTCGGGCGCCTTCAAGGAGTACGCCGAGATCCGGGCGATCCCGCCCGTCTGGGTGCCGCAGGCCTGGCGGGACGTCACCAACCCGAACGCGCTCGGGTTCGGCAATTTCACCGAGGCCTGGAACGCGGCCCCGTTCGGCCGGTTCTACCTCAACACGCTGATCATCACGGCCTGCGGCACCGCCGGCGAGCTGATCAACGGCTGCCTCTGCGCCTACGCCTTCGCCTTCCTCCGCTTCCCGAAGAAGAACCTGATCTTCCTGCTGCTGCTCGTCGCCCTGATGATCCCCGGCGAGGTCACGACCCTGCCGAACTACGTCTTCATCGGCAGCACCCTGCGCGACATCTCCGGCGCGCTGCTCGGCGTCGAGATCAGCGGCATCAATACCTACTGGGGCATCTTCCTGCCGGCCGTCTCGACCGCCTACGGCACCTTCCTGCTCCGCCAGGCGTTCCTCGGGCTGCCGCGGGAAGTGCTGGAGGCGGCCCGGCTCGAAGGGGCCGGCCACCTGCGGCTGCTCTGGGACATGGTGATCCCGATGAGCAAGCCGATCCTCGTCACCTACGCTCTGATCTCCGCCGTCGCCCACTGGAATGCCTACCTCTGGCCGCTCGTCGTGACCCGGACGATCGAGATGCGGCCGCTGACGGTCGGGATCTCGTACCTGTTCGACACCGAGGGCAACACCAACTACGGGGTCGTCATGGCCGCGACCTGCTTCGTCGTCCTGCCGCTGATCCTGATCTTCCTCTGGGCCCAGCGCTTCATCATCGACGGCATCGCGGCCGGCGCGACCAAGGGGTAGCCCTGACGACCACGCTCGGTCCCGGCGAACGCGTTCCCGGCAACGCTGACGCCCTGGTCGGGCATCGCACCCGGACCAGACGGACGACCGCGGTACGCGGCGGCCCCACGGGCGGGAATACCCGCGGGGCCGCCGCGTTCTCCGTCCGCCACATCGCCCGCGAACCAGAATGTTTTCCCGGAATTTACCTGCCCCTAACACTGGGACCACTGCCGTCCGGCATGATCCGTCTGTTCCTAGACGATGCGTCCCAGACCGATCCCGAGCGTTTGCCTTCAGCAGGGAGTGACCGCATGTCCGTCTCACGCCGAACCGTCCTCAAGGGTGCCGCCGGCACCGCCGCCGCCGGTGCGCTCACCGTCAGCAGCAAGCACAGCAAGGTCTTCGCTGCCCCGAACATCATCAGCCAGACGGGCTCGGACGCGCAGGTCAATTTCTGGTACGGCTTCACCGGCGCCCTCGGCGAGCAGGTCGATGCCCTGATCTCCGAGTTCAACGGCCAGAACAACGGCGTCCAGGTCACCGGCACGGCGCAGGCCTCCTACGAGGAGACCGCCCAGCTCGTCACCCTCGCCATCCAGGACGGCTCCAACCCGGACATCGCGATCCTCTCCGATGTCTGGTGGTTCCGCTTCTACCTGGCCCAGGCGCTCCTGCCGCTGAACGATCTGATCAGCGCCAACGGCTTCGACATCGACGACGTCGTCGACTCGTTCCGGTACGAGGGCGTCCGCGGTGGCCAGCAATACTGGTTGCCGTTCGCCCGCTCCACCCCGCTCGTCTACTGGAATACCGACATCTTCGGTGCCGCCGGCGTGACCGAGTTCCCGACCACCTGGAGCGCCTTCGAGGAGATCGCCCCGAGCCTGGTCGACGCCTCGGCCCAGGTCGGTGCCCTCGCCCTCGGCCCGGCGGCCGACTACCTCGCCTGGCCGTTCCAGGGCATCGCCTGGGCCTTCGGCGGCGCCTACAGCGACCCGGACTTCACGATCCGCGTCAACGAGTCCGGCACGGTCGCGGCCGGCAACCTGTTCCTGCGTGGGATCGAGTCCGGCTGGGCCTACACGGCCGAGGTCGTCAACGACGAGTTCACCAACGGCTACTCCGCGATGATCCTGTCCTCGACGGGCGGCCTCCGCGGCATCACCGACACCGCGACGACCAACGGCGTCAACTTCCGGACCGCCTTCCTGCCGGGCGAGATCGAGGGCGCCGGCCCGCACTGCTCGACCGGCGGCTCCGGCTTCGGCATCATGTCCAACATCAGCGCCGAGCAGCAGGCCGCCGCGTTCTCCTTCGTCCAGTTCTGCGCCTCCTATGACAAGGCGATCCAGTGGTCGCAGAACACCGGCTACATGCCGATCCTGTCCTCCGCGATCGCCGGGCCGGAGATGGCGGAGTTCTTCACCGCCAACCCGAACTTCAAGACCGCCGTCGACCAGCTCCCGTTCACCAAGCCGCAGGACGCCGCCCGCGCCTTCATCCCCGGCGGTGACCAGATCATCGGCCAGGGCATCGCGGAGATCGTCGTCAACCAGACCGACCCGCAGGCCGCCTTCGACGCCGTCGCGGCGACGCTGACGACCGAGGCCGCCCCGGTCATCGAGCAGGTCATCGCCCTCGAGGGCGACCTGACCTCCGGCGCCGCCACCCCGCCGGCCGCCACCCCGGCCGCGACCCCCGCGTCCTAGTCCCCCTCCCCAGGCCGTCACCACCCACCGGTGGTGGCGGCCTGGTCCCGTTTTCGCGCCATCGATTCCGGCCGGTCGTGGACGACGGTCGCTCACGCCCCCTACCCCACCCCTGACTGGAGCCCCAGCATGACCCTTGGCTCGCCCTACTCCCGCCGCCAGATCCTGCGCGGCTCGCTCGGCGCCGCCGCCCTCGGCACCGCCGCGATCACCACCCGCCCGGCGTTCGCCGCGCCCAACCCGATCCGGCAGGCCGGCTCGAACACCGAGATCAGCTTCTGGCACGGCTTCACTGGCGCCCGCGGCGAGACGCTCCAGGGGCTGGTCGACCAGTACAACGCCCTCGACACCGGCGTCCAGGTCACGGCCCTGCCCTACGGCACATATGAGGAGGTCGCCGAGAACCTCGTCCGCGCCCTCGGGGACGGCACCGCGCCGGACCTCGTCGTGATGAGCGAGGCGCTCTGGTTCCGGTTCTACCTCGCCCAGGCGATCCTGCCGCTGGACGACCTGATCGCCTCGACCGGCTTCGACCTCGGCGACGTGATCCCGGCCTTCACCGCCGAGGGCCAGCGGGCCGGCTCGACGTGGTGGCTGCCGTTCTCCCGCAGCACCCCGCTGGTCTACTACAACAGGGACATGTTCGCCGCCGCCGGGCTGGACGCCTTCCCGACGTCGTGGTCCGAGTTCGCCGAGATCGCCCCGAGCCTGACCGACACCGACCAGCAGGTCTCCGCGATCGCGCAGTCCACCATCGCCAACCTCGTCGCCTGGGCGTTCCAGGGCGTGACGTGGTCGTTCGGCGGCGCCTACAGCGACAGCACCGTCAACATTCAGATCGACCAGCCCGGCGCGGTCGCGGCCGGCGACTTCTACCGGCGCTCGATCGACGAGGGCTGGGGCTACGCCTCGCCGCAGGGCAACCAGGACCTGGGTAACGGCTTCGCGGCCGCCACGATCGCCAGCACCGGCGTCCTCAACGACACCGCGGCCCTGGCGACGGCAACCGGCTTCGAGCTCGGCACCGCCTTCCTGCCCAGCGCCGAGCCGGGCGGCCCCCGGGCGGTCCCGACCGGCGGCTCCGGCTTCTTCATCGTCGGCAGCGCCCCGGCCGAGCGCCAGGCCGCCGCCTTCCAGTTCCTGACCTGGTGCATGGCCGCCGAGCAGACGACCTTCTGGGCCCAGAACACCGGCTACATGCCCGTCCGCACCTCGGCGATCGCGAGCGCGGCGATGCAGGAGTTCTTCGCGACCAACCCGAACTTCAAGACCGCCGTCGACCAGCTCCCGGTCGCGCGTGCCTCGGACACGGCCCGGACCTGGGTGCCAGGCGGCGACGCGATCATCGCCGACGGCGTCACGCGGATCCTCGTCGAGGGGACCGACGCGCAGGAGGTCTTCAGCGACGTCGCCGCCGAGCTCGAGACCGAGGCCCAGCCCGTCCGCGACCAGATCATCGCCCTCGAAGGCAGCCTCGGCACCCCGGTCGCGACGCCAGTCGCCGCGCGGTAAGCGGACCCCAATCGCCACACCGGTCGCCAATCGGTAACAGGTCACGAGCGAATCGACGAAGGCAATCGTCATCGACAGGGCTGTCCGGTTCGCCGGACGGCCCTGGCTCCGTCTCATGGCGCTGTTCGCTCGTCGGGGCGGCGCGACCCCGCGTAGGGGCGACGCTTGCGAGCCCGGCCGCCGCAGCGGCCTTCGCCGTCAGGCGAGATGGTGCTCTGGGTTCAACCGTATCCATGGGAACGAAGCGAGTGGGCGACCGCGCGGGCCAGGGCGACGATCCCGTTGGTTGTCAGGCGAATGATCGAACCATGCATTGACGATTGAACCCGGTGCCCCGGTTGTCGCCCTGCGGGGCGACGACGCCTGCGGGCGCCGGTCAGGGCAAGCCCATGACCCTACGAACGATCGGCGTCGCGGTGAACTATGAACGTCCGTTAACAGCAATCCAATGAAACGTTAGCAAGCTCGCGCCGTCTGATCCCCACACTGCCTGAGTTGCCCCTCAAGCGGAACGTCGCCGCATGCCCCGAATACCCAAGGAGCCAGCTCAGCATGTCCGGAATCATCTCCCGTCGCGGTCTCGTCAAGGGCGTCGCCGGCGCCGGAGCCGCCGGTGCCATCGCGCTCGGCAGCAAGCACAGCAAGGTCTTCGCCGCGCCGAACATCATCAGCCAGACCGGCTCGAACGTGGAGATCACGTTCTGGTACGGCCTCGGCGGCAACATCGGCGAGCGCATCCAGGACCTGATGACCGAGTTCAACGCCCTCGGCAACGGCATCACGATCACCGGGCTCCAGCAGGCCAACTACGACGAGACCGGCCAGAACCTGACCCTCGCCCTGCAGGACGGGACCTACCCCGACCTCGCCCTGATGTCCGAGATCTGGTGGTTCCGCTTCTACCTCGTCAACGCCCTCCTGCCGATGGACGACCTGATCTCCTCGACCGGCTACGACCTCGATGACGTCGTCGACTCGCTCCGGGTCGAGGGCTTCCGCAACGGCTCCCAGTACTGGCTGCCGGTCTCCCGCAGCACCCCGATCATGTACTACAACCGCGGCATGTACGAGGCCGCCGGCCTGCCGGGCCCGGCCACGACCTACACCGAGCTGGCCGAGTACGGCCCGGCCCTCGCCGATGCCGGTCAGCAGATCTACGGGCTCGGCTTCCCCGGTACCGGCTCCTACTCCTGGCAGTTCCAGGGCCAGGTCTGGGCCAACGGCGGCGGCTACAGCACCGACGACTTCCAGGTCACCCTCGACCAGGAGGCCAATGTCCAGGCCGGCGAATGGTGGCGGTCGGCGATCGCCGACGGCTGGGCCTCCGTCAGCCAGGACACGGTCAACGACTTCGCCTCCGGCTACCTCGCCACCGTCGTCAACTCCACCGGCGGCCTGACCAACATGGTCGCGCTGACCGCCGAGACCGGTGTCGACTTCGGCACGGCCTTCCTGCCGGGCGAGATCGCCGGGATCGACAAGACCTGCCCGACCGGCGGCTCCGGCCTCGGCATCTTCGCCGGCGTCTCGCCGGAGCGTCAGGCGGCCGCGTTCGAGTTCCTCAGCTTCTGGTCCTCGGTCGAGAAGACGACCTGGTGGGCCCAGAACACCGGCTACATGCCGATCCGCAAGTCGGCCGTGACCAGCCCGGCCATGCAGGAACTCTTCGCCGCCAACCCGAACTACAAGGTGGCCGTCGATCAGCTCGCCGCCCGGACCAAGCCGCAGGACGTCGTCCGCCGCCTCGTCCCGACCGGCGAGCGCATCATCGGCGACGCCCTCAACGCGATCGTCCTGAGCGGCACGCCCGCCCAGGAGGCGTTCGCCACCGCCGCCGTGACCCTTCAGGCCGAGGCCGACGGCGTCTCCAGCCAGATCATCGCCCTCGAAGGCGACCTGACGACCGGCGCCGCCACCCCGGAACTCGGCGGTTCCGCAACGCCGGGCGCCACCCCCGGCGCCACGCCGGCCGCGACGCCGCTCGCCAGCCGCTAACCGACCGATCGCACCCCCACCGCCGGCCGCCATCCAGATGGATAGCGGCCGGCGGTGCCGTTTTCGCCCGCTCCGTGGCGATCGGGGTCGCCGGGTATCCTCCGGATCGGAACGCCGGGCGCTCCCGGAGCGTCTTGTAGTCACGCGGAGGAGCACCGATCCGCCCGTCCAGCCGAGACATCCAGTCGGGTCCTGACAGCGTACAATCGGTGAAGGCATCTCGATGGCGCCGACCGGGCCGCCCGCAGGACCCTCCCGGGAATTGCCAGGAACGCGACCACGACATCCGTCCCGCCGTCCACGACACCGAACGGGTCCCGGGCGCGTTACAGACAGAGACCAGAAGGTGAGCGTCCGGTGGCCGGACCCGCCTGTGCCCGGCACCGACCGGGACCACGCGTGGTCCCCCGCGATTGACAAGGAGTACACGGCCGATGTCCGACGAGTCCAACCCAACCACCCGTGCCGGCATCTCGCGCCGCTCGCTGACGGCCGCGGCGGCGCTCGCCCCGTTCGCCGGGCTCGGCCTGGCCCGACTTGCCGCGGCGCAGGACGACTCACCCGACGCCGGGGACCAGATCACCTCGACGGGTGGCGGCGATCTCCCCACGACCGGCGGGATGCGACCCGGACCCGGCGGCGAGCGCCCCGTCCCGGCATCCGGCGCCGGGATCGCGCCGATCGCGATGTCGATGGAGAAGTTCGCGATCGACAGCGAGGTCTACGGCTCCGAGATCGTCGACGGCGCGATGCAGGACCCGACCGGTCCGTTCGTCGTCGCCTGGTACCCGTCACTGGGTGAGCTTGGGCGCAACGGCAACATCGTCATTGCGGGCCACGTCGACTACTACAACGTCGGCCCCGCCGTCTTCTATGGCTTCAAGGAGCCCGGCGCCGCCGTCGGCGACCAGATCGTCCTGACGGCCGAGGACGGCAGCCGGCACGTCTACGAGGTCCAACGCTCGACGACCTACGAGAACGGGACGCTGACGCCGGAACTCATCAACAACGAAGTGACGGGCGCCACCCGCCTGCCGACGCTGACGGTCATCACCTGCGGCGGCGACTTCGACGCGATCTCCGGCGAGTATCTCTCCCGAATCGTGGTGCGTTGCAGCCGCGTCGCGATCGAGCCGGCCGTCTAGCCCGTCGCACCGGGAATCGGCACGCACGGCGGCCCACTGGCGAGATGCCGGTGGGCCGTCGTCCTGCCCGTGGGTTCGAGGGGGGACGGCAGTGGTATCCTGCCCCCGCATTCTGGCGACGGTTTCAGGACGAAGAGACGCGTGGGGAGTAACCCGGCATGACGGCGGTGGACAGCGGCAGGGCGGTGGGCACGGGGCGTCGGTTCACCGGTCAGATCACCGCGACCGGGACCCCGGTCCGGATCGACCGGTCGGAACTGGCCGGGCTGCTGGTTCGCTGCATGGACTGCGGCACGGTCTCCCCGGGCGACCAGCCGATCAGCCTCTGCCCAGTCTGCGGCGGGCTGCTCGACGCCGTGATCGACACCGCGACGCCGATCACCCCGGCCGCGTTCGGCCAGGGGCTAGCGCCGCACCTCGCCCGCTCCGGTGTCTGGCGGTACCGGGCCCTGCTGCCGGCGATCCCCGAGGCGGCGATCGTCAGCCGGGGCGAGGGCAACACCCCGCTCTACGTCGATGACCGGCTGGCCGCGTTCGCCGGTCTGCGGGCAGGGTCGTTGGGCGTCAAGCACGAGGGGCACAACCCGACCGGCTCGTTCAAGGACCGCGGCATGACCGTCGGCGTCAGCCACGCCGTCGCGGTCGGAGCCAGGATCGTCGCCTGCGCCAGCACCGGCAACACCTCGGCGTCGCTGGCGTCCTACGCCGCCGCCGCGGGCATCCCGGCGATGGTCCTCATCCCCGAGGGCAAGATCTCCGGCGGCAAGCTGGCCCAGACGATCGCCTACGGCGCCCGGGTCGTCCAGATCGAGGGCGACTTCGACATCGCCCTGCGGCTGCTGCGCGAGCTGACGTCCTCCCACGATGTCTACCTGACCAACTCGGTCAACCCGTTCCGGCCCGAGGGCCAGAAGACGATCATGCTGGAGCTGTTCGAGCAGCTCGGCTGGGACGTGCCGAACGTGATCACCGTCCCCGGCGGCAACCTCGGCAACACCGCGGCCTTCGGCAAGGCGATCGACGAGGCCTACGCGGTCGGGCTGATCTCCCGGAAGCCCCGCCTGATCACGGTCCAGGCCGAGGGGGCGTCGCCCTTCGCCCACTACTTCGCCTCCGGGTGGCGGACGTACGCGCCGATGCACGCCGAGACCGTCGCGACCGCGATCAAGATCGGCGACCCGGTCAGCACCCCCCGCGCCCGGCGGACGATCGATCAGACCAACGGCTACGTCACGATGGTCACCGATGAGGAGATCCTCGACGCCAAGGCGCTGATAGACCAGGTCGGCATCGGCTGCGAGCCCGCGTCGGCGGCGTCCCTCGCCGGGGCCCGTAAGCTCGTCGCCGAGGGCGTCATCGGTCCGGACGACAGCGTCGTCGGCATCCTGACCGGGACGGTCCTCAAGGACACCGACGCCGTGATGCGCTACCACATGGGCGACGGCGCGGACGGCCCTCGGCACGCCCTGGCCAACCGCCCGATCCGGGTCGACGCCACTATCGACGCCCTCGCCCGGCTGCTCGACACCGTGATCGAGGCCGGCCCGGTGGCCGCTGACCATGACCCGCTGATGGGGAATGCATGACGCATCCCCCAACTGACCTCCCCAGCCGTCCCAGCGGTCCCGGCGCCGCGTCGCGTTGGACCGAGCAGGGCATTCGCTCGCTCTCGGCCCACGGCCAGCCCCGGACGACGCCGTTCACCGTCCGGGCCCCGGCATCGTCCGCCAACCTCGGTCCGGGCTTCGACGCCCTCGGGCTGGCGCTGGACCTCTGGAACGACCTCGACGTCGACCCGACCGTCGGTGAGGACCGGATCACGATCCTCGGTCGGGACGCCGACCTGCTCCAGGGGAACGGGGGCGAGCCGCACGAGAACCTCGTCCTCCGGGCGATGCGGCAACTGGCCGATGCCCACGGCTGGGCCCTGCCACCGGTCGGCCTGACGTTCCGCAACGCCGTCCCGGTCTCGCGGGGGCTGGGCAGCTCGGCGGCGGCGCTGGTCGCCGGGCTGATCGCCGCCGACGCCCTGCTCGGGCTCGAGCTGTCCCGGGACGAGCTCTACGGCCACGCCTGGCGGATGGAGGGGCACGGCGACAACGTCGGGGCGGCGCTCTACGGCGGCGCGATCCTGGCGGTGCCGGGCGTCGCGACGGCCGTTCAGCTCCTCGGGCACCCGAATGCGACCGGCGACCTCGACGATCTCGTCGCCGTCGCGTTCATCCCGGAGATCACCGGCGCGACCTGGGCCGCCCGGGCCGCGCTGCCGGAGCGCATCCCGCACACCGACGCCGCCTGGAACCTCGCCATGACCGCCGGGATCGTCGCCGCCTTCCTGATCGGGGACCGCCAGGTCCTCGGCGCGAGCATGAACGACCGGCTCCATCAGCCCTACCGCGCCCGGCTGTTCCCGCACCTCGACCCGGTCAGCCGCGCGGCGCGGGACGCCGGCGCGATCGGCTCCTGCCTGAGCGGCGCCGGCCCGACCGTCCTCGCCCTGACCGGCGCCGACCGCTGCGCCGCCGTCCGGGATGCCATCGACCGAGCCGCCAGTCAGACCGGCATCCCCGGCGAGACGGTCGTCCTGACCCTGACCCGCGACGGCGCCAGCATCTCGCCGGTGTGATCCAGCGGTCTCGCATTCAGGGGGACCGAAGTCTTGGGCTCTCGCTTCGCTGGCCCTGACTGTTCGCTACCGCGACCATCGCCTCCTACGGAATCCGGGTGAAGAGCCGTCATTCCCCCGAAGCCGGTCGGTGGCGGAGCAGACCGCTCCCCCGACCCCTCTCCGGCTCGGCTCGTCGCTCACCCGCCAAAGGCGGCTTCG
>CAXTHM010000060.1:0-22826 GCA_964244115.1 uncultured Thermomicrobiales bacterium
GCTCGAGCAGCACATGCCGGACGGCACGACCTGGACGCGGCCGGACGGCGGCTTCTTCATCTGGGTGACGCTCCCGGAGGGCCTCAACGCCTCGGAGCTGGCCACCATGGCCCGTGAGCGCGGTGTCGAGTTCCTGCCCGGCGCGGCCTGCTACGCCGGCAAGGGTGGAGAGAACACCCTCCGCCTCTCGTTCTCGTTCGCGACCGACGAGCAGATCCCCGAGGGCATCGAGATCCTCGGCCAGATCTTCAAGGATGAGCTCCGCGAGCAGGGCCGGTAACGGTTCGATTCATCTGACGAGCTGAGTGAGAGACGCCCCGCCGAGTATCCGGCGGGGCGTCTCTCGTGGTCGAATCAACGGTCGGAAGGGATGACAGCGCCGCGTCGACGACGTAGGGTCACGGGCTTGCCCCAATGGTGTCGCAGGAAAACGACGGGGACTCCTCGGTAGACTGGAGGTGTCGAGCCATCCGGTCCCGCCAAGGAGCCCTGACGCATGATACCCGCTTCCGCTCGGATACCCGCCTGCAGCCGCCGATTGCGCCGCATCCTGACCCCCGCCATCCGTCGTGCCGCCCAGTCGCCCGACGCCGACCGCTACCGCAAGCACTTCCCCGCTGCCGCTCACCTCTGGCTGCTCCTGCTGCATGGTCTCAGCGCGAGCCCCAGCCTGCGTCAGAGCTACGCGCTCCTCCTCGCCGTGCCGGGCCTGTTCCGCCGGCTCGGTCTGCGTCAGGGCCTCAGCTTGAGCCAGCTGGCCCGCTCCACCACCAGCCGACCCAGTGCCTGCTTCGAAGCCCTGCTCGCCGAGCTGGTCCGGCAGGCCCAACGCGGCGTCGTGCCCGACGCGTCGTGGCGGGCATTGCGCCGGGTCCAGATCCTCGACAGCACCTTCCTGCGGCTCAGTGCCCAGCTCAGTCCCTGGAGCCGGGTCGGCACGGGCGTCCCCGGGGTCCGCCTCCAAACCGGGTTCGACCTGGCCCGCCACCTGCCGACCCAGCTCACCCTGACCCGGACCGACACGAACGACCATACCGCCTGTGCCACCTGGGATCTGACCCAGCTGCGCGGCTGGACCGTGCTGATCGACCTGGGGTACTACGGCCACCGCCAGTTCGTCCGGCTGCGGGACCACGGCGTCTCGTTCCTGAGCCGGCTGCACCCCCAGGCCAGCTATCGAGTGACGGCCCAGCGCACCGTGGGGACCCGACCGACGCCGGAGGGCGATGTCGTGCTGAGCGACGAGACGGTCGGGCTGGGCAGCCCCAACAACCGCAAGGGAGCCGTGGTGCCCGGTATTCGGCTGATCCGCAGCCGCAACCGGGCGGGCAAGGAGCAGGCGTTCGTCACCGACCGGTTCGACCTGACGGCGTTCGAGCTGGTCCGGCTCTACCACTACCGGTGGCAGATCGAGCTGTTCTTCCGGTTCGTCAAGCGCCAGCTGGGGATGCTGTCGGTGCTAGGACACAGCCGGCCGGCGGTCTGGGTGACGGTGCTGCTGGTGGCGATGGTGGCGGTGCTGGTCGCGCTGGCCGAGGCAGCGCGTCCGCGCGCGATGAGCCGGATCGCCTGGCTGCGCGGGATTGGGCTGACGTTGCTGCTCGACATGGCCCTGCGCAGCGGTTAATGCGACACCATTGCGGGCTTGCCCTGACCGGCCGCCGCAGCGGCCATCGCCCCGCAGGGCGATACCGGTGATGGGGACACGGGTGTGTGCGAGCAGACCCCTCCCCCAGCGAAGCGAGAACCCCTCCCCAGCTCGCTTCGCGCAGGAGCTTCATGCTGGTCGCGCAAGCGCTCCTGTTCGTCGTGGAGGCGTTGGTGAAATCGCGAAGGGCGAAGCTTGCTAGTCCGGCTGCTGCGGTGGCCATCGCTCCGGCGGGCCACGACGCTGATCGCCGTGGGGCGGTCGTATCGAAACGCGCCTGTCGACCACGCAGGCCGCCTTGCGGCGTGGAGAAGGCCAGCGACGCGAGAGCCGGGACCCTGCGACCGAACGACCACGCCTGGTTGCGATCAGATCCCCAGACCCATCCGCTGCCGGACGACGTCCAGCTTTGGTCCGGCGATCGCCCGGGCCCGGTCTGCGCCCTCGGTCAGGACCCGGCGGACCTCGTCTGGGTTGCCGTTGAGGTCGGCCAACCGCTCCCGGATCGGGGTCAGGGCGGTGACGACGACCTCGGCCAGGTCGCCCTTGAAGGCACCGTAGCCCTTGCCCTCGTAGGCCGCCTCCACCTCCGGGATGCTCTGGCCGCTGAGCAGCGAGTAGATCGTGAGCAGGTTGTTCAGGGCGGGCTTGTCATCGCCACCTCGAACCTCGCTGCCGCTGTCCGTCACCGCCCGCTTCACCTTGCGGCGGATGGCGTCCGGCTCGTCGATCAGGTAGACCACCCCGGCCGGGGTGCCGGTGCTCTTGCTCATCTTCTTCGTCGGGTTGTCCAGCGCCATGATCCGGGCGCCTTCCGGCTTGATATCGGCCTGGGGTACCACGAACGTCTGGCCGTAGCGGGTGTTGAACCGGTGGGCGATGTCCCGGCTCAGTTCGATGTGCTGCTTCTGGTCCTCCCCGACCGGGACCAGGTCCGTGTCGTAGAGCAGGATGTCGCAGGCTTGCAGGATCGGGTACGTGAACAGGGCGGCGGAGACGTCCTCACGACCGTCCGCCTTGTCCTTGAACTGGATCATGCGGCGGAGCTCGCCGAACTGCGTCACCGAGCCCAGCAGCCACTGCGCCTCGGTGTGCTCCCGGACATCGGACTGGACGAACAGGATCGTCTGGGCCGGGTCGATCCCGGCGGCGAGGAAGGTCGTCGCCAGTTCCAGCGTGTTGGCCTTGAGCTCGACCGGGTCGGTCGGCAGCGACAGGGCGTGGAGGTCTACGACGCAGAAGACGTTGTCCGACTGCTCCTGCTGGGTGACCCAGTTCCGCAGCGCCCCGAGGTAGTTCCCGAGGTGGAGGTTGCCCGACGGCTGCATCCCGGAGAAGACGCGCTTGCGCCGGGTCGGGGCGGCGGTCTGGTCGGCGGTTGGGAACGCGATCGTCTGGGCGACCATGGCTGTCTCCTGGGATGGCGAACCGGGGTGGGGGAACCGGCCGGGGCACGGGATCGCCCCGGAGCGACGACTCACGGGGCGGCTCGACGACCGGTACAGTATAGGCAATCGCGCCCGGATCAGGCCGGTTCGTTCGGCTCATGGCAGCCGTCATCGCTCAGCCAGCTCCTGCCGAACGTCCGCATGCTCTCGATCACCGGCAGCAGGGCGTGACCCTTCTCGGTCAGGGAATACTCCACTCGCGGTGGGACCTCGGCGAAGCAGTGGCGGTCGACGACGCCGGCTTCTTCCATCCGCTTGAGGCGCTCGGACAGCGTCTTGGGACTGATCCCGCCGAGGGACCGCTCGAGCTCGCTGAAGCGGCGGCACCCTTCGGCGAGGTCGCGGACGATGAGGGGTGTCCAGCGGTTGCCGATGATCCGTGCCGTCTGCTCGACAGGGCAGCCGATCGTCGCCGAACGGTCCTCGTGCTCGATACCAGGGGTGGACCGGGATGTGATGGTGACCATGTTCGCCGTCTTTCCCACCGTGTGATGAGCCGCTAAGCTGGCTCGGGACATCCGGTTGCGCCAATGCTGGCCGGTCCAGGCGACGCACCGGCCAGCCGACCCTGTCCCGGCAAGTAACTATAGAAATGATAGCACTCCTCGACCATCAGGGTGATTCGCAGCAGACGGGACAGGGAAACGTGGCAGAACGACCGACGAACGATGCGGGCGACGGGACGCTCTCGCAGGGATGGTTCAGCGTCACCCGGCTGGAGCCGGGCGTGACGATGATCGGCGAGCCGCTGCACGCTGAGGACCCTAAGAGCTTCCTGGTCGAGGGGACCGACCGGGCCGTGCTGATCGACACCGGGATCGGCGTTGGCCACCTCGGCCAGCTGGTCCGGGAGCTGACCCGGCTTCCGGTCACCGTCGTGACGAGCCACGCCCACTGGGACCACGTCGGCGGCCACCGCTGGTTCGCCGACATCCGGGCGCCGTCGGGGGCGCAGGCAGCGCTCCGGGACGGTTGGGACGATGAGCGGATGCGGCGGGCGCTCGACCCGTCCCAGCTCAGCGGGCCGCTCCCGGCCGGGACCGACCCCGCCCACGCCGCCATCCCGCCGCTGACCGACCTGGAGACGATCGGCGACGGCGACATGATCGACCTCGGCGGCCGGACGCTGGAGATCATGGCGGCACCGGGCCACGCCTCCGAGCTGATCGTGCTGCTGGACCGCACCAACGGGATCCTGTTCGGGACGGACGCCGTCTACGCCGCCGCCCTCTACGCCCAGATGCCGGACAGCGACCTGGCGGTCTACCTTGCCACGCTTCAGCGACTCAGCGCCCTGGTGCCCGATCTGCGGGTCGTCTACTCGTCCCATGGGACCGTCCCGTTCGCGCCCGACCTGATCCTGAGGATGACCGAGGCGATGCGCGAGGTGATCGACGGTCGCCCGGCGGACGGCGAGGAGTTCGGTGGGCAGCGGCACGACTTCGGGGCGTTCGGGATCGTCACGGCCGCCAGCTCCGACTGATCGGACCCGCGGCTGGGGCCGGATGGCACAATGGACGGCAGCGTGAGCGGTGCTGACGATCGTGAGCGAGACGAGACGGAGCGGGAATGCGTCACATCAACCGGCTGATCGCCTATCTGGTGGCGGGGCTGCTCGCGGTCCTGATCGCCGGGCTCATCTCCCAGGAGCGGCTGATCGGTTACGACGACCGCACCTCGGTCCTGGTCTTCGCCCTCGTGCTGGGGGCGATCAACGCCTGGATCCGGCCGGTCATCCAGTTGCTGGCGTTGCCGTTGACCTGCCTGACGTTCGGGCTGTTCTCGGTCGTCGTCAACGCGGCGCTGTTCGGGCTGGCGGCCTGGCTGGTCCCGGGTATCACGGTCAGCGTCCTTGGGTCCCTGGTCGGCGCCGTCATCACCGGCATCCTGAGCGGGATCATCTTCAGCATCCTGGATGAGCGCTGATGGCTGACGAGATTCGCCCCACCCATCTGGACGGTCCGGTCTGGCCGACCGAGCGGCGCCGCTTCGACGTCCCGCTCACGATCGGCGTGATCAGCGACACCCACGTCTACGCCCACGGCAGTCGCCGCGTCCCGCCGGACGTGCTGGCGCTGTTCCGGCGGTTCGCGTGCGGGCTGCTCGTCCACTGCGGCGACGCCAACATCGGTGAGGTGCTCGACGAGCTGGCCGAGATCGCTCCCCTGATCGCCGTCGTCGGGAACAACGACGAGTATGAGCTCCAGGATGCATTGCCGGAGGAGGCCTGGTTCGACGTCGGGCCGCACCGGTTCGTCGCCATCCACGGCCATCGCCGCAAGGGCCTCTCGGCTCGCGCCACCGCGAAGACGTACGCCGACCGGGCGGCCTGCGTCGTCTACGGCCACAGCCATGAGCCGGTGATCGAGACCGAGGGCGGGGCGATCCTGTTCAACCCCGGCTCGGCGACCGACCGGCGCTGGCACCCGCACTTCGGCGTCGGGCTGATCCACGTCACCGACGAGAAGATCACGCCCGAGCTCGTCCTCTACCTCAACCCCGCCCATCTCGTGAACATCAAGCCCTGACCCGGTCGATCGGACCGCCATCGCCAGAACCCTGGACCTGGCTCAGTGCCGGATAGCCGAACATCCGGCCGGTCGGCCCGATATACTGTGGTATCGCGATCCGGTGGACATGTTCGATCCCCGGAACGGTGTCCATCTGGCTCAGTCGGGCGGTCCATTCGCTGGGGCGTGCGGCACATGGAATGAGGTGCGGCGTGGCCGTAGGAACCCAGCGACCGGCTCTGGCCGATATCGAGGCCGGTGTGATCGACCTCTCGTTCCTTCCCGAGCTGTCGGACCCGACCGATCTGCGAATCCCCGGTCCGACGCCGCTCCCGCCAGCCGTCGTCGAGGCGATGCGGAGGCCGATGGTCCAGGGCCGCTCGCCGCAGATGTCCGCGTTCTACCTGGAGACGCTGCGTCTCGCCCGGGAGATGCACCGCACCGACGGCGAGGTCCTGATCTGGGCCGGCACGGGCTCGGCGGGGTGGGAGATCCCGATCGTCAACCTGCTGGAGCCGGGCGACCCGGTCCTGGCGATGGTGAACGGGGACTTCGGCGACCGCTTTGCCAAGGCCGGTGTCGCGCTCGGGCTGACGGTCAACCGGGTCGACGTCCCCTGGGGGCAGGCGGTGACCGAGGAGGACTTGCGCACCGCGCTGGCGGCCTATCCCGAGGTCAGGGCTGTCTTCCTGACCCACAACGAGACCTCGACCGGGGTGACCAACCCGGTGCCGGAACTGACCCGGATCGCGCACGACGCCGGCGCGATGGTCTTCCTCGACAGCGTCAGCGGCGTCGGCGCGATCCCGCTGGAGATGGATGCCTGGGACGTCGATGTCGTCCTGTCCGGGTCGCAGAAGGCCTGGATGTGCCCGCCGGGTCTGACGATCATGGCGTTCTCCCCCAAGGCGCTCGCTCGCGGTGAGGCGCTCGAAGGCCGTGGCTTCGCCCGGTACTTCTTCGACCTCGCCACGTCGCGTGTCGCCGCCCGCGACGGCTCGACGGCCACGACGATGCCGTTGACGCTGGTCTACGCCTTCCGGACGGCACTCGAATTGCTCGCGGCGGAAGGGCTCGACGAGGCCTGGGCGCGACACGCCCGCCTCGGCGCCCTGACCCGTGAGCGCCTGACCGGGCTCGGGCTGGAGCTGTTCGCCGACCCGGCCTATGCCTCCGACAGCGTGACGACCTTCCGCACGCCGGCGGGCTTCACGGCGACCAGCCTGCGCGACGCGATCCGGGATCAGTCCGGGATCGAGATCGCTACGGGGCAGGGCCCAATCAGGGACTCCGTCAACCGGGTCGGCCATCTCGGCTGGGTCCACGAGACGGAGATGCTGCGAGCCTTCGATGCCATCGGGGAGACGCTGCGAGGCTAGACCCGGAGAGGAGCGACCCATGTTCACGATCCGGCCGGCGGTGATGGGCGATGTCCCGGCGCTGGCGAGTCTCTACAGTCAACTGGATCTCGTCCACGCGGGCGCCGAGCCCTCGCTGATCCCGACCCCGGAGGAACTGCCGCGCCGGACCGAGGACATCGAGGAGACCGTCCGGGACCCGATGGCGCCCATGTTCGTCGCCATGCAGTACCCGGACGAAGGGGATGGCGACGGGCACGTCGTCGGCTTCGCCAAGGTCCGGATCCGGCAGCTCAACCGGTACTGGAAGGTCGAGCGGATGCCCGAGGTGGACGAGCTCGCCGTCAGCGAGTCCGTCCGGGGCCACGGCGTCGGCCGGATGCTGATGTCGGCGGCGGAGGAGTGGGCCCGCGGGGCGGGCTACCCGGAGATCTGGGTCGCGGCCTGGTCGTTCAATACGCCGGCCTCGACGCTCTACGAGCGGCAGGGCTTCGAGCCCCTCAACACCCGGTTCCGCAAACGTCTGATGGACAACGGCTAGGGTCAGCGTCGCGGCTCGTCGCCGCCCGTCCGTCGTCGGCAACGTTCCGGAGTCGCTCACGATGCCCACGCCCGACATCACGATCCGGCGGGCCGAGGCAGCCGATCTCCCAGGATTGCAGGTCCTCTATCAGCAACTGGACGACGTCCACGCCGTCGCCGAGCCCGATGTCGTCCCCACGCACGATCAGGCACCCCGAGCCCTGACCGACCTCGAACGGACCATCGCCGGCGACATCGTCTTCGTCGCCACGCTGCGGGGCGTCGATGATCGCAGAGAGGCGGTCGTCGGCTTCGCCCAAGTCAAGGTCATCGACCTCGGGGAATTGTTCGTGTTCCCGAAGGTGCCGGAGGTCGAGAACCTGGCGGTCCTGGAGGGCATCCGGGGGCGCGGGGTGGGCCGGTTGCTCATGAGGGCGTGTGAGCGCTGGGCGAGTGCGGCGGGCTACCCCGAACTCTGGGTGACGGCCTGGTCGTTCAACGAGCCGGCCGCGGGGCTCTACCGGGGCGAGGGATTCGTCCCGCTCAGCACCCGGTTCCGGAAGCGACTCGTGCCTGGGTCTCACTGAGGGGTCCGGGACGAGATGCGGAATCGCCCGTCGGGGCGCCAGTGGCGGAGACGAGGAGTTCCCGCCTGTCACGGGGTGGCCTTGCGTGGAATGCCCGCAAATCGCTATACTGTCAAGCGCGATTCCCCAACGTCCGACCCGACCCCTGCCCTGGGCACGGGGTTTGATGTCAGCGGGGTTTCTGGCACTGACCAATGGTTCTTGAGGAAGGTGAATGACCGCCTTGGATATTCGCGAGCAGCAGGTTGATCCCGCGGGATCGGCAACACCCGCGTCGGTCGCCCCGGAGTCTTCGCCCGAAGCTGGTATCGCAACCAGCACGGAGCCGGGGGCTGCTGTAGCCGTCGCTGAGAGCGCCCCGTCGTCGAACGGAAACGGCGTGACCAGTGGCATCCCGGCTGAAGAAGCGCCCGTCACGGCGACCGCACCGGCGTCCGATAGCGTCGTCACCACCGAGCCCGAGCAGGGCGAAGTGACCGAGGCCGGCACGGAAGTGGCCCCGGACAACACGGATTCCGCACCGGCCGGAGCCGAGGCCACCGCCGACGCTGCCCCGGTCGAGGCCGCTCCCGAGGCGGCTCCGTCTGCCACGGAGATCGACTTCAGCGGTGACGAACTCGGCGACGTCGCCTCCATGATGGAGGCGTTCCTCTCCAACCCCGAGCATGACTACAAGACCCTCAAGTACGGGGATGTCATGGACGGGGTCATCATGCATGTCGATCGGGACGAGCTCCTGGTCGACATCGGGTCCAAGGCCGAGGGGATCATCCCGGCCAAGGAGTACTCCGATCTGACTCCGGGGGAGAAGTCGGCGCTCGCCATCGGCGACACGATTCTCGTCTTCGTGGTCCAGCCGGAGAACCCCGAGGGGCACCCGATCGTCTCGATCAATCGGGCCCGGCAGGAGAAGAGCTGGCGGCACCTGCAGGACATCCACGACCAGAACGAGGTCATCGAGGCCGAGGTCACCAACTACAACAAGGGTGGCCTCCTCGTGAACCTCGACGGCGTCCGGGGCTTCGTCCCGGCCAGCCAGGTCACGGAGATCCGCGGCGGCGACGACGCGAGCAAGCAGGCCGACATGGCCCGCCTGATCGGGAACAAGCTGCCGCTGAAGATCATCGAGATCAACCGGCACCGCAACCGCCTCATCCTCTCGGAGCGCCAGGCCATCCAGGAGCGCCGCGACGTGATGAAGGAGCGGCTGATCGCCGAGCTCAAGGAAGGCGAGATCCGCAAGGGTCGGGTCTCCTCGATCTGCGACTTCGGGGCCTTCGTCGACATCGGGGGCGCGGACGGTCTCGTCCACCTCTCCGAGCTGTCCTGGAGCCGCGTCCGCCATCCGAGCGAACTGCTCCGGATCGGGCAGGAAGTCGATGTCTACGTCCTCGGCATCAATGCCCAGGACAAGAAGATCGCCCTCTCGATCAAGCGGACCCAGGCCGAGCCCTGGAGCCGGGTCGCCTCCAAGTACGAGGTCGGTCAGCTCGTCAAGGGCAACGTCACCCAGCTTGCCAACTTCGGAGCCTTCGCCCGCATCGAGGACGGCATCGAGGGTCTGGTCCACGTCAGCGAACTCGCTGATGAGCGGATCACGCATCCCAAGCAGGCCGTCAAGGAAGGTCAGGAGTTGCTGCTCCGGATCATCCGGATCGACCCGCAGCGTCGCCGGATGGGTCTGAGCCTCCGCCGCGCGCTGGACACCCCGGAGCCCGAACTGCTCCAGGTGTTCGGTGAGGATGCCATCGAGGTGCGCGAGCGCATCATCGAGGAGATCCGCCTCTCGCTCGAGGCCGAGGGCATCGAGTACAGCCCCGGTCGCAACGGGTCGGGGGCCTCGCTGGAGGACCTCGATTCCGGGAATCGGGACCGCGACCGCGGCTCGTCCCCGTCCGGGGATGGCTCCGGTGGCTCGTCCAGTTCGGAGAGCGCGGCCCAGCGTCAGCTGTCCGAGGACATGCTCACGGCCCGGAACATCGAGAACTTCCGGATGCCGACCGAACGCCCGCAGCCTGCCCGCCCGCAGCGCGAGCGCCGTCCTGAGCGCCAGGTGGCTCCCGTCGAGGCCGTCGATGAGGGCATGTCCGCCATGGAACTGGCCTTCGCGATGGCTGGCGCCCAGCTGGACGAGGCCGGTGACACGTCGGCTGCGGTCGAGCCCGCTTCCGACGCCCCGGCGGAGACCACCCCTGAGGTGATCACCGACGAGGTCGCCGACGAGAGCTCCCAGAGCTAAGGTCCCGCTCACCAGAATCGGTCGATACGACGCCACGGACTTGGGATCAACATCCAAGTCCGTGGCGCTTCGTTATCTCCGGCCGGGCCAGGATGGTCCAAATGCGGGTACCTGACCGAACGCGCAGGTCCGCGGCTGCCCGACCTGCCCTACCCGGACGTGGACGGAACAGCGATAATGAGTTGTACGCAGGTCCAGAGAGTTGGTACCTGCACTCCTGACCATAGAACGGCTCGTAACGGTATCGCGCGTGAGCGCGTGGTCCCGCGGCACGTCAGCCCCGTTACCGTCACCAGGCGGAGCGGCCCCCTTCGCCGGGGGAGCTGACTCTCGATGGGCAGAGAATACGGGTAGCCGGTCGGGTCCAGCCCGGGCCGGGTATCGGGAGAGCCGGAAGCATGGCAGACAACAAGTTCGACAAGTTCACCGAGCGCGCCCGAAAGGTCCTGACACTGGCTCAGGAAGAGGCGCAGCGGTTCAACCACAACTACATCGGGACCGAGCATCTGCTTCTGGGCCTAGTCCGGGAGGGTGACGGCGTCGCCGCCCGCGTCCTGAGTAACATGGGCGTCCAGTTGCCCAAGGTCCGGTCCGCGGTCGAGTTCATCATCGGTCGCGGCGAGTCCATGATCCTCGGCGACATCGGGCTGACCCCGCGCGCCAAGAAGGTCATCGAGCTCGCGGTCGACGAGGCCCGTCGCCTCAACCACCACTACATCGGCACCGAGCATCTCCTGCTCGGGCTCGTCCGGGAGGGCGAGGGCATCGCCGCCGGCGTCCTCGAGAGCCTCGGCGTCAACCTCGAGAAGGTCCGCTCGCAGGTGATGCAGGTCGTCCAGCAGAGCTCGTCCTACAACCAGACCAGCGGTGGGACCAAGACGCAGACCAAGACCCCGTACATGGACGCCCTCGGGGTCGACCTGACCGAGGCGGCGAGGACGAACCGGCTCGGCCCCCTGGTGGGCCGGAGCAAGGAGATCGACCGGGTCATGCAGATCCTGTCGCGCCGGACCAAGAACAACCCGGCCCTGATCGGGGAGCCGGGCGTCGGCAAGACCGCCATCGTCGAGGGGCTCGCCCAGCGGATCGTCAATGGCGACGTGCCGGAGCAGCTCCAGAACAAGCGCCTGGTCGCGCTCGATATCGGCGCCCTCGTCGCCGGGACCAAGTACCGCGGCGAGTTCGAGGAGCGGCTCAAGAAGATCGTCGCCGAGGTCAAGGAGACCCAGAGCATCCTGTTCATCGATGAGCTCCACACGCTCGTCGGGGCCGGTGCGGCCGAGGGCGCCGTCGACGCGGCCAACATCCTCAAGCCCGCCCTGTCCCGGGGCGAACTCCAGACCATCGGCGCGACGACCCTCGACGAGTACCGCAAGTACATCGAGCGGGACGCTGCCCTGGAGCGCCGCTTCCAGCCCGTCCAGGTCGAGGAGCCCAGCGTCGACGACACGATCCTGATCCTGCACGGGGTCCGGGAGCTGTACGAGACGCACCACAAGCTCAAGATCAGCGACGAGGCCCTCAAGGCCGCCGCCAACATGGCCGCTCGCTACATCACCGACCGGTTCATGCCGGACAAGGCGATCGACCTGATCGACGAGGCGTCGTCTCGCGTCCGGATGGCCCGCTCGGCGTCACCGCCCTCCCTCAAGGACGCGATGCTCGGGCTCCAGTCCCTCCAGCGGGAGCTCGAGTCCGCGGTCAACAACCAGGAGTTCGAGCTCGCCGCCGAACTCCGCGACCGGGAGCGGAAGCTGCGTGACCGGATCGAGGACCAGCGGCAGGAGGTCAAGGACTCTAACCAGAGTGACGAGATCTACGTCACCGAGGAGGATGTCGCGCAGGTTGTGGCCATGTGGACCGGCATCCCGCTCCAGCGGATCGCCGGCGCCGAGTCCGAGCGCCTGCTCCAGATGGAGACGGTCCTGCACGAGAAGATCATCGGTCAGGAGGAGGCGATCGCCGCCATCTCCAAAGCCGTTCGCCGGGCCCGAGCCGGGATCAAGGACCCGAAGCGGCCGATCGGCTCCTTCATCTTCCTGGGCCCGACCGGTGTCGGCAAGTCGTATCTGACCAAGGCCCTGGCCGAGTTCATGTTCGGCTCCGAGGATCACCTGATCAAGATCGACATGTCGGAGTTCATGGAGCGTCACTCCGTCGCCCGGCTCGTCGGGGCCCCTCCGGGCTACGTCGGCTACGAGGAGGGTGGCCAGCTCACCGAGGCCGTCCGTCGGAAGAGCTACTCGGTGATCCTGCTCGACGAGATCGAGAAGGCGCACCCGGAAGCCTTCAACATGCTGCTCCAGATCATGGAGGACGGGAACCTGGCCGACGCCAAGGGGCGCAAGGTCGACTTCCGCAACACCATCATCATCATGACCTCGAACGTCGGCGCCGAGTCGATCACCGGCAACATGTCGATGGGCTTCGCCTTCCGGGAGGACGCCGAGAAGCAGGCCAGGCGCGACTACAACCAGATGCGCGACAAGGTCATGGGCCAGCTCAAGCAGACGTTCCGACCGGAGTTCCTCAACCGGATCGACGACGTGATCGTCTTCCACTCGCTCGAGAAGGGCCAGATCCGCCAGATCGTCGACCTCGAACTCGCCCGCGTCCGGGGCCAGGTCGCCGAGCAGGACCTGACCCTGGAAGTGACCGAGCCGGCGATGGATCTCCTCGGGGAGCGTGGCTACGACCACACCTATGGAGCCCGGCCGCTTCGCCGGATCATCCAGACGCTGATCGAGGACCCGCTCGCCGAGGGCCTGTTGAGCAACCGGTTCCCCGCCGGCAGCACCGTCCGCGTCGATGTCGAGGACGATCTCCTCAGGCTCGACGTGGTCGACGGCCCGTCGGTGCGGAAGCCGGCCGAGCAGCCGGACGAGGAACTCGCCTCGGTCTCCTAGTCCCGACCCCGACCCCGACGTTGCGACATGACGACGGACCGGTTCTCTTGAGCCGGTCCGTCGCTGTGTCTGCGGTGTAAGGGGTGAGGATGAAAGTCAGCTGGTCGGGTTGCTAGCGACTCGTGCGGGCGGCGGCGCGGACCTCTCCCTCGACCCCGCTCCTGCTCACCTGTTCGCTCACCCGCTGAAGCGGCTACGGCGCACAGATGACCGGAGAAGGGAGACGGGGCGCCTCTTATACCCGGGAGAACCGACGTTGCGCGATGGTCGCGTATACTTGCGAACATCCGTTCGATTATGTCCGTCGGAGTTTCGACCTGATCCCCCCCGATTCTTACCCCGAGAGGATGTATGGCCAGAGCGAAGACGACGACCAAGTGGGTCTGCCAGCAGTGCGGCTACACGAGCCCGGCCTACCTCGGCCGCTGCCCCGGCTGCGAGTCCTGGCACACCATGGTCGAGACGGTCGAGGAGCGCCGCCCGGCGTCCGGCTCTGGAGGGGGAACGAACGCGGCTGGCCGGTCCGGGCGGCCGCAGCAGCATGCCCAGCGACTGGACACGATCGGGTCGGCGGCGGTCGACCGCATCCCGGTCCCGATCTCCGAACTCGATCGCGTCCTCGGTGGCGGGCTCGTCCCCGGCTCCCTGGTCCTGGTCGGCGGCGACCCCGGCATCGGCAAGTCGACGCTCGTCCTGCAGGCGGCCGGGGCGCTCGCCGAGGCCGAGATCGGCCCCATCCTCTACGTCTCGGCCGAGGAGTCGGCCCAGCAGATCCGCCTCCGGGCCGATCGGCTCGGGGTCTCGCATCCGGACCTCTGGGTGCTGTCGGAGACGGACCTCGACCGGGTCCTGCGGGAGGCCGAGGAGCGCGACCCAGGCCTGCTCATCATCGACTCGATCCAGACGGTCTACCTGGACGACATGACGTCGGCGGCTGGCAGCGTCAGCCAGGTCCGGGAGTGTACCGCCCGGCTGATGCAGTGGGCCAAGCCGCGCGGCATCCCGGTCCTGATCATCGGCCACGTCACCAAGGAGGGCACGATCGCCGGGCCGCGGGTACTGGAGCACATGGTCGACGCCGTGCTGTACCTGGAGGGCGAACGGCATCAGCAGTACCGCATCCTGCGCGGCGTCAAGAACCGGTTCGGCTCGACGGACGAGGTCGGTGTCTTCGAGATGGCCGACGTCGGGATGCGCGAGGTGACCAACCCGTCCGAGGCGTTCCTCGAAGGGCGGGCTTCCCAGGCGACCGGATCGGCGGTCGCGATCACGATCGAGGGGACGCGGCCGATCCTGGTCGAGATGCAGGCCCTGACGACGCCGACCGCGTTCGGGCTGCCGAGGCGCAGTGCCAACGGGCTCGACACCAACCGGCTCCAGCTCCTGGTCGCCGTGCTGCAGAAGCGGGTCGGGATCTCGCTCGGCGGGCAGGACATCTACGCCAACGTCGTCGGTGGACTCCGTGTCTCCGAGCCGGCCGCCGACCTCGCCGTCGCGCTGGCCGTCGCCTCCAGCTACCGCGACATCGCCGTCGAAGCCGGGACGGCGGTGGTCGGGGAGATCGGGCTCTCCGGCGAGCTCCGCTCCGTCAGCCAGCTCGACCGCCGGATCAACGAGGCCCGGCGGCTGGGCTTCAACCGGGTGATCGCCTTCGGCACGGAGAACGGGAGCCGGCGCATCGACGGGATCGAGGTCGTCCGGGCCACGACGCTGAGCATGGCGCTGGACGCCGCGCTCGGTCGGGAGTAGAGGACGCATCGGAGACCACGGCCAGTCAGGCAGGGACGAATCTTCTGATCGTTCGGCTCCGGTGGGCGACTGCGCTTCTCGCCTCCGAATCGGTCGGTGATCGTTCCTGTAGGGGCGAAGCTTGCGAGCCCGGCCGCCGCAGCGGCCTTCGCCGTCAGGCGAGACGGTGTTCCGGGTTCAACCGTGTCGGATGGGACCAACTGGATCGCCGACCGCGGATCACGATCCAGGGCGCCTTCAGTGAAATCGGTAGGTGGCGAGAGACCGTTATCGCCCTGCGGGGCGATGGCGCCTGCGGGCGCCTGACTCGCAAGCTTCGCCCCTACACTCGGAATCGACGCGCCCGATTAGAGAGAAATGCGCAGTGCGCTGTCCATTAACGGACGGACGTGTCCAATCGCTGCCGCTGATGGCCGTGCTCGTCGAAGTTGTCGGGTGAGAGCCACCGCTCGAACGCCCGCTCGATGGCCGGCCAGTCGGTGTCGATGATCGCGAACCAGGCGGTGTCGCGGGTGCGGCCCTTGATGATCATGTGCTGCCGGAACGTGCCCTCGTAGGTGAAGCCGAACCGGAGGGCGGCCCGCTTCGAGCGCTCGTTGAGATCGTTGCACTTCCACTCGACGCGGCGGTAGCCGAGGGCGAAGGCGTTCCGGATCAGCAGGTAGATGGTCTCGGTCGCCGTCGTCGATCGCTGCATCCCCGAGCCGAACAGGAGATGGCCGATCTCGATCACCCGGTTGGCGGGGTCGATCCGGAGGTAGCCCCCGGCGCCGAGCGGCTCACCGGACGCGGTATCGACGAAGGTGAACCAGAGCGGGTCATCCGACGCGGCGAACGCGTGCAGGCTCCCGGTGAAGTCCGCCAGGTCGGCGAACGGCCCGTAGCCGAGGTAGTCCCACATGTGCGGGTCGGCACCGGGGCCCTGCGTCGCCTCGAACAGGCCCACGGCGTGGACGTCCGGGTCGAGCGGGACGAGGCTCACCGTCCGGCCGGGAAGGGCCATCCGGGGTGGGGACGGGACATCGCGTGATTCGATGAGATCTCCGATCCGGAACTCGACGTCCGCCACGCGATGCTGCCCTTTCCCGTCAGACGCCGATCGCGTCCTTCATCTTGTCGAGGAACCCGCGCCGGTGGGGCTGCTGGGTGATCTCGCTGCCGAGCGACTCGGCGAGCTGGTTGAACAGGTCCTGCTGCTCGGGAGTCAGTTCGCGCGGCACCAGGACCTGGACGGTGACGATCTGGTCGCCCCGGTCGCCGCCGCGCATGTCGGGGACGCCGCGCCCCCGGAGCCGGAACTGCTGGCTGGACTGGGTCCCGGCCGGGATCTTGAGCGACACGGCGCCGTCGATCGTCTCGATGTCGATCTCGTCACCGAGCGCGGCCTGGGCGACGTTGATCCCGATCTGGAGATGGATCGTCTTGTTCTGCCGGGTGAACAGCTCGTGGGACTGGATCTGGACCTTGACGTAGAGGTTGCCCGGCACGCCGCCCGACGGCCCGGCTTCACCCTGCCCGGACATCCGGAGCGTCGCGCTCTCGTCGATGCCCGGCGGGATGTTGACGGTGATGCTGCGGGCACGGGTGACGCGGCCGCGGCCCTTGCAGTTCGTGCACGGGTCGGTGATCTGGACGCCCTCGCCGTGGCAGGTCCGGCACGGGGCCGAGGTCATGAACTGGCCGAGGATGGTCTGCTGGACCTGGCGCACTTCGCCCGAACCGCTGCACGTCGGACAGACCGGCGGGTCCTGGCCGTCCTTCTGCCGCTTGCCGCTGCAGACCTCGCAGGTCTCCAGCCGCGTCAGCTCGACGATCTTCTCGGCGCCGAAGACGGCCTCCTCGAAGGAGAGCCGGACCGTGACCTCGAGGTCCTGGCCGCGCTGGACGGCCGGCCGACGGCGGCCACCGTTCGAGGCGCCGAAGAACGTGTCGAAGATGTCGCCGAAGGGGGAGCCGTCGAAGCCACCGAAGCCGTCGCCGCCCATGCCGGGGGTGGTGTGGCCGAACTGGTCGTACTGGGATCGGCGCTTGGGGTCCGACAGGACCTCGTAGGCCTCGTTGATCTCCTTGAACGCCTCATCCGACCCGCTGTCCTGGCTGACGTCGGGGTGGTGGATGCGGGCCAGCCGTCGGTAGGACTTCTTGATCTCGTCGGCGGTCGCCGAGCGTGAGACGTCGAGGACCTCGTAGTAGTCACGCTTTTCGCTCATGATGACCTATTGCATGTGAATGTCGCCGCGGGGAGCGGGGTGGAGCGGGTGCGGCGACAGCGGCGGAACGGGACGTGATGATGGCCGGAGCGGGACAACGCAAAACGCCCGGCGACACGGCGTGCCGGGGCATGGGCGGTCCTTCCACAGGGAAAGTATAGCGGAGGCAACATTCGCGTCAACGCTCGACGGCCTGACACGACCGGGTCGAAGCGATCCGACGGCTTGACAGTCCGCCGGAACCTCTCGTACGATCCCCTGTGTTTCGATAGTGGCGCGTGGTGAAATGGTATCACAGAGGTCTTTGGAACCTTTGTTTCAGGTTCGAGTCCTGGCGCGCCAGCCCTCCTCCCACCCGGTGATCCGATCCCACCTGCCGACCTCGCAAGGGACCATCCGCCCGCTGTGCCCACGACACCCCCTGAGTCGTCTCCGGCCGGGTCACCTGACCCGTCGATCGACCCTGTCAACGGCGACCTGACGCTGATCGTGCTGGCGGCCGGTGGTGGGACGCGGATGCGGTCGCGACTGCCCAAGCCCTTCCACCACGTCGCCGGTCGGCCGATGGTCGAGCATGTCATCCGGGCCGGTCTCGCGGCCGAACCGGACCGCGTCGTCGCCGTGCTGAGTGAGCGTACCGCCGCGCTCGTCGATCGGATCCCCAGTGACATCGAGCTGATCGCCGTCATCCAGGCCGAGCCGCTCGGGACCGGTCACGCCGTCCGGACGGTGTTCGACGCGGCCGGGACGATCCCCGCGTCCGGGCTGATCCTCGTCCTCTACGGCGACCAGCCGTTGCTGGACGGCGCGACCGTTCGGGCACTCGCGTCGGGCGCCGCTGCGTCCGGTGCACCGGTGACGCTGCTCACCTGCATCCTCGGTGACGCGGCCGCCTACGGCCGGGTGGCGCGGAACGCCGACAAGAACGTGATCGGTATCGTCGAGCACAAGGATGATGACCCGGCGAACCGGATCGGCCCGACCGAGATCTGGAGCGGGATGATGGCGCTCGACACCGCCTGGACCCGCGACGCGATCCGGCGGCTGACCCCGAGCCCGGCGACCGGGGAGCTCTATCTCACCGAGCTGATCGGCATGGCGGTCGCGAGATCCGGCTCAGCGGCCGTCTGGCCGGTCCAGACGGTGGCGGCCGCGCCGGAGATCGCCCACGGCGTCAACAACCGGGTGGAGCTGGCCCAGGCCGAGGCCCTGTTCCAGGACCGTCTCCGGGAACACTGGATGGTCAGGGGCGTGACGATGGACGACCCCGCGACCGTCTACATCGAGTCGGACGTCACCATCGGCGAGGACACGACGCTGCGGCCCTTCACGCAGCTCCGGGCCGGCACGACGATCGGGCGTGACTGCGTGATCGGCCCGGGAACCGAGCTGACGGCCGCCACCATCGGCGATGGCGTCACGATCCGGTCCTCGACGGTGACCCGCGCGACGGTCCATGACGGGGCCGATGTCGGGCCGTACAGTCACCTCCGGGCCGGAACGATCGTCGGGCCGGGTGTCCACGTCGGTAATTTCGGCGAGTTCAAGAACGCGCACCTCGCGGCCGGCGTCAAAGTCGGCCACTTCGGGTACCTTGGAGACGTGACCATCGGGGAGGGCACCAACATCGGTGCTGGGACCGTCGTCGCCAACTTCGACGGCCAGCGCAAGCACCAGACGACGATCGGCGCCGGGGCGTTCATCGGGTCCGACACGGTCCTGCGGGCGCCGGTCTCGGTCGGTGACGGCGCGGCGACCGGCGCGGGCTCGGTCGTGACCCATGACGTCCCGGACGGCGTCACCGTCGCCGGGGTTCCGGCCCGGCCGATCGTCCGTCGACCCGACCCACCGAGCGAAACGGCCGCCGGCCCGGGTCCACCCGGGCTCTCGGAACCAGAGGGATAAGCACGTTGGACGGGCGACTACAGGTCTTTGCCGGCAGCTCGCACCCGCAGCTCGCCGCCGCGATCATGGATCAATTGGAAGCCCCCCTTGGGCGCGCGATCATCGGCACCTACAAGAACGGCGAGACCCGGGTCAAGCTGGACGAGAACGTCCGGGGCTCGGACTGCTTCGTCATCCAGTCGATCTGCCAGCCCTACGATCATCACATCATGGAGATGTTGCTGATGATCGATGCGCTCCGGCGGGCTTCGGCGGCCCGGATCACGGCCGTGATCCCGTACTACGGCTATTCCAAGCAGGAGAAGAAGACGACCGGCCGCGAGCCGATCTCGGCCAAGCTGGTCGCCAACCTGATCACGACGGCCGGCGCCGACCGGATTCTGAGCGTCGATCTCCACGCCCCGGCGATCGAGGGCTTCTTCGACATCCCGGTCGATCACCTGCGGGCCACGCCGCTGTTGGCCCACCACTTCCGCCGCTCCCTCGATCAGGCCGCCGTCGTCGTCAGCCCGGACTCCGGCGGGGTCGCGCGGGCCGAGGACTTCCGGGTCCGGTCCGGCGGCGAACTGGCGATCATCGCCAAGCGTCACCCGGAGACGGACGCCTCCGAGTCGCTGGAGATGGTCGGCGACGTCGAGGGCAAGACCGCCATCGTCGTCGACGACATGATCTCGACCGGCGGGACGATGCGGGCGGCGATCGACCTGCTCTACCAGCGGGGCGCGTCGGACGTCTTCGCCGCCTCGACGCACGGCATCTTCGCCGGGGAGGCCGTGGCGCTGCTGGCGGCGTCCGACGTCCGCAAGCTCTACGTCTGCGACACGGTCCCGCTCCCGACCGACCCCTCCCTGCACCTGGAGTCGATCACGGTCGCGCCGCTCCTGGCCGAGTCGATCATGCGGATCCACAAGGATCTCAGCATCAGCGCCCTGTTCATCTAGCGCCGAACGATGGCTGCGTGACGGGTCTCCCCCCACGGTCATCGTTCGGCCCGATCGAATCGTCCGAGGGACCGCTCGTCCCACCCATCGCCGACCCGTCCTGACGGGTCACTGGCGACCGGAGAGCCTGAGGCAATGGACGGTACCGCCTGGACCGCGATCGTACTGGGGACCATCGCCCTGGTCGTCATGTGCCTCATCGCCTTCACCGCATCGCTGGTCAGCATCGTCGGTCGGCCGTCGGCGCCGGCGCGGCCGGAGGATCGGGGCGACCGGGCCCACCGGCTCCGAACGGTCCGGGACCTGCTCGATGCCCAGCGGGGCTGGTTCGCGGCCCTGGACGTCGGGACGATCGTCGCGGCGACGATCGCGACCGGGCTGCTGGCGGCGGGATTCGGCGCGCTGGTCGGCCGGGCCGGGACGGTCCTCGCCATCCTGGTGGTCGCCGCGATCGCTCTGATCGTGACCCAGGCGCTGCCCGTCGCGCTGGCCCGGAGCCGTCCCAACCTGAGCAGCCGGGTCAGCGGGGGATTGGCCACGCCGATCGGGATCCTGTTCCGGCCGTTCGCCGTCCTCGTCCAGGTCATGGCCGAGTTCCTCGACCGGCTGATCCCGAACTCCGCCGATGAGCCGGTGATCGAGGGCGTCGAGGACGAGATCCGGAACTACATCGCCAACGAGGAGGATACGGTCATCCAGCAGGTCGAGCGGGAGATGATCGACGGCATCCTTCATCTGGAGGACATCCGGGTCCGCGAACTGATGGTTCCCCGCGTCGACATCACCGCGATCGACCGCGTCACCAGCGGTCGCGAGATCGTCGATCTGATCGTCAAGGCGGGCCACTCCCGGATCCCGGTCTACGAGGAGTCGATCGACCACGTCATCGGCGTCCTCTACGCCAAGGACCTGCTGCCGTTCGTGATCGGCAATACCGACGCCCTGCCCCTCGTCAGCCTGCTCCGCCCGGCCTACGTCGTGCCGGAGACGAAGCGGGTCAACGAGCTCCTCGCCGACCTTCGCGCCCAGCGGGTCCACCTCGCGATCGTGGCCGACGAGTACGGCGGGACGGCCGGGATCATCACGATCGAGGACATCCTCGAGGAGATCGTCGGCGAGATCCAGGACGAGTACGACAAGGAGATGCCGCTGTTCGAGGTCTCCGGGCCGGACGAGTTCATCGCCGACGGGCGGCTGGCGGTCGAGGACGCCGAGGACGCCCTCGGGGTCCGCTTCGAGGACGACGATTACGATAGCCTGGGCGGGTTCGTCCAGAAGCACCTCGGCCGCCTGCCGGCCGACGGCGACCGGTTCACGGCCGAGGGAGTGGAGATCGAGGTAATCGAGGTCGAGCGCAACCGTGTCCGGAAGATGCGCGTCCGGCGCGTCCGGGAGACGATACCCGCGACGTTGGAGCTCGAGTCGCAGCCTGGCGGAACCGAGCCAGCTACCGTGTCGGACGTGTCCGAGTCTCAGCCATGACGCTGGTCACCATCACCGACCGATGGGTGGTCCGCCGTTACGCCAGCGTGACGAGCACGATGGATGTCGCCGCCCGGCTCATCGCCGACGGTGACGTCGTCGGACCGACGGCGGTGGTCGCGGACCACCAGACCGCTGGCCGGGGGCGTTCGGACCGCGTCTGGCGGTCGGTACCCGGCGGTTCGCTCCAGATGACGGCGATCCTGACGCTTCCCGTGCCCCCGAGCGGGCTCGGGCCGGTCCCGCTCCTCGTCGGGAACATCGTCGCGGAGTCGATCGAGGCCCTCGACGAGCATCTGAAGCCGCGACTGAAGTGGCCCAACGACGTGCTGATCGACGACCGCAAGGTGGCGGGGATCCTCGTGGTGAGTCGATCGACGGGACAGTCGTCGTCGCTCCAGATCGGCATCGGGGTCAACATCGTCGAGCCGGAGGCCGGTGCCGCCCGGTCGATCGGACTGAGCCAGCTCCTGACCTCGGATTCGACATCACCCAGTCCGGCTAGGGTTCGGGAAGTCCTGCTCGGCGAGATCCTGGCGCGGCTCGACGGTCTCCCTGGTGAGTTGGCCCGGGACGGTGGAGCCGACGGTCTGGAGCGATGGACCCGCCGGGCGACGCTGCTCGGTCAGCCGGTCCGCGTGCGGGATGGCGACCGGACCACCGAGGGCGTCATGCTCGGCGTCGATCGGACCGGCGCGCTGCGACTCAGGACCGCGACCGGGGAGGTCGCTACGGTGGTGGCCGGCGATCTGACGCGCGGACCACGCCCGATCGTCGATGACGCTTCACCCGATCACTCGGAGGACATCGCATGACGGAGACGGTCATCCTGGGTGGGGCGCGGACGCCCATCGGCAGACTCCAGGGCGCGCTGGCGACCGTTCCCGCCGTCGACCTCAGCTCGATCGCGATGCGGGCCGCGCTAGGACGCTCCGGGGTCGGCCCCGAGCAGGTCGAGCACGTCATCCTCGGCATGGTCCTCCAGGGCGGCGCCGGCCAGAACCCGGCCCGGCAGGCGGCGTTCAAGGCCGGACTCGGCCGGACGGTGACAGCGGAACTGACCAACCGGGTCTGCGGCTCCGGGATGCGGGCGATCGCGCTGGCCGATCTGCTCATCCGGGCTGGGCATCACCGCGTCGTCATCGCGGGCGGGATGGAGAGCATGTCCAACGCGCCGTTCGCCCTGGACCGGGCCCGGGGCGGCTACCGGATGGGCGACGGTGTGCTCCGCGACCTGATGGTCCAT
This sequence comes from uncultured Thermomicrobiales bacterium, assembly GCA_964244115.1. Classification (GTDB taxonomy): domain Bacteria; phylum Chloroflexota; class Chloroflexia; order Thermomicrobiales; family UBA6265; genus CADCWK01. Next base: position 22,752 of record CAXTHM010000060.1, read on the forward strand.
GACGGCCTCTGGAGCCAGATCGACGGCCGGGCGATGGGCGAGCACGGGGCGCAGGTCGCGGCGGAGGAGGGCGTC
>CAXTHM010000061.1:0-8884 GCA_964244115.1 uncultured Thermomicrobiales bacterium
CGGCTTCGGCTCCTCACCGCCCGGAGAGGGGAGTCTTTACCCGGATTCGGTATCAGTCGAAGTGCCCAGTGGCGGAGCAGACCTCTCTCCGAGCCCCTCTCCGGGAGCTGCGGCTCCGCAGGTGCCCGGAGCGGGAAGCACGACCACCCATCAGGCTCGGGTACTTCACCTGAACCCCGCTGTCGTACCGTCTTCGCTCCGCGGGGCGACGGGCGTGGCGGCCGGTCAGGGCCGGCGAAGCGAGAGCCCATGCATCTGCGAAACGACCGTTGCGGCGAGGACGGGTCTCTCTGGACGTGGTGGGTCTGTCAGCGTGACCGAGTGGCCGATAGCCTCCGGCAGGCGTCCCGCATCGCAGTGTCGTACCGCGTCGCACTGTCACTCGGAGAACGGCCAGCGTACTCGGTAATCAGCGACAGGCACCTTTGTGCATCATGCGCTACCCTCGGGCACCGCCCTCGCGCATCGGGCCGGCGGTGGCTCCGATGGCCTTGACCATCGGCCGCCGACCCACTTAGATGTAGCGGGCACGACCATGGACGCCGTCGTTCGTGATGCTGGCTTCCCCGATGGCGGGGAACCGGCCGGGATGGACCAAGACCGGGGTGGACGCGATCCGAGCGCGCTCGACTCCGGGACCGGCGACATCCGTGTGAACTGCGCGTCACGCACCGGCTGAGTGCGGACGATGGCTGGACTCGGACATCGAAGGTGGAGAGAACCCATGCACCTTCAGTCACTCACACGTCGTCTCGCGGCAGTCGGTCTGATCGGCGCCCTGGCGCTGATCCTGGCATTCGCCGGCGGCACGCTGGCAGCGGCGCAGTCGACCCCGTCAGCGGCGACCCCGGCCGTCGGCGGTGACACCGCCCTGCCGGACACCGGCGCGGGCACGACCGCCAACGCCCAAGCGACGCCGGCCGTCGGGGGCGACACCGCCCTGCCGGACACGGGCGACGGCTCGTCGATCAGCCTTCAGGCCACCCCGGCCGTCGGCGGCCTGCTGATCGTCCTCGCCGCCGCTGCCGCGGTCGTCGTCGCGGCCGTCTCGGCCCGGACCTTTGCCCGCCGCAACTGGTAGTGCGTTCGAGCGAAGACGGACACGCGCGGGCCGCGGCGAGGAACTCCTCGTCGCGGCCCGCTTCGTCGTTTCGGGTGTCCCGTGGTCGGCTACTGGCCGGGAAGCCCGAGCCGGTCCGATGCCGTCGGCGTCTCGCCACGAGCGATCATCGCCTGGGGGCTGTCCGGCGAGATCTGCATCAATTCGATCCTGTTGCCGTCCGGGTCCGCCACCCAGGCCTGCCAGTTGCCGTCCAGCCCGAGGCTGGGGCCGCTGGTGATCGTGATGCCCAGCGACCGGAAGCGCTCGACGTCGGCGTGGAGGTCGTCGGTCATCAGGCAGAAGTGGGCGAAGCTGCCGCGGCCGGTCGTGCCGGGCTCGGGGCCGTTCGGGAACAGTTCCAGGAACCGGTCGCCGCCGAGGTGCAGGTAGACGAGCATCAGCGAGCCATCGTCCCTGAACAGCCGGAACGATTCCTCGAGGCCGAGGTGGCCGTAGAACGCCAGCGCGGCGTCCATGTCGTGGACATCGAAGGCCGTGTGGGCGAGATCGACGATCATCGGTGGAACATCCCATCGTTCGCGGGTCGGGTAGGATGACCCGGTACGTCCCGGGCGGTGGCCAGCTTGCCGCAGTCCCAGGGCATTGTCGCAGAACGCAGGGAGCACTCGACACGATGGCAATCACCGGCACCCACCACGTCGCCCTCAAGGCCAACGACTTCCTCGCCCTGCGCGGGTTCTACCGGGACACCCTCGGGCTGGCCGAGGTCGGCGCCTTCGACGGCACCAACATCGTCTTCTTTCAGGCGGGCGACTCGGTGATCGAGCTGATCGAGGGCGCCCCGGCGGCGGTGTCCGGCGGCTTCGCCCACTTCGCCTTCGAGGTCGACGACATCACCGAGATGGCCGCCAGCCTGGAGCGAACCGGGATCAGTTTCCACGTTCCGCCCAAAGCGATCAGCAACCCGGCCGGGGAGACCGTCGCCTGGGTCGCGTTCTTCCGGGACCCGGAAGGGAATGAGCTGGAGCTGTTCCAGCCGGTCGGCAACCGCTACCCGCAGGGCAGCCCGACGGTCGATCAGGCCTGAGCTCCGATCGATCCCAACCCCGGACGGCCTCATCGCTGAGAGGGCCACGACCGCCCTGGACCACCCGTCCGGGGCAGTCGCGGTCGTCGGTCGCCCGGTTGGAGCGCTACGGGCGCTGCCGGATCATCAGTAGTGCACGCGGAAATTGCCGATCAGGGTGATCGTATTGCCGTCGGGGTCGGTGATCGGACAGAGAGTGATGCCCTTGCTGGCCTTCGCGATCTCACCGGTGACGATCCCTCGACCGGTGATCTCGTCGATGGCACCCGCCAGGTCATCGACGGCCAGGTTGAGCATCGCGGTCCCCGGCCGGCCGAAGCCCGAAGTCAGCTGGAGCCAGCCGTGATCGGCCAGGTGCCACTCGATCAGCGATCCCATCGGGGTGTTGTCCGGTTCGCGGCCGAACAGCCTGACGTACCACTCCCGGGCGAGGGTGATGTCGGCGACCGGGATGACCGCGAGGACGTGGTCGATTCTCATGGGCTTCTCCACGCACGGGCGATCGATCCATCAGTGTCTGCCTACCGCTGTCCGCGTGGCAATCGATCCGCATTCTCTCCGATTCCGGCGTCGCGTCCGCCGCCTTGCGGGCTGGGACGAATACCGTCCTCGCCCTGACCCTGCTACGGTCTCCCGAGATCCGGACGCTGCCGCTGGCGATCCGGGTCATCTTCGCCGGATCCGGGCGCTCCGACTTGGGGGCCGGTCTTCACCGCGCTGACCGTCGGGGCGATCCCGATGATCGTGGTCAACGTCTTCATGCAGCGGTGGTTCGTCCGCGGACTGAACGCGGGCGCCGTCAAGGGACAGGGAGTCGCATGCAGTTCGGGTTTCTCTCCGGTTCGATCGAGGACATCGCCAAGGCCAGCCGGATCGGGTTCGACGGGATCGAGCTCAACACCGCCGCCTTCGGGAACGCCGCCGAAGGCGACCACGACGCCGCGAAGGTGGCCTCGGCCAAGGAGCAGTCGGAGCGCCTCGGCGTCACGATCACCGCGCTGGCCCACTACGGTCTGACGCAGCAGTCGCTGGAGCCGGCGCCGGTGCTGGCGACGTACCGCCGGGTCTTCGATACCGCCGAGCGCCTCGGCGTCCGCGTCGTCGCCAGCATGAGCGGCTTCCACGCCGACCGGACCTGGGACGAGAACGTCCAGGCCTTCGGTGACCGCTTCGGCCCGGTCGCGGATGAGGCCGAGCGCCGGGGGATCACCCTCGCTATGGAAAACTGGATGGGGTACGGCGGCCACCTGCCGTTCCGTCCGGTCAACATGGGCGGCTCGCCGGACACCTGGGACGCCTGGTTCGGGGTCGTGTCGTCGAAGGCGCTCGGGATCGAGTTCGATCCGTCCCACCTCTACTGGCAGGGCATCGACCACATGCGGGCCCTGAAGGAGTACGCCAACCGGGTCTATCACGTCCACGCCAAGGACGTCGAGAACCTGCCCGAGACGCGCTACCGGATCGGCGCCAACGGGCTAGCGTTCCGTTTCCGGATGCCGGGCTACGGCGAGATCAACTGGCCCGAGTTCATCGCCGGGCTGGTCGAGATCGGCTACGACGGCGGCGTCGCGATCGAGCATGAGGACGACGTCTTCGGCTGGCACGAGCCGGGCCCGAAGTACGACGACGGCCTTGTCCGCGGTTGGCAGGTGCTGGAGCCGCTGATCCACCCGACCGGGCGCGGGTAGCGTCCCGACGACAACTCAAGGAAGAGGGTAAGTCACCATGAGAGAGGGTATCAATCGCCGTGCCTGACGGCGGAGCAGACCTCTCCCCCAGCCGGGGTGAACCTGCTCGCTCACCCGCCAAAGGCGGCTCTCGCTGCGCTGGGGCTCGCAGGTGCCCGGAGAGGGGAGGCGCATCACCGGTCGATCTCGGGTGCTTCACCTGAAACCCGCTTTAGTGCGCAGGGTCGGCTCGGCATCGCCATGATCGGAACCGGTATGGTGGGGCAGATCGCCGATTTCGCCAACGACGCCTGGCTGCGGGACGAGGGGCTCTGCGACGTCGTCGGGGTGACGGACGTCAGCGAACACAGCTGTGGCCCTCCGGGGTGATCGCTGTGTTCGCTGACGGGCGGAGCAAGCGCTACGAGAGTCCGTGACCGTGCGTCAGGGGGCGATGCGGCGGCAGGGACCGCCTGCACCTACCGCGGTGGGACTAGGCGGGTGGCGCCGGTCGTGATGGCGTGGAGCTCCTCCAGCGGCAACTTCGGTTGGCGGTGCTCGTCCAGCAGGCCGTTGCGCTCCTGCATCGTGTCGGTCAGCTGGGTGTAGCAGAAGCCGGCGACCGTCTCGGCCGCCAGGATCGCGCCGATCAGCTCGGCGTACTTGTCCCGGAGCCGGTCCGGAGTGTCGGCCGACCAGAAGTGCCAGCGTTCGCCCGGCTCGTGCGGGTAGCCGATCCCGCCGACCTCGGTCAGCATCAGCGGCGCGTCCGGGTTGTTGCCGTGCTCGACGATCATCTGCCGGCTGCCCGGCCAGACGTTGGCGATCGTATCGGCCGCGGCGGCGCGGGTGCCCCAGCGCTGGGTCAGGGTCTCCGCGGTGTCGGCGTAGTCGTGGATGGCGAGGATGTCGCTGTTGGTGTGCTCCCAGCCATCGTTGCTGATCACCGGGCGGCTGCCGTCCAGGGCGCGGGCGATGTCGGCCAGCGAGCGGATGTAGGCCCGCTGGGCCGGGTCGGTGGCGAGATCCGGGACGCCCCAGCTCTCGTTGGTCGGCACCCAGGCGACGATGCACGGGTGGCTAATGTCGCGCTGGATCGCCTCGATCCACTCCTGGGTGAATCGGGTCATCGCGAGATCATTGAACGCGTAGGCGCTCGGCATCTCGCCCCAGGTCATCAGCCCGAGCCGGTCGCACCAGTACAGGAAGCGCGGGTCCTCGACCTTCTGGTGGATCCGGACCCCGTTGAAGCCGAGCGCCTTGGCGAGTTCGACTTCCCGGCGGAGGGCGTCGTCGGACGGAGCCGTCAGGTGCGAATCCGGCCAGTACCCCTGCTCCAGCGCCAGCCGCAGGTAGAGCGGGCGTCCGTTGAGCAGGAAGCGACCGTTTCCGACCCCGACCGAGCGCAGTCCAGCGTAGGACGTCACCTCGTCGAGGACTGTCTCGCCGTCCAGCAGGGTCAACTCGGCGTCGATCAGTCGCGGGTTGGCCGGCGACCAGGTCAGGTCGGAGACGTGGTGGGCGCCGAACGCGGTCGGGAGCGTGACCGTCCGGTTGACCTCGCCACCACGGACGCTGAACGTGTCGTCGGTGAGCGCATGGCCGTCGAGGCTCAACCGAACCCGGAGGCGCAGCGTCTCCCCGACCGGACCGGTGACCGTCGCCTTGAGGCCGAGTGAGCCGGCGCTGGCGTCGGGCGACCAGCGCAGCCGGGCGATGTGCCGATCGGAGACGGTCTCCAGCCAGACGGTCTGCCAGATGCCCGAGGTGCGGTGGTAGAGGATGTTGCGCGGCGTCCCGCTCCAGACCTGCTTGCCGCGAGGCTGGCTGATGTCGTTGGGCTGGTCCTCGGCCCGGACGACGACGGTCTGGGCGCCGCTGTCCCGGAGCAGCTCGGTGATGTCCGCGGAGAAGGGGACATGGCCGCCGGTGTGGCTGGCGGCGAGCAGGCCGTTGACCCAGACCGTGGCGACGTAATCGACGGCGCCGAAATGTAGGATCACGCGCTGCCCGGCCGACGGCGCCGCGATGTCGAAGTCGCGGCGGTACCAGAGGTACGGGTGCTCGCCGGTCTCGCCGATGCCGCTCAGCCGGGACTCGGGCGCGAACGGGACGGTGATCGTCCGGTCGAAGACGTCGTCGCGCTCGTGCCAGCGCTCGCGGCGGCCGGCGTCGGCGTCGTCATAGGCGAAATCCCACTCGCCGTTGAGCGTGACCCAGCTGCTCCGGACGAGCTGGGGACGGGGATGATCGTGCGCGTCGGCCATGCTGTTCGCGGTTCCTCTCGGTCAGGCGATCCATCCGCGACGGCGGACCGCCTCGTGGATCTATCGGGACGACGTTCGGAGCCAGACCACCATCGGTCCGGTCTCCCGGTTGGCCCAGGCATAGTAGGGGATCGCGGTCAGGCTGACCGGCTCGTCCGGCTGGGCGGCGAGGTCGGTCGTCGCGTGATAGAGCCGGCCGCTCCAGGCCCGCTCCGGCCCGGCGACGTGGGCCGGGAGCGAGAGCGTGACGACGCCGCCGAGCAGGTCGGGTCGGAACTGGCTCGTGATCTCCCCGTCCGCGTCGAGGATCGCGGTCCGGACATCGCGGCCATCGTTGTCGGCCGCCTCGACGCAGTAGACCAGCGGTCCCCGCTCGAGCGCGACCCGGCCACCATCCGCGGTCACGTTCGGGTTGGCGACGATCCGGCGGACCGGCATCGGCAGGAGCAGCTCGACCGTGTCGCCGGACCGCCAGTCCCGCTCGATCGTGGCGAAGGCGGCCGCGGAGCGGACGACGGCGGCATCCTGGCCGTTGACCGTCACCGACGGCGCCTCACCGACCCAGCCGGGGATACGGAGGTGGACGGCGTACCGGCCCGGCGTGTCCACTCGGAGCGTGACCGTGCCGTCCCACGGGTAGCTCGTCCGCTGCGCGATCCGGACCGGTTCGGCGTCGGTGCGGTCGATGACCGCGTCGCTGTCGGCGTAGAGGGTGACGAAGATGCCGCCGGCGTCATCGGTGGCGTAGAGGTAACCCGGTAACGAGGCCAGGGTCCGGGCGACATTCGGCGGGCAGCAGGCCGTCCCGAACCACTCGGAGCGGCGGTGGTCGCCATCGTCCTCCAGGGGGTTCTGGTAGAAGTAGCGGTCGCCGCTCTGGGACAGACCGGCGAGGACGTTGTTGAACAGCGCCCGCTCGAGGACGTCGAGGTAGCGCGGTTCGCCCGTCCGGAGGAACAGCCGCCACCCCCACATCGCCCCGGCGATCGCGGCGCACGTCTCGGCGTAGGCGGAGTCGTTCGGGAGTTCATAGTCGTCGCCGAAGGCTTCGCCCTCCCAGCGGGCGCCGAAGCCGCCGGTGACGTACATCTTGCGCTCCGTGGCGCTCTCCCAGAGCCGGCCGAGGGCGTCATCCAGGGCCGCCTCGGGCCGCTCCAGGGTGAGGTCGGTCGCGCCGATCGTGTAGTAGAGCTGCCGGACGGCGTGGCCGACGACCTCGCTGGTCTCGCGGAGCGGCTCGTGGTCCTGGTGATAGGACATCGGCCGGTCGCCGTAGGGCTTCGGCAGGCGCTGATGGCCGCGGGTGTCGATGAAGTACTTCGCCAGGTCGACGTAGCGAACCTCGCCGGTCGCGCGGGCCAGCTCGATCAGGGCGAGCTCGACCTCCTCGTGGCCGTCGATCCAGAACCGCTTGCCCTCGTCCTCGGGACCGAAGGTCGCGTCGATGTGGTCCGCATAGCGGCGGGCGACGTCGAGCAGGCTGGTCTTGCCCGTCGCCCGGAAATGGGCGACGGCGGCCTGGAACAGGTGCCCGGCGCAGTAGGTCTCGTGCAGGTCCGGGTTGGTCCAGCGCTCGTCGGCCCGGTCGACCGCGAAGTAGCTGTTCAGGTAGCCGTCCGGTCGCTGGGAGTCGCCGATCTCGGTGATGACCCGGTCGAGCAGGGCGTCGAGCTCCGGGTCCGGCGTGCTGGCCAGCGACCAGGCCGCCGCCTCGACCCATTTGTAGACGTCGCTGTCGTTGAAGTAGACCCCGACGTAGTCGGTCTCGATCTTGCCGGCCGCGCGGCGGAAGTTGTCGATCCGGTGCGTCTGCTCGATCTGCTCGAACTGCGTCCGGAGCGAGACCGTCCGGTTGGTCTCGCGGCGGGCGGCCAGCAGGCCGCCGGTGAGCGTGACCGCGGAGACGGCGACCGGCCGGAGCCGCGCGCCGGGGCTGTGGCGCGTGTCGACGACGACCGTGGGAACGAGGCCAACGGCGCTCGGGGCAGGCATGGGAGTCCTTTCATGATCCGTCCGCGGGCCGGCGTCAGCCCTTGATGCCGGTCAGGGTAATACCCTCGACGAAGTAGCGCTGCGCGAGGAAGAACAGGACGACGATCGGCACGATCATGGCCGTCGACGCCGCCATCAGGAGATCCCACTGGGCGGTGTAGAGGCTGCTGAACGAGCGCAGGCCGAGGGCGAGGGTGTACTGGTCGCTGTCGCTCAGGTAGATCAGCGGGCCGAGGAAGTCGTTCCAGACGCTGATGAAGGTGAAGACCGAGACGACGATCAGGGCCGGTTTGGACAGGGGCAGGATGATCCGGATCAGGACTTCCAGCGGCGTGGCGCCGTCGAGGTAGGCGGCCTCGTCCAGTTCCCGGGGGATCGACATGAAGAACTGGCGGAGCAGGAAGATGTTGAAGACGCCGCCCCCGAACCAGGCCGGGACCACCAGCGGGACGATCGTGCCGACGGCGCCGACCTCCTGCCAGAAGATGAACGTCGGGATCAGCGTCGCGGCGTAGGGCAGCATCAGCCCGCTGAGCAGGATGCCGAAGATCAGGTTGCGGCCCCGCCAGCGCAGCCGGGCGAACGCGAACGCCGCGATCGTGCTCGTGACCAGCGTCCCGGTCACGACCAGGAACTCGATCCGCATGGTGTTGAAGAGGTAGCGCCCGACCGGGACGGATTCGAGCGCCTCCTGGTAGTTGCCCCAGCGGAACGGAGCCGGGATCCACTCGATCGGGTAGCTGAAGATCTGGGCCGGGCCCATCAGCGACGACCGGATCAGCCAGACGAACGGGAAGAGCGTGATGGC
>CAXTHM010000061.1:8894-22718 GCA_964244115.1 uncultured Thermomicrobiales bacterium
GAGGGCGGCGTAGACCACTGCCCGCCCGGCGACCCGGCGCCCACGCCCGCCGGATCGGACCGGGGCGGACCGGCGCTCGGGCTCCGGGATGGGCGTGGCGGCGAGATCGGTCATCGGCTGTTGTCCTCGTAGTAGACCCACGAGCGGGCGCTGCGGAAGATCAGCACGGTGAGCACGAGGATGATGATGAACAGGAACCACGACAGGGCGCTGGCGTAGCCCATCCGGCTCTCGCTGAAGGCCGTCCGGTAGAGGTAGAGCACGTAGAACAGGCTGCTGTTGTTCGGCCCACCGTTGGTCATCGAGTACGCCTCGACGAATGACTGGAACGCCCCGATCATCCCGATCACCAGATTGAAGAAGATCGTCGGCGTCATCATCGGCAGGGTGACGTTGCGCAGCTTGTCCAGCCAGCCGCCGCCGTCGACCTCGACCGCCTCGTAGAGATGCGTCGGGACTCCCTGGAGCCCGGCGAGGAAGATCACCGTCGCGTTGCCGAAGCCCCAGACGGCCATCAGGATCAGCGAGGGGATCACCGTCGACGGGTCGTACAGCCACAGCGAGGTCGGCAACGAGAACTGCTCGAGCAGCGAGTTGAACAGGCCGAAGTCCGGGTTGAACAGCCACGTCCAGAGCACCGTGTTGGCGATCAGCGGGACCAGGACCGGCAGGTAGAAGATCGTCCGGAAGACGGACTTGCCACGCACGTCGGCGTTGAGCAGCATCGCCGCGGCGAAGCCGGTCAGCAGGACGAGCGGGACGCTGGCGAAGGCGTAGTACATCGTCACCCAGAGCGACTTCCAGAACAGCGGGTCGCCGGTGAACATCTCGTCGTAGTTGTCGACCCCGATGAAGCTGGCCCCGGTGTAGATGTTCCAGTCGGTCAGACTGATCCAGGCCGAGGCCAGCATCGGGCCGATCGTGAAGGCCAGGAAGCCGAGCATCGCCGGCAGGCCGAGCGCGATCCCCCAGCGGCGCTCCATCCGCTCCATGCCGGAGCTCGACCGCCGGCGTGGCCGGTCCGCTCCGACCGTCCTCCGCTCGCGCAGCGGTATCCCGATCGCCATGATGGTCCCCCTTCCGCCGCTGACGCGCCGACGCGGCCGACCGGCAACGGAGGTGGCGTCAGATGCCTGGCGCCACCTCCGTCCCCAGTTATCGTCAGCCGGCCGCGACGTGCCCGGCCGCTCCGGACTATGCCGTCCGGACTATTCCGTCGGGTAACGGCCGGTCAGCATCGGACCGATCTCGGCCGCCGCCTCATCGAGGACCTGCTGGGCCGGCTTGGTGCCCAGCCAGAGCTCGTCGAGATGGGCGTCGAGCCGGGGGGCGATGGAGGCGTAGCCCTTGATCGTGATCGGACCCTGGACGGAGTGGTTCAGGACGTAGTCCATCGCCGCCGTCCGGTACTCGGCCGGATGGACATCGTTGTCGACCCACTGGGTGATGAGCGTCTCGTCCGTGTACCACGGGGTCTCGGTCGGCATCCAGAGCCCGGACGTGATCAGCGACAGCACGTTGGCCGGGTTGCTGGCGAACTGGTAGAGCGCCAGGGCCTGGTCGCGGTTTGGGGTGGATGCGCTGATCGCCGTGGCGCCTCCGATGATGCAGGTGATCGGCTCGTTGATCCGGGGCAGGACGCCCAGAGCGAGCGGGACCTCGGCCTTGCTGATGTCGAGCAGGTTCCACTGCCCGTCGATCGTCATCGCGACCCGGCGGGTCTGGAGCTGCTGGGCCGTGGCCGGGAGCCCCTCGGCCGCGGTCGGCGTCGGCGCGACATGATGGACGTGGATCAGATCCTGGAGCTTCTGGAAGACGTCGGCCGCCGCCGGGGAGTTCAGGGTGAACGCCGTGCCGGCTTCGTCGGTGAAGTCGCCGCCGGCGCTGCGTACGAGGGCGTACCAGGTGAACCAGGCCTTGGCGAAGTTCACCCCGAACTGCTGGACGTTCTCGGCATCGAAATCCGGGTCGGTGGCGTTGCGGCCCTCGCGGTCCTTGGTCAGCAGTTTGGCCGTCTCGATGAGCTGGTCCCAGGTCCAGGCCGTGTCGGCGGTCGTCGGCGGCAGGGCGACGCCGGCCTCCTCGAACAGGTCCTTGTTGGCGAAGACGAGCGTCGTCTCGACGGCCGAGTTCCCGCCGAAGGTTTTGCCGGGGGCGAAGTAGTACATCGAGCCGGGCACGCGCCGGGCGATGAAATCCGTCGAGTACGGGGTCACGTCGAGGATGACGCCCTGCTCGGCGAGCGGGAACGACATCTGCTCGCTGCAGTAGAAGACGTCGGGGAGCTGGCCGGACGCGACGAGGGTGTTGAGCCGGGTGGCGTAGGAGTCGTTCTCGTCGACGACATGCTGCTGCTCGACCTTGATCCCCGGGTTGGCGTCCTCGAACGCCTTCAGGAAGTCACCGACGACCTCGGCCTCGTCCTGGCTGCCCCAGTGCATGAAGGTCAGCGTGATGTCGTCCTGGGCCGCCGCCGATGCCGCCGCTGGCGCGGGTGTCGCGGCCGCCAGGCCACCGAGCACGGCGGTCGCTCCGGCCGCTGCCTTGCCGAGGGTCCGCCGGTTGAGGCGAGTGCCGGGGGAAAGGGGATCGATCGCACGCGTCATGGTGCTCTCCTCGCATCAGGGCATCGCTGCCCCGGATCGATGTCACCTCAGGGACGCCAGTGCGCCATGAGGGTGCAGGCGCTCCTCGTCGAGCCTCTCCGGTCCCGGATTACGGTCAGGGGAGAAACCTGGTTTCCTGCCACGGTGCGATACTAGGTCGGTCGCTGGGGCCTGTCAAGCGTTGGGCGTTCGGCGCTCGCGTCGCCTGGTTGACGGGGCGATCGCGGCGCGGCGGGTGCCCGGCGGGCCGGACGGCTGAGCGAGGCGGACGGCTGATCGAACGGAATCGGGGAGTCTCGCGAGGATGGCGGTGCATCGAATTCGTCGCGCGACCGGGCGGATGGGTCAGCCATGAGGTCGAGCGATGGGATGAACACCCCACCGCTGCGGCGCCCGACCATCCATGATGTCGCCCGGAAGGCGGGCGTCACCGTCGGAACGGCGTCGAAGGCGCTCAACGGCCGGGGGGCGCTGCGCGAGGAGACCCGGGAGCGGGTCCGCGCCGCCGCCCGCGAGATCGACTTCCGGCCCAACGAACTGATGCTGAGCCTCCAGCGGGGCCGGACGTTTACGGTCGGCTTCGTCACCGAGGACCCCGAGGAGCGGTTCACGATGCCGCTGCTCTCGGGGATCGAGAGTGCGCTCGGGGAGGCCCGGGTGCTGGTCTACTTCGCCCGGCTGACCGGTGAACCGCAACAGGAGCGCCAGGTCATCGACGCCCTGCTGAGCAAGCGGATCGAGGGGCTGATCTATTCCCGGACCCGGATCGACGCCGGCCCGCCGGTCGATGTCGGCTCGTACCCGACACCGATCGTCTACGTCGACACGCTGGTCACCGACCCGGACGCACTCTCGGTCATCCCGGACGATGCCCAGGGCGGGGCGTTGGCGGCGCGGCACCTCCTCGATCAGGGCCGGACCCGGATCGCCCATCTCACGGGACCGGCCGACTGGGTCTCGACCCAGTTGCGGGTGGAAGCGACACGGCAGGTCCTGCACGCGGCCGGTCTGCCGTTCCCCGACCACCGGACCGTGTTCGGGGAATGGACCGAGGTGTTCGGCTATGAGGCGATCACCACGCTGCTCGAACGGGATCCGGCGATCGATGGGCTGTTCGCCGGCAACGACCGCATCGCCCGGGGGGCGATGGAGCGGCTGGTCCGGCTCGGCGTCCGGGTGCCGGAGGACATCGCGGTCGTCGGCTTCGACAACCTGCGCCTGATCGTCGAGCAGGCCCACCCGCCGATCACCTCCGTGGACATGAACCTTGCCGAGCTGGGCCGGACGGCCGTCCAGCATCTGCTGGCCATGATCGCCGGTGAGTCCCGGTCTGGGGTCATCCGGGTGCCGTGCTCGCTGGTCGTCCGCGGGTCGTCCACGCTCGCGCCGTGACGGATCGCCCCGGGAACAGGGTGGTCGCTCGACGGACCACCGCCAGAGGGTTCGTGTTTCCTTCGGGTGGACGTGGGATCGATCGGCGACATCGGCGCGGGTCATCGCGCCGGATCGCACCGGATCGCGCTGGGTCCCCCGGATTTGGTCCGAGTCGCTGGCTGTCCCGCCTCCCAGGGAAGCGCGTGATCCTTCCGGACGTCAGTATCTCGACGCCCCCCGGCGGGGCGAGCACCGACGGAGCGACCGTCACCGCCGTGACGATCGCGAAGGGCGGGCCGGGTCCGCGCACTCGCGATCCAGGCGGGGATAGGCGCCGTAGCTGCCCCTGGCCTCCTGCCCGTGGCCAGGGCGCGGCATCGTCCGAATCTCGTGACGGCTATCTCCCTCATGCCGACGTCCTGCTCCATCTCGGGCGGTGGACCCGCCGCCCCATCAGCTGACGGTCACCGGTGATCCCGCATAGCCTCTTGCCGGCCCTGAGCTCCCATCAGCGTCAGGCGCCATCGGTGCGTCGTCGGCCCGCACCGAATGTCCATCAGCGGTCGGCGTGAGGAGGTCCACCGGAGGCCGGAGCCAGAGCCGCGCGGTCTCGCGGTCTCGCGGTGCGCGAGTCTCATCCACGCGACCCAGCTTGCGATTGTTCTCCGATATTGCGAAAATAGTCATACGTTCGACCCGCAGGGGTCGAGATGAGGCGGTGTGCGCGGTCCATGAGTTCGGCGTCGCGTGACGCGACGGAGGGATCGATGTTCCGGATCAAGGTCGCGAGTCTGGCAGGGACGACGATCGAGTTCTTCGATTTCTATATCTTCGCGACGGCGGCGGTGCTCGTGTTTCCCCGGCTGTTCTTCCCGGACAGCGATGCGTCGACTGCCCTGCTCGAATCCTTCGCGACGTTCTCGGTCGCGTTCTTCGCCCGGCCGATCGGAGCGGCCGTCTTCGGGCACTTCGGCGATCGGGTCGGGCGCAAGGCGACGCTCGTCGTCTCCCTGCTGACGATGGGCATCGCGACCGTCTCGATCGGTCTCCTGCCGACCTATGCGTCGATCGGCGTGCTGGCGCCCGTCCTGCTCGTCATCTGCCGCTTCGGGCAGGGGTTCGGGCTTGGCGGCGAGTGGGGCGGGGCCGTGTTGCTCGCGACGGAGAACGCCCTCCCTGGCCGTCGCCACTGGTTCGGCATGTTCCCGCAACTCGGCGCGCCGATCGGCTTCTTCCTCGCCTCGGCCCTGTACCTGACGCTGACGGAGACGATGAGTACGTCGACATTCGAGGCCTGGGGCTGGCGCATCCCCTTCCTGCTGAGTTCGGTTCTGGTCGTGATCGGGCTCGTCATCCGGCTCAGACTGACGGAGACGCCCGTCTTCCGGCGCGCGATCGAGCGACATGAGCGGGTCGAGGTGCCGCTGCGCACCGTCCTGGCATCGCACAAGCTCACCATCGTCATCGGCATCATGATCGGCCTCGCGGTCTTCGTGCTGTTCTACCTGATGACCGTCTTCGCGCTGAGCTGGGGAACCCGGGAACTCGGCTACGCCCGCAAGGACTTCCTGCTGATCACCCTGGCCGGTGTGGCGTTCTTCGGACTGACCGTCCCGTTGTCGGCCTGGCTGGCCGACCGCTATGGGGCCGAGCGCGTCCTGACGGCCGTGACCCTCGCCATCGTGGCCTTCGGTCTGGCCTTCGCGCCGTTGTTCGAGTCGGCCGATACCCCACGGGCCGTGCTGTTCAGCGTCATCGGGTTCTCGCTCACCGGCCTGGCCTATGGGCCACTGAGCGCCCTGCTCGCCGACGCGTTCCCGACGCCTGTCCGGTACACGGGGGCGTCGCTCACCTTCAACCTGACCGGCATCTTCGGCGCATCGCTGGCGCCCTATATCGCCACCTGGCTGGCGTCCAACGGTGGGCTGTCCCTGGTCGGGCTCTATCTCTCGCTGGCCGGGGCCGTAACACTGGCTGGACTGTTCGCGTCGGCGCGGCGTTCGCGAACCCCGGAGCTGCGTCCGGCGGCGCCTCGATGATCCCGGTCCCCTGGGCCACTCCGCCCAGGACCCCGACCCTGCGGGCGACGTTCGGCCGCTCGCCAGCGTCGTCCGCTCGATAACGAGGCCGGGGAACGGTCGTCTCGTCCGCGACGGCCCTCGGTCCGCAGGTCGAGGGGTCGGACCGACGACATCGGCGACCTGGCCTACCCGCGGACCGGGTAGACCTCGTACTCGACCCAACTCGTCGTCTGCGTCCGGGGCGGGAGCGGGATCGCCGTCCCGTTCGCGATCGCGCCGGGGAGGCCGTTGGGGGACCAGCTCGACGCCGGTTCGAGGCCGATGTTGTAGTGGCGGCCGTAGGCGAAGTAGTCCGGGCTGGCGCCGTACTCGTGCCAGTGCCAGACGTACGGGAAGGTGGCGGCGTCCCAGCGGACCTCGGCCCCGAGGCCGTGCCGGTCGCTCTCGACCCGGTACCAGCCGTCGTCGCCGAAGCCGGTGACGTAGTTCATCTCCATCGGCGAGCCGTGGGGCGGGACGACGCTGAGGTCGGCCAGGCCGTCGGCATCGGCCGGGGCGCCGGGGTTGGCCGGCAGCTTCGGCCACGGGCCCTCGCTCCCGGCCGGCAGCCAGTATCCGTCGCGGTGGTCGCCGGGGTGGACGAACGTCCGGACGCCGTCCGGCATCACGATCCGGGCACCGGGGTGGAGGAACGGCGTGCCGAAGGTGATGTGGTGGCCCCACATCGCGTGGAGCGGCACATCGCTCTCGTTGGTCACCCGGCCGTCGTAGCGGAAGCGGCTGGCTTCCCCGGCCAGGCTGACGGTCCGCTCCAGCCGGAATGGCGCCTTCGGGGTCCGGACGCTGAACCGGACGGCGACGGCGTCGGCGGTATCCTCGATGATCTCGACGTCCCAGGGCAGGTTCGGCGCCTCGCCGTGCTGGCCGAAGATGACGCCCCACTGGCTGGCGGAGACGCCGTAGTTCGGGAACGGCTCCTGCCAGCCGCCGGGGTAGTAGTCGTGGAAGGTCGCCGAGACGTCCGGCGACGAGTTCTGGTAGGCGGTCGGGTTCTTGACGCCGTTGGCGGTCAGCCAGGCCAGATCGAGGTCCCGCGGCTTGTAGAGCAGCTCGACGAGGTCAGCGCCCTTGTCGAGCAGGAACGTCAGCCGGAGCGTCCTGTTCTCCATCGTGATGGTGCGCAGGCCCGCCATCGCGCCCTCGCTGATCCGGCAGCCCCAGTTCCGCTGCGTCCGCCATCGCCCGGTCAGCACCATCGCGGTCTCGCTCCTGTCGCGTCTCGTCGCCATGACCGGCCGGACCCGGCGCGGTCGTCCCGTCCGCCCGGTAGCTTAGCAGCGACCCGGATGGCGTGGGCAGCCCGACGGGGAGCCCGACGCGGTCGGAACGGCTGGCGGGGTGCCATACTTCCCGGGCCGTGCGGTCTCCCGGATGGGGGCCGTCCCGGCCAGAGAGGATCCCGTCGCATGCTGTTACCCGGTTACGCCGATTCCGTCGATCTCCAGGGCTACCTGATCGAGCGCTGCAACGAGTGCCATCAGCAGGCGGTCTTCGCCGTCTTCGAAGCCCGGCGCCGCCTGACGATCAGCATGATCCGGACGCCAGTCAACATCCAGAGCCACCTGCTCATGGAGTGCAAGACCTGCGGCGCCCGGTTCGGCGTGCCCAAGTCCTGGGAAGGGACGCTGCCCGAGCGCCTGATGACGCAGCAGCAGCTCTCGGCCAGGATCCGCGAGCTGCGCGGTTCGACGGCGTTCATGCCGCAGAGCCAACCGGAGGTCGGTAATGGGCGACGGACGGCGTACCAGATCCTGCAGGTCGACCCGGCCGCCGACCAGGACGTGATCGAGGCGGCGTTCAAGCGGCTGGCGCTCAAGGCCCACCCGGACCGGAACGAGGGGCCGGAGGCGGCCGACCGGATGCGCGAGCTCGTCGCCGCCCGTGACCTGCTCCTGACGCCCGAGCGCCGCCAGGCCTATGACCGCTCGATCGGCCTCGCCCGGCCGGCCGAGGCGTACCAGCGCGACGCCGCGCCCGCCCGCCCCCGCCCCGCGCCCGAGGCGAAAGCCGACCCTCGGCGCCAACCGGCACCGCCCAGCCGTCAGCGCCCGGCGGATCGGCCCGCCGCTTCCGCTCCTCCCGCCGCCCTGCGGGCTGCGGGGCCACGGCCGAAGGGGATTCGTGCCGACGAGGTTTGATACCGTCGGAGGGTCATGTCGCGGGACCAGGTGCGGTTGGTTCGCCCCTACAACGGCGGGACGGTCATGGCTGACAAACCTTGCTCGCCAGCGTACTGGCGCCCTCACACGCTGATTGGCACAAGCCCATCACGCTTCGTCACGGGGATTCCTCCCACGTGTTTCAGACCGGCTCGCTACCCGGCACCACGTATCGGCCCGGCAGGAGATCAGCGATCGGAGTGGGGGCGGGATTGCCATCGGCCGCGCCCGGCATCAGCACCGTCGCGTCAGGCCAATAATCGGCGATGACCTGCCGGCAGCGGCCGCAGGGGGCGATCACGCCGCGGCCGTTCGAGCCGACGGCCACGATGGTCTCCACCCTGGCTGTCGTCGCGGCGGCGTTGGCGAGGGCGACCAACTCGGCGCAGGGGCCGCCGCTGAAGTGGTAGAGGTTGACCCCGGTGACGATCGTCCCATCGGCGGTCCGGATCGCCGCGGCGACGGTGTGGTTCTCGTCGTCGTTGGCTCGGGCGATCAGGTCCGTCGCGGTGGCGACGAGTTCGGCGTCACCCATGCTCGATCCGGTCATGCCCGGAGGATGAACGGCGGGAGGCCATGGCCGTCGTGCGGGTCCCGGCCGAGATCGAGATCCGGGCCGGACTCCTCGACGACCTTGCGGGCGGCGGCGGCGACGCAGCGGTACGACGCCTCGACGCAACTGGCCCAGTCGCCCTGGATGCGCTCGCGCCGGACCTCCTGGTCGAACTCGGGCCGGTCGAGTTCCGTCGGGGAGCCGTCCGGGTTGAGCCAGAGATCGAGTTCGAGGTCGAGGTCGTGGTAGTACCCCGGCTTCAGTTCCCGGAGCGGGTGCGAGAAGTTGACGTAATAGCCAATCGTCTGGTCATCGACGCTGATGAAACGGAGCAGGGAGTACCAGCGGTCCGGGAAGAACCACTGCTCCGCGCCGGAGCGGGCCATCCGGACGAGCCCGTTGGCGGTCGGGATCTCGAACTCGCGCGGCCGGTAGAAGCTGAACCGGTGCCGGAGGACGTCTCGGTCGCCCCGGGTGCCGGGCGCCGTGACCCAGCCGCCCTCGATCCGGTATTCCCAGCAGGCCCCGCGGAGCTTCTCCTTGCGGTAGTACAGGTGCCCACGCGGTTTGGTCTCGGGCGGACCGCAGATCGGCTCGACCGCCGGTGGGTCGAGCTCCGGCAGGGACGCCAGGGAGTCGCCGGAGAGCGTCATGAGGTGGGACTCGTCGACGCCGGGCGAGACCATCGGCGTGGCCGCCTGCCCCGGGGGGTCCTCATCTTCACGGTGGATGGCGTCAGGTCGTTCTGTCGTCATGCCGCCATAGTAGCCAATTTCCGTGCCCAGCGTTATGGCGGCCGTTCACCTGTGTGAAGAGGTGATCGTTTCCGCCGTCGATTTCCGCTGTCTGGGTTGTTCATTCGGATACTGCTCACCGACCGATCCCATGCTCCGGAACGGACCGGGAGGTCCCGCCAGACGTCCCGCTCGATCATCAGGGCGTCGACGGTCGAGGCCAGCGGCCGGCCGTTCCGTAGCCCCGGGCGTCGGGCGCGGGCGGGCACCCCGAGTAGTTGTGTGATCACCGGCGGACACGCCAGCGGACCGCATCGCTCATCCCGCCGCCGACCGGTTCGACGCCGGTCACGTCCGTGATCCCGGCCGCGTCGATGACGACTGGGGGCCAGGGGCGCGGCTCACGGCCGCCTCTGGTGCGCTATCGGCCGGCAGCGACGCGTCAGCGTGGCGAGATCAGCAGACCGTCGCGCCCGCTCGACCCCCAGCATTCGAGGAACAGGTCCCAGGGGATCTCGTACTCCCAGGGGCGGTCCCAGTTCGTGTTGGTCGGACCGAGGGAATCCCGGATGACGACACTGTCATCGTCGTAACCGATCGCCGCGACGCAGTGGTCGTTCTCGTAGGCGGTCGGGTAGACCGTGCCGTCGGGGGTCTGCCAGCGGGTCGGGACGAAGGGCGTGAAGTCGACCGTGGTCTTCATCCACATCAGCTTGCCGGCGCTGAGCCCGGCCTCGACGGCCTTTCGGCTGGAGACGGTCTCGACGGTGAAGCCGAACCCCTCGAAGGCGCGCCGGATCGCGCTGCCACGCGTCTTCGAGTAGGTGTTGCTGGAGAGGTCGCCGCAGAAAGCGGTGCTGATATCGCCGCCGTGGATGATGATGCCGCTCGGCGTCTCCTCCGCGTAGGGCTCGAACGGGTTGTCGAAACCGACGTACCCGACCAGCTCGTCGAGGGTGGTCTCGACGCCGAACGTGGCCATGATCATGTAGGCGACGTCGAACTCGCAGGAGTAGAGATCCCACTGTCCCTGCTTGATGACGGTCTCGGTGTAGGCGGTGTACGTCCGGCCGTCGATCGTGACGGGGTCCATCACCGTCGAGCTGGCGATGTCATCGGCGACCGGCGCGCTCCGGGCGATCTCCGGTGTCTCCGGGACGGTCCCGCCGCCCGCTCCGGCTCCGCCCTGGAAGCCGTCCCCGCCCAGGCGGTTCCCGGTGCCGGGGGTCGGCAGGCCGATCTCCTCCGGCCCCTCGACGGCGAGGGCACCGTGACCGGCGACCAGGGCGGACCCGGCGGCGAGGGCGCCCGCCATCACCCGACGACGGGAGAGGACGGAGCGTCCCGGCAGACCGGGCCGGCTGGTTCCCGGCTCGCGAGCGAAGGTGGTGTCGGATGGCATGGAGGTCCTCGGAGCGATCGGGATCGAGCCGGATCGAGTCAGGGTAATGGGCAATCCGGAGTGTGCCCGATCGCGGCGCCACGGTGCAATGCCGATGCCGACGATCCGTTCGGTCCCGTAGGCACTGTTTGCCTGCGAGGCGGCTCGCCGCCGTGGCGCCCACCGAACGGGGTAGGATAGACGGTGCCACGCAGGGATTGCGTCACCGACCGAACGACGAGTGCGGGCTCCGTCCGCGTTCATGGGGAAGAGACGAGCCCAGCCATCATGATGAGCGACACCCCGGCCCCCACCCTGGTTGAGCTGGCGAGCCCGTTCCTGGCCCTCACGGCCGGACAGGCCGCCGCCTTCGCGGTCTACCGCGACCTGCTGATCGAGTGGAACGGCCGGTTCAACCTGACCGCCGTGACCGAGCCGGAGCAGATCGACCGGCGGCTGTTCCTCGACGCCCTGCGGATGGTCGGGCCGGTCACCGCGATCGCCCGGCCCGATCCGGTCCGGGCCGTCACGACGGTGATCCGGATGGTCGACGTGGGGACGGGAGCCGGCTTTCCGGGCCTGGCCCTGAAGATCGCCCTGCCGGAGATCGACGTCACGCTGATCGAGGCGACCGGCAAGAAGGTGCAGTTCCTGGAAGCGGTCATCGGCGAACTCGGGCTGAGCGGGATCGTCGCTCTGCACGCCCGGGCCGAGGAGATCGGGACCCTGCCGGAGTCCCGCGGGGCGTTCGACCTCGTCACCGCCCGGGGTGTCTCATCGCTGGCGGCGCTGTTCGAGATGGCCGCGCCGCTGCTGCGAATGGGAGGGGTCGGGCTGTTCCCGAAGGGACTCGACCTGTCGGAGGAACTCGCGACCGGGCAGCGAGCGGCGAAGATCGTCGGCCTCACGGTCGAGGCGTCGGACGTCATCGCCGACAGCGAGACGCGACTGGTCGTCGTCCGCAAGACCGCCGAGACCCCACGCCAGTATCCCCGCCGGCCGGGGATGCCGGCCCGGGAGCCGCTCGGCGCGGCGCCGAAACGGTCGGCGAAGGTATCCGCGAAGCGCTCCGACCGATGAGCCGGATCGCTTCAGCGTGACGACGCGCCGCCGATCGTATCCCGGAGGGACGCCCGCGCGTCACTTGGGGGCGGCCAGTCCCGCCGGGATGGTGTCCTGGTCGCAGGAGTCTTCCGTGACCTGAGCTTAGGGGTGCTTCCGCTGGTCGCGCCCGAGGCGGTCTGCCGCGTGGTCCGGTCAGGACAGGAGGGTATTGCGGGATGGTGAACCGGTTCGATGTGATCGTGATCGGGGCCGGCAGCGCCGGGACCGGTGTAGCCTCCACGCTCAACGCGGCGGGTCTCGCCGTCGCGCAGGTGGAGCGCTGGCGCGTCGGTGGGACGTGCCTGAACGCTGGCTGCGACCCGACCAAGACGATGTTGGAGACGGCCCACGTCCTCCACCGGGCGCGGACGGCCGACCGGCTCGGGCTCGTCATCCCGCGGGCCGAGCCCGACTGGGCGGCGATCCGTTCGCGCGTCCGCCGGGTGATCGACACGATTCGGGGCGGTGACGGCGACGCGAACGTCCGCGCCGAAGGCATCACGCTGTTCAAGGCGGAGGCCCGGTTCATCGACCCGCACACTATCGAGCTCGCGCCCGGCGGCGAGCGGATCATGGCCGACCGTCTCGTGATCGCGACCGGCTCGGAGGAAGTCCGGCCGGAGATCGAGGGGCTGGGCCAGGCCGATGTCAAGACCAACGTCGAGATCGTCGACATCGGGGCCCTGCCGCGGCGACTGGCGATCATCGGGGGCGGCACGATCGCGACCGAGTTCGCCCAGATGTTCGCCCGCCTCGGCGTCGAGGTGACGATCGTCGGCTCGTCGGAGCGGATCATGCCCAAGGAGGAGCCGGCGCTCGCCGATCAGCTCGCCGAGGTCCTCCGGGCGGACGGTGTCACGGTCCGGACCGGGGTGAAGGTCAGTCGGATCGCGCGGCGCGGCGCGGAGCAGGTCCTCTTCGGGTCGACGAAGGCCGAGCCGGACGACGTGCGGGAGGTGGCGACGGCCGACATGATCCTGCTGGCCGCCGGCCGAAAACCGGTCGTCGACCTCGGGCTGGACGCGGCCGGAGTGCGATTCGACGCGAAGACCGGTATCGCGGTCGATGAGTACCTGCGCACCTCGGTGAGCCATATCTGGGCGACCGGCGACTGCGCGACGGCGGAGAAATTCACGCACGTCGCCGACTATCAGGCGGAACTCCTCGCCGCGAACATCCTGGCCGAGATCCGGGGCCAAGGGGCCGCCAAGCCGATCACCGACCGGGTGATCCCGTGGACGACCTTCACGGAACCCGAACTCGCCCGAGTGGGGATGACGGAGGCGGAGGCGCGGGACGCCGGCCATGACGTCGTCGTGGCCGAGAACCCGGTCGCCGGCGAATCCCGCGCGATCGAGACCGACCAGCTCGCCGGGTCGGTCCGTCTGATCGTGGATCGCCCGACGGGCCGGATCCTCGGTGGCCACATCCTGTCGGCTCGGGGCGGAGAGATGCTCGCCGAGATCGTCCTGGCGATGCGCCACGGACTGCCGGTGGCCGCTATCGCCGCGACGATCCACACCTACCCGAGCTTCGGACGAATCGTCCAGTCCACCGCGCAGGCCGCCGAGCGAGAGCGGCAGGGCGCGGAGCGGGGATGACACCGGGATGCCGTTTGGGTCGAGAAGACCCTGGCGCATCCGGCTGGCTTCGCAGGGCCTGGGTAATGGAGCAGACCTCTCCCCCCAGCCCCTCTGTGGGCATCTGCGAGGGGAGACGCGGCCCAAGCCCCGAACACGGCTGACCGGGCTCTATATCGCAGCTCATGGAGGTTGACGGTGGAGCTGCCTCCCCCTCTCCATCCGGTCCGGACGGAGTCGCCCGCAGGCGAC
>CAXTHM010000062.1:0-21467 GCA_964244115.1 uncultured Thermomicrobiales bacterium
ACCCCCTATGAGTTTCTCGCCCAGCTCCTGTCTCACATGTCCTGAACGAGGACACGGGCTTGAGGAGAACGCTGCCGACCGGTACGATAGCAGGAGCATCCTAACCCATCACGTCGGCCTGTCCGTGCTCCCTGTCAGGATGAGGGACGGTGCGTCATGGTGTCGATCTCCTCACGCCCAGCGCAGCCACAGCCCGGTCCTGCCCCGGGACCCGAGCTCACCGTGATCGTGGCGCGGGGTGATCCCCCGTGTCCGCCCGCGGTCACCCCGTTGATCGGCCGGGATCACGACCTCGCCGCGATCGCCGCCTGGCTGACCGAACCCCACACCCGCCTGATCACGATCACCGGCCCCGGTGGCGTCGGCAAGACGACGCTCGCCGTCGAGGTCGCCCGGGCCCTCGGCGAGTCCACGCAGGTTCGGGTCGAGGTCATCCCCCTGGCGGCGATCTCGGACCCCGGGTTGCTCCCGGCGACCATCGGCCGCACCCTCGGCGGGACGACGCCCACCGCCCCGGCCCTCGTCGCGATGCTGGGTCGCGTCACTCGCGCCGCGCCGCTCCTGCTCGTCCTGGACAACTTCGAGCATCTGCTCGACGGCGCCCTGCTCGTCGGCGAGATCCTCGCCGGCTGCCCGAACGTCCGCGTCATCGTCACCAGCCGGGAGCGGCTCCGTCTGCGCGGGGAGCACGAGTACATCCTCGGGCCGCTCGGCCTGCCCCCGGCCGCGACCGGGACGCCGACCGACTTCGCCGTCGCCGCCGCGTCCCCGGCCGTGACGATGTTCGTCGAGCGGATGCGCGACGTCCGGGCCAGCTTCCGGCTCGAACCGGCCAACGCCGGCCACATCGCCGAACTCTGCCGGCGGCTGGACGGCTTGCCGCTCGCCCTCGAACTCGCCGCCGCCCGGACCAAGGCCCTGCCGCTCGCGTTCCTCGTCGCCCGGCTGGACCACAGCCTCGCCCTGTTCGACCGCGGCGCCCGGGACCAGGACGACCGGCATCAGACCCTGACCGCTGTCGCCGCCTGGTCGTACGCCTTGCTCAGCCCGGACGAGCAGCGCACCTTCCGGCGGCTGTCCGCCCTGCCGGGCGCGTTCCCGCTGGCGGCCGCGCTGGCCGTCTGCGCCGAGGGGCCGGCGCCGGTCGGGACGCCCCCTCGTGATCCGGATCATCCGGACGCGGTCCTCGGGATGCTCAACCAGCTCACCTCCCTCGTCGACAAGAGCCTGCTCAATCAGGCCCCGCCCGACGACCGCCCCGGGGACGAGCCGTGGTTCGTCATGCTGGAGACCCTGCGCCAGTTCGGACTGGAGCGGCTCCGGGACGCGGGCGAGGAAGAGGAGACCAGGGACCGCTACGCCCACTGGGTGGTCGCGGCGGTGATCGCGGCCAGCTCCCCGACCCCCAGCGCCTTCGTCCCGCCGACGCAGTTCCGCTTCTGCGGCACTCACCTGGCCGGCATCCGGGCCGCGCTCGCCTGGCTGGAATCGACCGGGGAACTCGGTCCGCTCGTCCCGCTCGCGATCCAGGTCGAACCGTTCTGGATGCTGCGCTCGTTCCGGACGGAGGGCATCGGCTGGTGCGAGCGCATCCTGGCGCACCCGGCCTTCGCGAGCCTCCCGGAGGCCGACCGCGGCGGGATCTGGCTGATCACCGCCAACCTCGCCCGGACCCAGGCAATGCTGCCGCGCTCGATGCGCTGCGCCGAGGAGGCGCTCGCCGCCTTCACCGCGGCTGACCATGCCCTCGGGGTCGCCGCGGCCGAGAACCTGCTCGGCGCGATCGCCCGGACGGGCGGCGATCTCGGGCGGGCCCGGCCGCACGCCCAGCGGGCGATGGACCTGTTCGAGTCCTTCGGCGATGCCCACTGGCGCGCCCTGACCCGCTGCAACCTCGGCGCGGTGCTGATCCACACCGGCGACATCGAGCGGGCGCTCGAACTGCTGCTGGATGCCGAGCGGCTCTACCGCGACCAGGAGAACGCCTGGGGCGTCGGGACGACCCTGGTCAACCTGGCCTTCGTGGCCCGGGTGCAGCGGCGGTTCGACGACACGATCGCCTACTACCGGGAAGCCCTCCAGATCTTCGAGACGATCCGTCCCCGAGAGAGCCTGCTCGATGTCGTGAGCGGGGTCGCCGTGATCGCCGGCGACCGCGGGCTCCACGCCGACGCCCTGCGCTTACTGACGGCGATCGAGGTCAACCGGGTCGCGATCGCCTACCACCTCGAGGCGCCCTACGACGTCGTCGCCCGGCAGACCCGGGACCAGGCCCGGGCGCTCCTCCCGCCCGAGGTCGCGGACAGCGCCGCGGCGGCCGGCGAGCGCCTGTCCTTCGGCGCCCTGATCTCGGAGGCGGACGCCCTGCTCGAGGAGATCGCCAGGCGGCTGGCCCAGGGATCGGACAGCGACGGCAGCCGGACACCGGCCGGTCGCCTCGCCGGCCGGTTCGGCCTCACCCACCGGGAGATCGAGGTCCTTGGTCTGATCGCCGAGGGCATCTCCGACCGGGAGATCGGCGAGCGCCTCTACATCAGTCCCCGGACGGCGATGCGCCACGTCGCCAACATCCTCCTCAAGCTCGGCGTCGGCAGCCGGACCGCGGCCGCATCGCTGTTCCTGCGCGAGTCCGTGACGTAGGGGACGCGTGATCGAACCTGGCCTCTGCAACGCGAACGGTCTGGTATGGCAGCAGACCCCTCCCCCATGAAACCCGAACGCCCTGCGACGCGAAATCCCCATCAGTCAACCGGTCCATGCCTGTACTGGGTCCGCTGTCACCCCGTCACAAATGAGTAGAACTACTCATTCGACGGCCTTCCGCCGATCTACATACTTTCACCCACGAGGGTCGCGACAGCTACCGGCACTATGGACACGAACGGCTTGCCTGGCCAGGGCGAACTAATGGTGCCGTCATAGCCTCCCTCGATCGTGCCATCAGTGCTCGGGCTGCCGCTGCGCGTCCGCGAGTTCCGTTCCGGCTGGCGTGCGTCCGGCCGCGTTCCCCGGTCCGTCTGTGCTGGAAGACATCTGCTCTCTAGGAGGGTATCGGTCGTGAACCATTCCACGTCGGCGGTTCCTCGCTGGCTGCGCACCGGAGCGCAGCTGCTCATGACCCTGAGTCTGCTGCTCGCACTGCTCGGACCGATCGCCCAGAGCCAGGCGGCCCCACCGGCCGCCTCGGACGTGGCGCCGGCCGCCATCGCCGGGGATCCCGACCCCTCACTGGAACCGGAGCCCGAAGAGCTGCCGGTGGACGACCCCTACGCATCGGATGACGCCGCGCCGGAGGACGTTCCCCCCGACGACGCCGCGCCATCCGAGGATGCCCCCTCGTACGACACCAACATCACGATCTCCAAGTGGCTCTGCCCGTCCGGCTACGACTACACCGACCCCGAGTCCCGGCCGGACGAGGACTGCACCGAGCCGCTCGACGGCATCCCGTTCGAGCTGAGCTCCGGTGACTACGGCTCCGTCACCTCCACCACCGGTGACTATGGAAGCGGCCAGGCCCAGTTCTTCGACTTCCCGGCAGGTTCCTACGACCTCACGGAGGTCTCGTCCCCCTACGGGAACGATGGCTTCCGGGTCTGCAACGACTTCGGCTACGGCAACCCCGGCGCCGAGCCGGCCAGTGTCGGCGAGCCGTTCAGCTTCGAGGTCCCGGCCGACCAGTCGTTCAACGGCTTCTGCGACTGGTACAACGTGCCGTCCGGCAACAGCATCACCATCTATAAGTGGCTCTGCCCGTCCGGCTACGATGACGAGGCTCAGAACGCCGACCCGCAATACGACTGCACGGAGGCCCTCGACGGGATCGAGTTCACCCTCTACGACCAGTCCTCCAATGAGACGACCGCCGTCACCGGCGACGAGTCGTCCGGCCAGGTCGTCTACGACGGGCTCGATCCCGGCGATTACCAGGTCGCGGAGACGAACTCCGACGACCCGTACGACAGCTACATCATCCGCTGTTACACCGGCAACCAGGCCTGGCTGGGCGACTACGAGTCCCACGGGATCGACGACCGATACCCGTACTCGTTCCAGGATGGCCAGTCCCTCGACATCTCCTGCAACTGGTACGACATCCCCGGCGGCAACACCATCACGATCTCCAAGTGGCTCTGCCCCTACCAGTACGATTACACCGACCCAGAGTCCCGGCCGGACGAGGACTGCACCGAAGCCCTCGACGGCGTCGACTTCGAGCTCACCCCGGTCGGCCTGAACACGACCTCCGTCACGGCCACGACCGGCGAACCGGACCCCGGCATCGCCCGGTTCTCCGGCTTCGGTCCCGGCTCCTATGACCTCGTCGAGACGACCACGACCTACGGCACCGACGGCTTCCGGATCTGCAACGATTTCGGCTTCGGCGACCCCGGCGCCGAGCCGGCTACCGTCGGCGAACCGTTCACGTTCGAGGTCCCGACCAACGAGCCCTTCAACGGCGTCTGCAACTGGTACGACGTGCCGGACACCGTCACGACCGATGCGACCGACAACGTCATCACGATCTACAAGTGGCTCTGCCCGTCGGACTACGACTACCAGACCGAGGGTTCCGACCCGCAGTCCGACTGCACCCAGTCCCTCGACGGGATCGAGTTCACGCTCACCGGGCCGGACGACGGCGACAGCGACACCGCCACCATCGGGGACGTGACCGCTGGCCAGGTCAGCTTCGGCCCCCTGGACGCCGGGGACTACTCGGTGGCGGAGTCGGCCTCGGGGTCGTACGACTCCTACGTCATCCGGTGCTACACCGGGGAGCAGGAGTGGCTGGCCGACTACGCCTCGTACGGCCTCGACTATGCTTACCCGTTCAGCTTCGTCGAGGGTCAGTACCTCAACATCTCCTGCAACTGGTACGACATCCCCGGTGGCAACACCGTCACGGTCTACAAGTGGCTCTGCCCGTACGGCTACGACAAGGAGGCCGATCAGGCCAACCCGGAGCTCGACTGCACCCAGTGGGTCGACGGGATCGACTTCAGCCTGACGCCGGCCGGAGGGGAGCCCATCACCCAGACGACCGGCTCCGATGGACCGGGCTGGACGACCTTCACCGATCTGGACCCAGGGTCCTGGTCGCTCACCGAGAGCTCGTCGCCCTACCAGTCCGGCGGGTTCGTCCGCTGCTATAACCTCGATGCCGAGCCCGGCGACTACGGGCTGATCGACACCGGCGATGAGTACCCGATCGACTTCCCGGCCGGCGGGTCCTACCACGTCGTCTGCGACTGGTACAACCTGCCGTACGACAACAGCATCACGATCTACAAGTGGAACTGCCCGTACGGCTACGAGTACCCGTCCGACACCGCCGACCCCTATACCGACTGCACCGAGGTCTCCAGCGGCATCGAGTTCACCGCCTCCAACCTGGAGTCGACCTACACCGGCGCGACTGGTGATGACGGACCCGGCACGCTCGTCTTCGACGGCCTGACACCCGGGACCTGGACGGTCCAGGAGACCGTCCCGACCGGCTACTCCGGCGTCATCACGGCCGACTGCTACGAGCAGGGCGACGAGCCGAACCCGGCCTACGGCTACGGCGAGGGCGTCTGGGACTCCGAGGTCGACATCCCGACCGAGGGCTCGACGCACTGGGTCTGCAACTGGTTCGACCTCTATGCCGACGACCCCGGCGACGTCGTGATCTACAAGTGGACCTGCCCCGAGGGCTACGACATCTACGGCTACGGCGCCAACGCCGCCGCTGACTGCACCCAGGCCACCAACGGCGTCCAGTTCAACGCCGAGGGGCCAGGGTACACCTCCCAGTCCGACACCGGCGACGCGATCGACGGGGCGGTGATGTTCGGCGGGCTCGAACCCGGTGACTACACCTTCACCGAGACGCTCCCGGCCGACACGCTCTACGTCTTCATCGCGGACTGCACCGGCACCAGTGTCGACGTCGTCCACCCCTACCCGCTCTACGTCGGCAACCCGCTGGTCGTGCGGGTCAACCCAGGCGACCGGATCGTCTGCAACTGGTACAACGTGCCGAGGTACCGCGACGGCACGATCGTCCTGACCAAGTACATCTGCTCGACCCCGACCTACACCAATGCGGTGAACTGCGAGATCTATGAGGGTGGCGCCACCTTCACCCTGCTCCATCGGGAGGGCGGCAGTCTGACCGACGTCTCCGACGGGACGACCGGCGCCAACGGCCAGTTGGCCTGGTACGGCCTCGACCCCGGCCAGTACACCGTCCGGGAGGAGGGCGGCTCCTACTGCCGCATCACCTCCAGCCAGATCGACGATGGCTACATCGGCGTGACGGACGGCGCGACGACCTACGTCACCGTCTACAACTGCACGTCGACGAGCGACCCAAGCCCCGGCAAGCCGAAGCCGAGCAACGCGCCCCCGGGCAAGTTCCCGGACACCGGCGTCGACCCGAACGCGGCCGTCGGCCCGCCCACCGGTCCGATCGCCGGCGCATCCTCCCCGAGTCCGAGCGAGGATTCGGCGGACGCCGCCAGTGACGACGCCTCCGGCAGCGCCGAACCGTCCAGCTGCCCCGTCCTCAGCGACCCGAACGAGACCCTCAGCCCCTCGCCCAGCGCGTCGGAGTCGGCCTCGCCCTCCCCGTCACCGAGCGAGCAGGAGGTCACGGCCGCCAGCCTCGCCCCGTCGCCGGACGCCGACGTGGAGACCTGCGACCGGGGTGAGGTCCCGGCCAACATCGTGGTCGACGCGGTGGACATGAACCTCGACATCGAGGTGATCGAGACCGTTGACGGCGTCATGCAGGCGCCGACCGGGGCCGAGTTCGCCTCCTGGTACCGCGAGACGAGCCGGCTGGGCGAGGAGGGCCCGATCGTGCTCGCCGGCCACGTCAACTACTGGAACGTGCCCGAGGGCCCGTTCTACGGCCTGGCCCAGATGGTGGCCGGCGACATCATCACCGTCACCGGTGACGACGGCGGCATCTATGAGTACGTGGTCCGCTCGACGGAGCAGTTCCCGTCCGACGCCTCGCCGAACGAACTGTTCGAGTCCGTCGACCAGAGCGCGGGCGGGGAGACGATGGTCCTCATCACCTGCGGCGGCGAGTGGGACCCCTCGATCAGTGAGTACAACGAGCGCACCGTCGTGGTCGCGACCCGGGTCCCGGCCGGCGACGAGGGCTCCTGATCCCGCCGGTGCCGGCCACCTGTGGGGCCGGCACCGGATCCTTCACCTGGTCTTGAATACGTCCAGTGGCGCCAGTTTCTCGAAAGAGACCCGGCGCCGCTGCGTCTGCGGCAGGCAATTCGCCAGTAGAATGTGGAAAGTCGCGGTCCCTGTGGCGGGAAAATCGCCTCTTCCGTACCATTGAGATGCCTGGGTGAGGTCAGGTCAGGGACCGTGGCTAGTCGCTCTGTAATTTCGGTCGGGATCCGGCACCGTCCCGTGGCAAACTGTGCGGACCATGCCACCCAAGCCACCGAGGAGCCAACCAGATGACGATGCCGTCCGACATTCTGGCCTACAAC
Organism: uncultured Thermomicrobiales bacterium; assembly: GCA_964244115.1. GTDB lineage: Bacteria > Chloroflexota > Chloroflexia > Thermomicrobiales > UBA6265 > CADCWK01. The sequence continues at coordinate 7,506 of CAXTHM010000062.1, forward strand.
CGCACGGTCATCGCGGACTTCCGGGCCAGCGGGCGCCGGGCCGACGACCGGCCGATGCTGCTCCTGACGACGACCGGCGCCCGGACCGGTCAGCCGCGGACCTCGCCGATGATGTTCGCCTCCCTCTCCGGCCGGACGATCATCATCGGGTCCAACATGGGCGCCCCGAAGCACCCGGACTGGTACCACAATCTCGTCGCCAACCCGACCGTCACCGTCGAGGCCGACGGCGAGGAATGGGATGCGACCGCGACGACCGTCACCGGCGACGACCGGGCCGCGCTCTGGGCCGAGCTCGTCGCCGAGCGCCCCTTCTTCACCGACCACCAGGCCAGGACCGACCGCCAGATCCCGCTCGTCGAACTCGTCCGCCAGGCGTAGGAGCCATCGTCGCAGAGGCCGGCCCTTGTGGTTGTCCCGTCCGTCGCCGCAGACTTCGCCGTCGAGCGATCTCCGCGATCAACTGGTCCGATCTACCGATTCGGCCGCCTCCCGCGTTATCGACCAGACCACCGCCAGATCGGCTAACTGTGCCGCAAGTCCGGCAGGACCTGCTCACCCAGCAGCCGCAGCCCGCCGTCCTCCGTCAGACCGTGCGGCGTACCGAACTCGATCCGGGTGACGCCGGCCGCGAACAGGCTCTCGGCCTGGGCGACGATCTGCCCCGGCGAACCCGAGAAGGCGAACCGGTCCAGCGTGTCGTCCGGGACGAGGGCCGCCGCGTCGTCCAGCCGGCCAGCGGTGACGAGTCGCTGGATCTCGCCCAGCTGGTCACGCGGGATGTCGACCGTCGGGTCCATCGGCGCCACGACCGGCAAGTACCGGGCCGCCTCCCGCCGGACGTACGCCCGGGCCCGCTCGCCATCCTCATCGACCACCGTGACGGCGCCGAAGCAGATCCCGACCGCGCCGGCCGCTCGACCGGCCCGCGCTTCCCCGACCGCCAGCCGGCGCCGGATCTCCCCGACGAGGTCGGGATTGGTCGATCCACCGACCTTGACCTCGTCCGCGATCTCCCCGGCCAGCGCCAGCATCTTCGGCCCCCAGGCGCCGATCAGGATCGGGACATCGGGCCGGAGGACGGGGTACTGGAACAGCCTCCCCGTCGGCAACCGGTAGAGCTCACCCTGGTACCCGGCTTCCCGCCCGGCCAGGAGATGCCGAACGACGTCGACCGTCTCCCGGACGCGGGTGACGGGCATGACATCCTCGATCCCGATGTCGTCCAGCCAGGCGCCGCGGACGAGCCCGAGGTAGGCCCGGCCATGCGACGCCGCGTCGAGCATCGCGATCTGCCCGGCGATCTCGACGGGGTGGAGCAGGTACGGGTTGAGCGCCGCCGGCCCGACCCGGACCCGGCTGGTCGCCCGGGCGACCTCCAGCAGCGGCCCGAGCGCTGGCTGGAACCCGAGGTCGGCGTAGACGGTGACACCGTCGAAGCCGTAGCCCTCGGCCAGCGCTGCCAGTTCACCGTAGCGCGCCAGAGGCTTGTCCCCCTGCAACGCGATCGAGACCTGCCTCGTCACCACTCACTCCTGTCGATGCCGATTGCGTTCGGGCCACGTTCCCCGTACGATCCGACGATTCCGGGACGTTGGCAAGGCATATCTGACCACCGGCCCACGAACGGAGACCGACGATGACCGACGGCGAGTTCGACCTGGCCAACCTGCGCGTCACCGTCGTCGCGATCGAGGGCCGCTCCGTCTGCGGGCTCGCGGTCGGCGACTGGTTCGACGTGACCGAGAGCAGCCGGGTCCGGATCCCGGCCGGTCGCCACTTCTGCCTCTACGCCCTGGCCGCCGTGATCCCGCTGCTGCCCGCCAAGATGCGGGCGCTGGACCCGAACGACTGGATGGCGCAGGACAGCCTCGTCGTCTGCCCGGACCCGGAGGAGCGCCTGACGATGCGGATCAGCCGCACCGACGTCGTCTCCCTCCGCACCGACGATCTCACATGAGGCACCACTCGCTGGCTCCACGTCCACCGTCATCACGTTCATCGTCGAAGACCCACCACCCGGATCATCCGACAGGCTCTGCTAAAATGTTCTCAGGGTTGCTCTGAAGTAGAAAGTCTTCGTATACGACGTCGCCCTCGGGCGAGCGGTAATGAGGGAGAGCGGAGCCCCTCCTGAGCGGCCCTCACTCATCCTTTCCCCAGACCCACGGCTCCAGACCTCTCCGCCGCCTGACTTCCTGTTGCGGGACAAAGAAGACTGTCTTGATCTTGTGCGCTGCTTTCCCAGCGCTGGCGATCTCGAGAATCACGATCGCCCATTGGTTTGCTTCAAGTCGCCGATACATGACCGCTCGGTTCGCGTATCGCTTGTCCTGCCGAATCGTCTCGGGCCAGGCGACTGTGCGAATCACCGCCTCATCGAAGCGGCGTGCGTCTGATCCTGAACTATGCTCGAGGTAATGTCGACGCTGTGTCTCCGCAATGACCACAGCTGTCCCTATTCGAACGTGCCAGTGTAACAATCCCTCGACTGGTGGCCCTGGAATCTCAATTCGCTGTCCTGGCTGAAGGTCAGCCAGAAGGTCGACAAGACGATCGGCGAGTGGATCTGATTGTTGTCGTTCCACATCTCACCACGATTGCAGACGGGCGCAGTACCCGGTGCTTGTCGAATGACCGCCCTCGGAGACCGATGACGTGTCAAGGGTTCGACATTGGACCCAGGGGCGCGCCCAGCAGCGTCGCCCGGACGACCTGCCCGGCCTCCAGCGACGTCTCCCCCGGCGGGATCAGGACGAGGGCATTGGCCCCCACCCACGACGCCAGCCGCGATGACGCCTGGACGCCCGTCGTCTCCGCGACGAGGTGACCGTCGGCGTGGACGCGGACCACCGCCCGCTGGTACTCCGGCCGGTCGCCCGGCGTCGCTCCCGTCGCCAGCCGGACCGGGACGGATGGCCGGTCGATCACGGCGCGGCCCTGCATCTTGAGCAGCGCCGGCCGGACGAACAGCTCGAAGCAGGCCAGCGCCGAGACGGGGTTGCCCGGCAGCCCGAAGAACAGCGTCTGGTCATCTTCGCCGGCGGTCGCGACGTTCAGCGGCTTGCCCGGCTTCATGAACACCCGGCGCGAGTGGACCGTCGTCAACTCCGGCAGCAGCGCCTTGACGAGGTCGAGCTCCCCCATCGAGACGCCGCCGCTGGTGACGACGATCTCGCTGTCGGCCAGCCGCTCGACGAGCAGCGCCCGCAGCGACTCGCGCTCGTCCGGCGCCTTGCCCGCCCAGACGACCTCGGCGCCGGCCGCCTCCAGCGCGGCAACGAGGCTGAACCGGTTGGCGTCCCGGATCTGGCCCGGCCCGAGCGGCTGGCCGGGCTCGACCAGCTCGTCCCCGGTCGAGAGCACGCTCACCCGCGGCCACCGGCTGACCATGACCGGCAACTGCCCCTCACCGGCCAGCATCCCGATCTCCGCGAAGCCGAGCAGCGTCCCGGCCCTCAGCAGCACGTCGCCCGCCCGGACATCGAAGCCGACCGGCCGGACGAACTGCCCAGGTTCGATATGGTCCTGATGGATGATGACGTGGTTGTCATCGCTGAGGTCCGTCGCCTCGACCTGGACGACGGCGTCGGCGCCCGGCGGCATCGGCGCCCCGGTCGTGATCCGGACGGCCGTGCCCGGCGTCACCTCGGGCGCGGTGACCTGCCCGGCCATCTGGGCGCCGATGATCTCCCGCCATGGCGAGCCGTCGTCGGCCTGGACCGCGAAGCCGTCCATGATCGCGGCCGGGAACGGCGGCTGGTCGGCCGCGGCGACGAGGTCGGCGGCGAGCGTCCGCCCGACCGCCGTCGCGAGCCCGACGCCCTCGGTCGGGAGCGGCTTCGCATAGTGCAGGACGAGCGCCCGGACCTCGTCGACCGGGCGCATCCGGTCGAGGTCGCGCTCGTCGTCGGGCGTCAGTGGCATGGAAGGAACTCCTGCAGCGGCCAGGGGCTGGCCGGACGGTGATCGATCGTGACGATGACCGGCGGAGACGCCACCGGCAGGACTCGTCCGGCAGTCTACACAAGATCACCAGTGCTGACGCTCCAACCACGCGACCAGCCGGCCCAGCGGGTACCCAGGCCTTTCACCCGAGCCGGAACCATCATGGTGGACACTCCCATAATGCGGAATCCGGGTTGAAGCTCGGTGCGTGACCGCAAGCGCGTGTTACTCCCCTCTCTGCGCACCTGCGAGCCGCAGCGCAGCGAGAGCCGCGCCAGCGGGTGAGCGAGCAGGGGAGCCGGAGCGGGGCTGGGGGAGCGGTCTGCTCCGCCACCGAGGGGTCACGAGTCTACCGACCGTTTACCCAGATTCGGTATAACCGGTTAGCCCGTTGCGAAGGGCGGCCCGCTCTCGAAGGGAGACGATGAGCCCGTCTCCGGTTCACCAGCGTCCCTCACCGAGCGTCCCTCCGGCTGAAGCGGCTTCGGTTTCGCAGGTGCCCGGATACGGGCTGGGGGAGCGGTCTGCTCCGCCGTCCGAATGCTTCCATCGTCATCCGCTCGACCTGCCGGGACCCAGACGAGTTGACCATCCGATCTGGTAGAATCAGAGGAATATTCATCACCGACCGAACATGATGAGACAATGTGTCGCCCGGCCGTGATGTGGAGTGCCTTTCACATGCAGTTGACCAGACCAGTCGTCAGAATCGGCTGTGACGACTCCCCCGGAAGCCAGGCGCCGTGCGTCGGCGATCAGTCCGGACATGACCACGGCGATACCCACGAACACGACCACGGCGATGACGACCATCACCACGGCCTCCAGGGCCCGGCGACTGGAGCTGCCGTCCGGCCGCTCGTCATCGCCCTCGGGATCGCGCTGCTCGTCCTCGTCGCGGAAGTCGTCGGCGGCCTGCTGACCGGGTCGCTCGCCCTGCTCGCCGACGCCGGCCACGTCGCGACCGACTCCGCCGCCCTGGTCCTCGCCCTGATCGCCGGCTGGCTGGCCCGGAAGCCCGCCACTGCCCAGCGCACCTTCGGCTTCCGCCGGGCCGGCGTGATCGCCGCCTTCGTCAACGCCGCGGCCCTGTTCGTCGTCGCGGCCTTCATCACCTGGGAGGCCGTCGGCCGGATCGGCCAGCCACCGGAGGTCGCCTCCGGCCTGATGCTGATCGTGGCGGTCTTCGGCTTCGTCGCCAACGCTGCCATGCTCAAGGTGCTGTCCGCCGGTGAGGGCGGCCACAGCCACGACCTCAACACCCGGGCGGCCCGGCTCCATGTCCTCGGCGATTTCCTCGGCTCGGTCGGCGCCATCGCCGCCGCCCTGATCATGCTCGGGACAGGTTGGTACCTCGCCGACCCCCTGCTCTCGATCCTCGTCAGTGCCCTGATCCTCCGGGGCGCCTGGACGATCTTCCGCGACGCGACCGATGTCCTCCTCGACGCCGCCCCGTCGACGATGGATACGGCCGCGATCGGCGCCGCCGTGGTCGAGGTTCCCGGCGTCGGCGGCCTGCACGACCTCCATGTCTGGACGGTCGCGCCGGGCCAGGTCTCCCTGACCGGTCACGTCGAACTGACCGGCGAGCGCCCTTGGAGCGACATCCTCTCCGACATCGCCCGGCTGCTCCGGTCCCGGTTCGGCATCAGCCACCTGACGCTCCAGCCCGAGGACGCCCCCTCCGCAACCCCAGGCAGCATCGACGGCACCGGCGCCGTCCCTTGCTGCCTCGAGACATACCGCCGTGGCCCCGTCTCGAACCAATCCCCGGTCGGCGCCCACACCCACTGACCCTCCATGAGGGTGTTATCATTATGTCTATACGATGACTAATGTCGCCGGCGGGATCGCGTCAAGAGCCGGTCGGATGTTGTGCATATGTTGACGGGTCCGCGTGGGCTGCCTACACTCGCGGTTCACGGCATCACCCGTCCTGAAACGGCTCCGACGGTCATCCGCCAACGCGCGACGCCGCGCACGACCTGGGCAATGCCGCCCCAACGTAGCTTGCGGACCGGACCGACCGGCCTGGCGAGACGCAGGGAGATGGCGAGCAGGATGGTCCACGCGCAGGTACATGGGGTCGGCCAACCCGTGATCCCGGTTCCGGCCCCGAAGACGGGAACGGCCGAGCGGGCTTCGGTCGGGGCGACGGGGCCAGCGGCGGCCCCGGTCAGCTGGGAGCAGGTCGAGACGTCGCTGGCCGACATCGCCTCGTTCGCGCACCCGGCCGTCCGGGCCGCCTTCGAGGAGTTCCGGACCGTCCTGAGCGCCAAGGCCCACTTCCATCTTGACAGTAGCGACCTGATCCGGCGCTCGATCATCATGGCCGTCCGCGCCCACGACGGCGCCAACCGCAAGTCCGGCGAGCCCTACGTCATCCACCCGCTCCTCGTCGGCTCCATCCTCGCCACCATGCAACTCGACCCGGAGACCGTCGCCGCCGGCGTCCTGCACGACGTCGCCGAGGACACGCCGGTCGGGATCGAGGAGATCGAACTGGCGTTCGGCGAGCGCGTCGCCCGGCTGGTCGACGGCGTCACCAAGCTCGGCCAGATCCCCTGGCAGCCCGGTATCGAGGGGTCGCCCCGCCGCGAGCACTGGGAGCAGGCCCAGCTGGCCGAGAACCTCCGCAAGATGTTCCTCGCCATGGTCGACGACATCGGCGTCGTCCTGATCAAGCTGGCCGACCGCCTCCACAACATGCGGACGCTCGACGCGGTCCCGCCCCACAAGCAGGTCCGGACCGCGCAGCAGACGATGGAGATCTACGCGCCGCTGGCCAATCGGCTCGGGATCTGGCACCTCAAGTCCGAGCTGGAAGACCTCGCGTTCAAGTACCTCCAGCCGGACGCCTACGCCGAGATCTCGACCAAGCTGGCCAATACCGGCCGCGACCGCGACACCTTCATCGACCGGTTCATTCGCGAGCTCACCCTGGCGCTGGACCAGGCCGGCATCCGGTCCGAGATCAACGGTCGGGGCAAGCACCTGTTCTCGATCCACCGGAAGATGCAGCGCAAGGGCCGCTCGTTCGACCAGATCTACGACGTCGTCGGCGTCCGCGTGATCGTCGAGAACCACCGCGACTGTTACGGTGCCCTCGGCATCATCCACCAGATGTTCCACCCGATCCCCGGAGAGTTCGACGACTACATCGCCACCCCCAAGGAGAGCCTCTACCAGAGCCTCCACACCGCCGTGATCGGTCCGGACGGCCAACCGCTGGAGATCCAGATCCGCACGCTCGACATGCACCGGATCGCGGAGTACGGCGTCGCGGCCCACTGGCGATACAAGGAGGGTGGCAAGGGCGACTCCCGGCTGGAGCAGAAGATCGCCTGGCTGCGGCAGCTGATGGACTGGCGGGACGAGGTCGCCGACGCCGAGGAGTTCGTCGAGTCGCTCAAGTCCGACGTCTTCCAGGACATGATCTACGTCTTCACGCCGGCCGGCGACATCGTCGAGCTGCCGAGCGGCGCGACCCCGCTGGACTTCGCCTACCGGATCCACACCGAGGTCGGGCACCGCTGCGTCGGCGCCCGGGTCAACGAGCAGATCGTCTCGCTGGACTCGAAGCTCCGGAACGGCCAGGTCGTCCGGATCCAGACCAGCAAGACGCGCGAGCCCAGCCGGGACTGGCTGCTGGCCGGCAACGGCTACGTCACGACGGCCTCGGCCCGGGAGAAGATCCGGCAGTGGTTCCGGCGGGCGCAGCGGGACGAGAACGTCATCCAGGGCAAGGACATCCTCGACAAGGAACTCCGCCGCCTCAGTCTGGACGTGAAGCAGGACGACATCCTCAAACACTTCCCGCGCTACCACAAGTTCGACGACCTGGTCGCGGCGATCGGCTACGGCGCGGTCTCCCCGCAGAGCGTGACGGCGAAGCTGGCCGAGACGCGGCCGGAGGAGTTCACGATCGCCCCGATCGTGCCGCGGCCCCGCTCCCCGGCTCAGGTCGAGGTGATGGGTGCCGGCGGGCTGCTGACGTCGCTGGCGAACTGCTGCAAGCCGGTCGCCGGGGATCCGATCATCGGCTACGTGACGCGCGGCCGGGGGATCGCGATCCACCGGACCGACTGCGCCAACATGACGCACCTGCCCGACCCGGAGCGCCAGATCGAGGTCAGCTGGGGAGCGGACCACCATGACACCTTCGCCGTCAGCATCCGGCTGGAGGCGCTGGACCGCGTCGGCCTGCTCAAGGACGTCAGCATCTCGCTGGCCGACGCCAAGGTGAACATCATCGGCGTCAACACGACCACCCACGACGACCGGGCCGTCACGATGATGCTCACCCTCGAAGTCGAGGACATCAATCAGCTCAGCCGCATCCTCCGCAAGCTGGAGGACGTCCGCGACGTGATCAGCGCCCGGCGAGAGGCCGCTCCGGGGGCGCATCTCCGGGCCATATAAACGCGACAGGCTACCGTTTCTCACCATCTCGGGCACGCTATAGACGACTGGTCGTTCCAGTCATACACTGAACACATGAGCTATACGTACACAGCACGTCAAATGGCCTTCGACCAGATCGGTACGATAGATCAGCCGTCGCCTGTCATCAGCCACGGCTCGGTGTACACCAGGCGATGGGTGGTCGATCTCATGTTGGACCAAGCCGGGGTCGTGCCTGAAGCGGATCTGGCTGCCTGGACGATCATCGAACCCGCTTCTGGTGACGGTGCTTTCCTCCGTGCACTCGTTGAGCGACTGGTTGCCTCATGCCTAGTGCATGGCCGTGACATCGCCTCCTGCTCTAACACCATCATCGCATTCGAATTGTTACCGGACGCGGCCAGACGCAGTCGGCATGCAGTGGTGCAAAGTCTTGTCGGCAGCGGTATTCCGACCACGACTGCCGAGCGTCTCGCGACGACTTGGGTACGTGACGGTGACTACCTCCTCAACGCGCCACTGCTTCCCAAAGCTGATCTCGTAATTGGAAATCCTCCTTATGTTCGACTGGAGGAAATCGATCCCGAGACGGTCACGTCGTATCGCCGTCATTACCCTACCATGGTCGGTCGGGCGGATTTGTACGTGGCGTTCTATGAGGCCGCGCTAAAGGGTTTGAAGGCGGGCGGAAGATGCGTCTTCATCTGCGCCGATCGCTGGATGCTGAACCAGTACGGATCGGAACTGCGACGGCTCGTGACGTCTGAGTATGCGGTCGATAGCATCATCGAGATGCACACGGTCCCTGCGTTCGAGGACGAGGTCAGCGCCTACCCAGCCGTTACGGTGATTCGCCTTGGATCGCAACGACCAACCGTTGTCGCCCGTGCCGGGCGAGGTATCGAACTCGTCCCGACGTTCGAATTAGTCCGGTACCTTGACGCTGTAAAAGAGGGAATCACACTCCCACGCCTTCCGGCACTTCATGCTGCGCAAGTAGAGGGTTGGTTCGTTGGCGATGCGCCCTGGCCCATCTCTTCGCCGGAACGCCTTGCGCTGCTCAAGCGACTTGAGGCTGAGTTCCATCCATTGGAGTCAGCCTCAACCGGAACGAAAGTGGGAATCGGGGTCGCGACCGGAGCAGATAGCGTCTTCATTACGAAGGATGATTCCATTGTCGAGTCGAATCGTCTCCTGCCGTTGGTGATGGCGTCGGACACCCGTAGTGGTTTCATTGAGTGGTCAGAACATTTTCTCGTCAATCCATGGGACCGCGATGGACTCACCAGCTTGAGCCGGCATCCTGTTTTTGCGTCATACATCACGGCCCATAATGCTCGCCTTCGTAGTCGCCATGTCGGGAAGAAGAACGTCCATGCGTGGTATCGAACGATCGATCGAGTAGATCTATCGCTGACCGACAAGTCCAAACTACTGATTCCCGATATCAAGGAGCGACTCAATCCCGTGCTGGATCGCGGCACCTACTATCCTCATCACAACCTCTATTGGGTAACGTCCTCGACTTGGGACCTGGAAGTATTGGGTGGCCTCCTGCTTTCCGATATCGCTCAGTTCTTCGTAGAGTGCTATGGCGTGCGCATGCGTGGCGGATACCTCCGATTTCAGGCTCAGTATCTACGCCGGATACGTGTGCCGAACCCAGAAGATATTTCGCCGGACCAAGCGAACGCACTCCGTACTGCCTTCGCCATGCGCGATCAGAGAACAGCGACCGCCATCGCTTTCGCAATCTATGGGATAGATGTACTTCCCGTGAGAGAAGATTGATGGAGAACCTTCAGGAACGTTTTCAGGAAGCGGTGCAGAGCTTCTGGGACGCTCGGGTGCGGCAGCAGCAAAAGCAGGTGGACGGCGGAAGGATCGACACCGGGACGCGAGGAGCGGTCACGGCCGGGGGTCAGATGGGTGCCCTCGAAGGACTGATCGTTGATCTCCTGGAGGAAGCGGGCCTCGATCGTCTGGACGTGAAGATCGGTACTGGCCTTGAGTTGCCGGGATATTACCGTCCCGAGAAGAAGTGGGACTTGCTGGTGGTTTCCGAGGGGCGACTCGTGACCGCCATCGAGTTCAAGTCCCATATCGGACCGTCATTTGGCAACAACTTCAATAACCGTGTTGAGGAAGCCCTGGGCAACTCGACGGATATCTGGACGGCGTTCCGGGAGCAGCGACTCGGTTCCATCCGGCCACTCATCGGGTACTTCCTGCTTCTGGAGGACACGGAGCGCGTTCACCTTCCGGTCAAGGTGGTCGAGCCGTACTACCCGGTCGATCCGGTCTTCCATGCTGCGTCATATGCACAACGCTACGAGATTTTCTGTCAACGTTTGGTCCTTGAACGCAACTATGATTGCGTGTGCCTGACCTTGGCGACACAGGCGACGCCGACGATCGTGTCCCATCCGAATGACGAGTTGGGGTTCGGTCGGTTCGTAGCGAGTTTGCAGGGACACGCTCACAGCTACCTCCTTCATCGCATGGCCGAAGGACGTTGAACCTCTGGATCGAGGACACCGATCAGCTCAGCATGCTCATCGCCGAGAGCTCTATCCGACCATCGTGTGACGACCCGGATCTTCGAAGACCTATTTCGGGAGCTGCCATACTTTCCGACCGACCAGATAGCGCCATCTCGCCGCCCACATCTGCGGGGCGGTCAGCATCGTGTCTTGCTATTCGGGCACAATAGGCAACGATTCTGATGCCGACCGACGACGGAGCCAACCCCATGACGACGACACCCCGGTCCGGACGCGTGCTGGCGATCGGTGAGACCCTGATCGACCTGATCGTCACCGACGGCGCGCCCGACCTGCGCAGCGCGACCAGCCTCGCGATCCGGCCCGGCGGGGCGCCGGCCAACGGGGCCGTCGCGCTGGCCCGGCTCGGGGTACCGTCCGGCTTCTGCGGCGTCGTCGGGCAGGACCCGTTCGGCGACCGCCTGCGGGAGACCTTCGTCGCCAACGAGGTCGACGTCTCGACGCTACGGGCGACCGCCGACGCCGCGACGACGCTGGCCTTCGCCTGGAAGGATGCCCGTGGCGACGGCAATTTCACCTTCCTCCGGCTGGCCGACGGGCTGCTCTCCGTCGCCGACGTCGAGGCGGCCGGCATCCCGGATTGCGCGGCGATCCTGCTCGGCTCGGTCGTCCTGCCCGTCGTGGGCGCCCGTCAGGCGGTCTACCGCGCCGTCGAGATCGCCACCGAGGCCGGTGTGCCGATCGTGTTCGACGTCAACTTCCGTCCCGCCCTCTGGCCAGACCCGTCCGAGGCGTTCGCGATCTGCGAGCCGATCATCGACCGGGCGACGGTGCTGAAGCTCAGCGTGGACGACGCCCGCGCCCTGTTCGGCGCCGACGGCGACCCCGAGGACCTCCTCCGGGAGGCGGCGGCGCTCGCCCCCCCGATCACCGTCCTGACCGACGGCGCCCGGGGCTGCTGGTCCTTCGCGACCGATGGCGCCAGCGGCGAGCGGGGCGAGAACGCCGATATCGTCCACCTGCCGGTCTTCGCGGTCGATGCGATCGAGCCGACCGGGGCTGGCGACGCCTTCACCGCCGGCTTGATCAGCCGGCTGATCCTCAACGGCTGGAGCACACCGACCGAAGCCGACCTGCGCTTCGCCGCCGCCGCCGGCGCCCTCGCCACCACCCGACCCGGCGCGATGGACGGTCTCCCTCGCCGCCATGAACTCGACGCTTTCCTCGCAGAGCAGCGGTGAGCGAACGGTCGAGCACCATCATCCAGGTGGGCACTGGTCGGGGTTGCGCCTGCACGTCACGTCGTCAGATCAGGTCGGCGGCGTGACGATCGCTCGTGATCACGGTGTTCCGCCCGCCTTGCCATGGATGGTCAGCAGGTAGCCGTCCGGGTCCGCAACGGAGAACTGCCGTCCGAACGGTCCATCCTGCGGCCGCTGGGCAAGGACGATACCCGCCTCTTCGAGCGTTGTGGCCAGCGCATCGGCGTCGTCGCACGCGATCCAGAGAGCAACCCCCCAGCCGAGGTGCCCAACAGCGTCGAGATCGACCATGGGCTCGCGAATGGCGAACGGGATCGGTGCCGTCTGGAAGACGATCGCGCCGGGAGGGCTTTGCGGCGCCGGCCGAAGTCCGAGCCGTTCGACGTAGAACTGCCGTGACCTCGCCATGTCGCGAACCTGCAAGGCGATGAAGTCGGGTCCGGATACACTGGCCATGGCTGTACTCCTGTTCCACTGAAATCATCAGGACGCTGATGATAGGTTATCAGGATCCTGATGAGATGCAAGGGCGGGGAGGGCTGCGCACTTGGAGGAACCGGTTGGCTACCTCGTCAAGCAATTGCAACACGCCTTACGCACATCGATGGATCGGGCGCTCCGAACGCATGGGCTGACGACGCCCCAGTACTCGACGCTGACCGCGCTGAGCACGGCCGACGAGCTCTCGGGTGCCGAGCTCGCCCGGCGGACGTTCGTCACGGCTCAGACGATGAACGGAATCATCGTCAACCTGGAGGCGGCCGGCCTCGTCACGCGCCGCGCGGATCCGGACGATGCGCGCGTATTGCGGACTGAGCTTACGGCGACCGGACGTGCGCGACTCGACGCGTGCGAACGGGCGGTCGAGGTGATCGAGCGACAGATGGTGGGCGATCTTCAACCTGATGAGGAACGCTGGTTCCGCGAGGCGCTCTTGCGCTGTGTGACCGCCCTTTCGGCGACTCCAGGGCGGTAGGTTCGGTGTAGGACCACGTTTCGGCGATGCCGGGTGGAGGCCACCACCTGCCCTGGCGCAATGGATGGCCTTCCCTTCGCCAGGAACTCGACGCCTTCCTCGACAGCCAGCCATCACCTGAACCTGCCACATCGAGACCGATCCAACGCGATACCGTCTGCGGTCTTCGGCACCCGGTATCGCGTCGCTGTCCGGACCGCGTCCGTCCGGGTCACTGCCCAGTCGATGCGCGGCGATCGATTCGCGGCGGTGAGTGATCCGGCGACGGCATCAGGTCGAGGAAGCCGGTCACCGCCCGCAGCCGCCCGTCGCTGGCCAGCAGGGCGAAGTCGGTCCCACCGGCGCCGGGCGCGTCGGCGCCCGGCGGGAGGAGCTCCCAGGCGAAGCGGAGCCGATCGGGGTAGCCGTCGACCTTGCCGGCCCGGCGAAAGCTGAAGCCGGGCAACTGCCCCTGGACGCCGACGATCATGGCGTCGATGCCGCCCGCGCCGTCGCCCGACATCAGCGGGTCGACGTAGGTCGCGTCCACCGTGAAGGTCCGGGCGATCAGGTCCCGGCGGACCGTCGGGTCGGTCTCGTTGAAGGCGGCGATGTACCGCGTGGCGACCGTGCCGGCCGCGATGGTGGTCGTTTCGGCGGTCGTGGTCATCGGTCTCTCCCTCTCCCTGGTCGTCGTCCGCCCGGTCTCGTCGTGCCGGGTCTGCTCACGGCTTCGACCCAGCCGGGAGGCGTCGCAATGACGTCGGAGGTTATGGGCTCGTCCGTGCGGGACCAGGCGTTCACGGCCCCCTGGCCAACCCATAGTTAGGCGGACTAGAGCGAGGGGCGAAAGAGTTGACGGATGGGAGTAGGGTAGGACCATGCCCGC
>CAXTHM010000063.1:0-20950 GCA_964244115.1 uncultured Thermomicrobiales bacterium
CGGGATCTCGGTCGGAACCTCCGTCGGGATCTCGGTCGGAACCTCCGTCGGGGCAAGCGTCGGGATTTCCGTCGGCTGCTGGGTCGGCACGAGCGTCGGCTCCTCCGTCGGCGCAGCCGTTGCCGTTGCCGTTGCGACAGTCGTCGGACTTGCGGGGATCGACGCTATGGTCGCGGTACCCCGCGCGGCATTGGACCGCGGGGTAGCCGTCGAGCGCCCACCCGGATTTCCGGAGACCGATACTCCCCTGACCGCCCGGGGAGTGGCAGTCGAACGGGGCGGACGGGTCGGTGTCACACCAGGGCGCGGCGTGCTGGTCGCTGGTCGCGTGGTCGCGCGGGCCGTGGCGGTGCTGGTCGCGCGGGCCGTGGCGGTGCTGGTCGCGCGGGCCGTGGCGGTGTTGGTCGCACGGGGAGTGGCGGTGCTGCCGCCCCGTGGAGTGGCCGTCGCGCGCGGGGGTCGCGTCGTCGCGGCCGTCGCCGTCCCCGGTCTCGTCGTCGCGGTCGCGGTCGCGACTCGCGTCGGCGTGTTCGTTGCCGCCGGCCGAGTCGGGGTCGGAGTAGCCGTCCCCCCGCCGCCCGGAACCGTCCCATTCCCGATATAGAGGACCGTGCCGTCGCCGCTGCTCACACCAGCCCGTGCGTCCGTCCTTGGGATGCTGATCGCGCCGAGGCTCCCATAGAGCGCGAGGGCGCCCGCGACGAGCGGTGCGGCCATGCTGGTCCCGCTCTTGACCGCCGTCCCGCTCCCCGGAGCGGTCGACGTGATGCAGGAGCCAGGCGCCATGATGTCCGCGTTGAAATTGCTGTAGGTCGCGATCTGGTCGTCACCGCCGTTACAGGCACCGCCGCGCGCCCCGGTGCGACCATCGGTGTCGGTGTAGGCGGAGACCGAGATCACCTCAGGATAGGAGGCCGGGCTATACGTGGCGGAGTTGACACCATTGTTGCCCGCGGCGGCGACGACCTGGATGCCCCGAGACCGCACGCTGCAGACGGCCTCTCGAAGCGGGGCCGCGGAGCCAGAACCACATTCGGCTCCCGGTCCTCTCGAGAGGCCGAGACTCATATTGACGACATTGATCCCGCCCGGGTTGAGCGCGACCCAGTCCAGACCGCAGATGACGTCGGATTCCGAACCCGTTGAGCCAATCAGGACCCTCACGGGGATGATCCTTGCTCCGGCCGCGATCCCCGTCGCGGCATCCCCATTATCTCGGGCTGCGGCGATGCCGGCGACATGCGTCCCATGCCCGTTGCTGTCGTTGGTATTCCCGCTCCTCGTGCAGTCCTTACCTCCGACGATGTTCAGGTCGCTGTTCGGCCCGACCCCGGAGTCGAGGATGGCGATGCCGATATCGGGATGGCTCGCCCCGGTGCCCGCTCCACTCGTCGTCGAAGTGTCCGCTCCGACACGACGGAGCTGATTCGGGACGGCATCGATGCTCACAAGTCGATCGATCGAGATCGACTGGACATCGGCATCCTGCTGGAGCCTGGCGACCGCGGCGTCGGTCAGATTGGCCGAGAAGCCATTGACGGCGCTCCGGTAGACGAAGCCGGTCGCCACGCCGTTGTCGGCCGCGACGACCGCCGGGTCGGTCCCGGCGTCGGTCAGGACGATCGACGGGCCGCGGACGCCGGGCTCCGTGATGACCGGGGCGCTCGGCCGGCCGCCCCCGTCCTGCGCGCTGGTCAGGATCGGCATGAGCGCCAGCACGAGGACGAGGAGCGCGATCAGTGGCGCGAACCGGCGCTGCACCATCGACGCTCCGGATCGAACGGGACGGACGTCTTCGCTCCGGGCCGGATCATCCTGTCGGACAGGTCGACGCATGTTCACTGAGCAAGCCTTTCCGGGCGGTGAGAGACAGGGCGCCACCGTGCGGAGCGGACCGCCGGAGCGCCAGACCTGCGCAGGCGGTCGCCCGGCGGACAGGTCACGATTGAGACGAGCAGGTCGCTTGCGAATCTGGACGCCGCAGAGGAAGCCCGCGACTGGAACCCCATAGTACCCGATCCCCCGTATCGAACGGCCGGACAAAGGTAACGGCCGCCACAGGGAGACGTCCCTGCGCGACCGTTACCCACTCGCTCAACCGCCGGGAGAGGTCATGCCTCAGCGAGTCAGCCACCGGCGCCGGGCAACCCAGACCGCCGCGACCGCCAGCGAGAGGATCGAGGCGAGGGCGAACAGTTCGGGCGTCATCCCGTTGGCGACGCTCGCCGCCGTCGTCCCGACCCCGGTGTTGGGCTGACCCGTCACCGGCGCGCAGTTGAAGATGAACACCTTCGAGGCGACGTTCGGCCGGACGACGACATCGCCGTTCGTATTGACGCTGTCTGATTCGGCGTAGCACCAGCCGTCGCCCGCTTCGGTCAGCGAGTAGGTTCCGGGGGTGAGCCGGGCGAAGGTCAGCAGACCATCGACGTTGGTCGAGCCGTCGGTGACCGGTGTGTACTTCTTGGTCTCCCCGCTGTAGAGCGCGATCGAGAACTCGGCCGGTGTCGTCTGGACCGCGCAGTTGGCGTAGTAGTCGTAATTGGCCGGCGGGTTCAGGGTCGGGCAGGTGAACTTCTGGACGATGATCGCTCCGGTGGTGCTCGACACGACCGGCGGGATCGAGAAGTACGTGCAGTAGACCGTCTGCTCGGCCCGCGGGGCGACGTTGACGCCGACCCCGACGTTCTTGGTCGCCGGAGCGTTCGGGTCGAGCCCGCAGAAGTTGTAGAGGATCTGCTGACCCTTGGTGACCTGCTGCTCGACGTAGTAGGAGCCGGCCGGGATGCCGCTGAAGGCGGCCCGACCGGTCTGCCCACCGGCGCCGGTCGTCGCCCGCTGGGTGACGAGGCCGGAGATCCGGTACGTCACCCCGTTGGTGAGGGCGCTGGCCGCGGTGCAGGTGGTGACGAAGTCCTCGTAGAGCGTGCCCTGGAACCCGGCCGGGCAGGTGTAGCTCGTCACGTCGACGGCGGCCGGTGCCGGGGCCGGCGGCGCGACGTAGTTGATCACCACGACCTGGGTGAGCTGGTTCCGCCCGATCTGGACCGACGCGGTCGCGTCGCCCGGCAGGTCCGGCGAGACCTCGGTCAGGGTGTACGTGGCGACCGGGACCGTCGCCTGGTAGAAGCCGTCCGGCCCGATCGAGAACCGGCCGAGGCCGCCCTCGCCACCCTGACGGACGAAGGTGAAGGTCGCGTCGCCGGGGGTGCAGCCAGCCGTGTCGGCGAGTTGCTTCGGCCCTGGGTCGGAGCTGTCGAAGATCACGGTCCGCTCACCGGCCGAACCCGCTGGGCAGTAGAACGTCGCGATCTGGACCGTCCCGGCGTTGGCCGGCGGCGCGGCGCGCTGGTTGATGAGCCGGACGTCAGTCGTGACACCGGGGTTGACGACGACCCCGTCGATCCGCCCGGACGCGACGTACCCGGAGGGTACGGCAGTCTGGTCGATCGCGTAGGTGCCCGGTGAACGTTCCCCGAAGGTGACCCGGCCATCGGCGTCGCTGCAGGCGGCGTCGCGGCCATCGTTGACGACGTCGAAGCAGGCTCCGGCCAGCGGCTGGCCCTGCGGGTTGACGACGGTCACCCGGATGGCGCCGTTCAGCGGCGTGTTGACGACGGTGACCCGGGTCGGGTCGCCCACGTCGATCGTGACGGCCGAGTCCTCGGCCGGCAGGTAGGCGGCGGACGGCGTGTTCGTCTCGCGAAGGGTGTAGTCCCCGACCGCGACGTCGTTGAAGGTGATCGTGCCGTCGTTGCGGCCGTCCTCACCGTCGCAGACCGGACCGGCGACCGTGCTGGAGCCGTTGCGGAGCGAGAAGCAGGCGCCCGGCAGGGCGGCGCCATCCTCGTCGACCTTGAGAACGATCAGGTCGCCCGCGTTCATCGGCGGCGGCAGGATCCGGTTGGTGACGGTGACCCGCTGCCCGCTGCCCGGCGCGACCCGGATCGGATCGACCTCGGCGGCCTCGTAGCCGGTCGGCACGACGTACTGCTCGACGGTGTAGTCGCCCGGACTGACGCTGTCGAAGCGCGTCGTGCCATCTTCCCCGGCCAGATCCTGGTCGTCGCAGACCTCGTAGGTCGCCGGGCCGGACAGGCGGTAGCAGGCACCGGCGAGATCGTCGCCATCGGTCGTAACCGTGTCGAAGGCGACGCGGCCCGGTCGGGGCGCGTTCCGGACCGTCGCCTCGGCGGTCTCCCCGGCGAGGATCTGGATGGTCTGGCTGCCGCCGGGCGCGTAGCCGGGCGGAGTCGTGACCTCACGCAGCAGCCAGGTGCCGGGGGTGACGTCCTCGAAGGTGATCGTGCCGTCGCGGTCGCCGTCGGCGGAGTCGCAGACCCGGATCGCCCGGAACCCGTCGCGGGTCAGCAGGAAGCAGGACCCGGCCAGGGCCGAGCCGTTGCCGTCGACCTTGGAGATGACGAGGGCGCCGTTCTCGTCCGGCGTCGGCACCGCCGTCACCGGGATGACCGCGACGACCGGGGTGGTCGCGTCGACGGTGTAGGCGATGTCGGCGGCGAGCTCGTAGCCGTCCGGGGCTTCGGTCTGGGCGATCGTGTAATCGCCCGGCGCGACGCCGTCGAACCGGATCCGGCCGATGCCGCCATCGGTGTCATTGCCGTCGTTATCGCAGACCTCGACCCCGTCGAGGGTGAAGCAGGCGCCGGCGACCTGACGACCGGAGCCGTCGGTGTATCTCACGACCAGGGAGACTTCACGGTCCTCCGGGCCCTGGACCGAGATCACGAGCAGGACCTCGATCGTCTCGCCAGCCACCACGGTGACGTTCTGGCTGACGACGGCCGCCAGCCCGACCTTACCCTCCGCCAGATCGCCAGTCTGGGTGATGAGATAGTTGCCGACCGGGACGTTCTCGAACAGGATCACCCCTTCGGTGTCGTCGCCGTCACCGTCCTGGTCGTCGCAGACCTCGCCGACCGTCTGGTCACCCTGGGACAGGGTCAGGCAGAGCTCGGTCAGCGTGTTGCCGTCCTGATCCTCCAGCCGGACCGAGACCGATCCCTGGCTGGCCGGCGACGGCGTGATGGTTGCCGAGGCGCTCGGGCTCGTGGATGTACTCGGGCTCGGGCTCGTGGATGTACTCGGGCTGACCGAAGCCGATGGGCTCTCGGACGGGCTCGGGCTGATGCTCGGCGACGGGCTGATCGACGGGCTCGGGCTCTCGCTCGGCGACGGGCTGATCGACGGGCTCGGGCTCTCGCTCGGCGACGGGCTCGCGTCCGGTGCGATCTCCTGGGCGACCGTCACGGACTCGCCAGCGGCGACCGTCACGGTCGGACCGCGACCCGCATCGGGACCCGTGAAGTCGTCGGGCAGGTTCCCGAGCAGGATGTCGTAGGTGCCGGCCGGGACGTCGGGGATCGTGAAGGCACCCGGCGCCTCGTTGGTGTCAGTCGTGTCCTCGCCGGCGCCAGTGTTGTCGCAGATCGCGACCCCGGCGACGTCTTCGGACGTCTCCGCGAGCTGGACGCAGGCGTCCGGGATCGGATCGCCGGTGACGTCGTCGGTGATCGTCAACTCGATCGTACCGGTGGTCGCGACCAGTTCGAACTGGGTCTCGACCGCCTGACCCTCGGTCACCTGGGCCGTGACGGTGTTCGCCTGGCCGTCCGCGAGGGCGTACCCCTGGGGGATGGTGGTCACGGTGACGCTGTTCTCGCCCGACTCGACCTGCGGGATGGTCAGGTTGCCATCGCTGATGCCGTCGAACTGGTCGTCGCAGAAGGGACCGAACTCGCCGTACTCGTTGGTGACCGACACGCAGCCACCGGAGACGGTGTCGCCGTCAGCACGGAAGATGACGGAGAGATCACCGAAGGTGACGATGCGGTCGGACACGATGGTGATGGCGTTGTCGCCATCCTCAGTGACGTCGAGCGGCTGGGCGGCGGCGGGCTGGACGCCGGCGGGCGTCGTGGTCTCGACGACCTGGTAGGAGCCGACCGGGACGTTCTCGATCGTGACCAGGCCGGGCTCGTCGTCCGACTGGTCGCCGTCGCCATCGTCGCAGACCGGGCCGATCGGGTCGCCGCCGTCGCGCTCCAACTGGAAGCAGGCGCCATCGACGAGGTCGCCAGCGTCATTCTGCCGCGTGATCGCGACCGAGACCGCGACCGCCGACTCGTTGACGACCGCGATCTCCTGGGAGGCGCCGAGCAGGACGGTGACGGACTGGTCCTCAGCCGCCGTATAGGTCTCGGCCACCTGCGTCTGGGTCAGGGTGAAGGTGCCGTCCGGGATCCCGAAGATCCCGACCCGGCCATCGCCGTCCGCGTCGCCATCGTCGTCGCAGACGGCCGTCTCGACATCGCCGCCATCACGGTTCAGGACATCGATCGGGGTGCCGGTGTCGGGGTCGATGAGGCTGAAGCAGGCGTCCGGGACGTCATTGCCGTCGCCGTCGGTGACGGTGATGACCAGCCGGCCGTTCGGGGCCGCGGACTCGCTCGGGCTCGGCTCGACCGACGGGCTTGGCGACTCCGACGGCTCGTCCGCCTCGTAGTCGAAGGCGACGTCCGTCGTCTGGCCGGGGTCGACCGTGACCGTCTGCTCGGGCAGGAGGCTCTCGCCCTCCGGCGCGACGACCATGTAGATCGTGGTGCTGCCGACCGGGACGTCGTCGATCGTGACGATGCCGTTGGTCTCGCCGTCGGTCTCATCGAAATAGGTGCCGAAGTAGCCAGTCGCGTTCTGGATGTCGAAACCGGCACCCGCGAGGTCACCGCTGTCATCGCCGACGCGGATCTCGATCGTGCCGGTCGTCTCGCTCTCACCGGACGGCGAGGCCTCTTCGGTCGGGATCGCCGCGTCGGACGCCGCCGCGTCGGAGGCGCTGGCCTCAGGGTCCTCTACGCCCTCGTAGGTGAAGGTGATCGTCAGGTCGGTGCCGCCGTCGACATCGAACGTCTGGTCGGGCAGGGTGTCCTGGCCGTCCGGCGCCGTGTCCATCCGCAGCGTGAAGGTGCCGCTACTGACCTCGGTGATCTGGAGTCGACCATCGAGGTCGTCGTCAGTAAACGGGCCGTAGGTCTGGCCGTTGATGAGCAGAGAGTAGATCGCGCCGCCGATCGGGTCGCCATCCGGGCCAACCGTCTCGACGGTGATGGTCGAGAGGTCATCGGACTCATCGCCGAGGCTGGCCTCCTCGGACGGGGACGCGTCTTCGGAGGGCGACGCATCCCCGGAGGGCGAGGCCTCTTCGGTCGGCTCGTCGCTGGCATCGCCGTAGCGGAACTCGACCTCGACGGTGTGGCCGGCGTCGACGCTGACCGTCTGCTCCGGCAGCAGATCCTGCCCGCCCGGCGCGACGACCATGTAGATGGTATTGCTGCCGGGGAAGACGTCGGGGACCGTCACGACCCCGTCGACCTCACCATCGAACTCGTCGGTGAAGGTGCCGTAGTAGCCGGTCTCGTTCTGGACGTCGAAGCCAACCCCGGAGAGCGAGTCGCCGTTGGCATCGACCGCCGAGATCTCGATCGTGCCGGTCGTGGCGTCGGGATCGGTGACGCGCGGCTCACCGCTGTCGGAGGCCTCGTCGCTCGCAATGGGCTGCCCGTCTTCGGACGGCTGCTCCGTGCCCTCGTCGGAGGGCTCGTCCGTGCCGTCCGGGCCCGGCAGGTCGACCTGGATCGTGTTCTGGCCGGGACCGACATTGACCGACTCGTCCTCGGCCGGCTCCTGGCCGTTGGGCGTGAAGGTCTCGACGAGGTCGTAGGTGCCGGACGGCGCGCCGTTCGGGAAGTCGATGTTGATCTGCCCGTCGCCGGAGCCGTCGTCGCTATCGCAGGCCTGCCCGAGCGGCGTGTCGCCGTCGAAGACGCCGTAGCAGCCGCCCGGAGATGAACTGCCGTCGGCAGTCACGACCGTCACGGTCAACAGGCCGGGCTGGACGGTCGTCGTGCCGACCGAGCCGTCCCGGTCATCAAGCGTGACCTGGATGCGGCCGGCGTCCAGCGTGACCGTCCCGGTCTGGTCGGTCGGGGTGCCATCAGCGAGGACGGTGTAGGTGAAGTCACCGCCGAAACCGTCGACGTAGGCTTCCCAGGAGTCGTCGCCGGTCGGGAACAGGGCGATCTCGCCGAAACCGTCGACGAGGAGCGAGAGGTTGGCGACGTAGTCGTTGCCCGCGATCTCGCCGGTGGACGGGTCGAAGCTGAAGGCGATCCCGGTGGCATCGTCATCGACGTCGACGTCGAGGTCGCTGCCGTTCGGGTCGGCCCCGTCACCGAGGGAGTACGTCCCGTCGTTGCTCTGGACCTCGACGCGGTAGGTGTAGGAGCCCGGTGAGGCCGGCACGGTCCCGCGCCAGATCCCGTCATCGCCCTGGCTTAGTGGAACGGTCTGGCCGAAGTCGCCAGTGATGGTGACGGCGTAGGGTGCCGCGAGCGCCGGCGGGGTGCCATCGCGCTGAGCCTTCGCGAGCGGCGGTCCGTAGACCGAGGCCGCGGCGGGCGTGACCGACGAGAACATCGGCACGAGCGCCCCGAGGATCAGGGCGAGGGCGGCGAAGAGATGGACCGCGGGAGTCACCCGCCGGCTCAGGGGAGTCAGGCGGGTTCGTGGACGTCCACGAAGAGGAAGCACACCAGCGCGCATCGATAACCTCCGGCGATCAGAACGAGAACCCGACCGAGGACGACGGGGACGGACCGAGCCCGACCCGTATCTTTTCGGCTCCGTCTCTATCAACGTCCGCGAGCGGTGATCCGTTTCCATACGATCCGCGGACGGTGGATTCGGATCGAGCGGCCGGTCGGCCATGACCGGTGGGAGAGGACCAGCCTACCAGAGGGTCACCGCGACGGGACCATCGGGACCGAGCGATCTGTTGCGTGGGATCGATTCGGGTTGCCGTCTGCTCGAGCCGCGCGACGGCGCTCCGTCGTCTCGTGGTCCGTCGACGACCAACGGTTGCGACCAGGCAAACCTCGCCCCACTGCTCGTCTCCTCTCTCCGGGCAACTGGGAGCCGCAGCACAGCGAGCGCCGCATGGGGCGGGTGAGCGACCGGGTGAGCCGGAGAGGGGCCGGGGGAGAGCCCTGCTCCGGGGCAGCCAATAAGCCCTGGCAAACGACTAAAGGGCTACTCGTAGATCGTGAGATAGCGGACATCGGCGTCCGTGCGATGGGCCTGGAACCGCATGGCGTCGGTGTCCCAGTCGATCTGGACCTCGAAGACCACCCAGCCCGCTCGCGTTTGGCCGGGCGCGTAGAACCCCTCGGCCTCCGGGTCGGGCGCGGTCAGGAACAGCCCGTTCGGGACCGGGCCGCCATCCTGCTGAGCCAGCGTGAAGGCGTCGGCGGAGAGATAGGCGCCCGTCGATGACCTCCCCGTGTACGTCACCGAGACGCGGACGGCGACCCAGCCGGCGGCGCCATCGCCATCGGCATCGCCGAGATCGCCCGCCTGGGTGCGGCCGAGCGCGGTCGTGCGGTAGTCGCTGTCCGGGTAGAGGTCGTAGACCGGATCGCCGACGACGACCTCGGCGACCGTCACCTGCCAGTCCGCGGTCGCGACCGGCTCACCGATCGCGACCGGAGCATCGACCCCGGCCCCGGCATCCGTCGGCTCGGGACTACCCGCCGTCGTACCCAGCGCCGCCCCGTCGGTCAGGGCGAAGGCAGCGTCGGCCCAGTTCCCGCTCAGCGACAGGCTGTCGTAGAGGAGCACCAGCGCCGAACCGTCGTCTGGCCCGGCCAGCGCAGCCGAACCCGTCAGCGACGCGCCGGGCTCGACGGCCCCGGACACCTGCGGGTCGGGCGCCGCGAGGTCGGCCGGCTGCCCGACCCAGCCGCTGCCGGCCAGCGCGAAGTCGCCGGGATCGAGCCGGTACGGTTGATCGCCGGTGTTGGTCGCCGTGAGCTCGACGAGGACGAACTGCTCACCCTCCCCGGGGACGCGGTTGGCCGGCGACGCCGCCGTGATGGCCGCCGCGGCCGCCTCCCCGGTCCGGACCGTCCCGACCGTGATCTGCCACGGCCCGGCGACACCGGCCTGCCCGATCGGCACGACCGAGGGGGCCGCCTGCTGCCCGGACGCCCGGCCCGACGGGTGGGCCAGCCCGGACAGCACGACCGCGGTCAGCAGGATGAGGGCGAACCGGCAACGCGCCTCTCTCGAGGGCATGATTCGGTCTGAACGCCGGCGGGATCCGGGCGACATCATGCCTGGGCTATCACGGCGTGCGCACCGATCCCGGCGGCGTCCGGGGCGAGGTCGCGGCCGACGGCCTGGGCGACGGCGCGCATCCGCGGGACGAGGTCGGCGAACTGGTCGAAGGTGAGCTGCTGGGCGGCGTCACTCATGGCATGGTCCGGGCTCGGGTGGACCTCGATGATCAGGCCGTCCGCCCCGGAGGCCACCCCGGCCAGCGACATCGACGGGACGTAGGCCCGCTTGCCGGCGGCGTGGCTCGGGTCGACCACGACCGGGAGATGGCTGAGCTGCTTGGCGACCGCGACCGCGCCGATATCAAGCGTGAACCGGGTCGCCGTCTCGAACGAGCGCATCCCGCGCTCGCAGAGGATGACGTTCGGGTTGCCCTGCGCCATGACGTATTCGGCGGCGAGCAGCCACTCCTCGACGCTGACGCTGGCGCCGCGCTTGATCATGACCGGCTTGCTCGTCTTGCCGACCTCCTCCAGCAGGAGGTAGTTCTGGCAGTTGCGGGCGCCGATCTGGTAGATGTCGGCGTACTGGCCGATCAGCTCGACGTCGGTGGGGCTCATCACCTCGGTGATGACCGGCATCCCCGTCTCCTGCCCCGCCTTCGCCAGGATGTCGAGGCCACGTTCCCCGAGTCCCCGGAACTCGTACGGGGACGTCCGGGGCTTGTAGGCGCCGCCGCGGAGGATCCGGGCGCCGGATTCCCGGACCGCCCGAGCGGTCGAGAGGGTCTGCTCCTCGCTCTCGACCGAGCACGGCCCGGCCATCAGCGTGATCTCGTCGCCGCCGACGATGACGCCCTTGATATCGATGACCGTCCGCTGGGGGTGGAAGTCCCAACCGGTCAGCTTGAACCGCTTGGTGATCCGGACGACCCGCTCGACGCCGGGCAGGGACTCCAGCGTCCCGGCCAGCTCGGACGGGAGTGGCGAGCCGACGACGCCGATGATCGTGACCTCTTCGCCCTCGGAGAGGTGGGCGCCGAGCCCGATGCTCTTGACCCGCTCGACGACCCTATTCACGTCCTCACGGCTGCTGCCGCGCGCCATCACGATGATCATGCCGGAACTCCTGCGCCGTGCGACGCGACTGCTGCCCGCCGGGCGGGACATGGTCGAAGGTCTGATCAGTGACGCGGTCGAAGGGCGATCACGGCAATGCCTCGAATCGAAAACTAGCCGCGGACCACCGGGTAGGCCGCAAGGATATCCTGCAACTCACCATCCGAGAGGCCCCACTCGGGCCGGAGTTGCTTCGCGCCCTTGAGATAGACATGCCGGACCTCGCTGGCCGAGCGGGTCGTGTTGACATGGAGCAGGACGCGGATCGCCCGCTGGAGCGAACCGGGGACGTCCATCTCATGGGTGCACATCAGCGGCACTTCGGTCCAGCCGACCTCGCGGGCGGCCAGCGCCGGGAACGTGGCGTTCAGATCGGGCGTCGTCGTGAAGATCGCCGAGGCGATGTCGTCGGTCTCCAGACCATTGAGGTGCTTGAGCGCGACGACCAGTTCGCGGGTCGCTTCGAGGATGTCCTCGGCGGTGTTGATCGGCGCCGTCGTCGCGCCGCGAATCCCCCGGCAGACCAGGGGTCCCGTTCCCGTCTCCTGCGCCACGCGCGTGCCTTCCAGCTGATCCGCCATCGTCGCCTGTCTCCCTCGGCTGAGCCGCCCGGCCGCGCCACCTGTCGGCGGACCGTCGGTCCCGTCTCCATCGATCGGCCTGGACTGCTCGGGCGATGATACCAACCCCGGCAAGGGTGGCGGGTCAGCGACCGTTCGGCGAGGTTCGGGGGCGGATCGATCGGGCGTCGATCCGGGCTACCAACGGAGGAGTCACGGACACCTTCTTCGGCGGATCGTCACTCGACGACAGCGCCGAGGGCATGAACGATGAGCACAGCCTGCGCGACATCGAGTCGAACGCCGCCGAGGGCGAGCCGCGTCAGGTCGACGCCATCGAGGGTCGCCCCACGGAGGTCGGCGCCCTCGAGCTTCGCCTCGTCCAGGCGAGCGCGGGTGAGGTCGGCATCCCGCAGGTTCGCCTTGCGCAGATCGGCGAAGGCGAGGTTGGCATCCGTCAGTCGCAGGCCGCGCAGGTTCAGGCCGGTGAGCGTCCGGCCGCTGAAATCGACGAACGACCAGTCGCCACCGGCCACCTTGATCCCGGCGAGATCGGCCTCATCGAAGCCCGAGCCGGTCATCTTGCACTCGTCGAACCGGGCGCCGAACAACCGCCCCATGCGGAAGGTGCAGTTCAGGATCGCCGAGCGGCCGATGACGGCGCCGTCCAGCCGGGCAGCGGTGAAATCACAGGCGTCGAAGGTGCAGCGCTCGATCCTGGCCTCGCTGAGCCGGACGCCGTGGAAGTCGCACCCGCTGAACCGGCAGCCCTCCATGGATAGGTCGCTCAGGTCGCCGTCGAACCGGTCCCCATCAAAAACGCGGTCGACCCACCAGCCGTCCCGGTCCGTCTTGCCTGCCAAATATCTAACTCTCTTCGTCGAAGTAGTCGTTGTCGATGCGCTTGAGTGTGTAGGTTCGCAGCGGTGTGACTCCGACGCCGTGCTCAATCATCAGTTCTGCGAGTTGCTGCCCATCGACTAAGACAATTCGTCTTCCAACTTGGCCGATCCATCGCTTCGCATCCTCGGTGAAACTCGAGGTCGTGATCAAAACGCCCTTGCTGCTCTGATGCGGCGAAAGGTTTCCCACGAACTCGGCGACGACCGGACGACCTACCGACCCCTGCCATCGCTTGGCTTGCACATAGATGGCATCCAGGCCGAGGCGATCCTCCTTGATCACCCCATCTATCCCGCCATCGCCTGTCTTGCCAACGATCTGTGCGGCGTCCTCGAACGTCCCTCCATAGCCCATAGCCACCAGAAGCTCAACTACAAGTCGCTCGAAGAAAGCCGGAGATACCGTGCGAAGTCGCTCGAGAACCTCATCGCCCAGTGACGATTCATGCTGCCGATACCCGCTGTCAATCATCTCCTCCGGTGTCTGACCTGGAACCGGGTCAGTTTTGTACGTCGTTGTGGTTACGGACGAATCTTCGATTGGGCTTCCCGCTTGAAAAGCCTTCCATTCTGGATACCTGGAGAGAAGTTTCGAATCGATCTTATGAGGGTTCTGTTCGAGTAAATCTCGACCTCGACTCGTTATCACCATAAATCCACGACGCGGTTTGTTGAGGAGGAGTGCCTTCGACAGATAGGTGGACGCCCAACTGACGCGACTTCGAAAAACCGGATATCGTCCACTTGGCAGGAGTTGAGCCTGCTCCTCCTTGCTCACGTGGTATTGGTCTGCAAGCAGCTTCACGCAGTCGGAGAACGCTCGTTCTTTCCCATCGTCAAGTTGTCGAAGCAGTGGAAGCATGAGTTCGTCGTATGCCGGGATTACCAACGAGCCAGTCCTTTGCTTCGACGGAATCCGAAAATGGGACGGGCTTAGCCGTGCAACGCCCGCAGGAACGCGGCGGCGGCAGCCGGCTGCTCGGCCGGCGGCAGGACCTCGATGGCGTTGATCATGGCCGAGGCGACGATCGCTCCGTCCGCGTACTGCCCGACCGTCGCGACGTGGGCGGCGGTCGAGATGCCGAAGCCGACGGCCAGCGGCAGGTCGGTCGTCGCGCGGACCCGGGCGATGTAGTCCGACAGACCGGCGGCGAGGTCGTTCCGGGCGCCGGTCACGCCGGTCAGCGAGACGCAGTAGACGAAACCCGACGCTCGTTCGGCGACCAGCCGGAGGCGCTCGTCGGTGCTCGTCGGCGCGACGAGGAAGACGAGATCGCGGCCATGCGCGCGGCAGGCGGCGAGCAGGTCATCGCTCTCCTCGGCTGGGAGATCGGGGACGATGAAGCCGTCGACGCCGATCACGGCCGCGTCGGCGGCCAGCCGGTCGTAGCCGTACTGGTAGAACGGGTTGGTGTAGCCCATCAGCACCAGCGGGATCGTCACGCCACGCCCCCGGAGTCGCCGGACGAGTTCGAGGCAATCGACCAGTCTGGTGCCTTGTGCCAGCGCGACCTGACCGGAGCGCTGGACGGTACCGCCGTCGGCGAGCGGGTCGGAGAACGGCACGCCGATCTCGATCGCGTCAGCGCCCGCATCGACCAGCGCCATCGCGATCTCCTCGCTGGTCACGAGGTCGGGGAACCCCACGGTGATGAACGGCATGAGCGCCGTCCGCCCCTCGCCCCTCGCCCTGGCGAAGGTCTCGGCGATCCGGCTGGGCTGCCCGGTGGCGGACGACGTCGGCGTCGAGAGGGTCGAGGTCATGGCGATGGCTCCTGCTCGCGTGGTTCGACCGAACCGGTCATCCCGGCTTCCGCGGCGCTCATATGACTCGCCCTCGCCCCACGTCAACGGGGCGATCCCATGGCAATCCGGCTAGTGCCGCTGCTTCTGACCGGCCATCGCGTCGAGCGCCGTGTCGAGGTCCTTGTCGCCGCGGCCGGAGCAGCAGATCACCAGCGACTCGTCGGGCGACATCGTGCCGGCGAGCTGGACCGCGTGGTAGATGGCGTGGCTGGTCTCCAGCGCCGGGATGATCCCCTCGGTCCTGGTCAGGAGCTGGAAGCCTTCGAGCGCCTGGTCGTCCGTGACGGAGACGTAATTCGCCCGGCCGGTCTGCTTGAGGAAGCTGTGCTCCGGTCCGACGCCGGGGTAATCAAGCCCGGCCGAGATCGAGTGGGCCTCCATGATCTGGCCGGCATCGTCCTGGAGGACGTAAGTCCGCATGCCGTGGATGATCCCGATCCTGCCGGCGGTCATCGTCGCGGCGTGGCGACCGGTCTCGACGCCGTCGCCGGCCGCCTCGACGCCGACGAGGCGGACCTGCTCATCCTCGAGGAACGGGTGGAAGATGCCCATCGCGTTCGAGCCGCCGCCGACGCAGGCGACGATCGCGTCCGGCAGCCGGCCAAGCTCGGCGTGCTCACGCGACTGACGCCGGGTCTCGACGCCGATCACGCGCTGGAAATCGCGGACCATCATCGGGTACGGGTGCATCGCCATGACCGAGCCGATCAGGTAGAAGGTCGTCTCGACGTTGGTCACCCAATCGCGGATCGCCTCGTTGATCGCGTCCTTGAGGGTCTGCGAGCCGCTCGTGACCGGGACGACCTCGGCACCGAGGAGCCGCATCCGGGCGACGTTCGGGGCCTGCCGCTCGACGTCGAGGGCGCCCATGTAGACGATGCACTCCAGCCCGAGCCGGGCGCAGATGGTGGCGGAGGCGACGCCGTGCTGGCCAGCGCCCGTCTCGGCGATGATCCGCTTCTTGCCCATCCGCTGGGCAAGAAGCCCCTGGCCGATCGCGTTGTTGATCTTGTGGGAACCGGTGTGGGCCAGATCCTCGCGCTTGAGGAAGATCTTCGCGCCGCCGGCGTGCTCGGTCAGCCGCGGCGCGTACATCAGCGGCGTCGGCCGACCGACGTAGTTGGTGAACAGGTCGTCGATCGCGGCATGGAATGACGGGTCGCGGCGAGCCTGGGCGTAGGCGGCCTCGAGTTCGGCGACGGCCGGCATCAGCGTCTCGGGCGCGAACTTGCCGCCGAACTCCCCGAACCGCCCCTGGCTGTCCGGCCACGACGCCCAGGAACCCGCCGGTGGAGCGATGGTCGTCGTCGGGCTCTGGAGCGTGGTCGCCATGTCGGGACTCCTGTCGTCGGGTGCGTCGCGGTGGGACTGCTGCGTCACCGGCGCCCGACTGGTCGAACCAGACGATGGGCGCCAACGTGACAGGGCATCATGCTACCGCTCCGGCTGGCGTCCCGCCACTCCCCGGCCCCACTCGCCGGGATTCGACCTCGAGGATCGCTCGACTCCCCACGACCACCAGCGCAGGCCGGCTACGTGGCTGGCGCGGTATCGGGAGCCAGGGGCGACGCGACCGTTGGCGTCGCCTCGGGGTTGAGGGCCGAACCGACGCGGATCATCCAGCGGCCGATCTGCTGGCGAACCGGGTGGCTGACGTGCACCCTGGCGCTCTCGACGGCCATCCGCCGGTGGGCTCGGTCGAGCCGTTCGTTCACTACCTGTCGGGCCAGTTCGTCGTTCATCGATGGTGGCAGCATGGTGGTTCCGTCCTGACGTCTCGGTCCAGACCACCGGCGAAACGACTCGCCGGTGGTTCCCACAGCGGTCAGCCGTGTCTGCTCCCGATTCTGACGGTCAGACCATCACACCACATCGGTCGATCGACGTACCCACCGACGTATTCCGCGATTGGATCGGTGACGTACCCCACCGGAATCGTGGAGGCCCGAAAAAGACACCCGCCCCGGCATCAGCCAGGGCGGGTGCGGATCATCGATGCATCGTGGCCGGCGAGCCTACTGCTTGGCGCTGGCCTGATCGAAGCCGGAGCAGCCGCTGTTGGCGGTGACGAGGAGGTTCAGGGACTCGTGCTTCGGGTGACCGCAGGCGGCGGTGAAGGTCTCGGCGGCTTCCTTCTTGGAGCGGATCTGGAAGATCTGGGGCTGGGACGTGTGCTCGCCGAAGTGAGAGCAGAGGCCGCACTGGCCGGTCTCGACGTGAACCATCGGTGAACTCCTCGTGAATGATGGGACGATCGGTCCCGGTTCGGGACAGCCTGACGACTCGATCCCGCTGTATGTCTTCCATTCTACCGTATTTTGAGATAGTGTCAAGCGTTTATCTCCGATAATTCCCGTCGGGATACGCTTTGTCGTCGGAATTCGGTGATGTATATCCTATCAGCTGCATCGGGATTGCCTATAGTGCATCGTGTTTGGTAAATTATCTACGAACCGATCCCGACTGGCCCCATCGGAATGGGATTTCATATAGTCGAACAACGCAGTCGTGCATCGACGCGCCAGCGATCTGGCGAACCCAGTATCCGGGCCGCACCTGCTCACCTCGGCACGTCAGGCTTGCCCGTCAGGGATGCCGTGCTGGACGGCCCAGGTCGCCGCCTCGGTGCGGCTCCCGACATCGAGCTTCGCGAGGATGTGCGCGACGTGCGTCCCGACCGTCCGAGGGCTGATGAAGAGCATCGCTCCGATCTCCGGGTTGGACTGACCCTTGGCGACCAGACGAAGGATCTCGACTTCTCGCGTGGTCAACCCGGCGGCTGACGCAGGTGAGACGGCCGGTTGCGGTGCCGTCACGGACGTCGTCTCGATCTGAACCGGCAGGTCGCTCGCCAGACGGCGGAGGATCGACTCCGTCCGTGCGACGGCCCCCGAGAGATCGAGACCGGTCGCCTCCGCGGTTGCGCGCTCGCGCTCATCCGGTGCCAGCGACCTGACGGCAGCCTCGTACGCCGCCCGCGTCTCCGGGTCGTCGAGCGGCGTGGGGGTCATGTTCCGCTCCCTGGCCAGCCGGACCGCCATCTCCGTCAGCAGCACCTGCTCCCATGGGAATCGCTCCTTGGCCAGGTAACCGGCCATCGACATGAGGTCGATCAGATAGCCGGCCGACTGGTTCCCTGCCCCCAGCTCCAGCGCGTCGGACAGCGCGGCTGCCGCGTCCCGGAGCCGGCCCCGTTCCTGCTGGATCACGGCGACGTTCCGCCGGGTGTTGATGGCACGGTCGAGATCGCCCTCCCGCCGGAACGCTTCGTAGGCCTGGTCGAGTTGCCCCGCCGCCTGGGCATGGTCGCCGAGGAAGAAGTGATGGATCGCGCGCATGTCCAGGCGGAACCCTTCGGTCTCGGCGGCGAGATCGTCGGGCAGGAGCGCGAACAATGCCGGGATCTCATCGTTCCGCTTCTGGGTCATCAGGTACCCAGACAGCTCCATGACCGCGCTTCGAACCGCGTAGGGGTCCGCGGTTGGCTCGTACAGCTCGATCGATCGGCGCAGAGGTCTCTCGACCGCCGGGTAATCGCCCAGCCTGAAGGCGATCGCGCCGTCCATGTAGTGCGCCTCGGCCCAGATCTCGGACGTGACCAGCTCTTGCCAGCCGCCAGCCGCGCCGGCAACCCGGTCCATGGCGACGCGAAGGAAACCGAGGGCGTCACGGAGCTGGGCCCGGTACACCCATGACCTCCAGAGGGAGGTGACGAGTTCCAGCGCCCGGCCCGGCTCGTGCTCCAGCAGCCAGCGTAACGCGGCCGTCAGGTTGGCGTCCTCGGCATCGACGATCTGGAACCAGTCGCGCTGTGTCCGGACCATCCGTCGGGCGTGCAGCGCCAACCGCAGGCACCAGGCCGCGTGCGCCGCCTGGATGGCCGCCCTACCGGCCGGATCATCTGCCAGCCGCTCCCGCGCGAATTCCCGGACGGTCTGCAGCATGGCATACCGGGAGCGGCCGCCCTCATCCTCACGGACGACGACCAGACTCTTGTCGACGAGCAGCGCCAGCACATCGACGACCTCGGGCCCGACATCGGGTACGGCGAGGAACCGCTCGGCATTGGCCTGATCGATCTCGGTGAGGCCCCGCCCCTTGACGACCGGGATCGCGAGTGAGTCCGGACCGGGCAAGCCCGGCTCGACGGTGGCGAGAGACGCGATCAGGCTAAGCGACGCACCTCGCTCCGCGACGGACAGCCGGGCGAACAGCAGACGCTCCTCGGGGGTGAGGAGGTCGTAACTCCAGGCGATCGCGGCCCGGAGGGTTTGCTGCCGCACCGGCAGGTCGCGGGCGCCGCCGGTCAGGACCGACAGGCTCCGATCCAGCCGGCTGAGCAGCATCGTCGGCGGGAAGTGCCGGATCGCCAATGGCAGCCCGTCCAGCCGCTCGCAGATCGCGGCCACGACGGCCGAGTTGGCGTCGGTCAACTCGAACCGGGCATCGACCGCCTGCGCTCGCTGCGTGAAGAGCTGGATCGCCGGCACCTGTTCGGCCATCTCCCGGCTGACGACGGTGCCGGCCACCGGCATCGCCAGTGGCCGGACGACGACCTCCCACTCCCCGGAGATACGGAAGGCTGACCGGCTGGTCGCGAGGATCGTCACCATCGGCAGCGCGTCGAGCAGGCCGGCGAGATCCGACCCGGCGTCGAGGATCTGTTCGCAGTTGTCCAGTACGAGCAGGACGCGACGTCCGGATAGCCCGCCGATGATCCCAGCGGCGATGTCGGCGCGTTCAGCGGTCAGACCAATCGACCGGGCAATGGCGGGCAGCACCAGGACAGACGAATCCACCGAGGCCAACGGCACCCAGGCGACCGCATCGAAGGCCCCGTCGCGCCGGAGTTCGGTCGCGAGCTGGAGTGCGAGCCGCGTCTTGCCGACGCCACCCGGCCCGGTCAGCGTCACCATCGCCACGGCCGGATCGACGAGGAGCTCCCGGAGTTGCGCCAGATCCCGCTCCCGGCTGACCAGCGAGGTTCTCGGTGACGACCATGTCGCCCACGTTCGCCCGTCGACCGGTTCCGGCTGAGCCCAACGCGACATCGGACCCGGCCCGTCCGGCGTCGGTCGGGCCCTGGGCGACGGCGTGGCGACCGGTCCCCCCGGCACCGTTGCGATCGCTGGCGGGGACGGATCAGGATGCGACATGAGATGCTCCGGCCTGGGGAGAACGGTCGTCGAGTCGGGTATGATTTCCACTATATGGAAATCATCATTCGGTGCACAGGTCATGTCGTGGATGCGTCGTCGTCACACATCGAGGCACGCTGCCCATGACCGAAGTCCACGGAGGCGTCCAGAGCGTGCGCCGGGCGCTGTCGGTGCTGGAGGCGGTCGCGGTCGCGACGCAGGACCGCGACGACACCGGCATCGTCAGCATCAGCCGCCGCTGCGCCCTGCCCGTCAGTACGACCCACCGCCTGCTGGCGACCCTGATCGACGCCGGCTTCGCCACCCAGGACCCGGACAACGGCCAGTACCGGGTCGGGCTCCACGCCTTCGAGGTCGGCAACGCGTTCCTCGATCACACCGACCTCCGGCCCGTCGCCCGGCCGTACCTGCGTGACCTCGCGGAGCTGACCGGCGAGACGGTCAACCTCGCGATCCGGGACGGCCACGACGCCGTCTACATCGACCAGATGGAGAGCGTCCAGATCCTGAAGATGTTCGCCCGGCCCGGCGCCCGGGCGCCACTGGCCTGCACCGGCGTCGGCAAGGTGCTGCTCAGTGGCCTGACCCCGATCGCGGCCGAGCGGATCCTGACCGACCAGCCCCTTCCCCATCGGACGCCGCGCTCGGTGACGGAGCCGGCCGAGATGATGAGGATGCTGGCCGCGATCCGGATCGACGGCCACGCGATCGACGACGAGGAGGTCGAGCTCGGCGTCCGCTGCGTCGCGGCCCCGATCGTCGATCACCGCGGCGATGTCCGGGCGGCGATCAGCGTCTCCGGCCCGACCCTGCGGATCAGCGACGGCCGGATCACCGAACTGATCCGGCAGGTCCGCGGCACCGCCGCCGCGATCAGCGCCGCCCTGGGCCGCAGCGAGCGACCCGCCCGGCCGACCCGGAGCTAAAGGACCAGGAGCTGGGTACTTTAGGTACAGAGAGAGAGATGGAACAGTGTGGTGCCGGAGCAGTCCCCTCACCCAGCGACCCTGCATCCCGGCCGCTGCCGTCCTGTAGGGGCGAAGCTTGCGAGCCCGGCCGCCGCAGCGGCCATCGCCCCGCAGGGCGATAACCGGCGCTCGCGACGAGCCTGCGCTGACCGAAGAACTGACCGTCCCGGCCACACATGGCACCTGACGGCGCGGCCAAGGCAAACCAGGTCCCTAGTGGTCTACCACTGGTGATTCGCCCCGTTGCCGCGTCTCCCCTCTCTGGGCACCTGCGCGGCCGAAGCCGCCTCGGCGGGTGAGCGC
>CAXTHM010000064.1:0-16546 GCA_964244115.1 uncultured Thermomicrobiales bacterium
GCACCCAAGAGGACCGGCTGATCCCGTTCTGGCTGCCGGTCTACACCCCGAACCTGAACCTGATGGAGCGGGTCTGGCGGTGGCTGAAGCAAGGGCTGGCGTGTCACCGGTTCTGGGCGGAGGCGGTGACGCTGCGCGAGACGGCGGAGACGCTGCTGGACGGGGTGACGGCCCAGTTCCATGCCCCGGACGCCCCGTCCATCCGCCTGCACCGGAACTTTCGCTATTCCGCTTAGTGATCCCGGATCGCGAGCTGCTCGACGATCCGGAGCAGGGCGTCGCGGGCTGGGTTGTCCCCGTCCGTGGCGGCGGCCAGCAGGCAGGTGCGGGCCTCGTCGTGGTAGGTCTGGACCTGCGCCTCGATCAGCGAGCGGACATCGTAGGCGTCGAGCAGCCCGAGGACCTGGTCGATCCCGATCTGGTCGATCTCCCGGCCGTGGTAGAGGCCGTCCAGCAGGCGGCGCTCGGCGCCATCGGCGGCGGAGCGGAGCAACAGGATCGGCAGACTCTGCTTGCGGCGCCGGATGTCGTCGGCCGCGGCCTTGCCGGTCTGTTCGGCCGCGCCCCAGATCCCGAGCATGTCGTCCTGGATCTGGAAGCCGATCCCGAGCGACAGCCCGAAGCGGGCGAAGGCATCGGCCGTCGCCTCGTCGACCCCGGCGATCAGGGCGCCGGCCAGCGCGGCGTAGCGGATGATCGCGCTGGTCTTGCCGGAGATCATGTCGAGGTAGTCGTCCGGCGTCACATCGTCCCGGCCCTCGAAGCCGAGGTCGCGGACCTGCCCGCGGACGATCTCGATCGTCATCCGGTCGTACTCGCCGGCCAGCCGCATCGCCAGCCCGACATCGACGCCGGTGTCGATCAGCCGGTAGAGCGCGAGGTGGGCCGTCGCATGCATCGCGTCGCCGGCGTTGATCGCCTGCCCGACGCCCCAGTTCCGCCAGACCGTCGGGCGGTGGCGGCGGGTCGGGCTCTCGTCCTGGATGTCGTCGTGGATCAGGGTGAACTGATGGAGCAGTTCGATCGCGGCCGCCGCCGGGGCAGCCTGCGCCTGGTCGCCGCCCGCCGCCGCGCACGAGAGCAGCGCGACGGCGGGCCGGAGCCGCTTGCCCTGGGAGACCCGGATCACCTCGGGCGTCGCCGGCTGCCCGTCGGATTCGATCTGGCCGAGGTGATAGCGGGCCATGATCGACATCAGGCTGGACGACGTTCCGAGCGCGTCGATGGCGGCGTCGATGTGCGGCTGGATCAGGGCGTCGACCTGGGAGTTGATCGACAGGCTGGCGGCGAGCGCATCGGTCGCCGGGTGCGTGCCGGCGTCGGTCGGAGCGGCGGGCAGGTACGGAGCTGAACTCGTCATCGGGCTGGGAACTCCGGAGCGGCGCGACGGGCTCGGCCAGTCACAGGGGGAGCCGCTCATCCAACAGTGGTACGGCCTGGCCGGCTGCCGGGAAGGATGTGCCGGAGGCGCTTTCCCCCACAGGATACCGCGATCCATGTACTCGCTTTCGGGGGTCGCCTGGGCATCAGCCAGATCGACGACCGTCATGCCACGCGTCGGTCATGACCCGCCGGTCGCACTGCCCCCCAGCGTCATCGTCTCGCGGGAGCGCTGTTCCGCCCGGCTGGCCGACCGGCCGCGCTGGCTCCGAGACCCGGAATGGCGTCCGATCGGACGTGCGTCACCGTCGCCGTCTACCGCTTCCCGGAGCCGTGGGCGACACGGAATCGTGACAGATCGACGCGCGTTTCGGGACATCCCCTGAGCCGGATCGCGTATACTTGAGCACGTTCCAGGGCGCTGGAACCTGTCGCCGGACGGTCCGCCGCACTGACCAGGTGGTCAGGGCGCGTGAGCGGCACCGACGGCCGAAGGGACCCCGATGTTCTTCTTCGACCCCGTCTTCCTTCTCTTCATGATCCCGGGCGTGATCCTCATGCTCTGGGCCCAGAACCGCGTCAAGAGCAATTACGGCAAGTTCAGCAAGGTCCGCAACTACCAGGGCATCACCGGGGCGCAGGCCGCCCGCCGCATCCTCGACTCCAACGGCCTCCAGGACGTCGCCATCGAGCAGACGCCGGGCGAGCTCTCCGACCACTACGACCCGCGGACCAAGGTCCTCCGGCTGTCGCAGGGCGTCTACGGGCAGCCGACCGTCGCCGCGATCGGCATCGCCGCCCACGAGGCGGGCCACGCCATCCAGGACGCGCAGCGCTACCCGGCTCTCAAGCTCCGGACGGCGATCGTC
The DNA here is from genome assembly GCA_964244115.1 of uncultured Thermomicrobiales bacterium. GTDB lineage: Bacteria > Chloroflexota > Chloroflexia > Thermomicrobiales > UBA6265 > CADCWK01. Next base: position 2,250 of record CAXTHM010000064.1, read on the forward strand.
CCGGTCGTGAGCATCGGCTCCAACCTCGGTATCTTCGTTCTCCTGGCTGGCATGTTGCTGAGCTTCACCGGTCTGGCCTGGCTGGGTGTGGCGATGTTCGGTCTCGGGACGCTGTTCGCCCTTGTGACGCTGCCGGTCGAGTTCGACGCCACGCGTCGGGCCAAGGCCGCCCTCGCCAATGGCGGGATGGTCACCGTCGAGGATGGTGCCGGCGTCTCCAAGGTGCTGGACTCCGCCGCCTGGACGTACATCGCCGGCTTCGCCAGCGCCCTCCTGACCCTGCTCTACTACGTCATGCTCGTCAGCGGGATGCAGCGCAGCAACTAACCGGTCGGTGTGTAGCCCGACGGACGACCATCCAGAACGGCGGCCGGGATTACCCCGGCCGCCGTTTGCGTTCTTGTGGATAGGCATTCGGCCACGTCATTCGGAGAGGTGACCCTTGTGGTCGTCCGGGTCGCGGCATTCGAGTGACCCGACCATGAATGGATCGGGCTCAGGCGACGACGTCGCCTACGCTATTGCCGGAGACCAACAGGCGCTTCGCCGGGCAAAGAGGCTTCGGAACGAGCCTTTCCTGGATAGCGGCCAACTCAGTGTTCGCGCTCGATCATCCCGCGATCGGTTCGCATCTATCCGGTTATCGTCTCTGAGCCCGATCCATTCATGGTCGGGCCAACGCGGTAGATCGTTCGGACGTAGCTGAACCCGGAGCACCGTCTCGCCTGACGGCGGTGGCCGCTGCGACGGCCTGGTTCGCCGGCGAAGCGAGCGCGTCGCCCCTCCGAAGAGCGGCGCTGTGGCGGCTCTGGCCTGGCTGCTGCCCATCCGACCCGATAGGAGATTAGCGGGTGAAGCGGATGTCGGCGATCTCGGCGGGCTGGAGGTGCTGCTGGTCTGGGGTCGGCTCGACGAAGTCGGTCTGGGCGAAGGTGTCGCCGGGGAAGATCACGAGGACGAGCAGCGTTTCCGCCGCGTCGTTGCGGAACCCGTGCACGACGCCGGCCGGGACGACCAGCGTGATGCCCGGCCCGACGGCGACGTCCTCGTCGCCGAGCGTCGCGGTGCCGGTGCCGGTGAGGAAGACCAGGACCTCCTCGACGGCGTGGGTGTGGCGGAAGACGCGCTGGCCCGTCCCGAGCCACTGCCGGGCGACGAACAGGCCGGTCCCGCCGGTCTCCCGCCAGGCGAGGTACTGGGTGAACAGACCGCTGGGGCTGGCCCGGATGGGCTCGTGCTCGGGGTCGACCCGGGTGGCGGCTGGCTGCGTGCTGGTCATGGCGACGGACTCCCGGTTCGGCCAGTGGGTCTCTCGACAGACGTACGACGGAGGGTCTATCCGGTTGGCGTGACGCCATTGCGGGCTGGCGGTGAAACCCGGACTAGCCGTGATGCGTTGTGGATGGTGGAGGCGGAGAACGCCACCGGCCTCGCTCACATCCAGCCCATTCTCCCACGGGTGAAGGCGTCCGGCAGGGCGTCCCGGACGTAGATAGAGTGGGCAAGCGTTCGCTCATCCCTCCGCACCCGCCGTGGTCAGTCGCCGGTCAGCATCACGTCCGGCCCCGGCCTCGTTCGTCCATGCCCACGAATGCGCCTCCTTCGTTCAGCCATCGATCTTTCCACCAGCCATCGATCTCTCCACAGGAGTGTCCGACCATGAACGGTGAACCGCCCGACGGCGACGCAGGCGCCCGCTGGCTCCGTCGTCCGATCGCCCGCCGCACGCTGATCCGCGCGACGCCCGGCTTGGTCGCGCTCGCCGGGCTCGGGGTGCGCGAGGCCGATGCCCAGATCATCGTCCCGACATCGCCGACGCCGGACGCCTCCGCGCAGCCGTCGGAGATCCCGCTCGGCGAGTCCGACCTGTCCGCCTCGCCCTCGCCCTCCGCTGATGCGACGGCGGAGATCGAGCCGGATGCGGTCCCGATCGGGGTCGATTCCGACACCGACACGGGCACGTTTAGCTACTTCCCGGACACGGGCCACAACCTCGGCGACCCGTTCCGCCGGCTCTGGGAGCAGTTCGGAGCGGAGGAGGTGCTCGGCGCGCCGCTCTCCGAGGAGCGGTTCGACGACAAGACCGGCTGGCTCACCCAGTACTTCCCCGGTCTGGTGATGGGCTACGACCCGACCCTCGATGTCCCGACCGCCCTGCCGCTGCTGTTCACCGAGCAGCAGCGGGCGCCGTACCTGCCCTCCGGCAGCCGGGGCGGCGGCACCTTCTCGGTCGAGGATCGTTTCCGCACCTTCTGGCAGGAGTACGGCGGCCGCTCCTTCATCGGCGCCCCGCTGAGTGACGCCTTCACCGCGGACGATGGCTCCCGGCGGCAGGTCTTCGAGAGCGCCGTCCTGCAGGAGACGACCGGCGGGGTCCGGCTCTACCCGGCCTGGCGTGAGATCGTGGCGCAGGGGGACATCGGCGGCGATCCGGCCTTCGCTCCCCAGCCCCCGACCGGCGGCGACACCTTCCTCGTCTCCGCCTCCGACGGGCTCAACCTGCGCGAGCTGCCGGACAGCGCCTCGGACGTCCTCACGCTCGTGCCCGAGAATGCCGAGTTCATCGCCGTCCCCGGTGGCAACGACGAGTGGATGGCGGGCTACGTCGATGGCTACGCCGGCTGGCTGGCGCGGGAATGGCTGGCGACGCCGCCCTCGCTGCCGTCCCGATCCACCTCAGACTGGAAGCTGAACGTCTGGCAGGGGGCGTCGCTCGGGGAGACCAACGTCCGCGAGCAGCCCAGCCGCCAGGCGAAGTCGGTCAAGGAACTGGCCTTCGGGGATCCGATCGAAGTCACCGCCTGGGTGAACGGCGAGGAGGTCGATCCGGGCTCCAGGATGTGGGCCCAGGTCGGCGACCGTCAGTTCATCTACGCCCGTAACGTCGGCCGCAACGCGCCGGTGGAGCCGCCGCCGGTCCCGGCCGGGGCGCCGACCTGGGGCAAGTGGATCGACGTCAACCTGACCCAGCAGTTGATGGTCGCCTACGAGGGCACGACCGCCGTCCGCGTCGCGGTGACGACGACGGGCATGGCCGGCCATGAGACGCCGGTCGGGTGGTGGGCGACCAACTACCGGGTCGCCAATGAGACGATGACGAGCGGCGCGATCGGTGCCGAGGATTTCTTCGATCTCAAGAACGTGCTGTTCACGCAGTACTTCACCGACCGGGGCCACGCGATCCACTTCGCCTGGTGGCGGACCAGGGAGACGATCGGCCGGCCCGGCAGCCACGGCTGCCTGAACCTGTTGCTGGAGGACTCGCGCTTCTTCTGGGAATGGGCGCCGATCGGCACCCCGGTGATCACGCACTACGCGTAGCCGGCGCGGCGATCGCCGACGCTCGCCGTACGATATGTCGACCTATTGGCCGCATCACGGGGGTGAGCGGTTGCCAGTTCGACGGTTCGTCTGCCATGCTGGGAACCGTGCCGGAGATCGGTGGCCGAACGATGGATGGCGCGCCGGGTGGCTACCGCGGCGCCCGTCCGGTCCCGTGGTCACGATCAGACGACGCCGAACGCCTCCCTGTGGCAACCCGTTCCCCCCGTGCGCCCGTCCTCTGGCAGGCAACGTGAAGGACCGGGCGGTGCCGATGAGGGAGATCGCCCGGGTTGACCGAGGATTGGGTCCCATGCGGATTGGCGAACGGATGAACGAGATCGACCCGGCGCCGCCCGAGCGTCGCCGCCGGGTGCCGCTCGGCAAGACGTGGTTCCCGTCCAGCCTGCCGGGCTGGCTGCCGTCGGAGCGGCTGCTCAGCGCGTTCCTGGTGCTGGTCCTCGCGTTCGGGACCGTCGCGTTCAGCTCGGACGCCCGGTCCGAGCCGCGACAGGACGTCGCGCTCGATGCTCCCGGCTTCACCACGACACTGATCCCCGCCGATACGTCGGACCTGACCGACGGCATGACCACGACCACCGAGACCGATGCGCTGGGGCAGGCGCCCGTCGTGCAGGGGACCGTCAGCGATACGACGATGTCGGTCGTCACCGAGGCGCCGGCCGCGGTCGACGCCTTCGCCCGCGACGCCGACGGCAACCTGTTCCCGGCCAACCGGATCGTGGCCTACTACGGCACCTCGGTCAACAACCTGATGGGCGTGCTCGGTGAGGACACCATCGAGAACACGTACGCTCAGCTGATGGATCAGGTCGCGGCGTGGCAGGCGGCCGACCCCGAGACGAACGTGATCCCGGCCTGGGAGTACATCGCGACGGTCGCCCAGGGGACGCCGCAATCGGACGGCACCTGGCTCAACGACATCGACTTCGCCGAGATCCAGACGTACATCGACTTCGCCGCCGACCATGACATGCTCGTCTTCCTCGACGTCCAGGTCGGCAAGCGCGGTGTCCAGGGGGAAGTCGAGCGTCTGCGGCCGCTGCTGGAGCAGCCGAACGTCATGCTGGCGATCGACCCGGAGTTCGCGATCCACGGCGACGAGGTTCCCGGCGAGGACTACGGGTACATCACGGCCGACGACATCAACTGGACGATGGAGACGCTGGCCGACCTCTCGGTCGAGCAGGGGATCCCGCGGAAGGTACTCATGGTCCATCAGTTCCGCTACGACATGATCGAGGACAAGGAAGCGATCGCGGACACGCCCGGCGTCGAACTCGTGCTTCACGCCGACGGGCACGGCGCACCGGCGCTCAAGGAGGAGACCTACGGCGTCGTCATCACGGAATGGGTCGAGCGGCTCGCGTTCTGGGCCGGCTTCAAGGTCTTCTACAACAAGGACGATCCCGACCGGAACGCCTATACCGACATCCCGAACATGACGCCGGCGGAGATCCTCCAGCTCGATCCGGTACCCTATTACATCAGCTACCAGTAGGCGGGCGCTGGCTGCCCGGGCGGGACCGGACGCGCGGAGCCCTCCCGATCAGCCGCGGGGGCCTCGCACCGACCTAGGCGCGAGCGGCCACGCATCGACTTCACGAGGAACACGACGCATGCGGATGGGACCACGGATGACCAAGGGCAACACGGAGCCGCGGATCGGGCCGATCCCGTTCTCGGCCGAGTGGATCGACGACCCGCCGCCGCCCGAGCGCCCGCGCCGGGTTCCCGTCGGTAAGTCGTGGCTGCCGTCGAATCTGCCCGGCTGGCTGCCCTCGGAGCGGCTGCTCAGCGCCATCCTGGTGGTCGTCATCATCCTCGGGACGGCGGCGTTCAGTTCCGGCGCGGCCCCGGGACGGCAGTTGTCGGCCCCCGATATCGGGCCGGGTACCGATGTCACGGCCTCTATCGATGGGCCCGTCGAGACGACGGACGGTGCGCCCGTCGATCCCGCGAACCAGGCGGGCGACGCTGGCACCGCCGCGGCCGGTAGCGAGGCGCTGCCGGAGGACGTCGCCGACACCGACCCGGGGATCGGCGACGTCGTCGGGACCGCTGCGGAAGGCACGGCGACGGCGGGGGACAGCGAGGCGGCCGCGCTGGTCGATCAGGACGCCGACGCGAACGTCCTGCCGGCCAACCGGATCGTCGCGTTCTACGGGCACCCGCACGACGGGGCGTTGGGCATCCTCGGGACGACCTCGATCGACGACCTCTACGACCAGATCATGGTCAAGGTCGCCGACTGGGAGGCGGCCGACCCCTCCCGACCGGTGATCCCGGCCTTCGAGATCATCGCCAGCGTGGCGCAGGGCACCGAGCAGCCCGACGGGAGCTACCTGGCGGATACCGACTTCGAGACGATGCAGGAGTACATCGACTTCGCGGCCGATCACGACATGCTGGTCTTCCTCGATACGCAGATCGGTCGCCGGACGATCTCCGACGAGATCGAGCGGCTGCGACCACTGCTGGAGCAGCCGAACGTCCACCTGGCGCTCGACCCCGAATTCGCGATGGACGCGGGCGAGGTCCCGAGCATCGACCTCGGTGAGATCGACGCCTCGGACGTCAACGACGCTCAGCAGGCGATGGCCGATCTCTCGGCCGAGATGGGCATCCCGCAGAAGGTCCTGCTGGTCCACCAGTTCCACTACACGATGATCGAGAACAAGGCGAACATTGAGGACGTCCCCGGGGTCGAACTGATCATCCACGCCGACGGCCACGGCGACCCGGCCTCGAAGGAGGTGACGTACGAAGTCATGGTCACCGAGTGGATCGACCAGATTACGTTCTTCTCCGGGTTCAAGATCTTCATGGACAACAACGAGGTCAACGACGAGCCCGAGATGACGGTGGACGACATGATGGCGCTCGACCCGCCACCGGACATCATCACCTATCAGTAGGCGCTCGCGTCCCCACCGCCCGGCGGTCGGATAACGGAACACGGCAGCCCCGGCGGGTCATCCCGCCGGGGCTGCCGTGTTCCAGTCGAGCCTTGATGCGATGCATGCGACCGGCTGTCGGGGTTCGGAACATGAGCCGAGATCACCGTCATCCGGTCGCATGACCGGTGATCCGGTCGCCCGTCAGGAGCATCGGCGTCGATGCCTGACGATGAACGTGGAGATCCATCGCGAACCGATCGCATCGAATCCCGGTAACTCTGTGGACGTGGGTGTGCCATACTCCGTCGCACGGTTTCGGGTCTGACCGGGGCGCAAGGTTGCGAACCGGAGGGCCGCACGGCTGGCGGAACGCTTGACGCAAGCGTCGTCGATGTGTATAAGCCGCAGGTACGAACGGGTCTCCGACGCCGGAGACCGGTTCACGGCAAGGTTCGGACGGCAGCGAGTGTTCGTCGTCAGGCAGTGCCTGGGACGGACGGTGCTGTCCGGCAACCACTTCCAATGACGGAGAGGGCTACATAGATGGCACGTTTCCAGAACCCCGTTTCGATCCTCCACCCCACGGTCGCCGCCGCTCGGCGCGACTTCGTCTCCGGCCGCATCACCCGGCGGGAGATGCTCTTCCGGGCGTCGATGGCCGGCGCCGGCGCGATGACGCTGTCCGCCCTCGGCGGCCTCAAGGTCGCCGCCCAGGCCACGCCGGAAGGCACCCCGGCCGCGACCGGCGAGCTCGGCTACAGCATCCAGGTGCCGGCTGACCTCCGCACCGATCTCGGTGGCCAGAGCATCCGCGCCGTCCTCGCGGATGCCAACAGCACCGACCGGCCGTGGGAAGAGGCGGTGATCGCCAAGTTCACCGAAGTGACCGGCATCACGGTTGAGTTCGTCCCCGGCGAGCAGTCCGCGACGGACCGCCTGCAGAACTATCGCCAGCAGTTCGCCGCTCAGTCGGCCGACCTGGATGTCTACCAGATCGACGTGATCTGGCCGGGCATCATCGCCCCGTTCGCGGTCGACCTGACCGAAGCCTTCAGCGCGACGACCGGCGACTACATCCAGGCCATCATCGAGAACAACACCGTCGACGGCAAGCTCGTCGCCGTCCCCTGGTACACCGACGCCGGATTGCTCTTCTACCGGACCGACCTGATCGAGAAGTACGGCCTCGCGGCTCCGACGACGTGGGCGGAACTCACCACCAGCGCCCAGGCCATCCAGGACGGTGAGCGCGCCACGAACCCGAACTTCATCGGCTTCGCCTGGCAGGGCAAGGCCTATGAGGGGCTGACCTGCAACGGCCTCGAGTGGCAGGCGGCCAACGGCGGTGGCACGATCATCGATCCCGATGGCACCGTTACCATCAACAACGAGCAGGCCATCGCCGCCTTCGAGCGTGCCGCCGGCTGGGTCGGGACCATCACCCCGCAGGCCGTCGTCAACTGGGAAGAGGTTGACACGCTCAACAACTTCATCGCCGGCAACGTCGCGTTCGCCCGCAACTGGCCGTACATGTTCGCGGCCTCCGGCGACACCGGTTCGACCGTGTCCGGCAACGTTGGCGTGACCGGGCTTCCGGCCGGCGATGGCCCGGATGCCCGCCCGGCTGACACGCTCGGCGGCTGGAACATGTTCGTCTCCTCCTTCAGCCAGAAGCAGGAGGCCGCGATCGAGTTCGCGAAGTTCATGGCCAGCGCCGGCGTCCAGCGGTCGTTCGCCATCGAGCGCTCGCACACCCCGACGATCGTCTCGGTCTACGACGATCCGGATGTCGTGTCCGCCCAGCCGTTCATCTCCGAGCTGCGCCCGATCTTCGAGAACGGCGCCGTCGCCCGACCGTCCACCGCCGCCGGTGAGAACTACGGCGAGGTCTCGGCCGCCTACTTCCAGCAGCTCAACGCGGTCCTCGCCGGGTCCATCTCGGCGTCGGAAGGCGTCTCGCGCATGCAGAGCGACATCGAGGGCATCCTGACTGGCCTGTAGTCGATGAGGTGTCGGGCCGCTCGTCCATGGGCGACCCGGCACATGCGTCAGCGTCTGTTCGCGACCGCAGAGGCCGCGTTCCGTCCGGAGTTCGCCGGGCTGGATGCGGCCTCTCGCGTGACAGGCAGGCGCGGGGTATGTGGCATACCGGAGGACCCCATCTCATGAGCGACCCCGTTATCCTGGTGCCGCCCTCGGCTGCGGTGGTCAACCCGATGCCGAGCGGGAACTTCGACGCTCCACGGGCGAACTGGGCCAAGGCGCGCGAGCGGCTAGGTTGGCTCATGGTCGCCCCGAGTGTCCTGATCGTCGTCCTCGTCGCCCTCTACCCGCTGGCCCAGACGGTCTACTACTCGTTCACGAACGCCCGCCTGACCCGGGCCAACGAGGCGGAGTGGGTCGGGGTTGCCCAGTACGACTTCCTCTGGAACGACCGGAACTTCCGGACTTCGTTCTGGCACACCGTCGAATTCACTGTCCTGTCGGTGACTTTCGAGACTATCCTCGGTATGGCGGTCGCACTCCTGATCTTCTCCAACTTCCCGGGTCGTGGTCTGATGCGGACGGCGATCCTGGTCCCCTGGGCGATCCCGACCGTCGTGTCGGCGCGGCTCTGGCAGTTCATGTTCGCCGAGCCCTATGGCGTCTTCAACGACATCACCCAGTATCGCCTCCCGCAACTGTTCGACTGGATCCCCGGCATCGGCCCGACCATCGCCGGCTGGTTCCCCGATCCCGGTCAGTCCATCCCGTTCCTCACGGATCCCACGGTCTCCCTGTTCTCCATCATCGCCGTCGATGTCTGGAAGACGATGCCGTTCATGGCCCTGCTGCTGCTGGCGGGTCTCCAGGTCATCCCCGGCGACGTCTACGAGGCGGCCAACATCGACGGTGCCTCGAAATGGCGGCAGTTCTGGGAGATCACCCTGCCGCTGCTGCGGCCGGCCCTGCTGGTCGCCCTGATCTTCCGGACGATGGACAGTTTCCGCGTCTTCGACGTCGTCTACGTCATGAAGGGGAGCGCCCTCGAGACCCAGACGGTCGCCGTCTACGCCCAGCAGGCGCTGGTCAACGGTGACCGCCTAGGCAGGACGTCCGCGGTCGCGGTCTTCATCTTCGCGTGCATCGCGCTGATGGTCGTGGCGTACACCCGCCTCGTCCAGGTCGAGGAGCAGTAGGTCATGGTCACCCTTTCCGCGTCGGCTGCCGAACAGGAAGCCCATCGCGACGCCCTGGCGTCCTACAAGCCGAGGCGCAAATGGACGCTGGGCCGGATCGTCGGCCGGGTCCTCTTCTGGGCGCTGATCGTCTTCCTCTTCGTCTACACCCTGTTCCCCTATGTCTGGGCGTTCCTGACGTCGATCCGGCCCAATACCGAGAATGGCCAGATCCCCGTCAGCTACTGGCCGAAGACGTTCACCTGGGAGCAGTATCGCTACACCTTCAGTTCCGAGAGCGGCTTCCTGATCGCCCTCAGGAACTCGGCGATCGTCTCGGTCTCCGTCGTGCTGATCTCGATCGCGTTCGGCGCGTCGGCCGCCTACGCGCTCGGCCGGCTGAAGTTCCGTGGGCGGTCGTTCGTGCTGTACATGATCCTCTCGATGACCACCTTTCCGGCCATCGCGATCCTGGGCACGCTCTTCCAGGTCATCCGACAGGCGCACATCTACGACACCTACTACGCGCTCATCCTCAGTTACCTCATCTTCACGCTGCCGTTCACGGTCTGGACGCTGACCAACTTCTTCAAGGCGATGCCGGGGGAGCTGGAGGAGTCGGCGCTGGTCGACGGTGCGACCCCCTTCCGGGCGTTCTGGCAGATCCTCCTGCCGCTGGCCCTGCCCGGACTGGTCACGACGGGCCTGCTGGCATTCATCAATGCCTGGAACGAGTACCTGTTCGCCCTGACGTTCACGAACTCGCAGGATGCCCGGACCGCTCCGGTCGTCATCGCGAACTTCGCCGGCAACACGCAGTTCGACGTCCCCTGGGGCGCGATCATGGCCGCCTCCGTCACCGTGACGTTACCGCTGATCGTGCTGGTCCTGGTCTTCCAGCGCCTCATCATCGGCGGTCTGACGGCGGGTGCCGTCAAGGGCTAGGCTGAACCTGATCGATTCGGACACGAACGGGGAGACGCCCGATGGCTCGCTGCCATCGTGCGTCTCCTCGTTCGTCGTGTTTTCTGTCCGATCTCGTCCGATCAGGCGAGCGTCCAGGCGTGGCAGAGGCGCCAGCGGAGCGTGTCCCACCACTGGCCGCCCCAGTCGGCGCTGGTGAAGGCGAACAGGTGCAGGTGGCGGGCGGTGAATCCCGGTGAGCCGATCGGGCGGAGGTCGTCGATGAACCGGGCGACCTCGTCGCCGAGCCACGGTGGGCAGTCCGCCATCGACAGTGTCAGGTGGCCGTGGAAGCGATCGCGGACGCTTTCGCGCGGGGTGTTGGGGCAGTTCGGGTCGATGTGCGGCAGGAGCGCGTCCAGGCAGGCGGTGTGGAAGGCGGTGAAGACGTCGTTGTTGCGGCCGTCGGCCGTCTTCTGGATGTCCAGCACGACGGTGCTGGGGCCGAACCGGACCGGGCCGGCGTTGTGGATCGGGAAGGACGCCGCCCGTGAGAGGACGGGGTCGAGCGCCGCGATCAGGTCCGCCTCGGTGCTCGGGCTCAGGAAGAACCCTTTGACGGTCGCGTGGGGCATGAACGTCCCGCCTGCCCGGAGCCCGAACTGCCGGGCCAGGAGGTCGTGGATCTCCGCCTGGTCGCGGCAGGTCCGGGCGTCGGGCCGGAGGTAGAGCCCCCAGCGAACCTGGCGATGGTCGCTGGGCCAGGGGCCGTCGGTCGCGGGCAGGTGAGCTGGCATGGGAGTGTCTCCGGAGGTGTGGCTCGTCGCTTCGGGATCGAGACGTCTCGGTCTTGCGGGTTGCCGTGGATTTGCTCTGATGGCCGAGCAGACCAGGCAGCTTGGCCCCGGCTCGGTTCGCCCCGCGGTGCTCATGCCCGGAGCGGGGAACGGGCCACGGCGGCGGTCAGTCTAACGGGGACGCGCCGCCGCCTGGGGTTAGCGGTGCGTAAACATCGCCGGACACGGGGACGGGACCGGGCATCGCGCCCGGTCCCGTCCCCGTCGTTCACATGGTCTTCGCGTTGAGCTACGGCAGACTCGCCGGGTCGAACGGGTCGGTGCCGGCATCGATCTCGACGGCGTCGCTGGACCCGTCGCCGTCGGTGTCGGGACTCAGCGGGTCGGTGCTATAGATGTAGGTCTCGTCGCCGTCGAGCACGCCGTCGCCGTCGGTGTCGGCCACGGCCGGACTGGTCGCGAACTCGAAGACCTCGGTGAAGTCGTCGATCCCGTCGGCGTCGGTGTCGATCACCCCGGGGTCGGAGCCAAGGGCGTCCTCCTGGGCATCGGTCAGGCCGTCGCCGTCGGTATCGGTGCCATCGTCACCGTCGATGACCGGGACGCCGGAGCCGGCCGCGACGCCGCCATCAGGCACGACATCGCCGATACCGGGTGTCGCCTCCCCGCCGTCATCGGCGGCAGGGGTGCCGTCGACCGCGTCGGCCGCGGCCGGAACGTCGTCGATGACCTCGTCGCGGAGCGCGGCGGTCAGGTAGACGGCCGGGTCCGCCGACGTATTCTGGACGTTGGCGTCATTGGTGACGGTCAGCCCGGTAGCGGGGGCAAGGTCGATCGTCGTGCCGTCGCCGGGATCGGCCGTCGCGGTGCCGGTGCTGCCGAGCAGGAGCGTCGGGCCGTTGCCGGCGAAGATGAGGCCGGTCGCGTCGGTCAGCAGCACGTTGCGCCCGAGTTCGGCGTCGAAGGTCGCCTCGTCGAGGTCGACCGGGTCGCTCTCGTAGGCGACGTCGCCGCCCTTGTCATCGTCGACCGCGGCGTCCGGCGGGGTAAGCTCGATCAGCCAGGCGATGCTCTCGGCCTCCCCCAGCCCCGAGAAGGTGTAGGCGTCGGTCGACGAGAAGAAGTAAGCCTCGCCGGCTTCCAGACGGGCTCGCTTGCCGGTGACATCGTTCCGGGCGATGGTGACGCCCTCGCGCTGGAGGATGAAGCCGTAGTAGGCATTGGGTTCGGAGGTGGCGTCGGGCGCGACGGTGATCTGGCGGACGCGCCAGACGGCCTCGCCGCCCTCCCAGAAGACCAGCCCCTGGGCGAGGATGGCGGACGTCGGCTCATCGGGGTTGATCTCGTTGGCCCCGGCGGCTGGTGCCTCCGAGGCGTCCTCGGTCGGCGTCACGATCGGCTCCGCGGCCTCGGTCGCGGCCGGGCTCACGTCCGGGACGGCGGTCCCGTCCTGGCTCAGACCGAGCCCACGGTCCGACCGGACCAGACCGGCGCCGGTAACCGTGAACGCCTGGGCGACCAGCCCGGCGCTCAGGAGCGTGGTCAGGACGACGGTGAGCGTCACCATCCGGAAACGGCGAGCCGTCAGCAGGCCAGTCACTTGGCGTCGCGTCATGCGCGAATCCCTTTCCTCTTGTTCGACCGGACTCACGGTGCAGGCCGGTGATCGGCGGGCTGACTGACCCAGCCAATGGGGTGGTCGGTGTGCCGGGCGGGGATGTCATCGTCGCGACCGGATGCCGGGTCCACGGCAATCGGCGTACCAGCGGACGTTGCCGGCGACGACTCGGGCGCGGCACGGGGCGTTCCGGTTCCGTAGACCGTACCATTCCCTTGGGAGTTGTCAACGCCGTCGGGGCCGGAACGAACCAGCCGTCCGGGTTCATGGCGACGCGATCGAGTGCGAGACCGCCCATCGGCCCGAAATGCGGAATCGGCACCCGATCCGACGCCGGGATCGGGCGGCGGGTGGCGAGTCGGAGTATCATCGACCGACATGGCTCCCGTCCCACCGCGGCGCGTATCCGGGCGAGGCCGCCCGGCGACCTGCTCGGGCGACCCCTGTCCCTTCACGACCATGCGTCGGTGCAACCGTCACCGACCCGTAGTGATCCATTGCCGGTCGTCGCGACGTTAAAGGTTGCAGGACACCGCAGATTGGGGAGGTCATGCGAGACGGACCGCCAGCAGGCGATCCCCGCAGCGACGAAGAGCTCTTGGCGGCGATCCAGTCGCGTAGCGACTCGGCGCTGGCTGAACTCTACGACCGGTACGGGCGCATGGCCTTCAGCCTTGCCTACCGGATCCTGGGCGAGCGCGGCGTGGCTGAAGATGTCGTCCAGGAAGCGTTCCTTGCCGTCTGGCGGCGGGCGGCAGCCTACAGCCCCGAGCGTGGGGCGGCTCGGTCGTGGCTGATGGCGATCGTGCACAACCTGTCCGTGGACCGGCGTCGGGGTCGCTATCGCCATGAGCAGACCGACGTTCAGCTCGACGACGTGGAGTTCCGGCTCGCGACCGGATCCGAGGATGTCTTCGGGGCGGTCGCGAGCACGATCGAATCGGAGCAGATCCGGGCCGCGTTGCTGGGTCTTCCCCTCGAGCAACGCCAGGCGATCGAACTGGCGTTCTTCATGGGGCTCTCCCATCAGGAGATCGCCGCCCAGACCGGGATGCCGCTCGGCACCGTCAAGGGCCGGATGCGCCTCGGTCTGCGGAAGATGCGGTCCGCCCTGGCGGGCTGGGCCGAGGCCGAGCCCTCACCACCTGTGATTCGTCGTAGTGATATCTGACCCGGGGTTCGGGTCGCGTTGCAGGGCCGGAAGACCCGGTCTGCACTGGCTTCACCGTGAGGCCGAGAGCAGGTTTCGGGTGCCGGAGAGGACAGAGCGGTGAGCGGAGGGTACGGGAACCATCCGAATGAGGCTGAGGGTCGCCCCGACGGGAGCGTCCCGGATGGCACGCCGTCCCGGGATCAGTCGACCGATCTCCCGGAGCGATCCCTGGACGACGCGGCCGCCCTGGTGCTCGGTGCGCTGTCCGGAGACGAACGGAGTCAGGCGATGCAGCGTCTCCGGCGCGACCCGGCCTTTCGGCGCGAGGTCGCGGAGTTGACCCCGGTGGTCGCCCTGCTGCCGTCGGTCCTCGGTCTGCCCGATGCCGGCCGGCTGCCGTCCACGGCCGGCCCCGTCGGGAACGAC
>CAXTHM010000064.1:16556-20721 GCA_964244115.1 uncultured Thermomicrobiales bacterium
CTGGCGCCGTCCCGCGATCTCCGGGCCCGGATCCTGGCCGAAGTCGCCGCCGAGGCCAGACCACAGCCTGTCCGCCAGAACCGCCCGATCCAGGCCACCATCGCCCAACCACGTCGCCCTGTGGCTGCCGTTCCCGGTGTCGCTCCCGAGCGTACGGCGCCACCGACCATGCCGTCGTCCCGGACGCCGAAGCGGACCACGCCGCCGCCCGTCGGTCGGGGCCGGTTCGAGATCGGACGGGGCACCAACATCTGGCTGACGGCCGCGATGGCGGCGTTGGTCGTCGTCTTCGCCGCCGCCGCGATCGCGCTCCAGGTCCGGAATGCGACGCTGAACGATCGGGTCGATGCGCTGCGCGAGCAGGTCGGTCAGCTCGACGCGGAGTCGTCGGCGCTCCAGAACGAGGTCGCGCTCGCCAACTCGCAGTCCAACGCCTCGGCCTGGGTGTTGAACGCGAACCCGACCGCCGAGAACCCGGCCCCGGCCAACACGCAGGGGACGGTCTTCTACTCCTACCGTGAGGAGTCGGTCGTCGCCCAGATCCGGGGCCTGGCCGCCCCGGCCGCTGGCCAGGCGTACCAGCTCTGGTATCTCGGCGTGACCGGCTCCGAGCAGCCACGCTCCGCCGGCGTGATGACGTACACCGCCGACGGCGTCGCCTTCTTCTCCGCCGTCGACATCCCCCGCGACTTCGATAGCTTCGCCGTCACGGTCGAGCCTGCCGCCGGCAGCGAGCAACCGACGACGGCCCCGATCCTGATCGGCTCGCTCAGCGCCGCCGGGTAGACGCCCCGGATCATTCTCGATGCGGCGCCTCTCCGGTTCATGGGGAGGCGCCGCTTCGGGTTTTCACTCCAGGGCATCGTCGTCTGGGTTGATGGTTCTCGAGTCGCGGCGGTTGTCGGATGGAGTGCCTGACCTCACGTGGTGGTCTTGCTCCCCGCTCCGGCCCCCCATGGAGCCGTAGCACAGCGAGAGCCGCACGGGGCGGGTGACTGGGCAGGTGAGCCGGAGAGTGGCTCTACGCCGGTCGGCTTCGCTCCTTGTCCATTCGTTCATCGCCTCTACCGCCATTCGACCGACAGATCATGTCCCGATCACCGGGACGGGTTCGCTGCTCGGACTCAACCGGACGGCACTCCCGACCGTCAGGCCGGAGGCCTCGGGCGGCCGCACCGAGGCGGTCAGCGCCGTTCCGTCCGGTGTGGTCGCCTGCACCGTGGTCGTGGCGCCGTGGTAGCGGATCGCCGTCACGGTGACGTCCCAGCCATCGGACGGTTCGAGCCCTTCGGTGACAGCCGTCGGCACCAGTCGTTCGGGACGGATCATGACGGTGACGGCCTGCCCGGTGGCCAGTCCGTCGCCGACGATGGGGATGGTCGCGCCGGACACGTTGGCCACTCCGCCGTGCGCATCCGCCGAAAGCACCAGTCCGCTGAGCACGTTGCTGGCGCCCATGAAGCGGGCGACGAACTCCGTCGCTGGCCGTTCGTAGAGGGTCTGCGGCGTCCCGATCTGCTCGACCCGGCCAGAGCGCATCACGGCCAGCCGGTCCGACATCGAGAGGGCCTCGTCCTGGTCGTGGGTGACGTAGATGAACGTGATCCCGAGCCGCCGCTGGATGTCCTGCAGTTCGTCCTGCATCTGCCGCCGGAGCGCGACGTCGAGCGCCCCGAGCGGCTCGTCCAGTAGCAGCACCGCCGGGACGACAGCGAGGGACCGGGCCAGCGCGACCCGCTGCTGCTGCCCGCCGGAGAGCTCGTGCGGTCGCCGGTTCTCGGCGTTCGGCAGGGCGACCAGGGCCAGGGCCTCCGTGACGCGGCGGCGGATCTCGCTCCGCGGGACGCCCTGCTGCTGGAGCCCGTAGCCGATGTTGTCGCCGATCGAGAGGTGTGGGAACAGGGCGTAGCTCTGGAAGACCGTCGCCGTCTCCCGGGCGTGGGCAGGGACATCGGCGATCGGCCGGCCCCGCAGGGTGATCTCGCCGCGATCCGGCGACAGGAAGCCGCCGATCAGCCGCAGCGTGGTGGACTTGCCGCAGCCGGACGGGCCGAGCAGCGACAGGAACTCGCCGGTCCGGACTCCCAGCGAGAGGTCGTCCAGGGCGAGGACGGCGCCATATCGTTTCGTGACACCGCGCAACTCGACATCGTGGGACAGGGGAGGCTCCTCCAGAGTTCGGCGGGACGGACCAGCCGGAGCCGCCCGCCACCGGTCCCGCCACTGACGCGATCGGACGGTACACTAGCGCGGTCCAGTGCTATGAGCCAACCATCGCCAGCGAGGGAACCTGTGGCAGAGAGCGATCAGACCGTCGAGCGGACCGTCCCCCCGCCCTACACGCCCAAGGCTCGCGAGATCCTGCATGAGTGGGTCCGGACTGACAGCCTGCGCAAGCACTGCGAGGCCGTCGCCGCCTGCATGGGCTCCTTCGCGAAGGCGCAGGGCGCCGACGAGGACCTCTGGGTCGCCGTCGGCCTGCTCCACGACATGGATTTCGAGCGCTACCCCGATATGGACTCCGGCGAGGCCGGCCACCCCTACGTCGGCGTCCGCTCCCTGCTGGAGCATGGCTGGGGAAGCGAGGTGACGCGGGCCGTCCTCACCCACGCCGACTACACGGGGGTCGAGCCCGTCTCGCCGATGGAGCGGACGCTCCGGGCGGTCGATGAGCTGAGCGGCTTCGTCACCGCGGTGGCGCTGGTCCGGCCGGACAAGAGCGTCCACACGGTCCAGGTCAGCTCGGTCAAGAAGAAGATGAAGGACAAGGCGTTCGCCGCCAAGGTCAGCCGTGACGACATCCGGGAGGGCGCCGAGTTGCTCGGTCGGCCCCTGGACGATGTCATCCAGGATGTGATCGACGCGCTCCGGGCCTCGGCCGACCGGCTGGGCCTGCAAGGGGTCGCTGTCACGACGTGACCGTGCGTAACCCCACCCCCCGGCCCCCTCCCCATCACGCTGGCGTGCTTCGCACTGGCGGCTGGAGAGGGGGAGACGGTGGATGTAGGTGCGACTCTTGTGATCGTCCAGCCGTCGCGGCGGCCCCGTCGTAGGGGCGACGGCTTGCCTCGCCCGGCCGCCGCAGCGGCCATCGCCCCGCAGGGCGATAACCGGGGTTACAGGTCCAACCGAGTCCATTGGAACCGAGACGTTCGCCAGCGCAATGGCGTCGGTCGGCGGGGACGACCGCAAGGGTTGCCCCAACGGGAGCCGGACGACCACAAGGTTCGCCCCTACGTCACGGGCCACCACAGCCTCGCCACTACTTGTTCGCTCTTCGATCCCAGGGAGAACGCCACCATGACCGCCACGTCGAACCTGATTCCGGTCTTCGATGGACATAACGACACGGTGCTGAGCCTGCGGGCGACGGGACGGGACTTCTTCACACGGTCCGCCGAGGGACACATCGACTTCCCCCGGGCGCGGGAGGGTGGGCTTGCCGGCGGCATCTTCGCCGTCTTCGTCTCCGACCCCGGCGAGCGGCCGGGCGACGATGAGCCGGGTGTGATCACGCCATCACCGGTGCTGACACAGGCCTTCGCCGAGCACTACGCGATCGAGGAACTGGCCCGCCTGCGCCGAATCGTCGCGGCCTCCGATGGCGCCGCGAAGATCGTCACGACCGCCGCCGAGCTGCGCCAGTGCCTCGCCGACGGCACGTTCGCGATCGAGCTGCACATCGAGGGGGCCGAGCCGATCGACGCCGAACTTGACTCCCTGGAAGTCTTCTACGCCGCCGGGCTGCGCTCGATCGGGCCGGTCTGGTCGCGATCCAACATCTTCGGCCACGGCGTCCCGTTCGAGTTCGGCATCTCCCCCGACACCGGGCCGGGGCTGACCGACGCCGGCAAGGACCTCGTCCGGGCCTGCAACCGGCTCGGGATCATGCTCGACGTCTCGCACCTGAACGAGAAGGGCTTCTGGGACCTGGCGGCGATCACCGACGACCCGATCGTCGCCTCCCACAGCAACGTCCACGCCCTCTCGGCCTCGACGCGCAACCTGACCGCGAAGCAACTCGACGCGATCCGCGACTCGGACGGCCTGGTCGGGCTGAACTTCAACGCCGGCTTCCTCCGCGCGGACGGTGGCCGGGGCAGCGATGTGCCGCTCTCGGTCATGGTCGACCACATCGACGCGCTGGTCGAGGCGGTCGGGATCG
>CAXTHM010000065.1:0-20427 GCA_964244115.1 uncultured Thermomicrobiales bacterium
AGGATGCGGTCGGCATCGTCGACGAGGTTCGTCACCCGGAGGCGGACCTCGCGGTCGTTGATACCACCCAGGGAACGCCGCATCCGGGCGGCCTGCTCGCGTCCCCTCGCCAGCACGTCGGCCAGCTCCGGGTCGGCGACGGTGTCTCGTACGGGAGCCCGGCGACCGCCGACTGCGGCCTCGCCCCAGCGAATGGTGGGCTCGTTCGGCGAGGCCGTGACCGGGACCGAGCGCTGAACGGACGACGAGCCGAACTCCCGGCCGAACCAGGAGCCGAGGTGGCGGCGACCGAAGAAGAACGCGAAGAAGATCAGGAAGAACGGGATCTTCAGGGCGGCGGTGGCACCGATGATCAGAATCCCGGCCAGCACGAGCCAGAACCATTTCGGCACGGCCGTGAGTCCGGCATGCCGTCCCGCGACCACACCGGGCCGCCGGTCGTTGCGATCGTTGTCCTCACCCCACATCGCCGCCGCATCCTCTCTTCGACCACGACTCGGGCCGACCCGCTACCGGTGGTAACGGACGCTGCCTCCGGCCGTGTCCCGTGGTGCCTTGTTCAGCCGGCGATTGAGGTGCAGCCCCTCGAGGATGAACTCCACCGCCGAGGCGACCGCCGCCGGGTTCGCGCCGACGTTGAGCTTGTCGATCCCCTCGCGAACTCCGTCGAGATGACTGAGCTGGAGCACGTAGCCCATCGCCGGCATCATGTCGCTGGACTCGACGTTCAGCCCGTTCTCGAACGCCTGGACCAATGCCTCGAATTGTCTCACCGAGAAGTAACGATTGAATGTCGAGACGATGGCGTTCTGGATGAGCCGGTCGACGATCTGCTCGTCTCGGACCTCGCCCATCGTCTCCAGCTCGATCTTGCCGGTCGTCGAGGCGAGGACGGCGGCGAGGTCCGAGATCCGCGGGGCGACCTGCCGCTCGTCCAGCCGGATCGCCCGTCGGGTGGCGTTGGCGACGACGCTCTCGTAGTTGGCGATGCTCATCCGAACCGAGACGCCGGACCGTTGCGAGATGTCGCTGCTCTGGCGTGCCTGGTGGGTGATCTCGGCGATCAGCTCCTGCATGAACAGGGGCGTCGTCACGGTCAGGCTGTCGTCCGTGAACCGGGCGGCCTCCTGCCCCATGATCTCGACCTCGAGCTCGATCGTCTCCGGGTAATGGGTCCGGATCTGGCTGCCGTAGCGGTCCTTGAGCGGGGTGATGATCCGCCCCCGGTTGGTGTAGTCCTCCGGGTTGGCCGAGGCGACGACGAGGACGTCGAGCGGGAGCTGGATCTTGTAGCCGCGGATTTGGACGTCGCGCTCCTCCATGATGTTGAGGAGACCGACCTGGATCCGCTCGGCCAGGTCCGGCAGCTCGTTCATGATGAAGACGCCCCGGTTGGTCCGCGGGATCAGGCCGTAGGAGATCGTGAGCTCATCGGAGAGGTAGCGGCCCTCGGCGACCTTGATCGGGTCGACCTCGCCGATCAGGTCGGCGATGGTCGTATCCGGGGTTGCCAGCTTCTCGCCGTAGCGGCGGTCGCGCGGCAGCCAGTCGATCGGGGTGGCGTCGCCCCGCTCGGCGATCAGGTCCTTCGCGAACCGGGAGACCGGGGCGAACGGGTCGTCGTTGATCTCGCTACCGGCGACGACGGGAACGACCTCGTCGAGCAGCGTCGTCAGCGACCGGGCGATCCGCGTCTTGGCCTGGCCGCGCTCGCCGAGCAGGATGATGTCCTGCCCGGAGAGGATCGCGTTCTCGATCTGCGGGATCACCGTCTGGTCGTAGCCGACGACGCCGGGGAACAGCCGGTCGCCCCGCCGGATCTTGGCGATCAGGTTGGCGCGCATCTCCTCGCGGAGCGTCTTCGGCTCGTAACCGCTCGCGCGGAGGGCGCCGAGCGTCGCCGGGCGATCGGTCACCGGGGTCGTGCTGGTGGGCTGGGTGGGTTCCATGAGGACCTCTGGGTGCGCGCCGGAGCGCCGGGAGTCGGAGGCGGGGCGTCTCGGCGATCCCGGCGTCAGGTGGGCTTCCCGTCGTGGGGTCGAGACGGTCGTGCTTGCGATCGAGTGGCCGCCGGTCCGATGGACGGGTGTCCGATACCGAGGTGAGGACGGGTCCCCAGGGGCGGGACCCACCCATTTTACTGCCCGTGGAACGCCGGCGAGGGGTTCGATACCTGCGCGGATGGTTAGGACGAGCCGATGCGTGTCGAACCGGCAGGGAGCGAAGCACTGGTGGCATGGTGAGGGAGGCCCGGCTGATTAGGACATCCGTCACTGTCCGCGACGTGGATACCGACCCGGCGGTCGAAGAGCGACGCCTGGGTCAATCCGCCGTCGGGCGTCAGTCCGATGGACCAGATGTCAGTCAGAACGGGGCGGCACGACGGGACATCCGGAGCGGGGCCGAGCCGGACGATGACCTCGAACGCCGCGACCGACCGCAGGGGCAACCGAAGCGGATATCCGGCCAGCAGACGGGCGACGTCCTCGATCGACTCGCCATGGGCGGTGGCGAGGAGGGCGGCCCCACGCTCACGCCAGGCGAGGAACCGTCCGACCGGCGGTCCCCAGAGGTACGTCGGGAGGTGGCCGCTGATCTCCTCGGCGATGAGGACGGCGTGGGCCGGGTCGAACCGGGCGTCGGTCGCCCAGGCAAAGGTCTCGAAGGAACCTCGCAGGCGGATACGCCGATCCTCACGCGGGTAGAGGGGAAGGAGCGCCTCGAGCAAGGTGGTCTTCCCGGCACCGGAGGGGCCGGCGATGACCAGGATGCTGGACCGGTTTCGGAGCAGGGCGAGGAGCAGGTCCGCCGCGACGTCCGGCACGGTCCCGTCCGCTACCAGACAGGCCAGGTCCGGCGTCGCGCGACGCGACGACCCGATGCCAAGCCATGGCAGTGGCCGCTCGGCGATCCAGCGCCGGTCGCCCGTCGGCTCCGGGTAGAGCGGATCGACCGTCCGCGACGGCCTCTCGGTCACCGACGTGTACCCCGACACCGGGCCATCTCCCCGATCCGGCCAGGGAGTGGGCGCGCTACGGACGCTGGCTGATCTCGGGCTGACCATGGCCGGGCTCCTCGCCGATCACCGGTCCATCACGCTCGGCCGGTTCGGTGTTGCCGGCGGTATAGGCGGTGTTGACGTCAACCGGCGCGACCCCGAGGGTGTCGAAGTCCGCGGCCGGCGGTGTCGTCCCGACCCGGCTGGCGAACCCCGACTTGACCGGATCAGCCAGCCCGGAGTCACCCGCAGGACCGAAGCCGCTGACGGCGACCCCGTCGAAGTCTCCGGTGAAGCGGTCCGACGCCGCGTCGACCGGAGCGGCCGGCGCGGCCGGCGCGGCAGGGTGGTCGGTCGGGTCCTTGTCCCAGCCTTGCCCCAGCGCCTCGTCTCTCGTCATCGTCAGCGTGATGCGGTCCGGCTCGACTGACTCGATCGCGCCGGTCGGGACGAAGTAGTCGGTCGGGAAGAAGAGGCCCTTCTCGACGACGATGTACTCCGGGCCGATCTCCATGAGGGAGCCGAGCTTCTCGCCGTCCGAGCCGTAGACCGACGCCCCGGGCTCGACGCCCGTGATCCGACCGAATGTCGTTTCCATGTCTCTCCCCCCGACCGGCTGTGAGTGCGGACGCCAGCGAAACCCGGGTGTCGCCGCGCCTCCACCGGATCTTGCCCAACCGGACGTTTGCACGCCCGATTGCACACTCGATGCCATCCGCCACCGCGGGAAACCGTTGGGGCGAGTTCCCTGGGTCGTGGACGGAGAGCCCGTTCATCGAACGGCCGGGAGACCTTCGCCCAATGTAGTGAACAAGGTTGAAGACTGGGTCCGATTCCTGCGTAGGGGTCGCCAAGTCGCTCCCCCAATCGGCCCTGTCATTCCTGACCGGGAGTGGAACCCGGTGTCCCTGCATCATCCTCATCGGAAAGGCGATCTCATGTCCACCCCCCGCGCATACCGCCTGGAGTTCCACAGCGAGGGACAATCGGTCCTCCTGGAGACGACCGCCGACCCGACGATGGCCCGCGACATCCTGGCCCGACACAGCGAGGCCCTCAAGGCGGCATCGGCCGCCGGCCGCCTCGTGTTGCTAGACGAGTCGAGCGGTCAGGTCCTCGCTCGCAAGACACTCAAGGGCCGCCCGGCCGGGGGCCGGTCCTCCGCTCTAGCCATCTAGGGTCGCCCGGCGACACCGTCACCCGGTGTCCCGACAACACGATCCGGTGGTCGCCCGAAACGGACCGTCCGAAGACGATCAGCGTGGCACACCGTTTGCTACCTAACAGATATTGAGAGCGCGACGTTCTCAACCACGCGGTTCGTTCGTCTGCTCGGGGACCTCCTCTCTTCGTGACCGGTAACACCGGTCACGCACGCCGCGAAGCCACCCTGCTCCATCAGGTGAGCGGCTAACCCTCAGGAGCATCTCGGTACCCCCTTCACCCCCCTTCAGGGCATCCGGGCAGAACACGTAGGCGGGCAGCGTAACGGCTGCCCGCCTACTGCGTTTTCCGCGGGGCGATCGTGGTCAGTCGATCGGGTCCGGAAGCTCGATCCGATCGTCGACGCGTCGGGCTCGGAGATGCTCGGCCAGGAAGTCGGCCATGAGGCCGTAGCCCTGGATCCGGTTCTTCCGCTTGATCAGCCCGTGACCCTCGTCATCGAAGATCGCCAGCTCCGCGACGCCGCCACGCTCGCGGACGGCCGCGACGATCTGCTCGGTCTCGCCGAGGGGTACCCGCGGATCGTTACGGCCGTGGATCACGAACATCGGTGCCTGGATGTCGGCTACCCGGTGGATCGGCGACAGCTCCCGGAGCAGGTCGGCCTGGGTATCCGGATCGCCGTACTCGGCCGCCCGGAGGCGGCGGCGCCATGGCCCCGTGTTCGCGAAGAAACTGACGAAGTTGGCGATCCCGACGACGTCCACGCCGACCGCCCAGCGCCCGGGCTGCGTCGTCAGGGCCGCCAGTACCATGAAGCCGCCGTAGCTGACGCCGTAGATGCCGATCTCATCCGGAATCACCGTCTCCCGCGCCCGGAGCCAGTCGTGGGCGGCAGCCAGATCCTCGACCGCATCGTAGCGTCGCTCGACATCGTCCAGGTGGCAGTAGGCCTTGCCATACCCTGTGCTGCCGCGGACGTTGGTCGAGAGGACCGCATAGCCGCGCGCGACGAGGAACTGGAGCACCGGCTGCCAGGCCGCCCGGCGCTGGCCCTCGGGACCGCCGTGGACATCGACGATCACCGGAAACGGCCCGTCCCCCTCCGGCACGAACCAGAACGCCGGGATCTCAAGCCCATCGTGCGACGTGAACCGGACGATCTCCGGCTCGACCATGGCGGCCGCGTCGAGATCGCCGTAGACCGCCGCGACGGCCGGGCGGGCGGAGCCGTCCGGCCGGACCAGCCAGACCGCTCCGGGCGCGACCGGCGACGTGATCGAGACCGCCAGCGCGTCTCCGGATGGCGACCAGCTCAGCCGCTCGATCGTCCCGCTCGGCAACTCATCGACGGCGACCTCGGTGCCCTCACTGCTGAGCAGGCGGAGCCGGGAGATGCCATCCTCGTTGACGCTGTAGGCGATCGTCCCGTTCGCCGGGTCGACGTCGAGGAGCTCGACGTCCCACTCCGGCTCGGCCAGCACCTCGAGCGTCTCGCCGGTCAGGGAGATCCGGACGAGGGCGGCGAACTCCCGGTCCTGATTGGTCGCGACGATGATCGACTGGCCGTCCGCCGCGAACGCCGCGTCGGCGATGCTGGCCTCGCCCTCGTGGGCGGTGAGCAGGACCGGACCGTGGCCGTCCGGGTCGTGCAGGAAGAGGTCGTGATCCAGGTTCGTGTTGTTCTGCCGGATCAGCAGGCGCTCGCCGTCCGGGCTATAGGCGACTGGGTAAAGGGCTGAGTCGCGGGCGAGTTGCAGGATCGGGATCGAGGCGGTGTCACCGAGCCCGATCACCCGGACATCGAAGAAGCGCGGATCGCGCTCGTTGCTCGAGAACGCGAACCGGTCACCGGCCGGCGCGATCGCCCCGAACGAGTGGATTACGCCGGGCTGACTGGTCAGCGGGACCGGCTCCCCGGCCACGGCCGGGTCGCCGCCGGGGATGTCCAGGAGCCAGAGTTGCTGATGCTCGTTGCCGCCGGTGTCCATCCCGAAGACGATCGCCTCGCCGTTCTGAGTCGCACTCAGGGCCGCGATCCGGTCCGGGACCCGCGTCAGGGGCCGAACCAGCAGACCGGACTCACCGCCGGCGGTGTCGTCCCCGACTGGCTCCGTCACCCAGACCTGGGGCACACCGCTCCGGTCGCTGATGAAGGCGATCCGGTCGCCAGCCAGCCAGACCGGGGAGGTCGCGGTCGGGGCGTCGAAGAAGGGCGTCAGGTCGGCGAGCGCCCGCTCGGACGGCTGCGGGGTGCGGGTCTCGGTGGCGTTCTGTCCCATCTGATCTCCCTGGAGGCCCGACCTGGGCCCGCTCACGCGCGTACGACAACCGGAGCATGGTACGGCAACCGAACCAGCCCGATCACCGACAGGGAATGGACAGGCATCCGTAGGATCCGCGAGTCACGTCAGGGTGAGGGACATGTCGAAGGTGTCGCCATCGCCTTCGAGATCGGTGCCGGTCCGGACGAAACCGTGGCGCTCGTAGAGCCGAGCGGCGACCTCGTTGCCGTGGGTGACCGACAGCCAGATGGCGCCGAACCCACCCGAGCGGCAGGCGGCGATGACGGCGTCGACCAGCCGGTCCGCCACGCCGCAGCCCCGGGCGTTCGGCGCGACCCAAATCCCGACGAGAACCGCCGTTCCCACCGGATACGGCTCCCGTGAGGATGCATAGCCGACGGTACCGATGGCCCGCCCGCCCACCAGCGCGGCAAAGCGCGTCTGTCCGGACAGCCGCGCTCGCCAAGCCGCTTCCCCGAACGCCTCCGCATCGACCAGGCGGCTCCCGAAGGCGGATGGGGACTCGGCCAGCGCGGCGAGACGCAGCTCACGCTCGATCGGCCAGTCCTCGGGCGAGAGCCGCCGGACCACGGTCTCTGAGGTGAGCGTCCTTTCGGGGCCGCTCACGGGAGAAGACGCGCTTCGACCGGGATATCGTCGTACGGCGCATCCAGCACCGAGATCGAGGGAAGGTGCCGGTACGCCTGACGCAGCTCCAGGCCATAGCCGACGAGATGCTCGATCGGGGCCGGCAGGCTGGCATAACGGAGCGGGACCGAGACGACGCGGGCCGAGGCGCGGTCGAGCAGGGCGCAGACGTCGACGCCGACGGTGCCGCGCCGCCGGAGCCAGCCGGCCGCGAACTCGGCCGTCAGCCCGGTGCTCACCATCGGTGAGACCAGCGTCACGGTCCGGCCCGAGAGGTCGACGGACCCGTGCCGCAGACCGCGGGTCCGGCCAGCCCGGACGTCGAAGACGAGGCCATCGACCTCCGGCGTCATCTCGCGGGCGGCGAGGCGGCTGGCGAGATCGGCGGCCACCCGCCCCCCACCGTGGCCGAGGCCGATCAGCAGCGGCCGCTCCCCGATCGCCTCGTACCGCATCGCGATCTGGGCGGCGTGCTCGTCGAGCCGGTCGCTCACGGTCCGGTCGGCATACAGCAGACGGCCGAGAGCAGACGGGGCGTCGCCAAGCCCGGCCTGAAGGGACTGCCCGGACATCTCCCCCCAGGCCGAGAGCATCCGGTGGTAGTCGCGCCGGTAGAGCATGACGACCCGGGTTCCGGGATAGGCGGCCCGGAACCGCCGCAGCTTGCGGTGCTTGCGCGTGACCAGCGCCTGCCGCATCGAGGTGAGCTCGACGTAGGTCCGGAGGTCCGGCAGGTAGAAGTCGGGCGTGAAGCACTCGGCCAGCGACCCATCCGATCGCCGGGCCAGCAGGAACGTCGTCGGCTCGTAGCGCCAGCGAATCCGGTAGCTGTCCAGCAGGTCGGCGAAATGCCGCTCGAACGGGTGCGCGAATCCGGGACTCGGGGTGACGAGCGCGGCCAGCGCCGGGAAGGGCAGTTGCCCACCGGCGGGGGCAGGCTGCCGCATCGCGACGGCCGACCGCCCGTCCGCGATCCGGTGAGGGTCCTCGAATTCGGCGGTCGAAAGAGGCAAGGACCCGTCTCCAGACATGGGCGACGCGCGGTCCGGCGGTGGACCGACGGCAACGATGGCGGCCGGACCGATTCGGTGATCGATCTCAGGACGTTCCGAGCGGGTGCCCCGAGTGTGTCACACGGGTTTTGCCCGCGGCAACGGCCCGGTTGTCACGGAAACCGTCCCATCTGCGCGCAGACGCCGCCGGGATGACCCGATCCGCGCCTGGCCGAGGCGTAGGTACGCGGGTAGGCCAGTGCCATACTGGCAGCGAACCCGACGCCGATGGGCCTGGCAATTCCGGATCGAACGATTCCGGGCAGTGAACCGGTGACGAGTGGGAGGCGCGACGTGGACGATCGAAAACCTTCGCCGCGCTCGATCGACACGAGCAGGCTACCATCGATGAGCGGTCACGGCCTGACGCCGGAGGAGGAGAGCCTGCCCGACGCCGAGGACGAGTATGACGACACCCTGCCCGCCGATCTCTGGTTCCGACGACCCGACCGGTCCAGTGGTCGCCGGCACTGAGCGGCCCATCCGCCACACCCCGTCGCCGGTGAGCGGGGTGGCGGACACGGGTATACTCTCCCCGTTCTAACGACGCGCGTACCGGGCACCGGTGCGTCCCTCGGGAAGGCGGCCGGAACCGGCCCCCCGGGGAGCCGTCGAGTCTCCACGGAGAGAGGGTTCAATGGCGGACGCCGTCACCACGCACGATTCGACCAGCTCCAACCAGTACGACATCGTCCTGCTCGGCGGCGGCACCGGTGGCTACGTCGCCGCGATCCGCGCCAAGCAGCTCGGCTTCGACGTCGCCGTCGTCGAGGTCGAGAAGCTCGGCGGCACCTGCCTCCACCGGGGCTGCATCCCGACCAAGGCCATGCTCAAGTCGGCCGACGTCTTCGACACCGTCAAGCGGGCGAAGGAATTCGGCATCAACACCTCCGGCGACATCGAGTTCGTCTACGAGACGGCCCTGCAGCGCTCGATGAAGGTCGTCGACGGGCAGTACAAGGGCCTCCAGTACCTGTTCGACAAGAAGCACAAGATTCCGGTCTTCCACGCCCGCGGTACGATCCTCGGCCCGAACACCGTCGGCGTCGAACCGGTCGACGGCAGCGCCCCGTTCCAGCTCCAGGCGACCAACATCGTCATCAACACCGGCTCCCGGCCCCGGCCGATCAAGGGTGTCCCCTACGACGGTGAGCGGGTGATCAACTCCGACCACGCCGTCACCCTGCCGCACCTTCCGAAGAGCTTCATCATCCGGGGCGGCGGCGCGACCGGCGTCGAGTGGGCCTCGATCTACCACCGCTACGGTTCCAAGGTCACGCTCGTCGGCCGGGTCGTCCCGCAGGAGGACCAGGAGGTCAGCGAGGCGTTGGCCAAGTCCTACCAGCGCGCCAAGCTGGAAGTCATCAACGACGCCCGACCGACGGCCGACGACTTCGACGTCACGGCGTCGGGCGTGACGATGCGGACGACGGACGCCAAGGGCAAGGAGAAGGTCACCCAGGCGGAAGTCCTGCTCGTCGCCGTCGGGCGCCAGGGCAACGTCGAGCACATCGGGCTGGAGACCGTCGGGATCGACACGGACGGCTCCGGCGAGTACATCCCGGTCAACCCGATGATGCAGACCAGCGTCCCGAACATCTACGCGATCGGCGACATCACCGGCCAGCAGTTGCTCGCCCACACCGCGATGCACATGGGCATCATCGCCGTCGAGCACATCGCCGGGAAGAACCCGTTCCCGCTCGACATCCTCAACTCGCCGTCCTGCACCTACTGCGAGCCGGAGATCGGCAGCGTCGGGTTGACCGAGAAGCAGGCCCGCGACCTCGGGCATGAGGTCAAGGTCGGCCGCTTCCCGATGCGCCCCAACGCCAAGGCCACGATCGAAGGCCATACCGAGGGCTTCACCAAGATCGTCGCCGACGCTGATACGGACGACGTCCTGGGGGTCCACATCATCGGCGCCCACGCCACCGAGCTGATCGCCGAGGCCGCCCTTGGCCGGCTGCTCCAGGTCAGCGGGACGGAGATCGCGATGTCGGTCCACCCGCACCCGACCGTCTCGGAGGTCCTCGGCGAGGCCGCCCACGATCTCCTCGGCCACCCGATCCACATCTAGCCCGCAATTGAATAATGGAGAGAAGCTGGGTGCTGGTCCAAACACCTGGCTTCTCTTCTAAAAAGCGGATAGATGGTCAGGTATCTAAATGACTGACAGGCTTCTCGTGCACCCTTGGTTCACATCAGCCTTTGAATATAGGATTTTGTTGCCTCCCATACATCGTCGATGATTGGCCGCAGAGCAGCGTTGAACAGAGTTGCGATCAACGCGCGCCTTGGCGTTGGCGTTGGCGTTGGATCGGTTCTATCTGTTTTCTTTGGTGAGTCCATTAGATGTTCCTCCCCTTGATGGGAACAGTTCGACAGTGAGTAGAGACGCTGATATAACGATGACCTCAAAGAGACGGCAAAGCCAGTGCATAGACGTCATCATTTGTCGTCACCGTAGTTACAGTAAGGAGACGAAGATGAGTAAGAGGGCCATCCAATTAGCAAGACTCGATCTAACGGATATGAGTATGGTGACACCAGTAGTTGCCGGAACCCTCGGCGGACGCATAAGTAGTGTTCGTCTGGCAGTTCCGCCGAATGTAAGATCTTTCGGACAGAGGATTGAATGGATTCCCTTCAATCAAGAGACAAGTGCACAATGGTGGGACTTCGGCTCGTCTGCAACTTTTCTGCTTGATGAGTTTCTTAAGCTTTCATACACCGATGATAGTAATCAAATCGAAGATTTCGTTAAAGTCTACGGCGTTCTGGGCCTCGGCGGAACTGGACTGCCTGCCTGCGGATTGAGCGATCGACTATCCATGCCACCGCAGACTGTAGACTCCTGGCATGGCTGTGCTGTGAGTTGGGAGCCAATCATTGCATACAGTTACTACGCTGCTGGATTGAAGGCCTTAATCCTTATGGCTCAGGCTTTGAAGGATCCTCATCAGTCATTGGAGGACTTCCCTGACGACATCTTCGGTTCAAGCAAGCTTCCGACGGACGCCTTGAAATCCCATGACGAGTGGAAGCAAATAGCAGAGGTATGGCAATTAGGGCACAATTTGACCTGGGAGGAATGGTGGGAGCAGAAGAATGGTTCTGAAAACTTGAAGAATTTTCTCGTCCTTCATTCTGGACAAGTCGCAGCCAACTTTAGGCGAAATAGTGAGCAATTTCGAAATGTGCCGCCAAACGAGTATCGAAAAATAATGCAACGAAAACTGAGTTATTGGTTCTCTAGCTATTGGATTCAGCGCTCTGGGCTGCAACCATCGCTGCAATGGATAGCACCTCGACCCGAGCTAGTTCTTTCAGTAGGCGAGTCATTGAACCAAGAGAATACCCTGTGGCCAGCCAACTCAATGTACCGCGTTCTTGTTGCTCAAGCCGCCGCTTTCATCTGCGCAGATACCCATGGAACCCATTGTTCAAATTGCGGTACTTACTTTACGTCTCCTCGACGTCCAAGACTCGATCAGAATCGCTACTGTGAGCCTTGTCGAGCTTCGGCCCCCTCCCGCCGAACCGCCCGTTGGCGCGGGAATCAGAAGCCATTCCCTCCGTCAGAGGAGTGATAGTGTGCGAAAACGTGCCCGCTACCGCTTCCGGACGCTAAGCACAGCGCCGATCACCGTCACGAGGAGGAAGGCCAACAGCGTGAAGAGCGGCCCGTACTCCGGGTCGTCGCGCAGCAGGGCGAGGAAGCTGAAGAGGGACATCAGCGCCCAGAGGCCGATGTCGCCGGCCAGCCGGATCGGCCGGGCCGTCCGCCCGTCGGCCCCGAACCGCAGGGCCAGCAGCCCGCAGATGAGCGGGATGCCGCCGAACGGCAGCACGAACAGCCAGCGAGCGTACGACCCCATCCCCAGATCGATGTCGAGGGCGGCCACGACGAGGAAGATCGCCCCGACGACGACGTTGACCAGCGCGTAGGTCCGACCGAGTGGCCGCTCGCTCGCCCACCAGGTCCCCAGCATCCGCTCCATCCGATCGCCCCCTGTTCCCCATGCTATTCGTCATGCCAGGTAGATCCGCTGACGTTCTCGCCCATCCCGGACGATGTCCTCGCCAGCATGGCATGGCTCCGGCGATGATGACGGCAGCTTCATGCCAACCGTCAGGAGGATCAGACCGATGCTCGGATCGATTCGCGGTATCGCCCGGTCGCTGCTCCGGGATGTCGACACCGGTGCTGCCGTCCGGGCCGGGGTCATCTCGGTCGTCGCCTACACCGCCGTGATGGAGTTCGACCGGAAGGTCACCGGGAGCCGGATCGACGATCTCATCCTGCTCGGCCGGCCGTTCGTTCCGAACCGGCCGGATCTGGCGAGGCCGGTCGGAGCGGCCGTCCACCTCGCCAACGGCGCCTTCATCGGGCTCGGCTATGCCACCCTCGCCCACGACCGGCTGCCCGGCCCGGCCTGGCTGCGGGGGGTGACGGCGCTGATGGTCGAGAACCTGAGCCTCTACCCGGTCATGCGGGTGGCCAGGAATGTCCACCCGGCGATGCGCGACGGCCAACTGGACGACTACTGGAGCTGGCCGGCGTTCGTCGAGTCGCTGCCGCCGCACGTCGTCTACGGGGCGCTGGTCGGCCCGCTCTACGAGCGATTCCGGACCTGAATCCCCGACGGATCCCGTAGCCAGGGCCCGGTGTCGCGACCGACCGACCGACCGATGGAGGAGCAACGATGGACATTCGACTCGACGGCAAGATCGCGGTCGTCACCGGAGCCAGCGCCGGGATCGGCCAGGGGATCGCGATCGGATTGGCCCAGGCCGGTGCCGACGTGGTCGTCAACTTCCGCAGGGAGTCCAGCCGGACGGGCGCCGAGGTCACACGCGCGGGGATCGAGGCCGCCGGGCGCCGGGCGCTGCTGGTCGAGGCCAACATGATCGATCCGGCCGCGATCGCGTCCCTGTTCGCCCAGACCTTCGACGCGTTCGGCGGGATCGACATCCTCGTCAACAACGCCGGCATCGGCGGCAAGGGTTCGGGGATCGACCAGGCGCCCGAGGTCTGGAACGAGGTCCTGGCGGTCAACCTCACCGCGCCGTTCCTCTGCACCCAGCACGCCGTCGGGCAGATGCGGCGGCAGGGTCGCGGCGGTCGGATCGTCAATATCACCTCCGTCCACGAGGAGGCGCCGGGCGGCGGCGGTCCGGCCTACACCGCCTCGAAGGGGGGTCTGCGCAACTTGACACGGCAGCTAGCGCTGGAACTGGCGCCCGAGGACATCCGGATCATCAACGTCGCGCCGGGGATGATCCTGACCAAGATGAACGCCGAGGCGAGCAGCGACGCCGAGGTGCTCCGTGCGGCCGAGGCGAAGATCCCCGCCCGGCGGGCAGGGACGCCGGAGGACATCGCCAACACCGTCGTCTTCATGGTCAGCGACCAGGCCAGCTACGTCACCGGCAGCACCGTCTTCGTCGACGGCGGCTGGATGCTGGACTGGCCGGACGTCTAGTCACGTTCCCCGCCCACCAGGATTGCCGCCAGTCGGACGACCGGCACCGGGCGCTGAAGCCGCCCGGCAACTCATATGGGAAGCGGGTAAAGGACCGGTAAACCCGGAACGGCGCGGTTGCCGCAGCAGACCTCTCGCCATCGCAGTGTTACGGGTTCACCGACCGTTGGCCCGCCGTGCTCAGTCGCCGTGGCCCGAATGTTCCGGCGTGGCGACGGGCGTCCCCTCCATGCCGGACATCCCGCCCATCGACGGGACGGCGGTGCCGTCGACGGGCGGCTGGCCACGGGCGACCAGCATGGCGTTCATGTTGGCGATCTCAATCTCCTGCGACCTGGCGAACGTCTCGGCGAACTGCCGGGCCTCGTCGTCGTCGGAACGGTCGAGCAACTCGTCGGCCATATCTACTCCGGCCCGGTGGTGGACGATCATCAGTTGCAGGAACAGGATGTCGGCCTGCTCGGGCGGCAGCGACTGGAGTTGCGCGATCTGGTCCGGGGTCGCCATGCCCGGCATCGGACCCGCGGTCGGGTGGCCCATCCAGCTCATCGCCGGGTCCGATCCGGTCTGGGACAGGTCCCAGAGGTTGAGCGTCGCCATCATCATCCCCACCTGGGTTTGCTGAGTCGTGGCGATGTCGTAGGTCAGGATCGCGATGTCCGGGTCAGCCGTCCGCCGGTAGGCGATCAGCGCCATCTCGACTGCCTGATTATGGTGGGTGACCATGTCGCGGAGGAAGCCGGCCTCGACCGAGCCGGAGTCCGGGTCGCCGCCGCGGGTTGCGAAAGCGACACCCGCCGACCCCAGGATGACCAGCAGCGCCAGGGTCACGGCGGCGATCGGGTAGCGCAGGGTGCGCTTCAGGCGACTCCCTCCGGGGCGCCGTTCGTCATTGGTCGAGGAGACAGGCTGGCCGTCGGTCATGGATTCATCCCTGAAAACGGGAGCGGCCGGCCACCATCCGGATGGCCGGCCGCTCCCGGCGGCATTAGAGCGGAAGCGTCCCGGAGTTGGCCCCGGAGCAGCTTGCGCCGGGTTCCGGCGTGAACTCGCGGTTGATCCGGTACTTCTCGATGAAGGCATCGAGGCCGGCGTCGTCCGCACTCGTCAGCGCCAGCTGGTGGTTCCAGGAGGTGGCGACGACGGGTGACGTCAAACCCTGATATGGACTGACGAGGAGGTAATCCTGTGACTCAGCCCGGTTCTTGAGCTCGTCGATCTGAGCCTGCGGCAGATCCGGTGAGTACGCGATCCAGACCGCGCCGTGCTCGAGCGAATGAACGGCATTCCAGTTCGGGACCGGGGCGCCGTAGTACCCGCAGTTCTGCCAGGCCGGATTATGCGGCCCACCGACCGGCGGCGACTCGGTGTAGGCCAGCTCGCCGTCCTGGTGCTGGGCAGCGGTGTACTCGAAACTGGTGACGCCGGCGAGCGCCTCGTTGCCCTCGCGGTCGCTCCACCAGTTGGCGCCGACGAAGGCGATCAGGACGATCAGGACGAGCGCCGTCACGCCGATCGCGCCGAAGTTGATCAGGCGCTGGCGCTTCTGGCGCTCCCTGATGGTGACACGGTCCTTGCGGCGCTCCTGGACGAGCTGCTCGCGCCGGGTGCGGCGGTCGGCCGCGACATCGTCCCGCTTCCCGGTTCCCATCCGGGGAGCGGCGTTGGTCCGGTCAACGTTCCGGTCGTTGGCCATTGCTTTGGATATCCTCACATCACATCGAACGAACGAACGATCCGACAGCGTCTGCGACCGGGAACACGCGGAGATGAGGAGCGGCGGGTGGCCCACGACTCGCTGACGTTTCCGCGGCAGCCTGGTACGGTCCCTGGATGGTACCACTTACCCGTCGTCATCCCGCTTCGGGAGTGGCATCCGGTCACGCAATACCTGACCCTCGTCGGCACCGGTCCGGACGACCGATGGCGGGTCCGGCTGGTACCATCGGCCTCCACCTGACTGGTACCATCGGCCGCGACCTGATCTGAAAGGACGGACCCCGGTGCCGAGACCCCGACGCGACAGGCGCCCTCTCCGTCCCGCGACCACTCGCCCACCCCGTCCGACGCCGGTCGTCCTCCTCGCCCTGACCCTCCTCCTCGCCATATCGGGATCCTCGGCCGCGAGCCAGGAGCAGGCCACCCCGGTCCCCCTCTCGTCGGGTGGGGTCCAGACGGTCCACGGGATGGCTGGGCCGGATGTCGGGCTCGGTGGCGACGCCGCGCCGTTCGCGGCGCTGACCGACCTGACCGCGTTCATCGACCGCGACCTGACGGCGCCACTGCCGGTCACCGGGCAGGTGATCGCCCCGCTGTCGTCGGTCGCGGGCCAGCCGGTCTTCGACCTCGGCCTGCCCGCGCGACCGCTCGGCGAGTCGCATGCGTTCGGGACCGCGGCGAGCGAGGGCGTCCAGATCTTCTCGGTCAACGTCCACGCCGACCTCGGCGGCTCGCCGTTCCTCGACCCGTGGGAGTACTCGGCCTGGCCGACCGGTTACTCGTCCGTCCGCCTGGCGACCGGCACGTACGAGATCACCGGCGGCCGGCTGCTGGTCTGGGCCGACGGGACCGGCCAGCAATTCCCGTCCGGCGTCGGTGCGGACGGGCTGCTCATGACGGGCGACGACCCGGTGATGGCCATCGAGCCGGGCTGGACCCTGCTCGATCTCGACACGGCCCCGTTCACCCCGCGCCGCGACGCGACCGTCGATGTCTCAATCGTCCCCGGCTTCGGCGGCACCCGCGACCTCTCATCGCTCGGTTATGTCGCCTCATTCGACCGACTGATCGTCGACCTGCGGGCGGGCTACCCCTTCACCGATCTCAAGCGGATCGACTGGGACCGGATCATCGCGACTTACCGACCCGAGATCCTCACGGCCGACGCGGCGGCCGACACGGACGCCTACACCGGCGCCCTGATGCGGATGGCGGTCGAGATCGGCGACGGGCATCTCGCCGTCGCGCCGAGCCTGACCGTCCTGCGCGACCGGTTCGGAGGCTCCCTAGGGCTGCGGCTGGCCCGGACGGATCGCGATCAGGTCATCGTCATCGATGTCTCGCCCGGCTCTCCGGCCGACGAGGCGGGTATCCGATCCGGCGCGATCGTCGCGCTCTGGGATGGCAAACCCCCGGTCGAGGCGCTGGCAACGACCGGGACCGTCCAGCCGAACTCGACCGAACCGGCCCGGGCCGCCCAGCAGCTCGAACTGCTGCCGCTCGGGCCGATCGGCTCCGAGGTCGCGGTCGCGGTCCGCGAGGAGGACGAGGTCTCGGCCCGGACGGTGACGCTGACCCGGACCGAGGACGCGGAGAGCGTCGACCGGCTGGTGAGCCGCGACCCGGCCAGCGTCGAGCGGCGGGTCCACTCGCCCGTGGAGTCGCGTCTGCTCGATCCCCGGACGGGCTACATACGGGTCAGCACCTTCGCCGTGACCCCGGCCCTCGTCGTCGCGGGCTGGGACAACGCCATCCAGCGGATGGCGGCGGCCGGGGCCGAGTCGCTCGTCCTGGACCTGCGTGGCAATCCCGGCGGCGTCCTCTCGGTGGCGGTCTACCTGGCGAGCTCCTTCATCGCCCAGCCCGTCAACCTCGCCGACCTCAGCATCGCGACGGATGCCGGTGAATGGGGACTTTCCGGCAAGCTGATCGCCCGGCCCAACAACGCCCTCTGGCGTGGCGACGTCGCGGTCCTGATCGACTCCGGCTGCGTCTCGGCCTGCGAGGTCCTCGCCGCCGCGCTCGCCGCCAACCCGGCCACGGTCGTCGCCGGGACGGAGCCGACGGGCGGGGTCGTCGCGACCGTCGCCTTCTGGCTCCTGCCCTCCGGTGGCGTCTTCCAGGCGCCGCTCGGCCGCTTCATGCACGGCGATTCGGTCTGGCTGGAGGGGCAGGGCGTCCCGCCGACGCTGGACGTCCCGGTCACGGCAGCGTCAGTGCTGTCGCCGGACGACGAGGTCCTCGATGCCGCCCTGGCCGAACTCCAACCGTGACGAGCCCTGACGCTCCGGCCTGGCTCCCGGAAGGATGGGCGAGGCGGACAGTAGCGACCGGACCCGGCTTCTCGCTGGCCGAGACCTGCGGACCGGTCGCCTGGGCCGCTGGTCGGTGGCCGGACCTCGACTGGCGGGACGACTGCCTGATCCGGGTCGGAACCGGGGCCGACGGCAGCGTGACGCCCGTCGTCGTCTGGGCCGGTCCAGGGCCCGACACGCTCGTGGTCGCGTCACCGACGAGCGGAGGTATCGAGACGATCGGGCGGATCCTCAACGCGGATCGGCCGTCGCCGACGTGGGAGGACCCGGTGCTCGCCGGGCTGGCCGGACGGTTCCCGGGTCTGAAGCCCTTCGCCCACGGCTCGGTCTATCTCGGGCTCCTGACGAGCATCATCGGCCAGAGCATCTCGGTCGCATCGGCCGCGACGACCCAGCGTCGCCTCGCCGCCCTGCTCGCCGATCCGACCGAGATCGCCGGCCGCGCCTTCTGGCCCCTACCAACGCCCGACCGGCTCGCCGGCGCGACGGTCGAGCTGGTCCGGAGCAGCGGCGTGACCTGGCGTCGGGCCGAGGCGTTGGTCGCCATCGCCCGCCTCGCGGTCGATGGTCAGCTGCCCGACGCCCAGCCAGGCTGGGTCGAGGCGAGCAGCGTCGATCGGCTCGCGCTGCTGCGGGACCTGCCGCTGGTCGGGCCGTGGACCGCGCGCTCGACCCTGCTCTGGGGCATCGCCGACGAGTCCGTCTGGCCGGCCGGAGACGTGGCGCTCCTCCGGGCCGCCCGGCTGGCCTACGGCGACCCGTCCCTGGCCCTGCGCGACCTCGTCGGGCTGGCGGAGGGCTGGGGTCCGGCGCCGGGTTGGGCGACGCGGCTGCTCTGGGCTGGCCTGTTCGGTGCGGCACCTGCGACCATGTCCTCATCTTGGAACGGATCCGACGCGGCGCTGCCATGATCCGAGATGGGCAGCGACCGCCCCAGCACAGGGAGAAGCAGATGTTCGTGTATATCGGCACCTACACCGGAGCGGGCAAGGGCGACGGCATCTACGTCTTCCGGTTCGATCCGGAGAGCGGCGCACTGACCCTGACCGAGACCGTCATGGGGGCGGCCAACCCGTCCTTCCTCGCGATCGACCCGACCAACCGGTTCGTCTTCTCGGCCAACGAGACCGAGCCGGGGATCGTCTCGTCCTTCCACCGGGATCTCAACTCCGGCGGTCTGCACGAGCTCAACCAGGAGACCAGTCACGGCTCGTCGCCCTGCTACATAAGCATCGACAAGCCCGGCCGCTACGCGATGGTCGCCAACTACGGCGATGGCACGCTGGCCGTCTACCCGATCGGTGAGGACGGCCACCTCCAGCCCGCCAGCGACGTGATCACGTTCACGGGGACCGGGCACGATGCCGACCGGCAGGACGGTCCCCACGCCCACATGGTCGCGCCCGCCCCGGATGGCCACCATGTCCTCGCCACCGACCTCGGGCTCGACACGATCACGGTCTATGACCTCGACACCGACACCGGGCGGCTCAACCCCGGCACGGCCGAGGGCGCCGTCGCCCACGCCGCGCCCGGCGCCGGCCCACGCCACTTCGCCTACGCCCCGGACGGCGCGATGGTCTACGTCATCAACGAGCTCGCCAACACGATCACCGGCTACGCCTTCGCCGACGGGGGCCTGACCGAGCTCCAGACGATCGCGACGCTGCCGGACGGATTCACGGGGGAGAACACGACCGCCCAGATCGCCGTCACGCCCGACGGCCGGCATCTCTACGGTTCCAACCGGGGCCACGACAGCATCGCGATCTACACCGTCGGCGAGGACTGGCACCTCACACTCGCCGGCCACCAGCCGACGGGCGGGGAGAACCCGCGCAACTTCGCCCTCGATCCGACCGGCGCCTGGCTGCTCGCCGCCAACCAGACCACCGGCAACGTCGTCGTCTTCCGACGGGACCCGGAGACCGGCGAACTGACCCAGACCGGCGACCCGGTCGAGATCCCGTCCCCAGTCGCGATCCTCTTCGCCGAGGTCTAAGCGAACGGGCTAGCCGTTCTCGTCGTCGATGTGAGTCGCGCTTCGATCCCGAAGCACGAGTCAGCTGACCCATGGCCGGTCGTGGATCACGCAAGATACCGAAACCGGCCGTCCCGAGTTTCCGATTGCCCATCTACTGGCCCGCCCCGGTAGATGTCGTGGGAGGCCCCTTCGCTCGTCTGCCGCCGACCGGACGGGGAGGTCGACCAGCCCGTCGATCTGCCCGCCTGACCTAGAGTCAGGTGGGCGGAGAAGCCGTTGCCTCAAGAGGCAGCCATCACAGCAGGACACGTTTCGCTTCACGGGATTACGCTTGGAGCGGATAGTTCCGGTCAGCGACTCCAGAAGGCTTGCAGCGATGCGTGTCCCCATCCAGGTCCCGAGAGTTCAGCTATTCCTAAACGTCGTTGTCGCGTTGCTTGTCGGTGTCTCGCCACTCATAACGACGTTTCGCAATGACGGCGAAGCGATTCTGGTCCTTCCGACTGTTATCGTCTCGGTCATCGCCATCGTCGCCGTGCTGCTTCGCTGGCGATACCCATTGCCTGCGTTCGGGGTCGTGCTGACTCTGGGGTTTCTCACCCAGCTTACCGGAGCGGGCTATGCGTCAGTCGTCACCGGTATCGCTGTCGTCCTGTATTCGGTCGTCACCAAATCTTCGAGACGACTCTCAGCGATTCTGACCGCGATCACGCTCGTCATGGTCATCAGTCTGATCGCTCTCGGGGCGAGCGACTCCACGGACTGGGGAGCTG
>CAXTHM010000066.1:0-20313 GCA_964244115.1 uncultured Thermomicrobiales bacterium
CCGGCGAAGCGAGAGGCGCCATGCGCGGACACGGCGCCGATGGGTTCACCCGATCCCGGGGCGGGGCCACCGGAGCCGACCCCGGAACCGCCTCTCCGCCACCACGGGCGGCGATGTCCGCGCCGCCACCGTCCCGGCGCCGCACCGCGCCAGTCCGCCGACCAGGTCCGGTTTTTCTTTCGGCCGATCGGTGGGTATCATTGTGACGAACTTCACGGACTCACCCGGTCGCGTCCGTTCGGTCTCCCACCGGACCTGATGGGGCGGTCGCCGGTCGGGAGCCTCCCGCCGGTGGTCAGCCGGGTCCGTCCCGTCACCCATCCGGTCGCACCGGGATGGCGGTCGATCTCCGCCAGTCTGGTCCGAGTCGGATGGATCGCAGCGTTAGGGGATCATCTTGGTCGACAACCCGCTCTGGGTCGCCCTCACCGTCGGCGGCATCCTCATGCTCGTCACGCTGACGGGTATGGCCTACCTGACCTGGTTCGAGCGCAAGGTCCTCGCCCGGTTTCAGGACCGGCTGGGCCCGACCCGGACCGGCCCGTTCGGGCTGATGCAGCCGCTCGCCGACGCGGTCAAGCTGCTCGGCAAGGAGGACCTGGTCCCGGCCGCCGCCGACCGGCTGGTCTTCATGTTCGCGCCGCTGATCATCTTCGTGACCGCCGTCGTCGGCGTCTCGGTGATCCCCTTCGGCGGCGCGATCAGCATCTTCGGCTTCGAGCTCAACCTGTTTGCCGCCGACGTCAACGTCGGGGCGCTGGTCATCCTCGCGCTCGGCTCGGTCGGCGTCTACGGGATTATCCTCGGCGCCTTCGCCTCCGCCAACCGCTTCTCGCTGCTCGGCGGGCTCCGGGCCGCGGCCCAGGTCGTCTCCTACGAGCTGGTCCTCGGCCTGTCGCTGGTCGGCATCTTCATGCTGTCCGGCAGCCTCAGCCTGCGCGAGATCCTCGTCGCCCAGCAGGGCGACCTCGTCTTCGACCTGTTCGGCCTCTCGGTCTCCCTGCCGAACTGGTACATCCTCTCCCAGCCGATCGCCTTCGTCGTCTACATCATCGCTGCCGTCGCCGAGACCAATCGAGCGCCGTTCGACCTGCCGGAGGCGGAGTCCGAACTCGTCGCCGGTTTCCACACCGAGTACTCCGCCTTCCGCTTCGCCATGTACTTCCTCGGCGAGTACATCAACATGATCGTCATCTCGCTGTTCGCCAGTACCCTGTTCCTCGGGGGGACGGACGGCCCCGGCGCGACGGATATCTGGGGCCTCGGCGTCGTCTACCTGCTCGCCAAGACGGTCCTGTTCCTCTTCTTCTACGTCTGGCTCCGCGCCACGCTGCCGCGCTTCCGGTTCGACCAGCTGATGGGGATCGCCTGGAAGGTCCTGCTGCCGGTCGCACTGCTCAACATCCTGTTCACCGCCTTCGTCCGCCTGATCGCCAACGACGAGATCACCGTGCCGTCGTGGGTCTGGGTCGTGGCGGCCGTCGTCCTGGCCGGCCTGCTGGTCGTCACGTCTTTCACTGACCGGGCCAACCGGCCCCAACCGTCGGCGCAGGCCGGCGACTAAGAGCCGGGAGGCTTGGACGGCATGGATTGGTCGACCGTCGCGTTCTATCTCATCGCCACCGTCTGCGTGCTGTCCGCCGCGGGCGTGGTCATCGCCACGAGTGCGCTGCATTCGGCGGTCTTCCTGATCATCTGCTTCATCAACATCGCGGCGACCTTCGTGATGCTCGGGGCCGAGTTCCTCGCCGTCGTCCAGGTGATCGTCTACACCGGCGC
Source organism: uncultured Thermomicrobiales bacterium (assembly GCA_964244115.1). Lineage (GTDB taxonomy): Bacteria > Chloroflexota > Chloroflexia > Thermomicrobiales > UBA6265 > CADCWK01. Next base: position 1,780 of record CAXTHM010000066.1, read on the forward strand.
GATCCTGGTCCTCGTCCTGTTCGTCCTGATGCTCGTCGATGAGGAGCAGCTGCCGGACTTCCACACCGGCCAGCCGATCCAGCGCATCGCCGGGCTGATCCTCGGACTGATCCTCCTGCTGGAGATCGGCGCCGCCATCACGGCCCGGTCGATCCAGGGCGCGACCGGCGATGCCACGCCGGCCAACGTCGAGGCGGTCGGCGGCAACACCCAGGCGCTCGGCCGGGTGCTCTACGACGACAACCTGCTCGCCTTCATCACCGTCTCGCTGGTCCTGACCGTCGCCGTGATCGGGGCGATCGTCCTCGCCATGCCGGAGCGCCGCCGGGGGATCAACACCCAGCGCGGCACCGGCACGATCAACCTCGGTCACCCGATCGGGGCGGATGGCATCCCGCTCGCCCTGCCGGCCGTTCGGGGCGAGTCGCCGATCGCGGCCGCGACGCCCGGCGACCTCAAGCCCGTCGATGGCGAGCGCCAGATCATCATGGTCAGCGACCCGGACGCCTACACCGAGGTCGGGAACGCCGATGCCGGCGCGGCGGCCCGCCCGCTGGTTCGTCGGTAGGGAGGGAAGAGCATGCTCGACGTCGGACTCAACCACTTCCTGTTCCTGAGCGCGATCCTGTTCATCATCGGGATGATGGGGGTGCTGGTCCGCCGGAACCTGATCATCATCTTCATGTGTGTCGAACTGATGACCAACGCCGTCAACCTGTCGCTGGTCGCGTTCGCCTGGAACCTGAACAGCATCGACGGGCAGGCGTTCGCGCTGTTCATCATCGCCGTCGCCGCGGCCGAGGCGGTCGTCGGCCTGGCGATCATCATCGCCCTCAGCCGCCGTGCCCATACGATCAACGTCGACGAGGTCAGCACGCTGCGCAACTAGACCCAGGGATCCGGGCCGGACGCCGACCGCGCCGGCCCGATCCGCGCCCGCCGCGACCCGTCTCCGGCCGGTCCCGTGAAATCCGTCACGATACCCGCCCGTCTCGGCTACACTCCGTCCGTTTGCGAGCGCGGTCCCGCCGCCGACAGCCCCGGCCGAACGACCCGGCTGACTGACAAGGAAAGCGACCTGATGGCCGACCTGCTGTTCCTCATCCCGCTGCTCCCGCTGGCCGCGTCAGCGATCGTCCTGCTGTTCGGGCGGACGGTGCTCGGGGACCGCTCGGCGCTGCTCTCCACCGCCGCGGTCGCGGTCAGCTGGCTGATCTCTATCCTCGTCGCCGTCGACATCTACCGGACCCCGGAGCCGATCCGCCAGACGCTGTTCCGCTGGATCCCGTCCGGGGACTTCGATGTCCGCGTGAATCTCTACGCCGACCAGCTCACGGCGGTGATGCTGCTGGTCGTCTCGACGGTCGGCCTGCTGGTCCACATCTACTCGATCGGCTATATGAAGGGCGACCCGGGGCTGTACCGGTTCTTCGCCTACCTGCCGCTGTTCGTCTTCTCGATGCTGATGCTCGTCCTGGCCGACAACTTCCTCGTCATGTACGTCTTCTGGGAGGCCGTCGGGCTCTGCTCCTACCTGCTGATCAGCTACTACTTCCGCCGCCGCTCCGCCAACAACGCCGCCAAGAAGGCGTTCATCGTCAACCGGGTCGGCGACCTCGGCTTCGGCCTCGGCATCATGTTCGTCTTCTGGACCTTCGGCACGGTCGATTTCTTCGGCGACACCGGCGTCTTCGCGCGGGTCGGTGAGGTCGGCTCCACGACCATCACCGTGATCGCGCTGCTGCTCTTCCTCGGGGCGATGGGCAAGAGCGCCCAGTTCCCGCTCCACACCTGGCTGCCGGACGCGATGGAGGGTCCGACCCCGGTCTCGGCCCTGATCCACGCCGCCACGATGGTCACCGCCGGGATCTACCTCGTCGCCCGGTCGCAGTCGATCTTCCTCGCCTCCGAGACCGCGATGCTGATCGTCGCCTGCGTCGGCGCCTTCACCGCCTTCATGGCCGCGACGATCGCCCTGACCCAGAACGACATCAAGCGGGTCGTCGCCTACTCGACGCTGAGCCAGCTCGGCTACATGACGCTCGCGCTCGGGACGGGCGCCTGGATGGCGGCGATCTTCCACCTCGTCACCCACGCCTTCTTCAAGGGCCTGCTCTTCCTCGGGGCCGGCTCCGTCATCCACGGGATGCACGACCAGCAGGACATCCGCCAGATGGGCGGCTTGCGGAAGTACATGCCGACGACCTACTGGACCTTCCTCGCGGCGGCGCTGGCCAACGCCGGCATCATCCCGCTGGCCGGCTACTGGTCCAAGGACGAGATCATCCTCGGCTCCTGGCTGAGCGACTACCAGCCGATCGGCAGGATCGTCAGCATCGTCGCGATCGTCTCCGCCTTCCTGACGGCGCTCTACATGTTCCGGCTGGTCTTCGTCGTCTTCCACGGCCGGGAACGGTTCGATACCGCCACCGTCCACCCGCACGAGTCGCCCCGGGTGATGACGCTGCCGCTGATCGCGCTGGCGATCCCCACCGTCCTGATCGGCTTCATCGGCGTCCCGCCGGAGAACGGCATCTACCATAGATTCGTAGAACCGGTCTTCTACGACGAGGCGGCGCCGGAGGCTGAGTCCGCGACCTACGTGATCGCCCAGGAGGGCGACCCAGCCCCGGCCGGCGAGGCGACCACCGCCGCCAACGACGCCGGGACCGGCCATAGTGACGGCGCCTACCTGCCCCACGAGCCCTCGACCGCCCAGACGGTCGCCTTCGGGGTGATCTCGACCATCGCCGCCGTCGGCGGGCTGGTCCTGGCGTGGCTGGTCTACTTCCGGGGCGCGATCGACCCGGTAGCCGTCGCCAACCGGTTCCGCCCGATCTACACCTTTCTTTACAACAAGTGGTACTTCGACGAGCTCTACGACGGGCTCATCGTCCGGCCGCTTCGCTCGACGGCGACGTTCCTCTGGCGGGTGGTCGATATCGACATCATCGACGCCGTCGTCAACGGGGTCGCGACCGGGCTAGCTGCCGTCAGCTCGCGCCTGCGGCAGGTCCAGACCGGCCTCGTCGCCAACTACGCCCTCGCGATCGCGCTGGGGATGGTCGTCCTGGTCGGTGTCTACCTGACCGCCTTCAGCAGCCTCTTCCGTTAGCAGCGCGGGGATAATCGAGACATGGACAGCTTCCCACTCCTGAGTCTGATCGTCTTCGCGCCGACCATCGGCGCGCTGCTGATCTTCTTCCTGCCCAACCTGCGCCCAGACCAGACCCGCCTGGTCGCGATCGCCACCGCGACGGTGACGCTCGTCGCCTCGCTGTTCCTGCTCGTCGGGTTCGACCGCAACGCCGAGTTCCAGTTCCGCGAGACGGTCGAGTGGCTGCCGTCGCTCGGGGCCAGCTACGCCCTCGGGATCGACGGGATCGCCCTGATCCTCGTCCTGATGACGACGGCCGTCTCGCTGCTCGCGATCGGCTGGTCCTGGGACACCGTCGCGACCCGGCACCGCGAGTACTTCGTCTCGCTGCTGCTGCTCGAGACCGGCATCCTCGGCGTCTTCGTCTCGCTGGATCTGTTCGTCTTCTACATCTTCTGGGAGATCATGCTGATCCCGACCGCCCTCCTGATCGGGATCTGGGGCGGCCACCGCCGGGTCTACGCGTCGCTGAAGTTCTTCCTCTACACGCTGTTCAGCTCGCTGCTGATGCTGGCCGGGATCGTCGCGACCTACCAGGCCTACTTCAACGAGACCGGCATCCGGACGCTGAACATCCTCGAACTCCAGAACGGGACCTACGGTGCCACGTTCCAGAACTGGGCCTTCGCGGCGTTCTTCATCGCCTTCGCCGTCAAGGTGCCGATCTGGCCGTTCCACACCTGGCAGGCCGACGCCTACCAGGCGGCGCCGACCGCCTCGGTCGTGATGCTCTCGGCGATCATGTCGAAGATGGGCGTCTACGGTCTGCTCCGGTACAACCTGCCGCTGTTCGAGCAGGGGGCCGACTGGTGGGCGCCGGCGGTGATCGTCCTCTCGATCATCGGCATCCTCTACGGCGCCCTCGTCGCGCTAGTCCAGACCGACATGAAGCGCCTGCTCGCCTTCTCGTCCTTGAGCCACATGGGCTTTGCGACGCTGGGCCTGTTCGTCTTCAACACGCAGGGCTTCCAGGGCGCGATCATGGTGATGGTCGCCCACGGGATCAACTCGGCCGCGCTGTTCCTGCTCATCGGCATCCTCGCCCGGCGGGCCGGCACGACCGACATCCGCGCCTTCAGCGGTGTCGCCTCCCGGATGCCCGCCTACGCCGGCTACTTCACGCTGTTCATGTTCGCCAGCATCGGCCTGCCCGCGCTCTCGGCCTTCATCGGCGAGTTCCTCGTCGCGCTCGGGGCCTGGGATTACAACCCGTGGGTGGCGACCTTCACCTTCGCGGTCGTGATCTTCTCGGCCTGGTACATGATCTGGATGTTCCAGCGCATCGTGTTCGGCCGCGCCCCCGGTCAGGCGCCGGACGCCCACGACGGCGAGCTCACCCCGCAGGAGCGGCGGATCGTCAGCGAGGTCACGGCCGCGACCCACGGCGGACACGGTGGGCAGCTTCACGGCGCGATGCCGCTCGTCTCAGGCGGCAGCCCGGCCAACCGGCAGGCCTCGACGCTGGCCGGCCAGGACCAGCCCGCCGAGCTGGCCGAACTGCCGGACGCGGAGGCGATCACGGGTGAGGCGGTCTACCCGGACCAGACCGGTCTGGCCGGGATCGGGCGGCGCTGGTCGGACATCACGCTCAAGGAGGGGCTCCTGGTCGCCCCGCTGGCGGTGCTGACACTGGTCGTCGGTGTCTACCCGGCCCCGCTGTTCGACATCTTCGCCCCGGCCGTCGAGCGCATCCTCGCGACGCTGCCGTAGCCGATGACCGTGACGACGCGCATCACGAGAGACCGACCGATACCTGACCGGCCCGATCACGATCGGTGCGGACGCGGCGCAAGGAGTGGCGAATGGGCCTGAATCTCGATCTGACCGCACCCGATCTGACGCTGGCCTGGCCCCAGCTGATCGTCTTCACCATGACGGTCGTGCTGCTCTTCGCCGACGCCTTCGCCCCGAGGGCGCAGCACTTCGCCATCCTGACCGGGATCTCGCTGGTCGGCTACATCGGCGCCGCCTTCGCCCTGATCACGCAGAGCGGCCAGAACGCCTCGACGTTCGACGGCGCCTTCCGGGCCGACGGGCTGACCGTCTTCCTGTCGCTGATCATCCTCGTCGCGGCGGTCGCGACGATCGTGATCTCGGCCAGTTACCTCCAGAACGGCGAGCAGCAGCTCGGCGCCGACGGCAAGCTCCGGGTCGCCAACCGGATGCCGGCCGGTGAGTTCTACGTCCTGATCGGCTTCTCCGTCTTCGGCGCGATGCTGGTCGCCGCGGCCGGCAACCTGATCGTGCTCTACATCGGCATCGAGCTCAGCGCCCTGGCCACCTACGTCCTGACCGCCTTCGCCCGGCGCCGACTGACGTCGGTCGAAGGCGCGATGAAGTACTTCCTGCTCGGCCTGTTCGCCTCGGCGATCCTGCTCTACGGCCTGACCTGGATCTACGGCGTCACCGGCTCGATGGACCTCGACCGGATCGCCGCCCACCTCGCCGCCAACAACGCCGGCGACGGCTTCCCGGACCCGGCCCTGCTGCTCGGGCTGCTGCTGCTCGTCGTCGGGATCGGCTTCAAGATGGCGGCCGTCCCGTTCCACTTCTGGACGCCCGATGCCTACGATGGCGCCCCGACGCCGGTGACGGCCTACCTGTCGGTCGTGCCGAAGGCGGCCGCCTTCGCGGCGGCGATCCGCCTGTTCGTCCAGGCGCTGGAGCCGATGAGCGACCAGTGGACGACGATCTGGGCGGTGCTGGCCGTGATCACGATGGTCTTCGGCAACGTCGTCGCGATCACGCAGCGCAACGTCAAGCGGATGCTGGCCTACTCGTCGATCGCCCACACCGGCTACATCATGGTCGGGCTGGCCGCCTACACGTCGGGCGGCTCGATCGACGACCCGAGCATCTCGTCGCTCCTGTTCTACATCCTCGCCTACACCTTCATGAACATCGGCGCTTTCGCCGTCGTGACCTACCTCCAGCAGCGCGGCATGGGGATGATGCTGGAGGACTTCAACGGGCTGGCCTCGACCCGGCCGCTGATCGCCGTGGCGATGACGCTGTTCATGGCGTCGCTGATGGGCGTTCCGCCGCTGCTGGGGTTCTACGCCAAGTACTACGTCATCGTCGCCGCGATCGACGCCGACCTGCTCTGGCTGGCCGTCACGATCGTCGTCGCCTCGGCCGTCAGCGCCTTCTTCTACCTGCGCATCGTCGCGGTGATGTACTTCAACCAGCCCGACGGCCGGCCGCTGGCCCTCCCGACTCGCCTCCTCTCCGGCGGCATCGGCGTCCTCGCGATCGCGACACTCCTCCTCGGCCTGTTCTCCTCCCCGATCATCGACCTCGCCGACCAGTGGAGCGGCGCTCTGACGGTCCTGGGCCAGACCGCCGGCCGGTAGATCGAACAGGGAGATGGGCAGGACGTAGGGTTACGCCGTTGGGCTGACCGGCGCCCGAGGGCGCCATCGCCCTGCGGGGCAATAACCGGCGCTCAGTCCGACCGTGTCCATGTGGTCCGCGTTGACCCGACCATAAATGGATCGGGCTAAGAGAAGATAACCGGGCCGAACCGTGATTGAGGCTCGATGTCGGTAACGACAGCCGCGAGACTGGGAATCGGAGTGCCGATTCCCAGTCCAAATGATGTTACGGGTAATGCGGTCTACATCCGGAGGTTTGTCGGCGACATCATCCCTGAGCCCGATCCATTTATGGTCGGGGCAACGCGGCGGGACACCGTTATCGCCCTGCGGGGCGATGGCGCCTGCGGGCGCCGGTCAGGGCAAGTCCGTGACCCGACGTCATGGCGCCGCCCATAGACCAAAAACGCAGATACGAGGAGTAACCATGGACCAAGCGCCGACCGATCCGCTCTCCGTTGCGCAAGACCCGGCCGAACTGTTCGACGTCTACCGGACCGACGGGGAGCCGACCGGCCGGGTCAAGGCGCGGGCCGCCGTCCACCGCGACGGGGACTGGCACCGGGCCGTCCACGTCTGGGTGGCCGGGCACGACGACGATGTCGGGCCGTTCCTGCTCATGCAGCGCCGGAGCCTCGCCAAGGACACCTGGCCGGGGGTGCTGGACGCGACGGTCGGCGGGCACTACCGGGCGGGGGAGTCGTTGGTCGAGACGCTGCGGGAGACGGAGGAGGAGATCGGCGTCGCGGTGGCGATGGCGGAGCTGCTGCCGCTCGGCATCCGGGTCTGCGCCAACGAGGTCCCGGACCTGGGCATCTACGACCGGGAGTTGCAGGACGTCTTCCTGCTGCTCGACGATCGGCCGCTGACCGCCTACCGCCCGCACCCGGCCGAGCTCGCCGAGCTGATCCGGGTACCGCTTGCCCCGCTGATCGATCTCCAGCGCGGCCAGCCGGAGCCGATCACCGTCCAGCGGATCCTCCCCGGCACTGCCGAGGCGACCCTGGCGACGATCTCGGCGGGTGACTTCGTCCCGACCGTCGATCGTTACGTCCTGCGCGTCGCGGTCGCCGTCGACCGGGTCCTGCGGGGCGAGCGCGACGTCCTGATCTGACCCTCGGATCTCATTCGTCGAGCGTCCGGACCATCTGGAGGAAGTCCTCTTCGTAACCGTTCCGGCCGTAGAAGCGCCGGGCCCGCGCGTTGTTGGCGAAGACGTCGAGGGCGATCGTCCGGAACCCTTCCGACCGAGCCCACGCTTCCGCCCAGGCCATCAACTGGCGTCCGACGCCCGTCCCCTCGGCGGCGGCGGTCGTCGCGAGCCGCTCGATGTAGGCGCGGGCCTCGCCGCTGAAGTACTCGGTGTCTGGTCGGACCATCAGATAGCCGACCGGGGTGCCGTCGGCATCGCAGGCGACGACGGTCCGGGTGCCGGGCTGGATGTCAGCTTTCGGCCGGCTGAAATAGTCGCGGAACGCCGAGACGTCCCGCCCGACGGCGCTCTCCGGCACCAGCCGGAGCGTCATCGCGGCGATCGCCTCGGCATCGTCGGGGCCGGCTTCTCGGATGGTGTACTCCATGGGTTGCCTCGTCTGGTCCTGGCTCATGCTGAACTCCGGAAGGGATAGCGCGGTCCACTCAGTGCCCGGCGAGTCCGGAGTCGATTGGATCGGCAGCGCAGCAGCGTGCCTCGGCCAAGTCTCTCGCCAGACTGCCATCGCCGGTACCCATGCGGACGGCCCCGCCGCAGCTCCGGTCGGGCGCCGGAGCGGTCAGGCTGGCGCTCGCGCGGCGCAGGTAGCCGAGGAACCCGTCGCGCTCCTCATCGGTGAACCCGCTCAGGATGGCCTGGCCCTGCAGGATCTGCTCCCGGAGCATCAGGCGGACCGCCTCGCCGTCTCCGGTCAGCGTCAGCCACTTGATCCGCCGGTCGTGCTCGTCGGGCGTCCGGGCGACGAGGCCACGCGTCTCCAGCCGCGAGATCAGCCCGGTGACGTTGGACTTGTCGCAGCCGAGCGCCTCGGCGATCTGGCCCATGGTCCTGGGGCTGCTAAGCCGCTCGACGAGCAGCGCCTGCTGCGGGGTGAAGTCGAACCGGGCGGCGACGTCGGCGATGTGCTGGCGGAGGCCCTCGCCGATCGCCATCAGCTGCAGGAAGACCTCGCCCTCAGCGGGGAGGGCCGCCGGCTGGAAGCCAGCGGGCAAGGCGCCGCAACCGATCGGTTCCGTGGATGGGACGACACACCCTATCGCGGCGGCCACACGAATATCCGGACGGTAGTTGACGCTCTCAACCATCAGCGCTATCCTCTCCTCACTGGTAGTTTAGGTCATCAACCATTGGGTCGCCAGTGCCGGATAATGCCGCAGGGCACAGCGCTCCGTGAGCGCGAACGAGGGGAAACCGCCATGACGACGGATGTTATCGCGAGCAGCCGCAATTCGACAGCACCGGCGCCGGCCGCGACCGCTACGACGGTCGACTGGACGATCGTCCCTGACCGCACCACCGTTCACTGGAGCGCCGCCAAGCGGTACTTGATGGTCATCCCGGTCAGGGCTCACGGCCACTTCCGCGGCGCGACGGGGACCGTCCAGGTCGAGGGCGAAGATCTGACGACGGCTCGGGTCCGCCTGACTGCCCCAACCGCCTCGCAGACCTCTGGCAACGCCCGCCGCGACACGCATCTCCAGGGACCGGACTTCTTCGACGCGGCGGCGAACCCTGAGATCACCTTCACGAGCACCGCGATCCGGCGCCTGCCCGGCCACGAGGAGCGCTACGCCGTCCAAGGCAACCTCGGGATCCGGGGCGACCAGAAGCCGATCACGCTCGAGGGCACCTGGACCCCGATCTCCGGCGGCTGGGCCAAGGTCGAACTCGTCGGGACGGTCAGCCGGTCGGAGTTCGGGCTGAACTGGAACGGCAAGCCGATGATCAACCTGCTCGACCCGATCGAGCTGCGCATCGAGGCGGAGTTGCGGCCCCCGGGCCATTGACCAGTTCGGACATGGGCGTTCGCTTGTTGCCGGTCAGCAATTCGGCCATCATGCCGTCTAGTATCTGACCGGCTGCCTCGCGAAAGCTCCGTCCATGGCCCTCCACGTCGACCCCGCTTGCCCAGCCCTGGCCCGGTGCCGATCGCTCCGCCTCGTCCTGACCCTGGTGATCCTACTCGGCGGGACTGCGGTCCGGCCCGTCGCGGCCCAGACGCCGGCCGCCACCCCGGCGGATGACGCCTACGCCGACATCCTCCCGGATGAGCGCGACGCCGTCGTCGCGGCGACGGATCGGGACGTCAGCCGCTACATGATGGATGTCGCTGTCGATACGACGAGCGGGACGATCGGCGGCTCGCTCTCGGTTGCGTTCGTGAACCGCTACGGCGAGCCGCTCAGCGAGATCGTCTTCCGGCTGTTCCCGAACGCCGACCACTACGGCGACGGCGGGACGACGATCGGGGACGTGACGCTCGACGGAGCACCCGTCGAGCCCGTGCTGTCGGTGGAGGATACGGTCCTCTCCATCCCGCTGGCTGCCGACCTGGCTCCCGGCGCCGCCGTCACCGTCGCGCTGACGTTCGTGACGACCGTTCCCGTCGATTCGCTCGGGTCCTACGGCATCCTGAGCCGGTCCTCGGAGACCGGCGCCTGGGCGCTGGCCGACTGGTACCCCAGCCTGGCCGGCTACGAGCCCATGCCCGGGGCCGGCTGGCGGCGCGACCCGCCCGTCGATGATGTCGACCCGACCTTCGGCGACGTCGCCCTCTACGACCTGACGCTGCGCTCGACCGGCTTGACCGTCCTCTCGACCGGCACCGTCGTCGCCACGGCCGATGGCGCGTCCGGCGAGACCACGACCCGGATCGTCGCCGGTCCGGTTCGCGACCTCACGCTCGCGCTCGGCACCGGCTGGGAGATGGATGCCCGCCAGGTCGGCGAGACGATGGTCACCTACGCGACCGATGTCAACGACGGCGCGGCGATCGATGCCGTCCTCGACGTCGTCGCCCGGTCGCTGGAGGTCTACGGCGAGCGGTTCGGGACCTACCCGTACCGCGAACTCGACCTGGTCGACGTCCCGCTGACCAGTGGGACGCTCGGTATCTCCTGGTCCGGGCTGGTCTACCTCGACGGCCCGTCGCTGGCGCGGCAGGCGGGCGACGGGCAGTTCCTCGACTTCCTGCTCGCCCACGAGATCGGCCACCAGTGGTGGGGCAACCTCGTCGGCGGCAACTCCAACGACCACACTTTCATCACCGAGGGGCTGACCAACTACACGATGACCATGGAGGTGGAGTGGACCCAGGGACGGGCCGCCGCCGTCGGGATGCTCCGGACCTACGTCGTGCCGCGCTACGTCACCCTGCTGCGGGGTGGTGGCGATGCCGTCGCGGACGTCCCGTACCCCGAGGCGCCGGCCGGCTTCGGCGATCTGGTCTACGGCAAGGCCGCGCTGGGCTTCCTCGCCATCCGGCTGGCGATCGGCGACGACGCCTTCTTCGCGGCGCTGCGGGCGTTCGCCGGTGATCCGGCCGGGCCCGGCGCACCCGGCTTCCGCTTCCGGGTCGCGGAGCCGTCCGACCTGCTGGCGGCGTTCGAGGCGGCCGGCGGATCGTCCGTCGACGCCGTCTGGGACAAATGGTTCGAGCGGGCCGAGACGACGCCCGCGGAGGTCGAGCGACTCATCGCCGACTACGCCGCCGCATGAACGAGCCGCAGACCGGGCGCCTGACCGGCGTGATCGAGCGCGTGGAGGCGACCCTGGCGCCGATCTCGGTCGGCGTCCGGCGCCCGTGGGCCGTGGCCGCGCACATCCGCGAGAGCCCGCTGCGCTGGCTGCCGTACGCGATCGCGATCGCGATCAGCATCGTCGCGGTCGCGCTGCTGCTCCCGTTCCGCGACCCGCTCGGCCCGATCAACATCCTGTTGCTGTTCGTCGTCGTCAGCATCGGCACGGCGTTGCTGCTCGGCTCCGGGCCGTCGGCGGCGGCCTCGGTCTTCGGCTTCGTCGCCGTCAATTTCTTCTTCATCGAGCCGTACTACTCCGTCTCGATCACCACGACGGACTACATCCTCGCCCTCGTGATCTACCTCGGTGTCTCGCTGGTCACCGGCCAGCTCGTCGCGCGGCTCGCGGCGAGGACGCAGCAGGCCCTCAACGAGCAGCGCCGCGTCAGTCTGCTCTACGATCTCAACTCGGCCCTGATCGGCGACATCACCCTCGACGCGATGCTGGATACGATCACCCAGCAGGTCGTGCGAGTCTACGGGTCGGACCGGGGCCGGATCCTGCTGCCCGCCAACCGGGACGAGCGCGACGATCCGACCGCGGCGGACCCGACGGAGCCGCCCGAACTCGCGGTCCGGGCGGTCGCGCCCCAGGCGTCGGACGGCGCGGTGGTCGACCGGCAGAGCCTCGCGATGGCGACCTGGGCGATGGAGCACCGTCGCCCCGCTGGCCGGCGGGTGGCCGGTCGCCGGCTGCGGTCGCCCCACGGCTCCGGCCGGATCCCGGTCGTCGTCCAGCCGACCCGGGGCCAGGACGTCCTCTACCTCCCGATCCTCGCCCACGACCGGGTGATCGGGGTCCTGGAGGTCACCGGGCGTCCCGGCGGTGGCCGGTTCACGCCGGAGGATGAGCGCCTCCTGGCGACCTTCGCCGGGCAAGCCGCGCTGGCGCTGGACCGGGCCCGGCTGTCCGAGGACGCGTCCCGGGCCCAGGTGCTGGCGCAGTCCGACGAGCTGAAGTCCGCGCTGCTCTCGGCCGTCTCCCACGACCTGCGCACCCCGCTCTCGGCGATCAAGGCGTCCGCCACCTCGCTGCTCGACGACCAGGTCCAGTGGCGGGACGACGACCGGCGGGAGTTCCTGCTCGCGATCGACGAGGAGACCGACCGGCTGACGCTGATGGTCGGTAACCTGCTCGACCTGTCCCGGATCGAGGGCGGGGCGTTGCGGCCGGACCGGGAGTGGTACGACATCGAGGAGCTGATGCGGGACGTGGCGTCGCGCCTCCGGCAGCGGGCCGGCTCCTCCGCCGAGCGCATCCGGCTGGACATCGAGCTCGACCTGCCACTGGTCTGGTTCGACTACGTGGAGATCGCCCAGGTCGTGATGAACCTCGGCGAGAACGCGATCAAGTACACCCCGGCCGGCTCGCCGATCGAGCTCCGCGCGTGGCGGGACGGCCCGGACATCGCGATTGCGGTCGCCGACCACGGTCCGGGCATCGCGCCGTCGCTCCAGCGCCGCCTGTTCGAGCGGTTCTACCGGGGCAGCGCCGAGGGGACGATCATCTCCGGTTCCGGGATCGGCCTGACGATCTGCAAGGGGCTGGTCGAGGCCCACGGCGGCCGGATCTGGGTCGAGAGCACCGCCGGGCACGGCGCGACGTTCCGGTTTACGCTTCCGATCGCGGCACCGGGCTCCGGGGCCACCGCGCCCGCTGTCGCTGAGGAGGTCGTCACCGAATGAGTGGGGAGCGCGTCCTGGTCGTCGACGACGAGCCGCAGATCCGGCGTGCCCTGCGGACGGCGCTGGGCGGCCACGGCTATGAGGTCGAACTGGCCGAGGACGGCGCGCTCGCGCTCGATGCCCTCGCGCTGCGCCTGCCCGACCTCGTCCTGCTCGATCTCGCGATGCCGCGGGTCGATGGGCTGGAAGTCGTCCGGCAGACGCGGGAGTGGTCCGAGGTCCCGATCATCGTCCTCTCGGCGCGGGGTGAGGAGCGCGATAAGGTCGCCGCGCTCGATCTCGGTGCCGACGACTACCTGACCAAGCCGTTCGGGATGGAGGAGCTGCTGGCCCGGGTCCGGGCGGCGCTGCGGCGGACCGGATCACCGGCCACCTCCTCGGTCGTCGTCGGGGACCTGACCATCGACTTCAGCCGCCATGTCGTCACGCGTGGTCCGGTGGAAGTCCACCTCACCAAGACGGAGTACGACCTGCTGCGGGTGCTGGCGACGAACGCCGACAAGGTGATGACGCACCGGCAGTTGCTCGAGCGCGTCTGGGGCAGCTACGCCACGGACAACGCCCAGCAGCTGCGGGTCTACATCAACTATCTCCGCCGCAAGCTCGAGCCCGACCCGGGCCATCCCCGGCTGATCGTGACCGAACCGGGCGTGGGGTATCGCTTTCGGACGACGTGGTAGGGACGACGCTTGTGGTCGTCCTTTCGTAGGGTCGAAGCTCTCGCTTCGCTGGCGAGTCCGGCCGCCGCAGCGGCCATCGCCCCGCAGAGCGATAAGGTATTCGCAACACGAGCGACACATCGAACACGCGTGGTTGCGAGCAGACCCCTCCCCACTGTCTCTAACGAATCCCTAATCTCCGCGGATCGCCCTCTAACGCCGGCCTAACGCGCGTTGTCCCATCATCTTCCGGATCACCCGGTGGGTCGCCCCGTGGTCGTTCGGGTATGGGCAGGGGGGATCGATGGTGGACGGGATCGGAGGAATGGGCGGGGCGCGGTTGCTCGTCGTCGACGACGAGGAGCGGCTGCGCCAGACGTTCGCCCGGGCCCTGACCGGCCGGGGCTACGACGTCAGGCAGGCGGCCAGCCACGCCGACGCGATGCGCATCCTCGGCGCCGAATCCTTCGACCTCCTCCTGCTCGACATCAATCTGCCGGATGCGACCGGCTGGGACGTGCTGCGCGATCTCCGCGCCGCCGGACGCTCGTTGCCCACCATCGTCTTCTCGGCCGTGCCGCCGAAGACGACGCGGGTCCGCGAGTTCGGTCCGGTCGGCGTGCTGCACAAGCCCTTCCCGATGGACGCCCTCTTCCGGCTCGTCGAGCGGACCGTCGGGGCGCGTTCCCCCGGCGATCCGGTCGCCGACGCCCCGTAACGCGGCCCGACCACCTGGTTGCCCGTCACCGTCCCGTCACCGTCCGGCCGGTTCGCCCGTCACCACCCGAGGGGGTAGGGATGCAAGACGTCTTCATGATTCTGATTGCCGTTGGTTTCTTCGCCGCCTGCCTGGCCTTCATCGCCGGCATCGAGCGGCTCTGACGGCCGTCGGCCCGTCGCAGGAGATCGTGCCGTGAACGCATTCGACGTCATCGTCCTCATCATCGCCGCCGGCCTACTCGTCTTCCTCGCCGTCGCGCTCCTGCGCCCGGAGCGCTTCTAGTCCCATGGATCGTCGCGCCGTCCCACCCAGGCAACCACCTGTTGTCCCGTTGAAAGGCCCTCTCCGATGACGTTTGCGGCGTTGATCGTCGTGTACTTCGGCATCCTGCTGTTGCTGACCAAGCCGGTCGGCGCGTACATGGCTCGCCTGTTCACCGGCGAGCGCGTCTTCCTCACGCCGGTGCTCGCCCCGGTCGAACGGGTCGTCTACCGCCTGACCGCCGTCGACGCCAAACGCGAGCAGAACTGGCAGGGCTACACGGTCGCCCTGCTCCTGTTCAGCCTGTTCGGCGTCGTGCTGACCTATCTGATCCAGCGGGCCCAGGGTGGCCTGCCGCTCAACCCGGCCGATCTGCCCGCAATCGGGGCCGAGTCCTCCTTCAATACGTCGGTCTCGTTCATCTCCAACACCAACTGGCAGGGGTACTACCCCGAGATCACGATGAGCTACTTCACCCAGATGGTGGGGCTGGCCGTCCACAACTTCCTCTCATCCGCGACCGGGATCGCGGTCGCGGTCGCGCTGATCCGGGGCTTCGCCCGGCGCTCCTCCAAGGAGATCGGCAACTTCTGGGTCGACATGACCCGGGCGACGCTCTACATCCTGCTGCCGCTCTCGATCGTCTTCGCCTTCGTCTTCGTCGCGGCCGGTGTCCCCCAGACCTTCGGTGGCTACCGGGAGATCGTGACGGTCGCCGGCGACACCCTCCGGGTCCCGCTCGGCCCGGTCGCGTCGCAGGAAGCGATCAAGATGCTCGGCACCAACGGTGGCGGCTTCTTCAACGCCAACTCGGCCCACCCGTTCGAGAACCCGAACGGCTTCACCAACCTGCTCCAGATGCTGCTGATCTTCGTCATCCCGGCCGGTCTGACCTACACCTTCGGCCGGATGGTCGGCAACACCAAGCAGGGCTGGGCCATCTTCACCGCCATGAGCCTGATCTTCTTCATCGGCGTCGCCGCCACGACCGTGGCCGAGCAGTCCGGCAACCCGAACCTGACGACGGCCGGCGCCTCGCAGGCGACCGAGATCGCCGGAGCCGAGGCGCCGGGCGGCAACATGGAGAGCAAGGAGCTGCGGTTCGGGATCAAGGACACGGCCCTGTTCGCGGTCATCACGACGGCGGCCTCCTGCGGCGCCGTCAACGGGATGCATGACTCGTTCACCGCGCTGGGCGGCATGATCCCGCTGGCCAACATCGCCCTCGGCGAGATCGTCTTCGGAGGCGTGGGGTCCGGCCTCTACGGGATGCTCATCTACGCGGTGATCACGGTCTTCATCGCCGGTCTGATGGTCGGGCGGACGCCCGAGTACCTGGGCAAGAAGATCGAACCGTTCGACGTCAAGATGTCGATGCTGGCCCTCCTCGTCATCCCGCTGTTCATCCTCGGGTTCACGGCGATCGCGATCTCCTCCAGCGACGTGCTGACCAGCCGGTGGAACCCGGGCGCTCACGGCTTCACCGAGTTCCTCTACGCCTTCACCTCGGCGGCGGGCAACAACGGGTCGGCCTTCGCCGGCATCAGCGCCAACGTGCCGTTCTTCAACATCGCGCTCGGCATCACGATGCTGGCCGGTCGCTTCCTGATCATCGTGCCGGCGCTCGCGCTGGCCGGGAACCTGGCCCGCAAGGGCCGGACGCAGGAGACGGCCGGGACCTTCCCCACCACCGGCGGCCTCTGGGTCGGCCTGCTGATCGGCGTGATCCTGATCGTCGGCGCCCTGACCTACTTCCCGTCCTACGCGCTCGGTCCGATCATCGAGCACTTCCAGACGCGGGACGGCAATCTCTTCGGCCTCTAACTCCCCCTCCCCCGGCCCCTCCCCATCCGCGGATGGGGAGGGGAGACCAGGTGTCCAATGAGGATTCACACCACGATGG
Organism: uncultured Thermomicrobiales bacterium; assembly: GCA_964244115.1. Classification (GTDB taxonomy): domain Bacteria; phylum Chloroflexota; class Chloroflexia; order Thermomicrobiales; family UBA6265; genus CADCWK01. The sequence continues at coordinate 18,332 of CAXTHM010000066.1, forward strand.
AAACCGCGCTCTCGACACGAACCACTGCCCCGGAGCGGGAAGCCCCCGTGACTCCGGCGACCGGCAGCCAGCCCCGGGTCGGCTCCGGCGGCAATGCTCCCCGGCGCAACCTGTTCGACCCGAACATCGTCCGCCCGGCCCTGCTGGAGGCGCTGAAGAAGCTCGACCCGCGGACGCTCTGGCACAACCCGGTCATGCTGATCGTCGAGATCGGCGCCCTCCTGACCACGGTCATCCTGATCGGTGACCTGACCGGGATCAGCGACACCGGCGACCCGGCCGGCTTCATCGCCTGGATCAGCGCCTGGCTGTGGTTCACCGTCCTGTTCGCCAACTTCGCCGAGGCGATGGCCGAGGGCCGCGGCAAGGCCCAGGCCGAGTCGCTCCGCCGGACCCGGACCGAGACGCTGGCCAAGGTCCTCGTCGGACCGACCGCCGACCGCCGGACCGAGACCCGCGCCTCCGCCGACCTCCGGCCCGGCGACCTCGTTCTGGTCGAGGTCAACGACATCATCCCGAGCGACGGCGAGATCGTCGAAGGGGTCGCCTACGTCTCCGAGGCGGCGATCACCGGCGAGTCGGCTCCGGTCCTGAAGGAGCCGGGCACCGACACCTCGTCGTCCGTCACCGGCGGTACCCAGGTGATCTCCGACCATCTGATCGTCCGGATCACGGCCGAGCCCGGCAAGACGTTTCTCGACCGGATGATCGCCCTCGTCGAGGGCGCTTCCCGGCAGAAGACGCCGAATGAGATCGCCCTCAACATCCTGCTGGCCGGCCTGACGATCATCTTCCTGATCGTGACCGTCACGCTGGCGCCGATCTCGGCCTACGCCGGCGACCAGGCGTCGACCGTCGTGCTGATCGCGCTGCTCGTCACCCTGATCCCGACCACGATCGGCGGCCTGCTCTCGGCGATCGGCATCGCCGGCATGGACCGCCTCGTCCAGCGCAACGTGCTGGCGATGAGTGGCCGCGCGGTCGAGGCCGCCGGCGACATCGACGTGCTGCTGCTCGACAAGACCGGCACGATCACCTACGGCAACCGGATGGCGGCCGAGTTCATCCCGACCAGCGGCGTCAGCGCCGCCGAGCTGACCGGCGCCGCCCTGCGGTCCAGCCTGGCCGACGAGACCCCCGAGGGCAAGAGCATCGTCTCCCTGGCCCGGGAGCTCGGGTTCCAGCCCGACCCGGCCGCCCTGACCGGCGGCGAGCCGATCCCGTTCACCGCCGAGACCCGGATGAGCGGCCTGAAGAAGGACGGGCACACCACCATGAAGGGTGCGCTCGACGCGGTGGTCCGGCAGTTCGGTGAGGTCCCGGCCGATCTCCGCGAGGCGGCCAACCGGGTCTCCGCCGCCGGTGGGACGCCGCTGGTCGTGCTCGAGGACAGCCGTCCGCTCGGCGTGATCTACCTCAAGGACACGGTCAAGCCCGGCATGGCCGCCCGCTTCGCCGAGCTCCGCGAGATGGGCATCCGGACGATCATGGTGACGGGCGACAACTCGCTCACCGCCCAGACCATCGCCCGGGAGGCCGGAGTGGACGACTTCCACGCCGAGGCCCGCCCGGAGGACAAGATCCAGATCATCCGCGAGCAGCAGGAGGCCGGTCGCCTCGTCGCGATGACCGGTGACGGCACCAACGACGCCCCGGCGCTGGCCCAGGCCGATGTCGGCGTGGCGATGAACACCGGCACGGTGGCGGCCCGCGAGGCCGGCAACATGGTCGATCTCGACAGCGACCCCACCAAGCTCATCGAGATCGTCGGCATCGGCAAGCAGCTGCTGATGACCCGCGGCGCGCTGACGACCTTCTCGATCGCCAACGACGTGGCCAAGTACTTCGCCATCATCCCGGCGATGTTCCTGACCTTCTACCCGCAGCTCGGCGCCTTGAACGTCATGCGGCTCGCCTCGCCCCAGAGCGCGATCCTCTCGGCGATCATCTTCAACGCCCTGATCATCGTGGCGCTGATCCCG
>CAXTHM010000067.1:0-19824 GCA_964244115.1 uncultured Thermomicrobiales bacterium
GATCGCCCCGTCAGGACACGGCTGGCGACGATCAGGGCCCGGTCGATCGCGGCATCGTCGATCTGGTAGTGCGTCACCATCCGCAGACCCTTGCTGCCGAACCCGGAGACGAGGACGCCCTCGGTGCGGAAGGCGTCGGCCATCTCGGCGAAATCGGAGCCAGCCGGTGGGCGGAAGACGACGATGTTGGTCTGGACCGCGTCCAGATTCACCGTCACCCCGGGGATCGCGGCCAGGCCCTCCGCGAGGCGGCGGGCGCGGACATGGTCGTCGGGGAGACGGTCACGCATCCCGTCGAGGGCGATGAGGCCAGCCGCCGCGATCACTCCGGCCTGCCGCATCGCGCCGCCGACCTGCTTGCGCCGCAACCGGACCGTCTCGATGAGGTCGCGGCTGCCGGCCACCATCGACCCGACCGGCGCCGCGAGGCCTTTGGACAGGCAGAACTGGATCGAGTCGACGTTGGCGGCGATCTCGGCCAGCGACACGCCGGAGGCCGCCGCGGCGTTGAAGACGCGGGCCCCGTCCATATGGATGGCGACGCGCTTCTCGTCGGCGAGCCGGCGCAGCTCGCGCAGGTAGCCTATCGAGAGGACGGTGCCGCCGCAGCGGTTGTGGGTGTCCTCGATCGCGATCACCTTCGTGGCCGGGAAGTCCTCGGTCGCGCTCCGGACCACGGACCGGATCTCGTCGAGGTCGATCTCGCCGGACGGGGCGTTGCGCCGGACGTTGAAGACGATCCCGCCCAGGGCCGCGGCGCCACCGCCCTCGTACCAGAGGATGTGGCTCTCGTCGCCGAGGATCGCCTCATCCCCGCGACCGCAGTGGGCCAGCAGGGCGACGAGGTTGCCCATCGTGCCGCTGCTGACGAGAAGTGCCGCCTCCTTGCCGAACAGCTCGGCGGCCCGCTCTTCCAGCCGCGTCACGGTCGGGTCCTCGCGGTACTGGTCGTCGCCGACCTCGGCGGCGGCCATCGCGCGGCGCATCTCGTCGGTGGGGTGGGTGACGGTGTCGGAACGGAGGTCGATCAGGCCGGTGATTGTCACGGAGATGTGCTCCCGGTGTTGGCGTCGGTCACCGGGCGGGACGACCCGCCGGCGAGACAGGAACGCTGCGCGAACAGCTCGACGCCGTGAAGTCTACCGGACCCGTTCTCGAGCCGGCGGCGCCGTCCCTGTCCATCCGGACCAATGGTGGGCAGGAACGGAGCCGTGTTCGCCGACTCCCAGGACGAGACGTAGTTGGACCTTAGGGCAGGTCCTCACCCGGCACGATCTCGTGCGGGTAGCGCCGTGGGGCCAGGTCCGGGTCCAGGACCATCCCGGCGGCGCGGACCTGCTCGGCCGCGTCCAGCAGGATCGAGTTGCTGAGGTCGAGGTCGCGGGCCGCCGGGTCGATCGCGACGATGATCCCGGACCCGTTGTCGGCGCCGATGCCGGGCGTCGAGACGTACAGCCAGCCGTCCGGCCCGACTTCCACCCGGATCGGGAGTGTCATGTCGCGGGCGATGACGTCGAAGCCGTCCTGGCCGGTCCGGCGGACGATCTTGCCGGCGTTCGGGCGGAAGTGGGGGAGGGCGACGGTATTGCCGGTGGACATGAAGGAGGCGATCAGGTCGCCGCTCGCCTCCTGGGCCAGGCCGGCGACCATCGTCAGGCCGTCCCAGGCCCGGCGCACGGTGCCGTCCGGCAGGACTTCGGAGACGAAGGTCTGGCCCTCGGCGTAGGGGACGACCGACATGTGCCCGACGTAGACGCCGCCGTTGGGCGACGGTGTGATCCCGCTCAGGACGTCATTGGACGCGGAGAGGTCGGCGACTCGGCTGATCTCTCCGTCCATGGTGATCCGGCCGACGTAATTGCTGTTGGCTTCCGAGTACCAGAAGGCATCGTCCATCGGCACCCAGGTGAAGGCGAACAGGGAGGCTTCCGGGAAGAAGTGGGGGACCTCGGCGGCGACCGGGTGGGCCCGGTGCCAGGGTCCGATGAAGGCGAACTGCTCCCATGTCCCATCGGCCTCGACCCGGAGGATGCCCGTCTCGCTGTCCGGGTTGCCGTGACCTTGTCCGGCACCGACGATCAGGGCGTAGAGCTTGCCGTCGACCCACTTCACGTCGGAGACGCCCTGCTTGCCGCGGAACTGGTCCCTCGTCGACGGCAGGCCGTCGACGAAGACGCTCACCTCGCCCGATGGGGTGACCCGGTAGATCTGGCCGGTCGGGCCACCGCGGTAGGGGCCGAGCGGCGCCTCGATGTGGCGGTCGGGACCGGACAGGCGGTCGCCGCCCATCCCGCCGGAGGCGACGAACATGTTGCCGTCGTCGTCCCACGCGATGCCGCGAGGGTTGGTCAGGCCGACGGCGGCGATGCGAAAGGCGGCGGAGCTGGCGGCGGGATCGGTCGAAGCTGGCATGGTCATGCGTCTGTCTCCCAGATGATCTGTTGGAACGGGGCGACCGGGGTCTGCCCACGGTGGCGTCAGAACTGCCGGGCACCGTAGATCAGCCGGTTCAGGGCGTCAATCGATCCGGACGATGTCGATGACCGTCTGATCATCGGAGCCAAGTCCGAGGAGACGGTCGGCGCGACCGCCGGATGCCTGAATCAAGACACCGGCTTGACGCGAGATTGACATCCGCTGGGAGGAGGATGTATCCTCCCCATTCGCGGAATCCAGGTGAACTATGCCCGGATTGCGGGAGGACACGATAAAGGCTCAGCCGGCAGTCGCACAGCAGGCAGACAAGCTAGCGGATCGGGAGGTGTCAGTGGACCCCTCCCGTGTTGGCGTCTGATTCACTCGTCGAATCGGGCGGATCTCCGTGTCGCTTCGTGGCTGTCGCTCGCGACTGATTTCCTAGTTCGGTCTGGGCCGCTGTCGGTACGAACACCTGTCCCGCCGTGAACAAGCCGGTCGGCATCAGGGTTGTCCTCGATGACCAGCGTGGTCTCGGTTCTGCCGCGTTTTGGATCTCCACCATAGCACGAACGCCAGCGCCGACAAACGAGCAAACGGCACCAGTTCGGATACCACGTTAACGGCGCTCCGTTCAGGCGCCGCTACGGACCCAGTCAGTCAAGACGGAGGTAGCGTTCGCATGGCCGTTGACCAGAAGACCACTCGACTCCCGGGCGTGCTGGAGCCGTCGGCTCAGCCGCTCCCCGCAACCATCACCGGTGACCGCCAGGTCCTCTCCAACACCGGGATCGATCGCCGGACCTATTCCCGCATTCCCACCGTCCTCGAGATGCCGAACCTCGTCCAGGTCCAGGTCGAGTCCTTCAACTGGTTCGTCGAGACCGGTCTGCGCGAACTCCTCGAAGAGATCAGCCCGATCGGCGACAACCATCGCAAGATGGAGCTCGAGATCTCCGAGCCGCGCTTCGACCCCGCCTGGACCCGGATGCCGAACGGCCCGGAGAAGGAGCGCGCCAAGACCGACATCCGCGTCTGCGAGAACTACTGCCGCGAGCGCGACCTGACCTTCGCCGCCCCGCTCCGGATCAGCGCCCGCCTGCTGCTCCGTGAGACCGGCGAGATCAAGGAGACCGGCAGCGAGGGCATCTTCCTCGGCGACTTCCCGATGATGACGACCGACGGGACGTTCATCATCAACGGGGCCGAGCGCGTCGTCGTCTCGCAGCTCGTCCGCTCGCCGGGCGTCTACTTCGAGCGCTCGATCGACCCGACCTCCGGCAAGTTCCTCTCGACCGCCAAGCTGATCCCGAGCCGGGGCGCCTGGCTGGAGTTCGAGACCAGCAACCGCGACATCCTCTCCGTCAAGGTCGACCGCAAGCGCAAGATGCCGGTCAGCATCCTGCTGCGCGCGATCGGGATCGAGAGCAACGACGAGCTGATCGACCTGTTCAGCGACGTCGACACCAACCCGGATCGCCGCTTCGTCGCGACGACGGTCGACAAGGAGTCGACCACGACCCGCGAAGAGGCGCTAATCGAGCTGTACCGCCGGCTCCGGCCGGGTGACCCGCCGACCCGCGAGAACGCGACGACGACGCTGGAGAACCTGTTCTTCAACGAGCGCCGCTACGACCTCGCCCGCGTCGGCCGCTACAAGCTCAACGAGCGGCTCCACAAGCGCAACCGCGGCACGGACGACGAGAGCGAGTTGTCGTTCTCGCGCATCCTGACCCGCGACGACATGGTCGAGATCATCCGGGAGATGATCCGGCTCAACAACGGCGGCAGCCACCCGGACGACATCGACCACCTCGGCAACCGGCGCATCCGCGCCGTCGGCGAGTTGATCCAGATGCACGTTCGGACCGGGTTCCAGCGCCTGGAGCGTGGCATCCGCGAGCGGATGACCATCCAGGACATCGAGACCGTGACCCCGCAGGGGCTGATCAGCACGACCCGCCCGGTGATGGCGGCGGTGCGAGAGTTCTTCGGTGGCTCGCAGCTGTCCCAGTTCATGGACCAGACCAACCCGCTGGCCGAGCTGAGCCACAAGCGCCGGCTGTCCGCCCTCGGACCCGGCGGCCTCAGCCGCGACCGGGCCGGGATGGACGTCCGGGACGTGCACCCGTCCCACTACGGCCGGATCTGCCCGATCGAGACGCCGGAAGGCCCGAACATCGGCCTGATCGGCCAGCTCGCGACGTACGCCAAGATCAACCAGTACGGCTTCATCGAGACGCCGTACCGGCGGGTCGTGTCGTCGCTGATGGTCGATGAACCGTTGATCCCGCTCGAGGGGCAGCGACTCAAGGGTCCGGCGATCAACGCCGAGACCGGCGAGGTCGTCCTCGAGGCCGGCATCGAGCTGACCGCCGACCACGTGGAGCAGCTCAAGGCGTCCGGCGTCGTCTCCGTCCGGATCCAGTCGGTTGCTACGAACATCATCGACTACCTCTCCGCCGACCGGGAGGAGCAGGTCATGATCGCCCAGGCCACCACGGCCGTGGACGAGCAGAACCGGATCATCGAGGACACCGTCACGGTCCGGGTCGGTGGCGGACACCGCTTCCCACAGATCGCGCCGGAACAGTGCAATTACATGGACGTCTCGCCGAAGCAGGTCATCTCGGTCGGTACGGCCCTGATCCCCTTCCTCGAGCACGATGACGCCAACCGGGCCCTGATGGGCGCGAACATGCAGAAGCAGGCCGTCCCGCTGCTCAAGGCCTCCGCGCCGATCATCGGTACGGGCGTCGAGCACCTCGCCGCCCGCGACTCCGGGCAGGTCGTCGTCGCCCGGCACGAGGGCACGGTCGCCTCGGCCGATGGCTCGCGCATCATCATCCGTGAGGACGATGGCGAGGAGCACATCTACAACCTGCGCAAGTTCGTCCGCTCCAATCAGGACACCTGCATCAACCAGCGGCCGATCGTCCGCCGCGGCGAGCGCGTCACGCTCGACCAGGTCCTGGCCGACTCGTCATCGACCGAGAACGGCGAGCTGGCCCTGGGTCAGAACGTCCTCGTCGCCTTCATGCCCTTCGAGGGCGGCAACTTCGAGGACGCGATCCTCCTCAGCGAGCGCCTCGTCAAGGACGACGTCTACACGTCGATCCACGTCGAGAAGCACGAGGTCGAGGCCCGCGACACCAAGCTCGGTCCCGAGGAGATCACCCGGGACATCCCGAACGTCGGTGAGGAGAGCCTCGCCAATCTCGATGAGAACGGCATCATCCGGATCGGCGCCGAGGTCCGGCCGAACGACATCCTCGTCGGCAAGGTCACGCCCCGTGGCGAGACCGAGCTGAGCGCCGAGGAGCGCCTGCTCCGGGCGATCTTCGGGGAGAAGGCGCGTGAGGTGAAGGACACCTCGCTCCGCGTGCCGCACGGCGTCTACGGCAAGATCGTCAACATCCGCCGGTTCCGCCGCGACGAGAGCACCGACCACGAACTCCCGGCCGGCGTCAACGAGATGGTCCGCGTCAGCATCGCCCAGAAGCGCAAGATCTCGGTCGGCGACAAGATGGCCGGTCGCCACGGCAACAAGGGCGTCATCTCCCGGATCATCCCGACCGAGGACATGCCGTTCCTGCCGGACGGGCAGCCGGTCGACATCATCCTGAACCCGATCGGCGTGCCGTCCCGGATGAACATCGGCCAGGTGCTGGAGACGCACCTCGGCTGGGCCGCCCAGCGGCTCGGCTTCAAGGTCGCCACCCCGGTCTTCGACGGGGCGCATGAGGACGAGATCCGCGACGCCCTGCGCGAGGCCGGACTGCCCGAGGACGGCAAGGTCGATCTCTACGACGGCCGCGACGGCGAGAAGTTCGATCGCCCGGTCACCGTCGGCGTGATCTACATGCTCAAGCTGCACCACCTGGTCGAGGACAAGATCCACGCCCGCTCGACGGGCCCGTACTCCCTCGTCACCCAGCAGCCGCTGGGCGGCAAGGCGCAGTTCGGTGGGCAGCGCTTCGGGGAGATGGAGGTCTGGGCCCTGGAGGCCTACGGCGCCGCGCACATCCTCCAGGAGATGCTGACGGTCAAGTCCGACGACATCGTCGGCCGCGTCAAGACCTACGAGGCGATCGTCAAGGGTGAGGAGATCAACGAGGCCGGCGTCCCCGAGAGCTTCAAGGTCCTCGTCAAGGAACTCCGCTCCCTGGGTCTGTCGATCGACGTGATCAACGAGAACGACGAGGTCATCGAGTTCTCCGAGGACACGCGCGACCTCATGACCAAGATCGACCGGATCAACCTCAGCGGCTTCGAACGCGGGGCCGACGAGTAGCCGATCCACGGTCGTCCCGCTCACCCGCACCACGTTCCTGATCCCTTTCCCGTCATCGTGGGGACGGCGGCCTTCGGGTCGTCGCCCCGCGGTACGTCACCCCGGAGGACGTGCATCTTGAGCACCTCGCTTGGCGATACGTCGAACCTCGACCGCCTCCTGACCAACCCGTCCGCCTCGGCCACGCTGGCTCCGGCCCGTCCCAATGGCTCCCTCGAAGGCGCCAACGTCGGCCACGACGACCGCTCCATGCGCGGCATCGACCGCCAGGACCGCGGCCGCGTCCTGGACGTCAACAACTTCAACGCCATCCGGATCAGCCTGGCCTCCCCGGAGGCGATCCGCGACTGGTCGCACGGCGAGGTCACCAAGCCGGAGACGATCAACTACCGGACGCTCAAGCCCGAGCACGGTGGGCTGTTCTGCGAGCGCATCTTCGGCCCGACCCGGGACTGGGAGTGCTACTGCGGCAAGTACAAGCGCATCCGTCACGCCGGCACCGTCTGCGACAAGTGCGGCGTCGAGGTGACCCGCTCCAAGGTCCGGCGCGAGCGCATGGGCCACATCGAGTTGGCCGCCCCGGTCGCGCACATCTGGTACGTCAAGGGCACGCCGACCCGCCTGGGACTGCTGCTCGACATCACCCCGCGCAACCTCGAGCGGATCCTCTACTTCGCCTCGTACCTGATCACCCAGGTCGATGACGATGCCCGTCAGGCCGCCGTCGCCGAGATCAACGAGGAGCACGAGGCCATCATCGCGGAGCTCCGCGACGAGGCCGAGTCGCAGCTCGGGGAACTGTCCGAGCACGTCACGCTCCAGGTCGGTCAACTGACCGAGAGCGCCAACAAGGTCACCGCCGCCGCCTCCCAGCGTAGCAAGCAGGAGCTCGAAGTCCTGCGGACCGACTACGAGGCGATGGTCGCCCGCCTGACCGAGCTCGACAACCAGAGCGCCCCCGAGACGATCAGTTTCGCGGGACGCCTGATCGTCGAGCAGGACGAGGCCGTCAACGCCGACCGGATCGCCCGGCTCGACGAGGCCTATAAGGCCGAGCGCGACCGCGTCGAGAAGCAGTACGACACGGAGACCGGTGGCGCCGACGCGCTCTCCGGGGCCGAGTCGGACCAGATCACCTACGAGGCCGACGAGCGCCGCAAGAAGATCGAGGACAAGCTCGCCGAGGAGATCAAGGCGGAGACCAAGCAGCGGGACGAGGTGCTCAAGCAGCTCAACGACCTCAAGCAGCTCCAGATCCTCAGCGAGGCCCAGTATCGCGAGCTCCAGGAGGCGATCCCGTCCGGCGTCTTCAAGGCCGGCATGGGTGCCGAGGCCGTCTTCGAGTTCGTCAAGAAGGTCGATCTCGATCAGCTCGCCCTCGAACTCCGGACCGAGATGCAGGCTGTCAGCGACGTCAAGCGGAAGAAGGCGACCAAGCGCCTCCGTGTCGTCGAGGCCCTCCGCAAGAGCGGCAACGACCCGGCCTGGATGATCTTCACCGCCCTTCCGGTCATCCCGCCCGAACTGCGGCCGATGGTCCAGCTCGACGGTGGCCGGTTCGCGACGAGCGACCTGAACGACCTCTACCGCCGCGTCATCAACCGGAACAACCGGCTCAAGCGTCTGCTCGAGCTCGGCGCCCCGGACATCATCGTCCGGAACGAGAAGCGGATGCTTCAGGAGGCCGTCGACGCCCTGATCGACAACGGTCGCCGTGGTCGCGTCGTCTCCGGTTCCGGCAAGCACAAGCTCAAGAGCCTGAGCGACCTGCTCAAGGGCAAGCAGGGCCGGTTCCGCCAGAACCTGCTGGGCAAGCGCGTCGACTACTCCGGCCGGTCGGTCATCGTCGTCGGGCCGAATCTCTCGCTCGACGAGTGCGGCCTGCCGAAGCGGATGGCGCTCGAGCTGTTCAAGCCGTTCGTCATGCGGAAGCTGGTCGACAAGGGCTTCGCCCACAACATCAAGGCCGCCAAGCGGCTGGTCGAGCGGGTCGACATCCGGGTCTGGGACGTGCTCGAGGAGGTCGTCGTCAACTACGTCGTCCTGCTCAACCGCGCCCCGACGCTGCACCGCCTCGGCATCCAGGCCTTCAAGGTCCAGCTGATCGACGGCTCGGCCATCCAGTTGCACCCGCTCGTCTGCTCGGCCTTCAATGCCGACTTCGACGGCGACCAGATGGCCGTCCACGTCCCGCTCTCGCAGGCCGCGCAGAAGGAAGCCCGCGAGCGCATGCTCTCGGTCAAGAACCTGCTCTCGCCGAGCAACGGCGACCCGATCGTCTCCCCGACGCAGGACATCGTGCTGGGCTGCTACTACATGACCAGCAAGGTGACGTTCGACGAGGAGTATGCCAAGGGCACGCTGCCGCGCGGCTGGGGCAAGATCTTCTCTTCCATGGAAGAGGTCAAGATCGCCTACGACTGCGGCGAGGTCGACCTCCAGGCCGACATCGTCCTCCATACGGACCGCTACGGTGACTGGCAGAAGATCGAGACGACCGTCGGTCGCGCGATCTTCAACCTGACCCTGCCGCCCGAGATCCGGTCGTACTACAACGACACGATGGGCCGCAAGCAGTTGCGGGCGGTCGTGGCCGATGCCTACCGGCTGTTCCGGGACCCGGAGCGCGTCGCTGGTGTCGTCAACGACATCAAGCAGACCGGCTTCATCTACTCGACTCGTGGCGGCATGACCTTCGCCGTCTCCGACGTCACGATGTCCGAGACCAAGCCGGCCATCCTCAAGGACGCCGATGACCGGGCCGAGACGCTCGATCGTCAGTTCCGGCGCGGTCTCGTGACCGAGGAGGAGCGCCTCCGCGAACTCGAGGTGATCTGGAACGGTGCCCGCGACAAGTTGACCGAGGACGTCGAGGACCGCCTTCAGGGGCAAAACGCCGTCTGGATGATGGCGGACTCCGGTGCCAAGGGAAACATGAACCAGATCACCCAGATGGCTGGTATGCGTGGCCTGGTGCTGGACCCGGAGGGGAAGATCATCGAGATCCCCATCCGCTCCAACTTCCGCGAGGGACTGACCGTCCTCGAATACTTCATCTCCACCCACGGAGCCCGGAAGGGTCTGGCCGACACGGCCATCCGGACGGCGGACTCCGGCTACCTGACCCGTCGCCTCTGCGACGTGGCCCAGGATGTCATGGTCACGATGGAGGAGTGCGGCACCGAACTCGGGATCATCAAGTCCCGGGAGACGACCGACGGCAAGCTCATCCCGGACGACGACTTCCGCGCCAGGATCATCGGCCGCATCCTCGCCTCGGACCTGTATCACCCGGAGACGGGCGAGCTGCTGTTCGAGAAGGGGACCGACCTGACCGATCGGTACGACATGCCGGACGGCTCGCAGCGCGACTTCGTCCGTGAAGTCATGGATGCCGGTGTCCGCGAAGTGCATTGCCGCTCGGTCCTGGTCTGCGACGCCGCCCATGGCGTCTGCCAGCACTGCTACGGGCGCGACCTCGCCTCCGGCAAGCTGGTCGAGAAGGGTGAGGCGGTCGGCATCATCGCCGCCCAGTCCATCGGTGAGCCGGGAACCCAGCTCACGATGCGCACCTTCCACACCGGGGGCGTGAATCGGGCCGACATCACGTCCGGTCTGCCGCGGGTCGAGGAGCTCTTCGAAGCCCGTTCGCCCAAGGGCCGCGCGATCCTCTCCGAGAAGGAGGGCCGCGTCGAGATCGAGCAGACGGATGAGGGGCGTAAGCTCTACATCATCAGTCAGGAAGAGACCGTCCGGACCTACCGGCTGGACGAGGGCTGGGTGCCCCAGCTCCAGCCGGGCGACCCGGTCATCAAGGACAAGACGGTCATCGCCCTCGGCCCCGAAGGCGAGAAGATGACGGCCGACATCGCCGGCAGCTTCATCCTGGACGACCGCACCATCTACGTCCGCAACGTCGAGGAGCTCCGCGAGGAGCGGATCGTCCCGGTCACGTACCAGATCCTGGTCGAGAGCGGGTCGGACGTGACGCCGGGTCAGCAGCTCACCGAGGGCGCCAAGGACCCGCAGGACATCCTGCTGACCCAGGGCCGTGAGCAGATCCAGGCCTACATCATCGAAGAGGTCCAGAAGGTCTACAAGAGCCAGGGCGTGAACACGAACGACAAGCACATCGAGGTGATGTGCCGCCAGATGATGCGCAAGGTCAGCATCGTCCACCCGGGCGACACCGACTACCTCCAGGAGGAGCGCATCGACCGCTTCGAGTTCAACCTGATCAACGAGGAGATCCTGGCCCAGGGCGGTGAGCCGGCGACGGCGATGCCGGTCCTGCTCGGGATCACCAAGGCCTCGCTGGAGACCGACTCCTTCCTGTCTTCGGCCTCCTTCCAGGAGACCACGCGGGTGCTGACCGAGGCCGCCATCAACGGCAAGGTCGACCAGCTTCGCGGCCTCAAGGAGAACGTCATCATCGGCAAGCTCATCCCGGCCGGGACCGGCTTCGGCGTCAATGCCAAGCTCCCGGCGCCGCTGGATGCCGCGACCGTCGCCCGGCTCGAGCGCGAGCGGGGCGAGAGCGCCGAATCCGATCTGACCGAGCTGATGGTGCCGACCGGCGTCGCGATGCTCGACCGACCGGACGAGGAGAGCGGGTTCACGATCACGGGCCCGCAGGACACGCCGCTCAACGACGAGAACTAGTCCTTCTCGGCGAGACGGCAACCGATCGACGAATGGCCAGCCGGGCAACCGGCTGGCCGTTCGTCATTTTCACGATGTCGTGCCAAGCAGAGCGATAAACCCTGGAATTGGCCGGTGGCGGAGCAGACCTCTCCCCCAGCCCCTCTCCGGCGCACCGGCTCGCTCACTTGCTGGCGCGGCTCTCGCTCCGCTGCGGCTCGCAGGTGCCCAGAGAGGGGAGCCGATCTGTCCATTGCGTGATCTTTTTGCATCTGAACTCCGTTGAAAGGCGTATGGCGATTGACAGTCCGCTCTGCCATCCCTAGCCTGCAGCGGGAAGGGAGCGAGTTCAGCTCCCTCGACCCCGACCGATCGGCCTGCGAGGGACCAACGCCCATGTCGATCGAGTTCCTGCTGACGTCCCTGATCGTGGTCGCGATCCCGGGGACGGGCGTGCTCTACACGCTGTCCAGCGCCATCGGCGGCGGGTTCCGTACAGGCGTCTTCGCGACGATCGGCTGCACGCTCGGGATCGTCCCGCACATTCTCGCGGCCATGCTTGGTCTCTCAGGGATCATGCAGATCAGCGCCGAGGTCTTCGAAGTCGTGCGGTGGGCCGGCGTCCTCTACCTCATCTACGTCGGCATCTCGATGATCCGGGACGGCGGCGGCATCTCGCTGGGTAGCTCCGACACGAGTGGGCAGCGGATGGGGCTCGTCGTCCGGCGCGGCATCCTGCTTAATCTGCTCAATCCCAAGCTGACCATCTTCTTCTTTGCCTTCCTGCCCCAGTTCCTTGACCCGACCGCCGGGCTGATCGACTCGGAACTGATCGCGCTCGGCGCCACGTTCATGCTCATATCGCTGATCGTCTTCGTGTTCTACGCCTATGCGAGTGCCACCGTCCGGGACCGCCTCATCGCCGCTCCGGCCGCCCAGCGCTGGCTCCAGCGAGTATTCGGGACGATCCTGCTCGGTGTCGCCGCCCGGCTTGCGGTCACCGATCGTTAAGCCAGGTCTGCCGGGCCATCGTGCAGGTCCGTCGGCCGAAGGTCAGGCTGTATTCTTTTCAATCAGGTCGGCGGACGAACGAGGGTTTGGTGGATGTTCGGCTATGACAACACGATCATTGAACGCTTCCCCGGTATTCGGGCGGGGCTGGTTCACGTCACCGGTCTTTCGAACTGGCCGAGCGCGCCGGACTTGCTTGACGACTATCGGGCGGAGCAGGCGGTGGTCCGGGCGCGACTCGCCCAGACACCCGTCGCCGAACTGCCGTCGATCGCGGCCTGGCGCCGAGTCTTCAGCCAGTTCGGAGTCAAGCCCACCCAGCACCGCAATGCCGCCGAGTCGCTGCTCCGCCGGCTCGACAAGCAGGGTGAAATCCCGACGATCAGCACGCTCGTCGATATCGGCAACCTGATCGCGATCCGCTACGCCCTTCCCGTCGCCGTGCTGGATCTGGCCGGGATCACGGGCTCGACCACCGTCCGGTTCGCGGCAGGCACGGAACGATTCACCGACCTTGGCTCTGACGAGATCGCGCATCCCGAACCCGGTGAGGTCGTCTTCGTCGATGAGGACGGAGTGCTCAGTGCCCGTCGGTGGTGCTGGCGGCAGAGTGACCAGAGCGCGACGAAGCCAGGCACCGTCGAGGCGCTGATCACCATCGAGGGTCATCACGACGGGGCTGATCGAGAGATCGAGGGGGCTTTGGTGGATCTCTCCGCGCTTCTTGCCCGGTTTCAACCGGACGCGGTTCTCCGAATCGATCGGCTGTCCCCAGCAAAGCCACGATTTGCGGCCGAGCGATAGAGAGAGTCGGTTGCCTGAGTCTGCGGCGATGCTCTCTATCAGTCGTTGGACGAGAGCCAGCCGCGAGATCGGAAGACCAGGAACAGGATCAGGCCGGTCACGACCATCAGGCCGACCGAGAGCGGGTAGCCGTACTGCCAGTGCAGTTCGGGCATCTGGTCGAAGTTCATCCCGTAGACGGTGCCGATCAGCGTCGGGGCGAACAGGATCGCCGCCCAGGACGAGATCTTCTTGATCTCGTCGTTCTGGCGGAGCGAGGCTTCGGTCAGTGCCCGGACTTCCTCGTTCTGGCGCTGCCCGACGATGTTCAGGTTGACGCTGACGATGTTCTGGAGCAACTCCCGGAAGCCCGCGACCTGCTCCTGAACCTGGATCGCATGGTCCTGGACGTCCCGCAGGTAGCGCTGGAGTTCGACGCCGAGACCGTATTTGTCCGCGCCGGCGATCAGCGCCCCGATCATGAGGCTGATCGGCTTGGTCGCCCGCTGGAACTCGATCACCTCGCGGGACAGCTCGTAGGTCCGGCGGGTGACATCGCGGTCGCCGCCGAAGACCTCGACCTCGATCTCGTCGATGTCCTTCTCGAGGCCGGCGACGACGGGGCCGTAGTCGTCGACGACCCGGTCCAGGATCGCGTAGAGGATCGCCTGTGGCCCGATGCTCAGCAGGTCGGTGTCCTCTTCCATCCGGCGGCGAACCCGTGACAGGTTCGGTGCGTCACCGTGACGGACGGTGATGACGAAGCGCTCGCCGACGAAGACGTGCAATTCGCTGAAGGCGACTTCTTCGATGCTGTCGTCGTACCGTGCGGTCCGAAGGACGACGAACAGCGTCTGTCCGTAGCGTTCGATCTTGGGCCGCTGGTGTGCGCGGACGGCGTCCTCGATCGCGAGTTCATGGAGGCCGAACTCGTCCGCGACGGCGTCGAACTCGGCCTGCGTCGGCCGGACGAGGCCGATCCAGGCGATGCCGTTCATGTCCTGACAGGCTTCGAGCGTCTCATTGAGGGAGTCGGGGGCCTCGTGGCGCTTGCCGTCGACGTAGATCGCATTCCCGATGATCACGCGCTGTTCCTTCCCGATCCTCGGTCGGTGCCAGGCGGCAGCACGACAGGACCGACTGACCGGACCAGCGCGTGGGCTGATCCGCTACGTCTGGTGTTCGGTCACCGGGACGTGCGTCGGAGGGAATCGGACGAGCCTGAACAGCCACCGCCTGGCGACGAAGGCAGACGGTCCAAGTGTTTTCGGCGCGATGAGCGCGATCGGCTACTGGACGATCCCTGTTCGACGCACCCCGGGGTTGATCGCCGGTCAATTCGACAGCTCCTGTCAATCCGGGGTCCGCGAACAGGACGCGCGGACCGACGCCGCGTGGGTCGCGGGCCACGGCGACTCTAGTCGTCGTTCCGATCGATGTCAACGACACCGGAGCCGCGGGGAGGCGCCGGCGCGGGATCGACCGGAGCCGGGGATAACGCTCCGGCATGTGAGGGGCGTTCCGGAGCCGATGGGGGCGGGCTCAGGGCGGTCGTCGACAGCCAGCCCCTGGCCCGGAAGATCAGGTAGAGGACGACCCCGGAGAGCAGCATGAGGGAGACGGCCAGGGGGTAGCCCAGCCGCCAGTGCAGTTCGGGCATGTGGTCGAAGTTCATGCCGTAGATCGTCCCGATCAGCGTCGGCGCGAACAGGATCGCCGCCCACGCCGAGATCTTCTTGACCTCGTCGCTCTGCCGCAGCGCAGTCTCGGTCAGCGCCCGGATCTCGTCGTTCTGGCGCAGGGACGCTTCGGTCAGGGCCCGCACCTCGGCGTTCTGGCGCTGCCCGACGATATTGAGATTGACCCCGACGATGTTCTGGAGGAGTTCGCGGAACGCGGCTGCCTGCTCCCTGATCCGGATCGCGTGGTCCTCGGCATCCCGCAGATGGCGGAGTACTTCCTGGTCGGCTCCGTACTTCGACCCCCCCGCCATCAGGTCCGCCACCATCTCCGGAACCGGATTGACGGCCCGCTGGAACTGGATCACCTCGCGGGAGAGGTCGTAGGTTCGCCGGGTGACGTCCTCTTCGCCCCCGAAGATCTGCGTCTCGATCTCGTCGATGTCGTTGCCGAGCCCCTGGACGACCGGCCCGTAGTCGTCGACCACGTCGTCGACGATGGCGTAGAGAATCGCTTGCGGACCGCGACGGAGCAGGTCAACGTCGGCTTCCATCCGGCGGCGGACGCGTTCCAGGTCGGGTCCGATCCCGTGCCGGACCGTGACGACGAACCGGTCGCCGACGAAGAGATGGAGTTCGTCGAGGTCGACGAGCTCGGCCGAATCGACGTACCGTGCCGCCTTCAGGACGACGAACAGGGTCTGGCCGTACCGCTCGACCTTGGGCCGCTGATGGGCCGCGATGGCGTCGTCGATCGCCAGTCGGTGGAGTTCGAATTCCCCGGCGACCGCCTCGAACTCCGCCTGATCCGGCTCGGCGAGATCGATCCAGGCGACGCCGCCGAGGGCCTGGCAGGTCTCGAACGTCTCCGCCAGCGTGACCTGCGTCACCTGACGGACCCCATCGATATAGATCGCGCTGTCGATCATCATGCGTTGCTCTCCGACCACCAGTACCCAGGCCGCGCGATTGGTTCCGGCCTGGGTCATCGACGCGATGCGCATTGTAGAGGGACGTCCGTCCCCGCTCGGTGCAGTCGCGTCGCCCACCCGATCCCTCGACATCGCCAGCGACCGGGATCTCGTGGGCCGTCGAGGTCGGGCGGACCGCTCATGGCATGTCGACCCTGGGACCGTTTCGACGATCACGTCGCCCAGCGGCGTCGGCCGGTGCAGGCCGATCCCGGTGCCGATCGGGCCGTGCCCCGGTTGACCGGAAAGCCCGTAATCACGTACCATTCAGTTTCACGCCCGCATTGTCGGGTGTTTTGGTGAGTTCGACTCTGTGTCGGGCTCTTCATCACTTGAGAATGCGCGGGTGGCTCGGCTGTCACAGCCAGTCAGGTGCCGAATCCAGGCATCGACAACCCCCACCTCGCCAGGAGCTATTCGTGCCGACGATCAACCAGCTGGTCCGCAAGGGCCGCCGGAAGCCAACGAAGAAGACGAAGGCGCCGGCGCTCGGATTTACCAACAATGCGCTCGGGCGCTACGCCGGCCGGCTTCGCCAGGGCTCGTACTCGCCGCAGAAGCGCGGCGTCTGCACCCAGGTCAAGACCATGACCCCGAAGAAGCCGAACTCCGCCCTGCGCAAGATCGCCCGGGTGAAGCTGAGCAATGGGATCGAGGTCACGGCCTACATCCCCGGCGAGGGTCACAACCTCCAGGAGCACTCGGTCGTCCTGATCCGCGGTGGACGCGTGAAGGATCTCCCGGGCGTTCGCTATCACATCGTCCGCGGCACGCTCGATGCCCGTGGCGTCGAGAACCGGAAGCAGGGCCGGTCCAAGTACGGGACCAAGCTCGCCAAGGCCGGTGCCGCGGCACCCGTCAAGCGACGGTAGTCAACGGCCGCCCGGGCGCCAAGCCCGGGCGGCTCCCTCGCGATGAGCGGCCGTGGCGGTGACAGTGAGCGGGCGGGACGGGAAGCGGAGCGATGCCTGAGATGGCATTGACCGCTTTTTCGCGTGTCCGCCCGTTTCACGCCGGGCTCCGCCGGCGACCGGACAATGATCAGATGATCGATGACATGTTGGTCTGTGGGGTCGGGATGCCGGCGCCCGCGGATATGAGAGAGAGTCGAGAGCCCCATGCCCAGACGAGGTAAGGTCGAGCGCCGGGTCGTCGCCCCGGACCCGCGGTACAACAGCGAACTCGTCTCCCGGTTCGTCAACAAGGTCATGCAGCGCGGCAAGAAGGGCGTCGCCGAGAAGATCATGTACGGGGCGATGGACATCATCCAGTCCCGGACTGGGCGCTCGCCGATCGAGGTCTTCGAGCAGGCCCTGTACAACGTCACGCCAGTCCTCGAGGTCAAGCCCCGCCGCGTCGGTGGAGCGACCTACCAGGTTCCGGTCCAGATCGAAGGCTCTCGTCGCCAGTCCCTGGCGATCCGCTGGCTGATCTCCTCCGCCCAGTCGCGCCCGGGCAAGACGATGGCGGACAAGCTCGCCAACGAGCTGCTCGACGCCTTCAACGGCACCGGCGCGACGATCAAGCGTCGTGAAGATACGCACCGCATGGCGGAAGCGAACCGCGCGTTCTCGCACTATCGCTTCTAGTCCCAGCCGACCGGTTCGGCGGGGCGCCTCGTCTCACCCTGAATCGCTGCCCGACGCCCCGTCCCGGCTTCCCCTCGCACCACGCGGCGAGTCCGCAGAAGGAACACGACCATGACCGCGACCGCCACCACGCCTGACCTGCGGGACCCGCAGACGATCCTGCGGCGGACTCGCAACATCGGCATCATCGCCCACATCGATGCCGGCAAGACCACCACCACCGAGCGCATCCTCCTCTACACGGGCCGCCTCCGGAAGACCGGCGAGGTCCATGAGGGGGCGGCAACGATGGACTGGATGGAGCAGGAGCGCGAGCGGGGGATCACGATCACCTCCGCCGCAACCACCTGCGAGTGGCGCGACCACCGCATCAACATCATCGACACCCCCGGCCACGTCGACTTCACCGTCGAGGTGGAGCGCTCGCTGCGCGTCCTCGACGGCGGCGTCGTCGTCTTCGACGCCGTCGCCGGTGTCGAGCCCCAGTCCGAGACCGTCTGGCGCCAGGCCGACAAGTACCGGGTGCCACGGTTCTGCTTCGTCAACAAGATGGACCGCACCGGTGCCTCCTTCGAGCGCACGGTCGAGATGATCATCGACCGCCTCAAGGCCAAGCCGGTCCCGGTCCAGCTGCCGATCGGCTCCGAGGCGACCTTCAAGGGCGTCATCGACCTGATCGAGAACAAGGCCCACATCTTCACCAACGATCTCGGCACGGACATCGAGATCAGCGACCCGCCCGCCGACATGCTCGAGGCGGTCGCCAAGGCCCGCCAGTTCATGGTCGAGTCGGTCGCCGAGACCGACGACGAGATGATGCTCGCCTACCTCGGTGGCGAGGAGCCGACCCCTGACCAGCTCCGCGAGGGGCTCCGCAAGGCCGTCCTCCGCAGCGAACTCGTCCCGGTCCTCTGTGGCTCGGCGCTGAAGAACAAGGGCGTCCAGCTCATGCTCGACGCGATCACCTACTACCTGCCGTCGCCGCTGGACGTGCCGCCGATCATCGGCCACGACCCGAAGACCGGCGAGGATTCCACCCGCGAGATCAACCCCAACGCTCCGTTCGCGGCGCTGGCGTTCAAGATCGCGACCGACCCGCACGTCGGCAAGCTGACGTACATCCGGGTCTACTCGGGCACGCTGGCGTCCGGCTCGTACGTGCAGAACTCCTCCAAGGGCGACCGCGAGCGCATCGGCCGGCTGCTCCAGATGCACGCCAACAGCCGTGAGGAGATCCCCAGCGTCTCGGCCGGCGACATCGCCGCCGTGATCGGGCTCAAGAACACGACCACGGGCGACACGCTCTGCGACGCCGCCCTGCCGATCCTGCTCGAGTCGATCGAGTTCCCGGAGCCGGTCATCTCCGTCTCCGTCGAGCCGAAGACCCGCGCCGACCAGGACAAGATGACCGCCGCCCTCCTCCGCCTGGCGGAAGAGGACCCGACCTTCCGGATGCACACCGATGAGGACACGGGCCAGATGGTCATCGACGGGATGGGGGAGCTCCACCTCTCCATCATCGTCGACCGGATGATGCGCGAGTTCCGCGTCGAGGCGAACGTCGGACGCCCGCAGGTCGCTTACAAGGAGACCATCACGATCCCGGTCAAGGCCGAGGGTCGGCACGTCCGCCAGTCCGGTGGCAAGGGCCAGTACGGCCACGCCATCGTCCAGTTCTCCCCGCAGGAGCGCGGCGTCGGCTACGAGTTCGCGGACAAGACCACCGGTGGCACGGTGCCCAAGGAGTACATCCCGGCCATCAACGCCGGGATCCAGGAGGCCATGAAGACCGGTGGTCTGACCGGCAACCCGGTCGTCGACGTCAAGGCCGAGCTGCTCGACGGCTCGTACCACGACGTGGACTCCTCGGAGATGGCCTTCAAGATCGCCGGCTCGCTGGCGCTCAAGGATGCCCTCCGTCGCGGCAAGACCACCGTCCTCGAGCCGATCATGCGGATCGAGGCGACGACCCCGGACGAGTTCATGGGCGACGTCATCGGTGATCTCAACTCCCGCCGTGGGCAGATCCAGGGCATGGAGGAGCGCGGTGGCGCTCAGGTCGTCCGGGCCAACGTCCCGCTCTCGAGCATGTTCGGCTACGTCACGGACCTACGGTCGATGACCCAGGGCCGCGCGGTCTCCTCGATGGAGTTCGATCACTACGCTCCCGTCACGGCGAGCATGATGGAAGAGTTCATCCAGAAGGCGACCCGCTAACACCGTCTGACCACGATGACCGGTCGCCGGCGGGCATGGCCTGCCGGCGACCCACCTACCAGACAGACCAACGCGAGCCATGGCTCGCCCGGCGACCGGCCGGCAAGGAGAGACTTCCCAGATGGGCAAGCAGAAGTTCGAGCGAAACAAGCCGCACGTCAACATCGGGACGATCGGGCACGTCGACCACGGCAAGACGACGCTGACCGCGGCGATCAGCAAGA
>CAXTHM010000068.1:0-19684 GCA_964244115.1 uncultured Thermomicrobiales bacterium
CGGATCGTCTCGCCGTCCGTCAGGGACAGGATCGAGATCTCGGGACCGGTCAGGAACTCCTCGATCAGCACCGTCTGGCCGGCCTCGCCCAGCACCCGCTGATCCAGCATCGCCGTCAGGAAGCGGACCGCCTCATCGCGCCGCTGGCAGATCACGACGCCCTTGCCGGCCGCCAGCCCGTCCGCCTTCAGCACGACCGGCAGCGGGAAGGAGGACAGCGCGGTCAGCCCCTCGGCCAGGTCCGTGACCGCGACCGAGCGACCGGTCGGGACCCCGGCCGCCGCCATGACCTCCTTGGCGAAGGCCTTGCTGCTCTCGATCCGGGCGGCGGCGGCCGTCGGGCCGAACGCCGCGATGCCGGCCTCCGCCAGCGCGTCGACGAGGCCGGCGGCCAGCGGGTCTTCCGGTCCGACGACGACGAGGTCGATCCGGTGCTCGGCCGCGGCCCGGACGATGGCGGGGATGTCGGTCACGCGGACCGGGATGGATTCGGCGAGGGCATGGGTACCGGCGTTGCCGGGGGCGCAGAACAGGGCGCCGACGGCCGGGCTCTGGGCGAGCTTCCAGAGCAGCGCGTGTTCCCGACCGCCCGCACCGATGACCATGACCCGCTGGCTCACGACCGCTCCTCCCCGTCCGTCACGTTGGGTTCGACCTGGCCGTATCGCCTCCGCATCGCGCCGCACTATACTCTCCGTCGGGCATCGCGCGGCCGTGTCCACGGGGTACGTGGCGAAAGGCGCGCGATCGAACGGGGACCCGGCGACCCGCCTACCGCCGTATGGAGTCGACCATGAGCCAGAACCTACCCCCAGCCGACACGCGGATCTTCCTGTTCCACAGCGCCGACGCCAGCACCGACCCGGGCGGCGCGACCGACCGCGTCAACGAGTGGATGGGCAAGGACCGCAGCGGCGGCAGCTACGCCAACCTGCGCGTTCGCGATATCACGACCTCGCCGGACGGCCACGGCGGCGTCTACTTCACCGTCGTCTGCACCCTGGGGCATGTCCGGGACGCCAGCGACCCCGTCACGTCCCCCAGCGCCGCCTTCAACCCGGCCGCGAGCGGCGCCCCGCAGATCTAGTCCCCGCGGCGACCGATCATACTGCCAGTCATGCAACGACCGCCGGGCGATTTCGCCCGGCGGTCGTTCCGTTCGTCCGATTCGCGTTGGAGGGGCCGGCCGGATTCGAACCGGCGATCAGGGTTTTGCAAACCCATGCCTTGACCACTTGGCTACGGCCCCGGACTATCCGTGCCGAGCGCGGCGACGATCATCGTGGAGGCGCCAGCCGGATTCGAACCGGCGATCAGGGTTTTGCAGACCCATGCCTTACCGCTTGGCTATGGCGCCTGAGGGTCGGGCCGGATCGATGGCCTGATCGGTCAGTGCGCCGCGCAGTGTACCACGCACCCGTTCGCCGACTGGCGGCCAGCGATCACTCACCCTCAGGGGGCCGGCTGCGGCTCGTTCGTGCGTGGGTCGACGTTGAAGATGTACGTGACGAGGTCGGCGATGTCCTGCCGGTCCTCGGTGCCGTCGAGGACCATCGATTCGAGGATGTCGACCACGTCCGGCATCATCTCGTTGAGTTCGAGGATGACGTCGCGCTGGTTGCGGGTCGCGCTCGGGTCCGTGACGAACTCGTGGAGCGCGTCGGTGAAGCTGCTCTCGTCCACGCGGACGATCCGAAGGAAGCGGGACATGGGCGGTCACCTCTGGAAGGGACGGGTACGGGACATCGACGTGACGGGTATGGGACGAAGCGGACGGAACCACCGGGACGCCCGTGCGAGCGCGACGATGATCCGCTCACCGGGCGGGATCAGGCATTGGACTGGCCGCCCATCAGGCCGCTGACGGTGTCGCGGACGGTCTGGTTGACCCAGGAGAAGACGCGGGCGCGAGTCTCGGAGCCGCTGCCGGGGGCGAAGAGCAGGCCGATCGCGAGACCATAGAAGAAGAACTTGGTCGCGGTGCGTGTCCGGTCGAACATGGAGAAACCCCGTTTCATCAGACGCAAAGGACGATCTCGTGGTCGGCCGGCCGGTCACCGACACGGCGACCCCGGCCAACTGGTATCTGCCCGATGGATCGCACAACGGGGACCACGGGCCGGGCTGCCCGGTCAGCGTCCGCCGCCGGTATCGCCCAGGTAGAGCAGGGCGTAGACCGCCAGCCAGTGCTCGACCATGTAGTGGCTGCCGACGACCTCTCCCAGGGCGGCGTCGGCGTGACGCCCGGCGGCGTCCAGCAGGAGCGGAATCCGCCCATCGCCCCCCGGCAACGCCTCCGCGATCAGCCGGCCGCACCAGGCCCGGCTCAGGTTGAGCCCGTGGAGATGCGACCCCTGGCCGTCGGCCGGGTCGCTCACGGTCACCGGGGTGAACAGGGCCGTGGGCCGACCGTCGGACAGGTCGGGGAGGAAGCGGGTCAGCCAGCGGGCGAAGTCCGCCGGCGCCATCAGGCGGGACATCAGCTCCGCCTCGATCAGGGCCGGGGAGAGGAAGTCGCTGCCGGACGGTTCCCGGCTCGCGTCGTAGCCGCCGTCGTCGAGGAACAGGCGCCGGGCGGCGGTCTCGATCGCGGGGCGGAGGTCGGACGCCGTGCCGCCGGACGCCGCCCGATGATCGGCGAAGGGCAGCGCTCGGCCGAGGGCGAAGGCGGTGTTGAGGTGGATGCCGTAGCGGACCGGGTAGGTCAGCTTCGGCAGCCAGGCGACGAGCCGCTCCGCGAACAGGTCGGCCAGCGGCCGGACGGCGTCGGCCCAGCGCTGGCCGTCCGGGTCGTCCCACGTCTCGAGGTCGGCGGCCAGCATCAGCAGCCAGGCCCAGCCGTAGGGCCGCTCGAAGCCGGGGTGCTCCACACAGAAGGCGAGTTCGGCCCGCAGGTTCTCCGCGGTGAGATGGTCACCCAGCGCCGCCCGGATCGCGGCGCCGTCGACGGACTCCGGGACCAGCCGGAGCAGCCGGACGAGCACCCAGTGCATCTCCACGCCGGAGTGCCAGTCGAAGCTGCCGTAGAAGGCGGGGTGGCGCTCGCGCGGCTCGCGGTACTGGCCGGGGCCGGAGACGTCGAGGATGGCGACGTTGGGGTATTCGCGCCGGATGTTGCTCAGCGCCACGGTCGCGTAGGCATCGGCGACGCCGCCGAGGGTCGCCAGCAACTGGCTCTGATCGCTCGTGGTCATGCTTCGTCCCTCCTTAGATGAGAGTGGTAGTTCGGTTGGGGTGCGTGCGCTCGATAGGCGTGCTTGCTCCCCTCTCTATGGGCACCTGCGAGCCGCAGCGCAGCGAGACCCGCTTCCGGCGGGTGAGCGATGCAGGCTCACCCCGGGCTGGGGGGAGGTCCTCTCCGCCGTCACGTAGCTTCAATGAATCCCGATCTCATCGCTGGCATCGTCATGCAGCAGCATTACCGATCAACCCGCCCCGAAGCCGAGCAGCGGGGGAACGATCGGGGCGTCGCGGGCCATCGCCAGGACGTGGAACCGGCCCATCCCGCCGGGATCGATCAACCGGAAGATCGCGGAGCGGAGGGCGAAGTACTCGGCCGTCGTCATCCCCTCGGTCTCCTGCGCATCGAGCAGGACCTGGCCGAGCCCGAGCCGCTCCAGGAACAGCGACTGCTGCGTCAGCCCGGCCAGCGCCAGCCCCTCCGCCGCGCCCCCCGCGATCAGGGCCGAGAAGTCGACATGGGCGGTCAGGTCCTGCTCCCCGACGCGGGTGAACGGGTCCTCGCCGGCAACGTGGCCGGTGTAGGTCCGCAGCGTCCCACCCAGCCGGTGGCCGCGGTAGAGCTCGGCGGCCGGGTAGCCGTAGTCGATCGTGAGCAGGTAGCCTCGTGCGAGACCCCGCGCCGCCGACCGGAACCACGCCACCGAGGCCGGCGAGACGTCGAGGCGGTCGCCGTCGGTCAGCTCGACGCCCTCGCCCCGCAACCGGCCGAGCAACGGCTCGCCGAGTTCCCGGTCCGAGACGTCCCCTTCGGTCTCGGCGAAGCCATCGGCCTCCCAGGTGACGTACCGCTCGGCCAACCGGCCGTCCCGGACGACGAGCCGGTGGACGGGCAGGGCGTCGGCGACCTCGTTCGCGAGCACGACGCCGGTGATCGGCTCGGCTGGCCTGTCGGTGTCCTCGGCGATGACGAGATCGCCCAGCCCGGCCCGCGCCATCGCCGCGACGGCCTCGGCCTGGCGGTAATGGTTGGGCTCCGCCAACCGGTAGATGAGGCTGTGGCGCAGCTCCGGGTGGTTGTTGTTCAGCGCGGCGATGACGTCGTAGGCGAGGCCGCCGATCCCTGAGCCGATCTCCCGGATCGTGAATGGGTCGGGGCGCCCGAGCCGCTCCCAGCACTCGGCGATCTGCCGGGCGACCATGAAGCCGAAGTACGGCGTCGTCTCCGGGGCGGTGAGGAAGTCGCCGCCGCGACCAGGCCGGCGCTCCAGTGAGCGGTAGTAGCCGTAGTCCGGGTGCGACAGGGCGAGATCCATGAAGGCGGCGAAGGTGATCCGACCACCGCCGGCCAAGATGGCGTCCCGGATCTCGGCGATCAGGGACGGGTTTCCGGGATCGGCGGCGGGGAGGGGGTGGTCGGTCGTCATAACCATATTCTCTCATCGTCGGTGCCAGCGGCTGGTCCGGGAGGTGGTGCCTCGGAACTGAGTTCCCAGGCCCTTCGGCAGGACGATCCCACGGACGGCACGAAATTTGGTACAACGTGGAGCAGGATCGTCGCCGTCGGCTCGTGCTGACCGGCGACCGATGGGACCGGCCGCTCGCCGCGCCGCGCCTGACGGCTCTGGAGGATTGGACGCTATGGGACGGTACGGAACGGCATTCATCGCCGGCGCGGTCATCGGTGGGGTGGCCGGGACGGCCGTGACCCTCTGGCGGGCGCCGCAGTCGGGCCGCGTGACGCGGTCGCAACTCGGCGAGCAGCTCCTGGCCCACGCCGGGCCGGCCGGCGGGGTGCTCTCGGCGGCGGCCGATGGGCTGAACGTCGCCGGGATCCGGATCGTGCAGGGCGTGAACATCGCGACCCGGTTCGTCGAGGAACTGATCCATCCCAGCACACCGGGCGTCGCCGGCTACACGCAGCCAGCCGCGACGCCGACGGTGGCTCCGGCCGAGCCGGCTCCGGAGGCCGACGGCCCGGTGGTCAACCCGACCGGCCACCCGATCTCCTCGACCTCCGGCCAGGCCAACGCTTACCGCACGGCGGCGATGAACGTCACCTCGCTCTTCGGGGACCGTCGCCGGCCGTAACCGGCTTCGCGAGGACAACGGATCGTTTCGATCGTAGGAGGGGCATCAGCACAGGCTGGTGCCCCTCCTGCTATCCGGAGCCAGGTGGCGCAGCGTTCGCTCATGGGGTGTTCCCGTATTTGCAAGATGGATTTCCGATAGTGAACGTCGTGGTCGCCGGCGTAGTCCCCTCCCCAGCGCCGGGGGAGGGGTCTGCTCCACCACCACGACGTTCCCGGCTTGGCGTGGGTCGCGGCGACCGCGTTATCGCCGCACAGGGCGATGGCGTCATGGTCACCGCTTCGGCGATGCGTGTCATGCAGACGGATCGTCGTCATGTCCCGTCGTGAAATCGTCATGTCGCATTAATCGCCGCTTAAGCTATCTCCTGTACGATAGCGTCAGGTCACCCGTGTACGGACGCCGGTTCCCTGTGTCCCGAGTCTGCCGGCTCGCGCGATTGCCGCGAGAGACGGGGCCGTCACGTCGCCGACATCGCGCGGCGCGGTTCCCGGCATGGTGCGAGGAGATGTTCCCATGGACGGTTCCGATCACGGCGTCCAGATCCAGATCGAGACTTTGGTCTTCCGCTACGGCCGGGACATGGCGCCGGAGGCGATCGCTGCCGAGACTCCCGGCGCCCGCTTCGTCGCCCGGGCCCGGCTGGTCGCGGCGGCGGCGACCGGGGTACCCACCGCTACCGGGACCGACACCGGGACCGATGCGGTCTGGGGGATCCTGCTGATCCAGCCGGAGCCCCCGGCCGCCCGGACCGCCGCCGACGTCATCACCGACGACGGCCGCGTCACCCACGCGACGGTGCTGACCGATGCGGCGGCGCTGGCCGACCTCGGCGCGGTCGTCACCCAGGCGCGGTACTGGGAACTGGCGCCGTCGTACATCGACGGGCTGGACCGCCGCCGCGCCGTCCATCACTGATCTGGCGGGCGCGACTGGGCGGATGGACCGAATCACTCGGCCCGCGGATGGTCGCATTGTCCGAACGGATCGCGGACCAGGCACGTATACTGGCGGTAGATGATGTCACGGCCGGCTCCGGACGGGGGGTCCTACCGGCTTGGGGACAGAGGACGGGAATGGGACGGCGCATCCCGCGGGGAGCAGGCTGGCGGCTCACGGCCGTCATGACGCTCCTGATCGCGCTGGCTGGCGTGTTCCCCTCGGGGGCGCGGGCAGCCAGCGCGATCGCCATTGCAGTGACCGATGACGCCGGTGCTCCGCTCGCGGGGGCCGCGTTCGGCGTCTACGCCGCCAGCGTCGATCTGGACGGCGTCCTCTACATCGACGCCGCCGCCGCGTTGATCGGCGGCCCCGTCGTCTCCGATGAAGACGGCGTCGCCTCCATCGGCGACCTCCCCGATGGCCTGACCGTCGGCGTCCATCAGCTCGTCATCCCGGACGGCTACCTGTCCGACGTCGCGGGAGACCAGTTCGTTACCACGGACCCGACCACCCCGCCGTCCCTGGCGGTCGTCAATGCCGTCGCCTCCGTCGCGGATGAGACTGGGAGTGGCACCGGCACGGTCACCGTCGCCGTGACGGAGGCGAGCGGGACCGCCGCGCTGGATGGCGTCTCGATTGACATCCACGTCATCGACCCGGCGACCGGAGCGTCTGGCGACGTGGTCGCCTCCGCCGTGAGCGACGGCGATGGCCTCGCCCAGGTCGATCTGCTGGCCGGGTCGTACGTCGTGACGGTCGTGCCGCCGGCGGGCTATCTGCCGGCCGACGCCCAGCCCGTCGCCGTCGAGACCACGACCGGTGACGGCACCGCCGGGGCGAGCGTCGCCTTCGGGCTCCAGCCGGACCCGACCGAGCCGACCGTCGCCCCGACGGACGCGCCCACCGCCGGCCCGACCGAGCCCCCACCGAGCGACGTGAGTGAGCCGACGGCGACCACCGAGCCGACCGCCACCGTCCCCGCCGACGCGCCGTCCGCCAGCCCGTCCGCCACGGAGACGGCGACCGCCGCGCCCTACCCGCCCGCCACGATCCTCGTCCGCGCCATCGTCTGCACCTCGGACGACGAGGACCTGATCGGGACGCTGGCGATCAACCCGAACGATGACCTCGTCTCGGCCGGTGCGACACTGCCGGATATCTGCCGTCCGGCTCAGGAGGGGGAGTTCACCTTCTCCTTCCGCGACCCGGTCCTGCCGTCGCCCTGGGACAACGTCTCCCTCGGCACCCGGCTGACCGACGCCAACGGCTTCGCCGCGCTGGAGACCGCCATCACCCGCGATGGCCAGCGCGTCTTCGTCGTCGAACTCGCCCATCAGGACGACTTCTCCGACCCCTTCCAGCTCGTCCCGAACGGGACCCTCTCGCTGCTCGCCGTCCGGGTCGTCGGCGAGCCGAGGGGCGACGTCGTCGTCCGGCCGGTCGACTCCGTGACCGGGGGGGCGCTCGCCGGGACTTGCTATGACCTCGCCGCGGCTGGCCTGCCGGGCGTCCCGCTGGCCTCTGCCTGCGACGCCGACGACGGCGCCGATGGCCTGATCACCTTCCCGGCCGTCGCCAACGGGGACTACGTCGTCGTTCCCACGGCCGTCGTCCCCGGCTATGTCTTCGCCCCGACCACGCCGCTGACGGTCGATTCCCGGCCCGTCGACCTGTCGCTGAGCGTCGTGCCGTACGGGACGCTCCAGCTCCTGGCCCGCTCCTGCCTGTCGCCGCCGGCCGGCCTGACCATGCCGACCCCGACCCCCGCCAGCGGCGACGGGATCCAGGATCTCGATGACCTGACGTCCGACGCGCTGCCGGACTCGGGCACCGCCACCCCGCTCGTGGTGTTCAGCGTCGTCGACGGCTCGGCGGTCGACGCGGCCGGGACCGGGTTGGAGCTGGACCCGACCGCGACCGACTGCACCGCGATCGGCGCGACGCTGACCGTGACGGCGCCGGACGGGACGACGACGAGCGTCACGGTCGGACAGGACGGCGTCGCGACCCCGCTCTCGTTGCCGCCGACGACCGCCGACGCGCGGTACACGGTCCGGGACGACGCCAGCGCGGCCGAGCAGGCCATCTCGGTCGAGCCCGCCGGTACGACCACGGTGACGATGGTTGCCCTGCCGAACGGGATGGGTGGTGACGCCGATGACGCCGATGCCGATGCCATCGGGGGAACGGTCACCGCCGCGTCGGCGAGCAGCGCCAGCAGCGCCGGCGCCATATCCGGAAGCATGAGCGTGAGCCGGCTCGCTGGCCAGGTCAGCTTCACCGGCCAGACGCTCGACGCGATCGCCGGCGCGGACGCGATCGGCCGCCTCACGAGCGGGACAGGCGCCGGGCGCGTCGCCGGCGTGCCCGGCGATGGGCCGACCGTCCGGGCGTTGCCCCGGACGGGCGCCGGGGCGCTGGTCTCGGAGGCCCGTGGTCATCAGGCCTCGATCCTGCTGGGGCTGACCGCGCTGCTGGCGGTCGTCGCACTAGCGACCGCCAGGCGGACTCGGTCCCGTTCCGCTCGCTTCGTCCGAGACGTCTGACCAGCGCCGCCGCGGTCATCTGGCTCCTGTCCCCGTGTCCTTCGCGACGATGATCCTGCCCGCGCCGAATCGCTTCCCATCGTCATGATCGCGCCCGTCGCCTCGGACCGGGTCATCGATGACCCGGTCGGACCGGTTTCCCGACCCTTGCCAGCGGACGAGGGGACCCCTCCGGAGACCCAGCGCGTGCTCATACGATCCGGGTCAGTAGGTCGTCAGCACGGCTCAGAGGAGTTCACCGCGTTCTCCCCCGCTCCATCCGATTCCAGCTCTCAACCAGCTTCGCGACCCGTATCTGGAATCGAGATGGGATGGAGGGCGGGGGCTGGGGCTGGCCGCTCGCGAACGGCAAGCCTCACGAAAACCGCTGATGGGATCGGCCAATCCTCGATCTCCCCAGGACACTATCCCGGACGGCCTCCCGACCGCCAGTCGGCGGACATGCGGAGAGCGAGTCCCTCCCACCACCAATCGCACCCCTCGACGTCGATCGACTGCCCCTGTCACAGATCGATCCCTCCGCGCGTCTCAGCAGGGATAGCGGGGCCCGATCCGACCGGACACCAGTTTTGCCTGGATTCGGACGGCACGTTCGTCCTGCCCACTGCCCATCAGTCACGAAACGCTCGTTATCCGCGAGAATCGACGCCCAGATCGCGTGACAACGGGCCAAGAGTACGTATACTGACGTTGGACCGGGTCGGGGGGCGATCCGGGTTTCGTTGCGTTCCCGGGAGGGGAGCTACATGCACAAGACGTTCACGGTCATCCGTGCCTTTGCAGCACTGGCTTTGGTGCTTGCTTTGGTCGCGGGTGTTTTCAGTCCGAGGGGCGCGTTCGCCCAGGACTCCACGCCGGCGGCTGACCCGGTCGTTACGACGCCGGTCGAGCCGACGACGGAGCCCGCTCCGGCTGAGACGGAGGCCCCGGTCGTTGCGACCGAGCCCGAAGTCGCTCCGGCCGCCGTCGACGGCGAGGCCGATGAGGACCAGGGGACCGATGCTGGCGACGGCACGGCCGCTGACACCTTCACGATCGCCACCGACCAGCTCGAGGTCCGCGTCCGTGAGGAGGCTGCGCTCGACGGTCAGGGCACCACGGTCTTCTTCGTCGATGGCGTCGCGGTCGTCGATGCCGACGCGGTCGGCGATTCCAACCCGCTGAGCGGCGCGACCATCGAGGTCCGCACCGCTGACGGCAACGAGTTCATCGATTCGGCCACCACCGGCGGGAATGGTCTCATTCTCCTCGATGCCCCGATCGACGAACCCTTCGTGCTGATCGACACCGCCAATGGCGGCGCCGGCACGTCGGGCGAGATCACGGTTACCCAGGCCGATGTCGAGGCCGGGCGCACGATCGTCACGGCCACGCGTCTGCTCCAGGACGACCAGGTCCCTGACAGCGGCAGCGACTCGTTCGCGATCGCCCAGGACACCATCGAGCTCCGCGTTCGCACCCAGGAAGGCCCCGCGGGCGTTACGCCTGTCACGACCTTCTCCAATGGTAACGAAGTCGAAGGCGCCGCGGTCGACGACTCGACTCCGGCCGGCCTGGAGTTCGGGATCTTCACCACGGACGGCAATGAGCTGATCGACTCCGCCACCGCTGGCGCCGACGGCATCCTGCTGCTCGACGCTCCGGTCGACGAGGAGTTCGAGATCCGTGACCTCGAGACGCTCGACAACAGCGCCCCGATCACGCTGACGGCCGAGGATGTCGAGACGGCACGCTCGATCGTCACCGCGACCCGGACCATCCCGACCACGGGCGGCGGCAACGTCGGCCCGAACGGAGACATCCTCCCGTACCCGATCGCCACGGACTCGATCGAGCTTCGCGCTCGGTTCCTCGAGGACACGGACACGGACGGCACGACCCTCTACACCGAGGGCGATGACATCGGCACGGTCGAGGGCGCTGCCATCACGGACGGCGAGTCGATCCCGGCTGAAGGCGTCGCCTTCTCCGTCCTCGATGAGAACGGTACGCTCGTCGACCAGGCCACGACCGACGCCGACGGTGTCGTTCTCCTCGACCTCCCAGTCGGTGAGACCTTCACGATCCTCGACAGCGTCAACAACGTTGAGTCCGACCCGTTCCCCGCGTTCACCGCTGACGACGTCGCTGATGGTCGGTTCCTCGTGACCGCGATCATCAGCCGCGCCATCGTCGTCGATCCGAACGAGAGCCTCATCCCGATCGTCTCTCCGTCGGCTTCGGCTTCCGCCAGCGCGTCGGCTTCGGCCAGTGCCTCGGCTTCCACGTCGGCCAGCGCTTCTCCGAGTTCTTCTGACAACGGTGAGTTCGACGGTGAGACGATCACCGACGGCGTCACCATCACTGGTCTCTTCCGTGAGGATGCGGCCCGAGCTGGCGAATACGAGTACTACGAGCTCGGCGTGACGACTGATGCGACGAACGACACGCGCGTTGCCGGCGCGGGCGAGCAGACCTACCTGGTCTACGCTCTCCAGGGCGATGCGTTCGTGGTCGTCGATGAGGGCGATACCGACGAGAACGGTATCGTCAAGCTCGACATCCCGGCGGATCCCGCGGTTACGTACTACGTGACCGAGGAAGGTGACGACTTCGGCGGCCCGGATGTGGCCGGCGGAACCGAGACCTCCTTCGTGGTCATCGAATACGTGGCCGACATCACGGCCTCCCCGAGCGCGTCGGCCTCCGCTGATTCGTCGGCCGCTGCCTCGGTTCAGCCGAGCGCCGTTGCCTCGAGCAGCGCCGCTGCCGCCGCCTCTATCGCCGCCACGGGTGGGGCCACGGCCCTCCCGAACACCGGCGCCGGCGACTCCGGCACGGGTTCCTCGATGACCTGGGCGCTGTTCGCGCTGCTGGCCGTCGTGGGTGTCGCTGCCGCGGGCTTCGGTCTGCGCCGCCGCGCTGCCTAAGGTTCGCTTCGCCGCCTGACCGGTAATCGGATCAGGCGGCAGGTGGACGGACGACGGAGACCGGTTCGGGGCAACCCGACCCGGTCTCCGTTCGTTTTTCGGCGGCGTCGTCGGGCACGGTGGATGACATGTGGTTTGGTCGAACGGATCGTCGAGATGTCAGATGTGACGGAGAGTGACAATAATCTAGGTATCTCCATGAGATGTCAGATGTGACGGAGAGTGACAATAGTCCATATATCTCTATACTGAATCGGGTTGGATCGCGGACGATCCGGACCTCGGTGTGGCTTATCCCTGGGGAGGGATCACTCATGTACAGGCTCTCGATAGTCCTTCGGCTCACGGTAACGCTGGCACTGGCGCTCGCGCTGGTGTCCGGCGTCTTCGGGCTCAACAGTCCCGGCAAGGTAGGCGCGGGAGACCTTGAGGAGCCGGTGAAGCCAACCCTCACGGCTGATCCGACCACGGTCGTGGTCGAGAGCGGTGAGACGGGCTCGACCACTCTGACCGGCACCTCGAGCGTGGCGCAAGACAGCACGGGCTTCTACAGTTCGGACTGCGACGGGACCGTGTCGGACACCAGTGGCGTGGGAGATAACCCGTTCCCGGGTGCCGTGGAGGCGGGCGAGTCGGTCAGCACGACGGTGTCCGGACTGGCGGTCGGCACGCACTGCTTCGTCTTCCGGACGACAGTGCCCGATGGGCCGGTCGTGTCCGTGGCTGCCACGACCCAGTCCAACGTCGTCTCCGTAACGGTGATCGAGGCCCTCGATCCTTTCCTGACGTTGACCACCGATCCGACCTTGGTCTTCATCCCGGTCGGGACGACGACACCGGTCACCTTGACGGGCGCCGCGGACCAGGACCAGGTCAACTACGACTTCTACTTCGCGAGTTGCGAGACCAGCGTCGCGATTCTGCCAGCCATCGCGGCCGGTACCGGCCTCGCCGCCTTCGAAGAGGTCGAAGTCACCATCCCTGGCCTTCCGGCCGGTGAGTATTGCTTCGTCTTCCAGACGTCCGACGGTCGGGGCAACGTCTTCGCGTCCAACCTCGCCCTCGTTTCGATCATCCCGAGTGCCACGCTGGAGTCGCCAAGCCCGGTGATCAGCCCCTCGGCGTCGGCCAGCCCCTCGGCGTCGGCCAGCCCCTCGGCGTCGGCCAGCCCCTCGGCGTCGCCGGTCGTCGGTGGGGTGATCGAGGGTGTGGTCGTCATCGTCGGTCAAATCTCCGAGAACACCGAGCGTGCCGGCGAGTACGATTACGTCTATGACGGCATTCAGACCGACGCGGCCAATGACGTCCGCGTCGCCGGGGCCGGCGAGCAGACCTACACCGTCGCCTACGTCGACGGCGGCAACGAGGTCGTCGTCGACTCCGGGTCGACCGACGAGAACGGCACGGTCACCTTGGACGCGCCGGTCGGTTTCGACTACTACATCTACGAGGCGGGGGACGACGACGAGCTGTATGGTTCCCAGGAGGTTCCGGCGAACACGGGGGCCAACTTCCTGGTGATCGAGTACGTCACGGAGATCGCGGCCTCCCCGGTCGCGTCGGCATCCGTCGATGCCTCTGCCGATGCCTCCGCCGGTTCGAGCGCTGCCGCCAGCGCCGCCGCCTCAGTGACAGCTGGGACGACGGCCCTCCCGAACACCGGTGCCGGCGACTCCGGTACGGGCTCCTCGATGGCTTGGGCGCTGTTCGCGCTGCTGGCCGTCGTGGGGGTGGTCGCGGCCGGCTTCGGTCTACGCCGCCGCGCCGTCTAGTCTCATCACGTCACTCGGCGCCATGAGCTGACCCGGCGACGGGTGGCACTACGGCCCGGATGACCCGACAGGGCCGGCACAGGGAGACCTGTGCCGGCCCGGTTATGTCTTTCGGCCCGTCGCCGATGATGCCGGAAGCTCGATGCCGCAGCCTGGCCGCATCGTCCGCGTTCGCCGATTTCATCGAGGAATAGAACGATGAACGCCATGGGATCCGGTGAGAAGACCGCTATACTCCGAAAGCAGAAGGTCCCGTGGGGGGAGCGATTCTGCCTGCGTATCGCGCCCTGGGAGGGGACATCCATGCATCGAACGATCACGGTCTTTCGTGGACTGGCCACACTGGCGTTGCTGCTGACGTTGCTGGCGGGCCTGTTCACGCCGGGTGGCGCCGGCGCCCAGTCAGCGCCACCGGCCTCGGAGCCGACAACCGTACCGGCTGAATCCCCGATCGGGGAGCCAGCGGATGATCCTCTCGTCGAGCCGTCCGACCCGGCGTCGGGAGCGCCGATCGGCCTGGACCCGACCGCGACAGCATCGGAGCCCGCACCGTTGGACGCGTCCCCCTCCGACGTGTCCGCCGGTGCGGATGGCGTCGACGGTGAGGCCGACGAGGACCAGGGCGTCCCGGCCAGCAACGATCCGGCCAGCCAGTTCGCCATCGCTCGCGATCAGATCGAGCTGCGGGCACGGCAGGAGTCGGCCGGCGAGGGGCTGGGCGACACGATCTTCGAGCAGCAATTCCCGGATGATTTCCTCCCGTTCGCCATCGGCGAGTCCACCCCGCTCAGCGGCGCAACCTTCGAGGTCCGGACGCTCGACAACACGGTCATCGACTCGGTGACGACGGGCGAGAACGGGTTGATCCTGCTCGACATCCCGCTCGACGTTCCCTTCATCGTCTTGGACCCGGAGACCGCCGACTCCTTCGTGTATGGGCCGCAGTCGCCCGAAGATGTGCAGGACGGTCGTCTGGTCCTGACCGCGACCCGGCTCGTACCCAACGCCGACGTGGAGGTCCCGGACAGCACCTACCGCGTCGCGGTCGACCAGATCGAGCTCCGGACCCGCCTCGTCGAGGCACCGGCTGGCCAGGTCCCGACGACCGAGATCGAGTTCGGTGGGAACACTGGCGATGGCGGGATCCCCTTCCCGACGTGCGACGATCCAGACAGTCTCGAATGCTTCTTCTTCTGCCTAATCGTCCCGGAGTTCTGCCCACTGAGTGCGGACAACGTCCACTCTGCCCAAATCGACGACTCCATCCCGGCCTCGTTCACGGTCGAGGTGCGAATCGAGAACACGAACGAGTTGTTCGACAGCGAGACGACTCCCGCTTTCGGAGTCGGGCTCCTGAACGCCCCGCTCGACGAACCGTTCTATCTCTTCGATACGGAGAGCAAGACGCGCAGCGAGACGTTGGACCTGTCCAGTGATGACGTCCAGGAGGGCCGGACGATCGCGACCGTCTCGCGCACGGTGGGCATCACGTCTGGTGGCAACACCGGGCCGGACGGCGACATCCTGCCCTATGCGGTCGCCGCCGATCAGGTCGAGCTCCGCGCTCGCTACGAGGAGGATCCGTCGCAGGACGGCGCGACGATCTACTTCGATACCGGTGATGAGATCGGTGATGCCGACCTCGGCGAATCGATCCCGGCTCCGGGCGTGACGTTCACCGTCCTCGACAGCAATGGCCGCGTCGTGGATCGCGCGACGACCGATGCCGATGGCATCGTGCTGCTCGACGTGCCCCTTGGGGAGCTCGAGTTCCCGCCGTCCGCGGGTGACTCACGCGTTCAGGCGACATCCAAGCGGGCTGGCAACACGATCAACGGCGTTCTCCCCGTCGTGGAGGGTGAGACCTTCACGGTGACCAACGACGTGACAGGCGGCGAGTCGGACGTATTCGGCCCGTTCACCAATGAGGATGTCGAGGACGGGCGTTTCCTGTTCACCGCGACGATCTTCACGGACGACCTGGA
The DNA here is from genome assembly GCA_964244115.1 of uncultured Thermomicrobiales bacterium. Classification (GTDB taxonomy): domain Bacteria; phylum Chloroflexota; class Chloroflexia; order Thermomicrobiales; family UBA6265; genus CADCWK01. The sequence continues at coordinate 15,426 of CAXTHM010000068.1, forward strand.
CACCGTCGCGCCAGGCGCGTCGGCCTCGGCCAGCGCCTCGGCGAGCGCATCTCCGTCCGTCGCTGCCTCGATCGCCCCGTCGGTCCCGGCGATCGAGAATGCCGTCGTCATCACCGGTCAGATCTCCGAGAACGCGGAGCGGGCCGGCGAGTACGACTACTTCTACGACTTCGTTCAGACCGACGCCGCCAACGATGTTCGCCTCGCCGGGGCCGGCGAGCAGACCTACACCGTCGCCTACGTGGACGGCAACGATGTGTTCGCGTTCGACTCCGGGTCGACCGACGAGAACGGCATGGTGACGCTGGACGCGCCGGTCGGTTTCGACTACTTCATCTATGAGGCGGGGGACGACGACGAGCCGTATGGTTCACAGGATGTCGCGGCCGACACGTCGGCCAACTTCCTGGTGATCGAGTACGTCACCGACATCGCGGCCTCCCCGGTCGCGTCGGCGTCGGCTGGCAGTTCGCCCGTCACGTCGGCCGATGCGAGCGCCGCCGCCTCCAGCACCGGCGGAACGACGGCCCTCCCGAACACCGGTGCCGGCGACTCCGGATCGGGCTCCTCGATGACCTGGGCGCTGTTCGCGCTGCTGGCCGTCGTAGGGGTCGTCGCGGCCGGCTTCGGTCTGCGCCGCCGGGCCGTCTAGTCGATCACGGCCAATGCCCAGGCTGTCCATCCGGGAACGGATGACCATCCCGGATCGATAACCAGTGAGATCGGCCGACTCGGGAATCCCCGAGTCGGCCGGTCTCGTTATAGGGTGGATCGTGCCCCTGTGAAGCGAAGGACCGGCGACGGCGATATTCGTCCTGATCCGACCCTGCAGTATCATCCGTCCATACAGACGGGCGACGAACGGCCGATCGGCCTGTCATGGAGCCGGACACCTGCTCGCTCGAACCGACGAAGCCCGGAACCGCTGTCCGGTATCCGGTCCGGATCGCGGGGGCGACCAGCCGTGACAGGATGTGCCGGTATACTGCCATCATGGATATCCGCAACCCGCCATGCCAGTCCCCTTCGTCTGGCCAGGGGAGACTGCTCATGGACCGTCCGCTCGCCGCCCTCGCTCACACCTCGGCCGCCGCGCTGCTCCTGCTGGCGCTGCTCATCGGCGCCGGGTTCGGGCCTGGTCCCGACACGCTCGCCGCGGGGGTCGAGGGGCCGAACGTTGCCGGGACGGTCGTTCCCGGCATGGTCACTATCCAGGGCATCGTCGCCCAGGACGACGGCCGAGCCGGCAGCTACGAGTACCTGGTCGACATCACCGCCTCGGCCGATGTCGCCGACGGCTACCGGATCGCCGGCGCCGGCGAGCAGACCTACATCGCGGTCGACTCGACTACGTTCGAGGACATCGATGTCGCCTCGACGGACGCCAACGGGATCGCGGTCCTCGACGGCGAGGTCGGCGCCAGCTTCTACGTCTATGAGGTCAACGATGTCGATGGCGTTGGCATCCCGCTCGGGACCGAAGACCTGTTCCTGCCGAACGACGATCCCAACCCGGCGATCTCCCTGACCGGCATCTTCTACGTCGCCGGGCCGGGGCCATCGGTCGAACCGTCGGTCGAACCGTCCATCGTGCCCAGCGTCGCGCCGTCGACCGAACCGCTGCCCTCCGGGACGGCGACCGGGACGATCCTGCCGGGCGCGATCAGCATCCAGGGGCTGGTCGTCGAGGACGCCGGGCGAGCGGGGGAGACGGATTACCTGATCAACGTCACGACCGCCGCCGCGACCGGGGACTACCGGGCCGCCTTCGCGGGCGAGCAGACGTACCAGGTCGTCGACCTGACCACCAACCAGGTGATCGACAGCGGCAGCACCGACGCCAATGGGCAGGTCGTCCTCGACGGTGAGGTCGATGCCGCCTACTACGTGGTCGAGGTGAATGACACCGGCACGATCCCCGGCACCGACAGCCTGTTCTACGCCGCGGGCGATCCGAACGCCTTCATCGCCCTGACCGCCATCGTTTACGTCTCTCAGGTCGTGCCCTCGCCGAGCCCGATGGCACCGTCGCCGAGCCCGGTTGCCAGCCCGTCGGCCTCCGCCGTCGCGAGCGCCTCGCCCGCCGCGTCGCTGGTCGCCTCCGCGGACCCGCTCCCCAGCGACCCGCCCGCCACCGACCCCGGTCAGCTTGCCAGCGTCACGCCGGGCGCTGCCGTGGCGGGTGACGGGATCGCCGGACCCAGCGCCGCGGCCAGCCGACCGGCCGCCCCGGTGATCAGCGACCGCGCTGACGTCGGCGCCCTGCCGAACACGGGCATCGGGTCCGGTGGCCCGTCGGCACCGAGCCCTCTCCTCGTCTCGCTGCTCGTCATCGCCGCGCTGTCGGTCGCCGGGACCGCCCTGGCCCTGCGGCGCCGGGTCGTCTGATCGCTCCCAGCCACACCCGGCACTGGCTGGCACGTCGTGATCGGCATGACCGGTCAGGGCGTTTCCTGGTCACCTCCTGTGGCGATCCCCCCGCTGCTTCATAGACGGTATCGATCGTGACTTGCGCGGAGGCGAAGTAGACCCCCCCGACCTGGGGTGAACCCGCTGGCTCACCCACCGGAGCCACTTCGGCTCCGCGGGTGCCCGGAGCGGCGAGCAGCGCCGCCGACCGCGCCCAGGCAACCCAGGTGGATGCCGTCATCTGACCCACCGTCGAGGGGGGCCTCGCGCGCCGGACCTGAACCGGATCGCTCGACCGACCCTCGCAGGAGCGGTCTGGCGGCCCGCGCGGCGACCGGTGACACACGAGCACGTATCATGGGCTGAGCCTTCCCCTGTCGTTTCCCTTCCGGCATCTTCAGCATCTAACAGGAGCATCGCGGACCGATGCGGCGATCCTCATGGCCTGGCCGAGACGGGCGACAACTCACGCCCGTCCTGGCGCTGGCGCTGGCCATCGCCCTGGTCTGGCTGACCGCGATGCCGGTCCCCGTCAGCGCCGGCCCGTCGCCCACCCGGACGGCGGCTGGCGATCAGGTCGTCGCCCAGGAGCCGCCGGGTCGCCCGTCGTCGGGGCCGTCGGGGTCGCATGTCAGCCGCTCGCCCGGCGATGACGACCTCTCTGGCGGACCATCAGTCGGCATCGCCTCGGCAGCTGCATCGGTGCCGCCCGCCCGGCCCGACCCGCCATCGGCCGGTGCGTCCCGCTCGGCGTCGGCGTCGGCATCGCCGGTCCCATCCGCATCTCCGTCCCCCCCGCCGGCTCCGGCCCTGGGGACGGATACGGTCTCGCTATTCGGCTTCGTCTGCGCCGACCCCGGTGGCGTCGACCGGGTCGTCTACAGCCGAAACCCGTCGATGGGGGACCCGGCCGCCTCCTGCCGGGTGGCCCGGTCCGACGAGCTGACGCTCGTCGTGACCGACCCGGCCAGCCTCACGACCCGCTACGACAGCGTCCAGACGGGCCCGGACGGCTATGCCAACGCGATCGTGCCGGTCGGGCGGCCGTTCGTGCTCGCCATCGTGGCTGCCGGGCAACCCATCACCCGGCAGGACCTGTCCCCGATCTACCGGTTGAACGCGCGGGCCGACCTGCGGGAGCCGATCTCGATCCGGGTCTTCCAGGTCTTCGGCAGCGGCGGCGAGGACGGCACGCCTTTCCCCGGCGACCCGATCGGGACGCCGACCAGCGGTGGTACACCAGGGGCCGCCACCGCGACCAGCCAGCCGATCACGATCCAGGGGATGATCTGCGTCTCGGAGAGCCGGGCCGGGATCTACGACTACCTGCCCGGTCTGGACCAGCCAGCACGCGACCAGGCGCAGTGCCGCCGCGCGACCGTCGACGAGATGGAGTTCCTGCTGCTGGACAACGACAACCCGTCGCAGCTGTATGACGACCAGACGACCGGGATCGACGGCATCGCGGTCGCCGATGCACCGATCGACCGGCCGTTCTTCGTCACCGAGTTCAGCGACGACCCGGGGGTCGAGTCCGGGTTGCCCGGTGGATCGGCGGCGATCACGGTCCCGAGCGATCCCGCTGCTCGCCGGCCAGTCGAGCTGACCGTCGTCCGGAACGTCGCGCCGGGGGCACTCGATCTCCCGGCTGGGACGATGATGGTGAGTACCGTCGTCTGCCCGCCTGCGGCCGGGCCCGCGTCGCTGACGGTGCTCGGGCCGGCCCCGACGGTCCTGATCCGGCCGGAGGGAGCGCCGCCGGGCACATCGCAGCCCGGCAGCGGCGAGGGCTGCCAGGAGGCGACCGGCCAGTACCGGATCGCCCCCTACGGCGACGAGGCCGCCAAGGT
>CAXTHM010000069.1:0-19514 GCA_964244115.1 uncultured Thermomicrobiales bacterium
GGGCCGATGCCCTCAGACGGGAAACTGTATGGCAGTAAGGGGGGTCGGGGGGTGGGGCCGGCCGCTCGCGACCGACAAGGACCAAGAGATCCGCTCCTATCGCGGGAAGGCCGCCGGGACGCCGCCGTCGACGTTGAACATGTTGCCGGTCGTCTTGGCGGAGCGGTCGCTGACGAAGAAGGCGACGGCCTCGGCGATGTCGTCCGGCAGGATGTTGACGCCGAGGGTCGTCCGGGCGCGGTAATGGCCGTCCAGCGCCTCCGGGGCGATCCCGTAGGCGGCGGCCCGCTCGGCCCGCCAGCTCGACGCCCAGATGCGGCTGCCCTGGAGGACGGCGTCGGGATTGACGATGTTGACCCGGATGCCGCTGGAGCCACCCTCCTCGGCCAGGCAGCGGGCGAGGTGGAGTTCGGCGGCCTTGGCCGCGCTGTAGGCGGCGGCGTTCCGGCCGGCGTAGATGGCGTTCTTGGAGACGATGAAGACGAGCCCGCCGCCGATCCCCTGCGGCCGCATCACCCGGAACGCCTCGCGGCTGACGAGGAAATAGCCCTTGGCGAGGACATCGTGGTTGCGGTCCCACTCGGCGACGGAGGTCGATTCGATCGGGGCCGACGAGGCCAGCCCGGCGTTGGAGACGACGATGTCGACCCCGCCGAATCCCAGCACCGCCGCCTGGAACGCGGCCGCGATGGCGACCTCATCGGTCACGTCGGCGACGACGCCGAGACCGCTGCGGCCGTAGTCACGGGTGGCGTCCTCGGCGCCGGGACCGTCGAGGTCCATCGCGACGACGCAGGCGCCGGCCGCCGCCAGTCGCCGCCCGACGGCCCGTCCGATCCCGCCGGCCCCACCGGTGATCAGGGCGACCTGGCCGGTGAGTTCGGGCGGCGGCGGGGCGAGCGAGAGCTTGTAGCGTTCCAGCGGCCAGTACTCGACGGCGTGGCTCTCGGCCTCCGTCAGCGAGGCGAAGCCGCCCAGCGCCTCAGCGCCGGCCATGACCGCGATGGCGCGGTGGGAGAGGTCGCGGGAGAGGTCGGCGGCCTTGCGGCTGGCGCCGGCCCCGATCAGGCCGACGCCTTCGATCACGATCACGCGCGGGTTGGGGTCAGCCATCGGGGCCGCCTCGGGGCCGTCCGTGTCGTCGTGGCGGCGGTGGTAGTCGGCGTACGCCGAACGGTAGTGGCTGACGCCATCCGCGATCCGGGCGAGCAGCGCATCGGCGTCATCCCGAGCGGGATCGAACGGCACCCAGAGGGGCCGCGACCTGGTGTGGATCAGATGGTCGGGGCAGGCGGCGCCGACCTGCGACAGCGCGGCCGAGGTCCGCCCGGTGGCGAAGGCGAGCGTGTCCGGCGACATGTCGACGCTGAGGATCTTTGGCAGGATCACGCGGCGGCCGTCCTCGTGCCGGGCGTCGGTGCCGTCGAGCGGTCGGCTGAGGTGGCCGCGCAGGGTCGGCAGGACCGTGGCGAGCAGCGCCAGCCGGTCCGGCGCGGGGAGCGGCTCCCGGGCGGTGCCGCCGAACGGCGCCATGCCTGCCGTCCGGGCGCTGACGAAGGCGGCGGCGGTGTCGATCGCGTCGAGGGTCCGCCGGTGGACCTCCGCGTCGGTCTCGCCCCAGGTGACGAGGCCGTGGCGATCGAGCAGGACCATCGTGGCGGCTGGTCGGGCGCGGACGGCCTCGCCCACCTGCCGGGCGAGCCTGAAACCGGGCCGGATGTACGGCACCCAGATCGCGGCCTCGCCGAAGCACTCCCTGGCCAGCCGCTCGCCGTCGGTCGCGCAGCAGATCATGTTGATCGCGTCCGGGTGGCTGTGGTCGACGCAGGGGGCGGGGATGAAGCTGTGGAGCAGCGTCTCGATCGAGCCGCGCGGCATGGCGGGGTCCACCTGGCAGCGGCCCAGGTAGTCCACCATCGCCGCATCGTCCATCTCATCGCGCCGCATCAGCGGCAGCAGTTCGTCCTGCCGGAAGCCCGCGAAACCGGCCGGCGCGATCGTGGCCAGGTCGCTGCCGGAGCCCTTGACGTAGAGGGTCAGGGTCGGGCGGCCGAGGTGATCGTCCTCGATGACCTTCGTCGAGGTGTTGCCGCCGCCGATGTTGGCGACCGCCCGGTCGGCGCCGAGCAGGTTCGACCGGTAGGCCAGGCGGCCGAGAGCGCCCAGTCCGGCGGTATGGTCGGCGTCCCAGCGATCGGTGACGGGGTGGGCGAGCGGCGGCGGCGTGTTTTCTGGCATTGGCGGGTTCTCCGGATTCTGATAAGTGGGACGGAGTGTCAGGTGTGGCTCGAAAGCGATCGGGTCGCGAAGCAGTCCCCTCCCCCGGCCCCTCTCCGGCTCGTCTCGCGCTGTGGCGCTCACGCCCGGAGAGGGGAGTTACGGTGGCAGCGGGGTCGAGTGCCTCGCCGGTAAAACGTTCTCGTCGTGCTACGTCCAGCTCATCGCGGTGCCGCCGGCCCGCTCGTTCTCGACCCTGGCCGCGTAGCCGCTGGCCCGGAAAGTTGCGATCGGGTCGTCGGCGCCGCCGAGGTCGCGGCGGACCTTCGCGGTCAAGGGTCGGACGTCGGTCTGGTAGGCATCGAGCAGGGTGCGGTGGGCGCCGAGGACGTCCCCGGCGGCCCGGGCCGCGGCCAGCGCCGGCCGATCGACCAGCAGCGCCTTCGCCAGCGCCTCCTGGAGATTCATGACGCTGAGCAGCATCCCCTCGATCTTCGACTCGATGTTGAAGCTCTGGTCGATCATGTAGGCGACCTGGCCCGTCCGGGCGGGGTCGGCGCCGGTCAGCTCGACGTAGATCAGGAACAGCTCCAGCGGGTTGACGCTGCCGACGATCAGGTCGTCGTCGGCGTACTTGCGGTTGTTGAAATGGAACCCGCCCAGCCGGCCCTCGTCCAGCAGCAGCGCGACGAGGTGCTCGACGTTGACGCCAGGGGCGTGGTGGCCGAGGTCGACCAGGACCTCCGCCTTGTCGCCCAGCCGCTGGCAGAGCGTCAGGGCCATGCCCCAGTCGGCAAGGTCGGTGTGGTAGAAGGCGGGCTCGAAGAACTTGTACTCGACCAGCAGCCGTTGCCCTTCGCCGAGGGCGGCGACGGGCTCCCGGAGGGCGTCGATCAGGCGGTGGCGGCGCTCGATGAAGCTGTCCTGCCCGGCGTAGTTGGTCCCGTCGGCCAACCAGAGCGTGATCAGGTCGGAGCCCACCTCGCGGGCGATCGCGGTGCATTCGAGCAGGTGATCGGTTGCCCGTCGGCGGATTGCCACGTCGGGGTGGCAGAGGCTGCCGAGCCGGTACGCCGCGTCCTGGAACAGGTTCGGGTTGATCGCGCCGATCCCGAGCCCGACCGAGGCGGCGTATCCCCGCAGTTCGCCGAAGTCGTCGACCCGGTCCCAGGGGATGTGGATCGCGACCGATGGGCAGATGCCGGTCAGCCGGTGGACCTCGGCGGCGTCGGCGAATTTCTCGAAGGGGGTCCGCGGCGTGCCAGGTTGAGGGAAGACGCGGAAGCGGGTGCCGGAGTTGCCGTAGCCCCAGGACGGCGTCTCGATCCGCTGCGCGCGGAGGTGCGCTTCGACGGCGGCGACATCGACACCGCTGGCGGTGAGGCGGTCGGTCAGGACCGCGTAGGCGTCGGCCGCCTGGCCGTGCATCGTCGTCATCGGGGTGCCCCCTTCGTGGTCTGCGGCGCTGACGGGTCGGTCGCGTCGTGCCGATCCCGGAGCTGTCGGTAGCGATGGGTCAGCTCCTGCCAGCCCTGCCGGGTCTCGTCATCGATGGACGGATCGTACCGCTCGATCACGGTCGACCGGGCGACCACCTCGCGGAGTTCCCGGAGCGACCCGATCCGGCCGGCGGCCATCGCCTGGACGAGCAGGTTGCCGATCGCGGTGGCCTCGACCGGACCGGCCAGGACGGGCAGTCCGGTGGCGTCGGCGGTGAGCTGGCAGAGCAGGTCGTTCCGGGCGCCGCCCCCGACGACGTGGATGACGGTGATGGCTTGTCCGGTCGCGTCGCGGATCGCGTCGAAGGCCGCGCGGTAGGCGCAGGCGAGGCTCTCGAGGATGCAGCGGGTGATCTCGCCGGGCGACCCCGGTGCGATCTGGCCGGACTCCCGGCAGAGCTCGCGGACGCGGGCCGGCATGTCGCCAGGGGCCAGGAGGCGCGGGTCGTCGGGGTCGATCACGGGGCCGAAGGCCGGGGCGAGGCGGGCGAGGTCGCGGAGGGTGCTGTAGGAGAGGTCGTGGCCGTCGCGTTGCCAGGCCCGGCGGCACTCCTGGAGCAGCCAGAGCCCCATCACGTTCTTCAGCAGCCGGAACGTCCCGTCGATGCCGCGCTCGTTGGTCAGGTTCGCGATGCGGGCCGCCTCGTTCAGCGTCGGCTCGCGGCGCTCGACCCCGACCAGCGACCAGGTCCCGCTGGAGATGTAGCCGGACGTGTCGGTGGTCGTCGGGATCGCCGCGACCGCCGAGGCGGTGTCGTGGCTGGCGACCGCGACGACGGGCACCGCCGCCCCGAGGTCGGCCGCGGCCGGGCCGGTGATCCGGCCGGTGGCGGTCCCCGGCGGGACCAGCGGCGGGAGGATGGCGGGGTCGATCCCGATCGTGGCCGCGAGAGACCGATCCCAGCGGGCGGTCTGGGCGCCGAGCAGCTGGGTCGTGCTGGCGTTGGTCATCTCCGCGGTCGCCTCGCCGGTCAGCCAGTGGCGGAGCAGGTCGGGGATCAGCAGCAGGCGGTCGGCGGCGGCAAGGGTCGGGCTGCCGGACCGGGCGAGGAGCTGGCAGGTGGTGTTGATCGGCAGGGACTGGATGCCGGTCAGCCGGTAGAGCTCCGCCGGCCCGACCCGCCGGTCGAGTTCGGCGACCATCGGGCCGAAGCGGGGGTCGCGGTAGTGGAACGGGTTGCCGAGCAGGGCGCCGCCGCGGTCGAGGAGCCCGTAGTCGACCGCCCAGCCGTCGATGCCGACCGAATCGATTGGACCGTCGGCGAGAGTGGCGCGGATCGACGCGAGCGCCTGCCGGTAGAGGGCGAGGGTGTTCCAGTAGAGCCCATCGGGGAGCTGGACGGGGGTGTTGGGGAACCGGTGGACGTCGGACAGAGTGAGCCGCTCGCCGTCGAACCGGCCGGTCAGCGCCCGGCCGCTCTCCGCGCCGAGGTCGATCGCGAGCCAGGTCGCCGTCGCGCCGATGCGGATGGTGCTGGCCGGGCTCGACGATGAGCCGTTGGGTTGGGACACGCGTGGTCCTTCCACCGTGAATCTCTGCGTGGTGAGCGGGTTATGCCTGGAGTGAGGCGGTGGCGGAGCAGACCGCTCCCCCGACCGCGCACTGGCCCCCCGCTCGTTCACCCGCCGAGAGCGGCTCTCGCTGCGCTGCGGCTCCGCAGGTGTCCGGCGAGGGGAGCCGTAGCCGACTCCAGGACATGACGCGGGGGACGCTAGCAGGTCGCTGAGGGACCGTCAATCGTCTGGGACACGCTGACGGGATCGAGTGATTACCTTGTCACGGGCCGGAAGATGGCCGGGGCGCCGGGGCGCTCGCGGACGGCGCCGAGGAGCGACCAGAGGCCGCCGATCAGCACGACGCTGCCGAAGGTAATCACCCGGGCCAGGATCGCGATCGCGGCGGCGGGGCCGGAGGCGATGCTGACCGTGCCGAGCAGGAAGATGATGCCCGCGTCGGCGATGCCGAGGCCGCCGGGGGTGATCGGCAGCGTCGTCAGCAGCGCCGTCAGCAGCGCGACGGTCGCGGCGTGCGTGATCGGCAGGTCGATCCCGATCGCCCGGGCGACGAAGAGCAGCATCAGCGTCTCGCCCAGCCAGCCGCCAGCCGAGAGCAGGACGAGGAGCGGCATCCGCCGGACGGAGGCGATCATCGCGGCCATGACGACGCCGGCCTTTCCCGAGACCCGGGCCGGCAGGCGGCGCAGGATCAGCGGCTGGAGCCGGTGCAGGAACAGCAGGCTGACGGGTCCGGCGATGGCGAGGACGGCGCTGAGCGCGAGGATCGCCGGGACGCCGCGCGGCAGGTGCTGATGGAAGGCGAGCAGGATCGACGAGATCAGCAGGACGGCCAGGACCATGACGTCGACGATCCGTTCGGAGACGATCGTGCCGATCGAGGACGAGAACGACGCGCCCGACCGCTTCTTGAGCAGGTAGCCGCGGTAGGCGTCGCCGGCCCGGGCGATCGTGACGGTGTTGACGAACCAGGCGCGGTACATGATCCCGACGATCGAGTGGAAGGGCAGGCGATCGGCCGCGGCGACCTGCTCGTGCGATTCGGCGCCCGTCAGCAGCACCCGCCAGCGGGAGCAGCGCAGCAGGAAGCCGGCGTGGAAGGCGAGGAGCCCGAGCCCGAACCACCAGACGTTCGCCGACCGGAGCTGGGCGGACGTCTCGGCCCAGTCGATCGAGCGCCCCTGGCGGTAGAGCGTGACGACGACGAGGAGCAGCACCGCGACGACGATCGCCGGCCGGAGGAACCGGACGGCCGGGTGCCGCGATGCAGGGCCACGGGTCGGGGTCTCCGGCTGGTCGGGCGGGGGTGGCTGCACGGTGGTCGGTCCCGAACGGGGTAGGAGCGGTCGTTCCGGAGAGGTGGCGTGGGGACTATACCAGCCAGCGTCGGACCCTTTCCCCTCGGGACGCCTGGATCAGGATCTGTCGGTCGGACGCGCGTACGAAGGTGCTGTCGGATTTGCTCGCCTTCCCCGGAACACCCACCTGAGTCATATCGGGGCTCGACAGGAGATCCGGCTGCGCCACGTCGTGGCCGGGGCAGGAGGAACACATGTTTCGTCGATTGGCGGTCGTACTGGTGCTGTTCGGGACCCTGGCGACATCGCTGCTACCGGCCGGGAGCCGGGCCCAATCCGGTGACGGTGCGTGGGACGGTTCGATCATTGCCGATGCGGGCTGGCGGGTCGAGGTCGTAGCTGCGACGCAAGGCGTGTCGATCAGCGATGCGGATCTGGACCGGCTTCCCGAGGGGGAGTGGTTGCTGGTCGTCGCTGATGTGACCAACTGGACTGGCGAAGCAGGGAAGCTGCCGCTGGATGATCTAACCCTTGGCACGACCGGTGGAGACACCGCCGGAGCGACCGGGACGGTCCTGACCGACCTTAATCTCCGCGAGGGTCCGGCGCTGGACGCCCTGATCCTGACCGGGATGCCGGCCGGGGCGACGGTGGGGCGGAGCTTCCTCGGCATCTCCTCCTCCGCGACGGTGGAGGTGACGGGCGAGGCCGAGAACGGCTTCTACCCGGTCGTCTTCGATGGCCTGGAAGGGTATGCGTCGGTCGATGGGATCTCGGTCGATGGCGATGTCGCCGCGGCCGACGGGACGATCGATGCCGACGGCTCCGGGGCGGCGGCGGCGGCGCTCGATATCAGCGATGGCGGCGACGAGATCGACGAGGACGCGACGGCGCGGGTCGCTCTGGCCTTCCAGCTCGCGGCTGATTCGGACGATCCTGTGCTGATCTTCGGCTCCGAGTTGCCGCTGAACGATGCCATCGAGGCCGAGGTCGATCTGACGGACCTGGGCGATGTCCGTGAGCCGCAGCTCGATGACGTGACGGTCGACAACGTCAATGATGATGGCACGCTGACCCTCGACGACGACACCACGGTCGCGCTGCTCGGTGCCGAGACGCCGGAGCGGGGCGCCTGCTTCAGCAGTGAGGCGATCGACGAACTCGAAGGGCTTGTCGACGGGACAGTCACGCTGGAGCGGGCCGCCGGAACGGGCGACGATCCCGTGACCGGATTGCTCTGGCGGGACGAGGGCGGCGAGCGGACGCTGATCAACCACGAGTTGATTGCCGCCGGTCTGGCCGACTCCAGCTTCGACGGGCAGGGCGACCAACGCCTCGCTGCCTGGTTCGACGCGACCCGGCAGCAGGCCGAGGACGACGAGACCGGACTCTGGGGCGAATGCACCGGATTCAATGGTGACGAGCGTCCGGAGCCGACCGTCGCGCCGACCCCGACGCCGGGTGCCGCCGAGGTCCGGGCCGAGTATCCGGTCATCCCTGATATCCGTGAACTCAGCATCCGGCCTGGCAACTTCATCGGCGATCAGGTCTCCTTCAGTGGGCAGATCTTCAACATTCAGGTCGCTCCTCCTGGATACGTGTTCTTCTTCGGAGAGGACCAGTCAATTGAGGCTGCGGCCTCGATTCAGGTCTACGTCGTTGGACCGGACGGAGTTGAGCAAGCAATCCTGATCGCTTACGACGGTGACACGACTGGTATGTTCGAAGGAACTTACGTCACTGTTTACGGAACCGTCGAGGGACTGGAAGTGGGCACCAACGGCTTCGGCGCCGAGATCAGCAACCCCCTCGTCATCGCGGACATCATCGACATCGCGTAGCGCTTAGCCGAACACGGAGATAGAGCCGGAGGCTCCTCATCGCCTCGGCGGTCGGGAGTCGCCACGTCCCATGGAGACCCAGACGTTAATCCGAACGATGGTTCTGTAGGCAACCGATCGGTGTCGCCATGGACCGGTCTCTGGTCCAGCGACTCTTCACCGGGTCGACGTGACCGCTTTCGATCATGCATCGTCCACGCGCCGACAGCTAGCGTCCGACGGAGGCCCACCCATCGATCGGCCGTCGTCCGATCCGACGTAGATCCCATCCTCGACCCCTTCCCACTGCGGTGGAGAAGGGACTTCTTGCTGGCTATCATCTCGACATTCATCTTGGATGACCTTCAAGGGAGCAGCAACCGCCTTCTCCGCTACAACGAAAAGCCCCTCTCCATCCGCAGATGGGGAGGGGTTTGGGGTGGGGTCAACCGCCTACGGTCGGTCGATCTCGACCGTCTCGTCCTGCCCGACGAGCTGGTTCCACATCTCGTAGTCGGTCTCGCTCTTGGCGATGACGCGGTTGCTCGGGTCCGTGTGCTCGCCGCCGATCGCCTTGAACGGGCCGCGACCCATGTCGTTCAGGTCGAGGTAGACGCTGCCCTGCTGGAGCTGGGTGCCGTCCGCGAGGACGGACAGCCGGGCCAGGTCGGCGTCGTTGAGCTGGTTCAGGTTTGCCTGAACGGTCTTGTCGTCGGCGGCCGAATGGCTGTCGTCACCGTGCGAGGCCTGCGGGAAGGCCGCCAGGTCCGGGGCGAGCTGCTCATCGAAGGTCGGGTCATACGGGGCCGGGCCGGTCGGGTTGGTCCGCTGCTCGACCGCGACGTCGTGCGTCTGCGCGTGCCGGGCCTCAGGGCCGCCGATGTCGGAGTACTTCTTGCGGCCATCGCCGGGGCTGTTGTCGTCGGACATGGGAGACCTCCTCTAGGTGCTCGCGTCGAACTCGTATCGTCAGATCGGCCGTGCAATCACGGTGCCAGTGGTGCCGACGGCACGACGGAGGGTTAACGTCGGCGCCGTTCCTGCCCGATCGGGTAGTTGCCGACCTCCAATTGCTTACGTATAGTTAGTCATCGTTGCGAATCTCAACCATTCGCCTGTCGCGCAGAGGAGTTCTCCCTATGTCCACTATCGGCATCATCGTCGGCTCGACCCGACCCGGCCGCTTCAGCATCCAGGCGGCCAACTGGCTGCTCGATTTCGCCAACAAGCGTGGCGACGCCGAGTTCGTCCTCGTCGACCTCGCCGAGTTCGATCTGCCGCTGTTCGAGGAGCCGGTCTCTCCGGTCTACGCCCCGGTCCAGAACGCCCATGCCCAGGCCTTCGGCGCCCGGCTGGCCGAGCTGGACGGCTTCGTCTTCGCGACGCCGGAGTACAACCACTCCACGAGTGCGGCGCTCAAGAACGCCCTCGACTACGCCTATGTCGAGTACAACTTCAAGCCAGCCAGCTTCATCTCCTGGGGCGCCATCTCCGGCGGCACCCGCGCCGTCGAGCACCTCCGCGCCATCCTGGCCGAACTCAAGGTCTACGATCTCCGCGAGCAGATCGTGATCCCGAACTTCTACCTCAACTTCGACGACCAGGGTCACTACCGCTTCGGCGAGGCCGAGGAGCGCCAGGCTACGGCCGTGCTCGACGAGCTGGTCTTCTGGACCGAGCAGATGAACGCCGCTCGCGCCCTCAAGGCCGAGCGCAGCCAGCTGGTCGGCGCCGTCTAGCTCCCGATATCATCAGCGCGAACCGAGACGGCCCACCCTTCCGAGCAAGGGGTGGGCCGTCTGCATGGGCTTCGTCGAGCGATCGTCGGGTCAGCGGACGATCCATGACAGCGAGCGGACCCGGATGACCCGCCGCCGGATCGCGTCGGACGGTGCCGGGGTCTGGGCGGGGCCGTTGCCGACCCGATCTCCCGACGCTGTAACGGGTCCGTTCCCCCTTCGGGATGCGTCGAGCGGGTCCGCCCGCCGGAGACCGCATCTGGCACCGTCGCCGACGGTGCGCGACCGCGAATCGTGTCCGGCGGTGCCTGGTGGGGGGCATTGCCGGTGTCGGAATCGGTCCGGGCCATCCAGACCCAGCCCTGAAGGGACTCGGCGCAGGCGACGACGTCGCGAAGGGGGGGCTGCGATGGAGAACCCGAGGGCGACCCAGTGTCGGGATATGGTCCTCACGTCGCTGCCCCTGCTCACTACGCGGTCACGCCGCAGTGCGTGCCCTGTCGGCGCAACCACAGAAGAGCTCCTCTCCATCCGCGGATGGAGAGGAGTCTCGCTTCGCTGGAGATGGGGTATCTCGCTAGTCGTCCCGCGCCCGGCTGTCCCCCTTCACCGTGATCAGCGGCCGGAGCGTGTGGACGATCTCGATCAGGTCGAGCTGCCGCCCGATCACCACTTCGACGTCCTTGTAGACGCCGGGCGCCTCGTCGAGGATGCCGGGCGACGGCTTCGAGTACGTCCCGGCGATCGACGTGGCGAAGGCGGCCGGCGAGATCCGCTCCCGCGCCGCCTTGCGGCTCATCGTCCGGCCCGCCCCGTGGGAGCAGGACATCAGGCCGTCCGGGTTGCCGCGGCCGCGAACGATGTACGACGGCGCACCCATGCTGCCGGGGATGATGCCGATCTCTCCGGCGGCCGCGCTCGTCGCCCCCTTGCGGTGGACCATCACCTCCCGGCCCTCGTGCCGCTCCAGCCGGGCGAAGTTGTGGTGGATGTTAATGTGCCCGGCCAGGTCGAGCGCCGGCACGTCGATCTTCGCCCGCTCGAGCTGGGCGAACAGGGTCTCCACCATCGCCCGCAGCATCCGGAGCCGGTTCTCGAGCGCGAATCCCGTCGCCCAGGTCATGTCGTGGACGTAGTCCTGGCCGGTCTGGTCGTCCAGCGGCAGCGCGGCCAGGTCGGCCGGCTCCTGTCGTGCCCGCCGCTCGGCGATCCCGACCGCGAGGTCGTGGTAGTGCTTCGCGATCCGCAGGCCGGTGTGGCGGCTGCCGGAGTGGACCATCAGCCAGAGCTGACCGCCCTCGTCGACCTGCGCTTCGAGGAAGTGGTTGCCGCCGCCGAGGGTGCCGAGCTGCTTCGCGCCCCGGCTGGCGAGGACGGGCTGTAGGGCAGTCGCCCGCAGCGGGCGGTCCAGCGGTCCGAGTGGCTGCCCGGTCTTGTGGGTCTCGAACCCGGTCGGCACGCCGCGCCGGACGGAGCCAGACCACGCCCGCCAGAAGTCCCGGCCCATCGTCTCGTCGTCCAGCGGGACGCCGGTGGCGATGGCGGACATGCCGCAGCCGATGTCGGCGCCGACCCCGTTGGGCAGGATGGCGTCGGTGGTTGGCAGCACGGAGCCGATCGTGACGCCGAAGCCGACGTGGCAGTCGGGCATCACGGCCAGCCGGAGGGCCGCGTCGGGGTGACTTGCGGCGGTGTGGAGTTGTTCGAGGGCGGCCGGCTCGATCTCGTCGGGCGGCAGCCAGCTCCAGATCGGCACACGGGTGCCGACCGAGTCATGGATCTCGTAACGGGTCATGGTGTTCGTCCCTGGCGCGGGATCGGGTGAAAGGTGCGCCCGGCGATCCGCGGTCAGCGCGCGAGATCGACTGTGAGTCGTTTCCGACAGGCGCCCCGTCCGCCAACAACCGCACCGGCGGCTGTCTCCTCTTGGGCTGGCGGTACTGCGGTAGACGGCTCACCCCGCCGTCGAGGGCCAGGCGGCGACGGTGCCCGGCCGGGGTGCCGCGGTCGCGCCGATTGCGACACCCGGATTACAGGATGCCACGCCACGTCAACGTGGTAGAGATCGTGTTCACCCAGACCCGACCATGAACGGATCGGGCTTCCTGAATCGAGATGAACGATCCGTTTGGCGACCACCGTTATCGCCCCGCGGGGCGATGGCCGCTGCGGCGGCCGGGCTCGCAAGCGTCGCCCCTACGATCGTGCCGCCTCATGATCCCAGGAGCGCTTGCGCGACCAGCATGAAGCCCCTCTCCGGGACCGGTGAGTCGAAATCGCCTTCAGGCGATGGAGCGAACCGGGAGCCGGGGAGGGGTTTGGGGAGGGGACTGCTCTGCCACCAACCTGCATCGCCGGAGGACATTCTCCGCCACCAACCGGTTGCGACTGGCTCGCAAGCTTCGCCGCGACGGCTACGACGCCGCGTCGTACAGATGACACGCCACCTGCTGCCGGCCCTCGACGACCTGCAACACGGGGGTCTCGTGGCGGCAGCGGTCGAAGACGAACGGGCAGCGGCCGGCGAAGCGGCAGCCGGGCCGGAGGTCGACCGGCGTCGGCGGGTCGCCGCTGATCTCGATCGGCTCCCCGGTCGTCGGCTCGTCCCCGGCCGGCAGCGTGTGCGAGAGCAGCGCCCGGGTGTAGGGATGGCGCGGGGTGTCGATCACATCGGCCGTCTCGCCGGTCTCGACGAACATGCCGAGGTACATCACCGCCACCCGCGACGCCATGTACCGCGCCACGGCGATGTCGTGGGTGATGAAGACGATCGCCATGCCGCGCTCGTCCCGCAGGTCGAGCAGCTGGTTCATGATCTCGGCCCGGACCGAGACGTCCAGCATCGAGACGGGCTCGTCCGCGACCAGGAACGCCGGTTCGAGCAGCATCGCCCGGACGGTGACGACGCGCTGGAGCTGGCCGCCGGAGAGCTCGTGCGGGAAGCGGTCGAGGAAGTTGCCGGCTGGCCGGAGCCCGGACGCCTCGACGGCGTACGTGATCCTCTGCTCGCGCTCGGCGGACGTCCCGATCCCGTGGATCTCCAGCGCCTGGAGCAGCGACGCCCGGACGGTCAGCCGTGGGTCGAAGGCCTCGAACGGGTTCTGGAAGATGACCTGCGCCTCCCGCCGGAACGCCTTGAGCGCCTTGCCCGAGAGGCCGGACAGGTCCTGCCCCCGGAACCGGATCGTCCCGCCGGTCGCCTCCTCCAGGCGGACGAGGAGCCGACCGGTCGTGGACTTGCCGCATCCGCTCTCGCCGACGAGGGCGAGGATCTCGCCGTCGCGCAGCGTGAACGAGACCCGGTCGACGGCGTGGACGGCGTGGTCCTCCCGCCGGACGACGTCGCCGATCGAGCGGCGGACGGGGTACAGGCATTGGGCGCCGATCACTTCGAGGAGCGGCGTGGTCGTGCCAATCGCGGCGTCGGTCGTCATCCCGCCTGCACCTCCGGGTACTGGTCGAACAGCACGCAGCGGACGGTGTGACCCGGCGCGACCTGGTAGAGCGGGGGTGGTGCGACGGTGCAGCGCTCGGTGGCGTGCGGGCAGCGCGGGGCGAACCGGCAGCCGGCCGGCGGCTTGCGCAGGTCCGGCAGTGATCCGGGAATCCCGGCCAGGCGACCGGTCTGCCCGTGGACTCGTGGGACGGAGGCGACCAGCGCCTGCGAGTACGGGTGGGCCGGCGCCGAGAAGAACCGCTCGCGGGGAGCAACCTCCATCAGCTGGCCGGCGTAGAGGACGGCGACGGTGTCGGCGGTCGCGTTGATCACGCCGACGTCGTGCGAGATCACCATCAGCGTCAGGTTGAAGACGTCGCGGAGCCGGTTGACCTCCCGCAGGATCTGCCCCTGGGTGATCACGTCGAGCGCCGTCGTCGACTCGTCCAGGATCAGGAACGGCGGGTTGCAGAGCAGCCCGAGCGCGATCATGGTCCGCTGCATCATCCCGCCCGACAGCTCGAACGGGTAGGCCCGCAGCACCCGCGCCGGCAGGTGGACGGCGGCGAGCAGATCGTCGATCCGCTGGCTCCGCTCGCGCTCGCTCAGGCGGGGCTCGTGCATCCCGAGGACGTCGTGGAGCTGGGCGCCGATCCGGTGGACGGGGCTGAGGGCGGACAGCGACCGCTGGAAGACGGTGCTGAGCTGCCGCCAGCGCCAGGTCCGGTTCATCGCTGATTCGGACTGCCGGGCGAGATCGGTGCCGTTGAAGACGACCGATCCCGATGTGATCGCGGCGTTGTCCGGCAGGAGCCTGAGGATGCCGGCCGCGACCGTCGACTTGCCGGAGCCGCTCTCGCCGACAAGACCGACCGAGCGCCCGGCCGGGATCGCCAGCGAGAAGTCCTGGACGGCCTGGACGGTGCCGCCGCCGGCCCGGTAGTCGATGCTGACGTTCCGCAGGTCGAGGAGCGGCGTGGTCGCCGTAGTGGTATCGGTTGTCATCGTCCGGCCCGCCGTCCCTTGGGGTTGAGCACGTAGGCCAGACCGTCGCCGATCAGGTAGAAGGCCATGACCGTGATGACGGTCGCGACGCCAGCGAAGATCGAGGTCCACCAGGCGGTCGTTAGATATGAGCGGCCGTCGTAGATCATGCGGCCCCACGACGCCTGATTGGGGTCGCCCAGACCGAGGAAGGACAGGCCGGCCTCGGTCAGGATCGCGCCGGCGACGATCAGCGAGCTGTTCGCGATCACCGGCTGGACGCCGTTCGGGATGAGGTGGCGGAACATGATCCGGCCGCGGCTCTCCCCGAGCGCCGTCAGGGCCTGAACGAAGGTCCGCTCCCGCAGCGCCAGCGCCTGCGAGCGCATCAGGCGAGCGTTGCCGGGCCACGAGGTCAGGCCGATCACGACCATGACGTAGTAGATGTTGCTGCCGAAGGTCGCGACGACGACGATGATCAGGAAGAAGGTCGGCACGATCAGGAACATGTCGGTGAGGCGGCTGAGGACGAGGTCGACCCAGCCGCCGTAGAAGCCGGAGACGCTGCCGATCACGATCCCGAGCAGGCCGGCGATCAGGGCGGCGATCAGGCCGACCGCGAGCGACAGCCGGGCGCCGTAGAGGATCTGCGACAGCACGTCCCGACCGAGGTTGTCGGTCCCGAGCGGGTGCCCGTCCACGCCCGGTCGGGTCAGCGGCGCCGCCCCGAGTTCGAACGGGTCGCTCGGGCTGAGCAGCGGCGCGAAGATCGCGGCGACCGCGATCAGGATCAGGATGACGAGCCCGATCGGGCCGTAGCGGCTCTCGGTGAACAGGCCCCAACCCTGGGCCAGCGACCGGAGCCGGTTGGTCGTGGTCGGCCGGGCGACGGACGGGGCGTCGTCGACGGTGAGGTTCGGGTCCATCATCAGCGCAGCCTGATCCGCGGGTCGAGCAGCGCGTAGACGAGGTCGGTGATCAGGATCGCGAGCGAGACGGTGATCGCCAGGATCAGGTAGATCCCGAGCAGGAGCGGGAAGTCCCGCCGGAAGACCGCGTCCAGCGTCAGCCGCCCGATCCCCGGCCAGGAGAAGACGATCTCGACCAGCGCCGCGCCGGTGAAGACGAAGCCGAAGTTGAGGCCGAAGACGGTCACGGTCGGCAGGAGCGCGTTGCGGAGGGCGTAGGTCCGGAAGATCCGGCCCCGCGGCATCCCGGTCGCCCGGAACGTCGTCATGTAGTCCTCCTGCTGCTGCTGGGCGACGCTGGAGCGGGTGATCCGGTAGTAGATCGGGATCTGAACCAGGGTCAGCGTCGCCATCGGCAATACCAGGTGATGACCGATGTCCCGCCAGCGATCGATCCCCTCGTAACTAGCCCGGACGTTCTCCATCCCGGAGGTGGGGAACCAGCCGAGCTGCGAGGAGAAGACGAGGATCATCAGCAGGCCCAGCCAGAACGATGGCAGAGCGAACAGGACATAACTCACCCCCGACAGCGAGACGTCCGTCGCGCTGAAGATCTTCCGGGCCGAGACGACGCCGAGCAGCGTCCCGATCACGAAGGCGAGGATGGCGCTCGTCCCGGTCAGGAGCAGGGTGGCCGGCAGCCGGTCCATGATCAGGTTGAAGACCGACTGCCCGCGGTAGGCCAGCGAGTCGCCCAGGTTGCCCCGGGCCAGCTGGCCGACGTAGGAGACGAACTGGACTGGCAGGGGCCGGTCGAGACCGAGGTCCTTCCGGATCGCCGCGATCTGTTCCTCGCTGGCGCTGTCCTGTCCGGCGTAGATCCGGGCCGGATCGCCGGGGGCGGCGTGGAGCAGCGCGAAGTTGAGCACTACCGACAGCAGGATCGTCGGGATGATGGTGAGCAACTGCCGCCCGATGTACGTCCCCACGGAAGAACTCCTACTGGTCTGCCAGGGCTCAGTGGCTTCCCCGGGGGAGAGGTCTGCTCAGCTACCACGCAACGATCGATCGCTGGTCTACTCGGCGCGGCGAGCGAGCGTGTAGCGGTTCAGCCCCTGCTGGAGCGAGAGCGGGTCGTTCGGGTCGAAGTTGACGCCGCTGACGTTGGCGCCGTAGGGGATGTAGGCGATGTAGTCGGCCAGCGGGATGATCGGGACGTCGGTGGCGAGGATCCGCTGGATCTCGTAGTAGTACGGCGCACGGGCGTCCTGGCCGATCGCCTGGTCGCCCTCGTCGAGGAGCGTCTCGATCTCCGGGTTGACATAGCCCCAGAAGTTGACGCCGCCGCCCTCGCCGATCCGGGCGCAGAGGTTGGCCGGGTCCGGCCCCTGGAAGCCGCCGATCAGCGCCAGGTCGAAGTCGCCGGCCTCGAGCCGCTCGGCCCAGGCGCCGATCTCCAGCGAGACCAGGTTGACGTCGATCCCGATCGCCGAGAGCTGCTCCCGGAGCACTGTCGAGACGTCGACGTACTGGGGCGAGGCGTTGAAGTGGAGGAAGTCCAGCGAGAAGCGGGTGTCACCGTTGAGCGGGAAGCCGGCGGCATCGAGGGCGGCGTTGGCGGCGTCGATGTCCATCGCCGGCGTGGCGGCGTCCGGCTCCGGGTTGGAGGCCCAGGCGATCGCGGGCGGGTAGTACGTCGTCGCCGGGGCGCTGTAGCCGCCGAGCGCGGTCGCGACGATCTGGTCGCGGTCGATTGCCTGCGCAATCGCCTTACGGACCTCGGGCGTCGAGAACGTCGGCCGGGTGACGTTGAAGCCGATGTAGTACGGGCTCGGGTAGGCCTTCTCGGCCACGATCAGGTCCGGGTTGGACTGGGCGCTCGGGATCTCGGCATTCGGCATGCTCGGCGCGACCTGGGCGTCGATCTCGCCGTTGAGCAGCGCCTGGTAGGCGGTGTTGGCGTCCGGGATGATCTGGAAGATCAGCCGGTCGAGGTACGGTCCCTCGCCCCAGTAGTCGAGGTTGGCGTCCAGCTCGATCGCCTGGCCAGGGGTGTAGGAGGAGAACTTGAACGGGCCCGAGCCGATAACGAGCAGTCCTATGACGTCCTAGGTCGGGCCGTGCCGTGCCGTGCTTGAGCTCACGTTGCTGCCTGGCGAGGAGATCTCAGAGGGCACCCTGGCGGTTGTCCACGGGATTGGGCGGGCGGCGGTCCGGGCGGCACTGATCCGGCTCGCCCACGACCGGCTGGTCGAGGTTGTCCCACGCCGTTGCTACGTCGTTGCGCCGATCACCTTCAAGCGGACGGCCGATGTCTTCGGATTCCGGATGGTGCTGGAGCCAGCCGCGGCCCGGCTCGCCGCTGACCACGCCACCGACGATCAGATCGCCGAACTCTGTTCGCTGAACGCCGCCTGCGTCCGGCCGGACAGCCAGGACACCCTCGGTGCGCAGCGCCAGGCGAACAATCGCTTCCACCTCGCCCTTGCCCAGACCGTCGGCAACGATCGCCTGACCGAGAACGTCAGCGGTCTGCTCGACGAGCTCGAACAGGTGCTGTACCTGCCGCAGCTGTCCCATGTCCGGGACCGGGTGATCGCGATCCCGGACGAGCACGGCGCCGTCGTCGATGCGATCGCCACCCGGGACGGCGAGCGGGCGGGCAACGCCATGACCAGCCACATCGAGCCGAACATGTGCAGCGTCTCCAGGGTGCTGATCGACACGTCCGAGATTGCGCCGATCAACCTCGCCGGGAATGGCCGCTGAGACGCCTTGCCCGCTTTCCGGTCCCGACTGGACCCGCCGCCAACTACCCCTTCACGGGCGGTCAGCCACCGCGTGATACGGAATCCGGGTTGACGCCTGGTGCGTGACCGCAGGTGCGTATTGCTCCCCTCTCTGGGCACCTGGGAGCCGCAGCGAAGCGAGAGCCGCGTCAGCGGGTGAGCGAGCAGATGAGCCGGAGAGGGGCTGGGGGAGCGGTCTGCTCCGCCACCGAGGGGGCACGGGTCCACCGACCGTTTACCCGGATTCGGCGTGAATCAGATGAATCGTCATCGCGAGCGTCGGCGAGCCGGGTTCGCCATCAACCGGCGGGACGCCAGGACGATCGCGGTCAGGAGCAGCGACAGCGCCAGCAGGATCGCCGGGAGCGGGAGGGTGGATGTCGGACCAACCCCACCCCCCGTGTCTGGCAGCGTCGTGATCGCCGCGTTCGATGAACTCGATACGAGGGAACCGGTGCCATTCGACGCAACCGACGACCGGGACGGCTCGACGGATGGGTTGTCAGACGACGGCGCGGACGCGGAGCTCGACGCCACCGCCACCGGTGATGCCGACGCGGTCTCCGATGGTTCGGCTGACGGCGACGCGACGTCGGCGATCTGATTGACGAGCGTGATCGTCGAGACCGGCTGGTCCGGATCTAGGATCAGGCGAAGGGGGGCGATCGGGACGAAGCCCGCCGCGGTGACGGACTGCGAGAGCGTTCCGGCTCCCGGCGTCGCCGTCAGGACGACAGTCCCGGCGTCACCGGTCGCCTGGGCCGCCATGAGGGCGTTGACGACGCCATCGAGGTCACAGCCGCTGACCGTCGGGCCGGCGTCCGGGTTCCAGGTCAGGCAGACCGGCGAGAGCGGGTCGCCATCGGCATCCTCGACCTGGATGCGCAGCTCGACCGTCGGTTGGTCCGAGGGAGACGGCGCGGTACTGGGTAGCGGTGACGACGCGTTGGACGGTCCGGACGACGGACTGGCCGAGGCGCCAGGGGACGGGTCGGGGGAGCCGGTTGCAGATGGCGACGGACTCGAGGATTTCGACGCTGCCGGTGAAGCCGAGTCCGCCGGCGAGGGCGAGGCTGATGCCGATGTCGACGGGTCGTCGCTCGGAGAGGTGGTTGCCGAAGGAGAGGCACTGGCGGAGCCTGACGGAGCGTCGCTCGCTGATTCGATCGCGGATGGCGATGCCGTCAGCGACTCGCTGGCCGACGCCGAAGCGGATTGACTGGCCGTCGGGAATGCCGACTCGACGGGGTCGGGCGACTCGACGGGGTCGGGCGACTCGACGGGGTCGGGCGACTCGACGGGGTCGGGC